>CAWAEU010000024.1:0-38534 GCA_963780975.1 uncultured Acidobacteriaceae bacterium | reverse complement strand
GCCCGAAGAGATTCAATGCAGCGCCCATTTGGCGGGTCCGGGGATGCGCATTGAAGTTCTCACGGTGGCCGGGGTGCCGTCCGCGAAAACGGAGAGGAATAAGGTTTTCAGTAGGCATGCCGTAGAACTCTGCCTGGCTGTAACCGAAGAGTTCCGCCGCGCGCGGATTAGCGCAACGAATCACACCTTGGGCATCCGTAACAAAGATTGCGTTTGGTGAGACGTCGAAGAGGTTCTCCAACGCGGAATGAGCGAACGCGGCCCAATCTTGCTCAGCCAACGCCGCTTTGTCCATCTCGGGGGAATCGGATGGGCTCATCACTGACTCCAGCTTACAGGAAACACGCATATATATGCTGACTGATTCAATCAGAATGTTGGAGAGATTTATACATAGTATTCAGGCCACAATGCGTGTGTGCGTTTAGGCGTTGACTTGCAATCTCAAGGCTGAACGCGTTTCAGATTTCTACATCCGTCATCCACGCCGGCATCGCATGCCTGGTGGTAAAGTTTTATCGCCGTTTGCTGATTCTTCTCAACACCCTTGCCATTTTCATAGAGCCAGCCGAGGTTTGAGCAGCCCATCTTGTTGCCGCCATCGCAGGCCTTGCGGCTGAAAACAACTGCCTGTTTTTCGTCCTGCGCCACGCCGCGTCCCTCGAGATACATAAATCCCAGCCAGTTGCAGCCGATCATATCGTTGCCATCGCAAGCCCGGCGGTAGAGAGAAACGGCCTGGGTATCGTCCTTGCCGATGCCATTGCCATTTGCATAAGCCATGCCGAGGCTTCCGCACCCGGCCGCATAACCACCGTCGCAAGCCTGGCGGTAAAGTGTAACTGCCTGCACCGCATCCTGGGCTACGCCCTTGCCATTCTGGTACATCCATCCGAGGTTGGCGCATGCTACCGGCAATTTGCCGTCGCAAGCCTGGCGGTAAAAGGTAACTGCCTGGTCATTATCCTGGGCTATGCCCTTGCCGCCCGCATAATAAAGGCCGAGACTGTTGCAGCCCATCGAGTCGCCGTCATCGCATGCTTTACGATTCAAGACGATAGCTTGCGAGTAATCCTGCTTGACGCCGGTGCCGGATTCGTAGACCCAGCCCAGATCGTGGCACCCTCTGGCGTATCCGCCGTCGCAGGACTTTCTGGCCAGTGCGACGGCCTGTTCCTGACTCTTGGTTACGCCATTACCGTTCAGGTACATGACGCCAAGATGTTCGCAGCCCATGGGGTCTTTTGCGTCGCAGGCTTTGCGATAAAGCGATACCGCCGTTTTCGGGTCCTTGCCAGCACCACGACCGAGTTCGGTCATCCAACCAAGGTCAGTACATCCCCTGGCGTTGCCGTTGTCGCATGCTTTGCGATAAAGCGAAACTGCCTTAAACTCGTCACGGGTCACACCCTGGCCATTCTGATACATCAGCCCCAGGGAGCCGCAGCCGGCAGCATCTCCACCATCGCATGCTTTAGTCATCAAGGGAACCGCGTCGCCGTATCGTTCCTCCTTGATAAGAGCTTCCCCTCTGTTAAACGTGTCCAGCGTTGTCAGGGGTGTATTTGAAGGATTGGCTGCCGCAGGACCGGAAGCAGACGTACCATTGCGCATGAAGACAAAGTCGCCTTCATCGTGATCAGAGTTGCGAATGATGGTGTATTGCGGCAGTTGGCTTGACCGGCCCGCAACCTGCTGACGAATGGACCCGTAGAAGAGGTCGCTGGCTGTGAAGATGGGCTGGTCATCGCGTTCCAGAGCGCGCAGAACTGCGTAGGCGAAAACGGAGTGTCCGTTGCTGCCGCTGTCGGATACGGGTTCGTCGCCTCCACTGGCCATCAAGGTGCGCGATTTTGACTTGAGCATCCGGGCAATAAAGGCCGACTGGGCGCCGGCATGTTCCGGCTCGTCGGCATCGCGCGAGAGGCCGCCGGAGTAACAACTGTCAGAGACGATAAGAACGTGCCGGGAAGGCAGAACGCGCACGCCGGTAGTGAGGTCGTCGGCGATGATGCGATTGGGGCTTGTGCCGGAATCGGCGTCCGCCGGAAGCCAATAGGCTTTTTCAGCATCGCGGTCAGAGTATCCGTGGCCGGCGTAGTAGATCAGCAGGTTGTCATTTTCTCTGAGCGTGTTGCGGTAATTGCTGAGGGCGTCGAGAATCTTGAATCGCGTTGCCTCCTGATCGAGCAGAAACTGGACCTGAAAACCGTATTTATCCTGAAGCAGATTGCCGATTGCCTTTGCATCGTTGACGGCGGTCTTTAGCTCCTTCATCGGCGGCGGATATTTATCGATGCCAATTACCAGGGCGTAGTAATTTCCATTCGTATAGTTGGTTTTTGCAACGTTGACAGGCCGATCGAAGCCGCGCTGATCCTGAGCATGGATTTGAAAGCTGGTGCAACAGAGGGCAGGGAAGGCGACGGCCAGGGTGAGCGAAAGCCGAAAAGGGGTCCGTGACCGTCTTGCGGAGATAAACCGGCGGGCGGAAGCGAACGAGAGATTAAAGTGTATCGGCGCCATAACATTCCCTGGGGTGGAGTTTCGGGATTTTGTGTGGCAGCGTTAGTTTACCTGAAATTGACCAGTGCAAATCAGGATTTCATGGCCTTTCTCCATGAGCGGCAGAGAAAGGCCGGAATGTAGTCGAGTTCTATTGCGCGTCGCGCACGCAGCGGAATCCTACTCCTCCGGAGCGGTCGTAACCGGGCGCCATCAGCAATAGCTTACTATGCTCATCGTTGCGCAGCGCGTTGGGGAAATACCATATGGATCCCTGCGGCTTGTAGTACTCGCCTCCGCGCAAAATTGCCCCACGCGTGTGCTCGTCGACAAACTCGTCGGTCCACTGCCAGACGTTGCCCACCATATCCATCACGCCAAATGGGCTTGCTCCCGCGGGATGAGCATCCACGGAGTCGGGGCCAGTCATGGTGCGGCCGGTTACCGGAGTGGGAACATTGGCAGCCTGCCATTGGTTGCCCCAGGGGAATGCTCGGCCGTCTGTCCCTTGCGCCGCCAGTTGCCATTCCCACTCGTGCGGAAGCCGTTTGCCCGCCCACTTTGCGTAAGCTCGCGCATCCTCAAGCGAAATCCAGGTCACAGGCCTGCTCTCCCATCCTTGGGGAAAGCTGCCGCTCTTCCAGTCGCGCAGAAAATTGATTCGGTCGCTGGGCGCATAGTGGGTTGCATCAAGAAACTCCTTGAACTGCGCGTTGGTGACGGGAAACTTGTCGATATAAAATGCAGCTACTTGCATTTCTTTCTCATGAAAGCGGCGCGGCGTGTCTTCCCAGGGATACTGCACATCGACGCCGGGATCGTCTCCACCCTCAATCTCCGTGCCCCGGACCCTGAAGACGAAGGTGCCGCCGGGAATTTTTACCATGCCGGCAGGCGTTTCGGCAGCCGGCGCGGTTTTTGCAATTTCAACCATGCTCTGGAACAGGATCGGCGATTGATGCGAATAGCTGGATAGCGGCTCTTTACTCATTGCAGCCATTCGCTGTATTAAATCCTTCATCTTGCCGTCGGGCTCGCCGGTTGTGGCCAGAATCGCGCCGAAACCGTTGGCTTCAATATCGAAATTCAGCACACCGTTCTGCCCGTCGGTTTCGGGCTTCAACTTGGTTCCGTGATAGAGATCGAAGTAGCGCATTCCCGGAGCGAGCGGCACGCTCATCTGGCGGCCGCTGATGTTGTAGTTGTTGCGATTGACGATGGTCCACACTGTTTCGCTGGCGAGCGGCCAGCGGCTGGCGTAGACGCCGTAGCTGTGCATAGGAAAGAGCGGCTCCCAATCGGGACTGACAAGGAATGGCGCAACTGTACGCACAATGGCAGCCACGCGCCTTGTTGCCTCGGCATCGCGAGGATTGATGCCGTTCCATATGCCCCAGATGTTCTCCCAGCTCTCGAAACCTTCGCCGTTAAAGAAGGCAGTTTGCAGGTTACTGATATGGTCCTTGTTCCAGCGGTCGCAGACGTTGGTCATGTGGCGAGTTTCAAGCCACTTTAACTTGTCGACCATGGGAATAAACGGATAGCTGAAATAGCCCCAGCCCATCAGGTCCCAGCTTACGTCTTCGTAGTTAGCGCCACCCTCGGGCTCAAATACCAATGGATGGCCGATTGATTCTGCGGCCACAGGAAAAGATGGTGGAACGCCGTTTTGCGTGTCACCGTTAATGCCGTCGGCGTCAATCAGCTTCATGCGCTCGGCAATGGCCTGCGGCCAGGGGTTGGCGGGCTGTCGCGTTCCCTGGTCCCACATCATCATGGGGAAGAGCACGCGCACGCCGCGGCGATGGAAGTCGGCGACCATTTGGCGCACGCCGTCGAGGCCGCCGGGCATGGAGGCGACCATATCCAATTGGTTACGGTCGTCGATGCCCATATTTGGATAGGTTGACCACACCAGCACCGAGTCGATGCCGCCGTAGCGTTTCTCCAGGTCATCAAGATAACGGTCGACGGTATAGCGCCCGGCCACCGGGTCATAAAAGTAGCGATCCTGCACCATCATCTGCGGCTGGATAAAACTGGTCTGTGCCCAGCGGGTCGCGGGCTGCTGGTAGCGCGCAGGATCGTAGCCGGCGCGAATGCGCATTTCCATCTTCCAGTGATCGAGGTCCTTTAGCCAGCTTTTGTGTGCGTCGGCAGAGCATGGAGCCTGTTTCACGCCATCCCAGGAGACATGCAGGTTCATGCAGTCGGGCGCGGGAATCTGCTCGTCCTTGGGCGGATATTGCGTGTCCTGCGCTAGAGCTGCGAGGGCGATTGCCCCAGCCAAAATTCCGAGACTGATTGTGCGAAGCATACGGCCCGAGTTCTCCTTTTCAAGTTAATTCTGTGCGGGGGGCACTGAAATCTACAAATGTGCCGCCAGAAATGCGTCTACTTCTTTCCTTGTGGGCATTGAAGCTTGTGCGCCCTTGCGGGTGACGGAGATGGCCGCAGCCGCCGAGGCAAATCGCGCTGCCGCCCATGGGTCTTTGCCTTCAAGCAACGCGACAGCAAAAGCGCCGTTGAAGCAATCTCCCGCGCCCACGGTATCCACGGCCTCTACGTGAAATGGGCGCACCCAGTCAGCCTTGCCGCCCGCGATGGCTACATAAGCCCCGTCGCCGCCTCGTTTCAGTGCCACTCCTTTGATACCCCTGGCCAGAAGTTGTTTCGCGGCGTCCTCGGGCTTCGATTCGTTGCCCAGGTAAAAAGCCGCCTCGGTCTCGTTGGGAGTGCACCATACAACCTGACGCCAGATTTCATCCGGAAGCGGCGCGGCGGGAGCAGGATCGAGCATCACCGGAACGCCCGCCTCCGCGCACAGTGCAAGCACGCGGCTCACTGTTTCGAGCGGCAGCTCTAACTGGCACAGCACCATTCCAGCCGAGCGAATCAGCGCAGCCTGATTTTCGACGAATGAGGGTGCAACCTTTCCGTTTGCGCCGGGAACCACCACAATGCTGTTCTCGCCATTCTCGGCCACCAGAATTGTCGCTACGCCAGAGGGTCCGTCCACACGCGTCACCGCTGCTGTTCCAACTCCCGCGCTTTTGAGATTTTCGAGTAATGTCGGGCCGAATACATCGTCTCCCACTGCGCCCACCATCTGAGCCGGATAGCCGAGACGCGCCGCTGCAACGGCCTGGTTGGCCCCTTTGCCGCCGGGAGTGGTATCGAATCCTGTGCCGATCAACGACTGCCCGGGGCGTGGAATCACTTTCGAGCGCGCCACCAGATCCATATTGATGCTGCCGACCACGACGATTGGTTTTTGCATTGTGTTCACAACCCTAGTTGAAGCGAGGCAGGGGAGCCAGCGCAACCGCGCCCAGTCCCAGTGCAAAGAAGATAAACATCAGCAGCAACAGCATCTTTGCCGAGCGCGGCGCTCCAGAAAACTCGCGCCAAACAAAAACTCCCCAGCATGCTGAGACCATGGTGGCTCCCTGGCCGATGGTGTAGGAGACTGCCGGCCCCACGAGGTGAGCGCCCGAGGCTACAAAGTTTGCCACCGCGCCCGTGCACCAGATCGCCCCGCCAAGCAAACCTGCAATGTGCCAGCCCATCGGCGCTTTCCGGTAGCCGGATTCATCCACAGGAGGCTTGCCGTCCAACGGCTTGGCCATCAACAGAAGGTTGGCTGGCACAGTAGAAAGCAGAACGCCGATCGCGAAGAAGAATGCAATCGCGTATGGGCCGGGAGCTGGTTTGCCGGGTACGCCGCCAAGAGAGCGCGCAACCAGTGGATAGAATGTTCCCATCAGCACTCCGGCAACCAGGCTCAGGACTATACCTCGCGTGGTCGCGGACTTGGCCGAGATCTCACGTTTGCGATAAGCCGCCGCATCGAGAACAATGGCCACGGCGACCAGTGAAACCCCGCCAAAGAGCAGCATGGGATTACCGGCTGGGCTAACGAAGTAACTCGAAACCGCGCCCACTACTAATGCCAGCCCGATGCCTACTGGAAAAGCGACCGCGAGGCCAGCCACATCGATGGCTGCCACCAGCAATAAATTGGCGATGTTGAAGATTACGCCGCCGCAGACGGCAAAGAGGATGGGAGTGAGCGGTGTTTGCGCCACTGCAGCGAGGAACGGCTGACCTTCGCGACCCAGGCTGCCCGCAGTCAATCCCCACAGAATGGCGCCCGCTGCAAGGCCGATTGCATAGTCCCAATAAAAGAGTTGAAAGCGATAGCCCGGGCACAGCTTGAGCGTGTTGGCCCACGATCCCCAGCACAGCATGCTCAGGACCATGAGAAAGAGTGCAGCTTGATACGTTTCGGGAAGAACCATCTTTTACCACCCGTTCATTTGCCTATGCATGGCAAACACCAAACCATAATGCCTCAGCCCATGCGCGCGCAAATGAGCGTCAAAGTGCGCGCTCAATCGGCACGGTCGAGATCGTCAACATGGTATATTACGGCCATATGTCCGCACGTGGCGATAAGAGCGAGCCGGCTGATCAGGATGTAGATTGTATTGTTCGCGAAGCCACCTTGGACGATTTTGAAGGCATATGCCGGGTCAAGCGGCGCAACGGGATCGAGCCCGGAGATTACTCCAGTTGGTCGCGCCTGTGGAATGAAAACCCATTTCGATTTGAACTTCAGGTTCCGCTGGGGTGGGTGCTTGAGAACAAGTCTCAGGGCATAGTAGGAACTTTTACTAACATACAGCGAATGTATTACTACAATAATCAGCCGGTAAGCACAGCCGTTGCAAGAGCATTGGCGATCGATCCACAATTCAGATTTCTGGCCGTCACTTTGACGGATAAATTCTTTTCGCAAAAGAATATTGACCTGTTTCTCAATACCTCTGCATCACCGCAAGTGAGCACATTGTTCAGGTTTTTCGATTGCAAGGAGATTCCCGGCCCGTCCTGTGCACAAATGCTCTTCTGGATTGCTAACTATGCCGGGTTTGCCGGAGCATTTTTGCGCATGAAGAGCTTGCCGGCGATTGCAGGCATAAGACACGCTGCCGGGTTGGCGCTCTTTCTCAAGGAATTGGCTCATCGGCCTAAAGTCCAATATCAGCAAAATGAAGTATGCCAGTTAACTTCATTCGACGAGCGGTTTGATGCGTTTTGGGAATTGCTGCGTCAGCGCAAGAATAGGTTAATGGCGATACGCAGTAGCGAGGCACTTACCTGGCAATTCAGGGCGGATTTAGATTCCGGCGGCCTTGTTATTCTCGGAGTTATGGATGGCGAAGGTCTTTCTGGTTATCTGATCATGAGAAGGTACGATCATGAACAGTATAAGATGCGCCGTTATCGAGTAGTCGATATTCAGGCGATAGAAGATGATCCCAACATTGTGTTATCTCTGATGTCCACAGCACTGAAGCATGCGGCGCACTCCGGCGTAGACGTTGTGGAGGCAATGGGGTTTAACAAGTCAAAGCACGATTTGCTTGAACGGATGAACCCGCATCACCGGAATTTGGCATCATCCCCATTTCTATATAAAGTGAGTACAAATTCTGCGTCGCTTCAGCAAGCACTTCGGGAAGCCGGTGCCTGGGACCCATCGCCATTTGACGGAGACGCGGCCCTATGAGTATCAAAGGCGCATTGGCTTCTTCGTTTCATGCATTGAAGATAACCCCACTTCTAATGGGGATTCAGCAGCGGTGCATCAGGGGTGGATACATACGCGCTATTAACTACCATGGAGTTTCAGAAGATACCGCAGAAAACTTCGAACGGCAGTTGGAATATTATGCCAAGCATTACACCCCAGTCTCCTTGACTGATCTGGATAGATTCTTCCAAGTGAAACACTGGCATAAGGGACGCCCGGGTCTGATTATCTCTTTCGACGATGGCTTGTTCTCAAACTACTCCGTTGCCGCGCCGCTTTTGGAGAGATACGGATTTTGCGGTTGGTTTTTTGTGCCTGTCGATCTTGTTTCTGCACCTCCCTCTGAGCAGATGCGTTTTGCGCGCAAGCATCTAATTATGCCAGATAGCACTTCGTCCAAGGCGGAACGCGTGGCGATGTCGTGGGATGAATTGCGCGACCTTGACCAGCGGCAGCATGTGATTGGCTGCCACACAAGAAGCCATCTGCGCATATCGCCTGAGTTGCCGGAATCTGTACTTGAATATGAGATCAGCACGGGCAAAGCAGTGCTTGAGGAATCGCTCGGTCATGCTTGTGCATGTTACGCATGGGTGGGCGGCGAAGAAGAGACTTATACCTCTGGCGCGGCACGGATGATTCGTAAGGCGGGATACAAATATTCATTTACGACGAACTCGTACCCCATTACGAGCGAGACTGACCCATATCAATTGGGAAGAAATAATGTGGAATCGGACTGGCCGCTTTCACTGGCCTCATTTGAACTTTGCGGCTTTCAGGACATGCGTTATACGCCGAAGCGGCGAAGAGTAGCGAAAGTGATTCAATCGCAATAGTCGCAGACTCGCGGCTTATTGCTTTGCCGCCTTCACCGCTTCAGTCAACGCTGGAACTACTTCAAAGAGATCGCCGACGATGCCGTAGTCGGCTACTTCGAAAATGGGCGCGTCGGGGTCTTTGTTGATAGCCACCACGCACTGCGAACCTTTCATGCCCACCAGGTGCTGGATGGCGCCGGAGATGCCTACAGCTAGATAAAGTTTGGGCGCAACGGTCTGGCCTGAGCTACCACCTGGCGCTCAAGAGGCAGCCAGCCGTTATCGCAGATGGGTCGCGATGCGGCCAGTTCCGCGCCCAGCGCTGTGGCCAGTTCCTGGATGATTGGGATGTTTTCCGCCTCTTTGATGCCACGGCCCACGCTGACGATGAGCTGCGCCGAGCCCAGGTCCACGGTCTGCGACGATCCTCGGAAAGGCTCGCCGGGGGTGGTGCGAATCTGATTGGATTCAATCGTAGGCGTGAAAGTAATGATCTCGGCGGGCTTAGCGGCCGTTTCTAAACTCTCTGCGCGAAAGGCTCCAGCCTGTACGGAGACTAAGCATGGACCGCTGCCGGTGTGCCGGTAGTTCCCGTTCAGGCGGCCTTGCATCAGTTGGCGTGTGAAGACCGGTCCTTCGCCGATGGCGACTACGTCACTGATGAGCACCTCGCCGAGCCGGGCAGCGAGCGCCGGTGCGTAGTCGCGGACCTGGTAAGTGTGCGGAAAAACCACCTGCTTGGGGCTCTCGTTTTGGACAAGCTGTTGCAAAGCCAAGGTAAATCCATCGGCGGTGTAGTGGGCGAGCAGCGGATGCTCTACGCGCACAACTTTGCTGATCGGTCGGTGCGGCGATTTCCGCGGCAAGAGATTCGGTTTGCGCGTCGATGATGACCGCGCTTACGGGAAGGCCCAACTGCGACCCCAGCAGTTGCCCGGCCGCGAGAGCCTCCCAGCTGATGCGGCTGATGCGGTCTGTGCGCTGTTCAATGATCACCAATACGCCGCTCATAGTACGCGCACCTCAAACTTCAATTTTTCTACCAGCGCCGTCGCGGCTTCCTTTGCAGTGCCGGGTAATATCTGCGTGGATTTTTGTTTTTTGGGCAGCGTGACCTTCTCCAAAACAACGACGGCGGCGGAGTCGACGCCCAAATCGGTGGCGGCAAGCACACGCACTTCTTTGGTCTTGGCACGCTTGATGCCCATCAATGTCGCGTAGCGAAGTTTATTGCCGCCGGATTGGATGCTGAGCACTGCCGGAGTGGGTAACTCGATGGTTTGAAACCACCCCTCTTCAAGCTCGCGCTTAACCTTCAAAGCTGCATCAGTCTTTTCGACGTGCAGGATTAGGGTGGCGTGGGGCAGGCCGAGCAATTCGGCCACAATCACGCCGGTCTGTCCAAGGCCTATATCTTCCGACTGCAAACCGGCGAGAACCAGATCGGGGTTTTCTGATTTGATTGCGGCCGCCAGCAGCTTCGCTGCGCCTAATGCGTCTCGCGTGCCGAGGTCGTCGCAGAGGATGTGAATGCCCCGGTCAGCGCCTTTAGCTAGTGCCTCACGAATGGTTGTCCCCACGCGTTCGGGACCGGCGCTGATGACGATTACCTCGCCCTCGTGTTTCTCCTTGAGTTGCAAAGCCTCTTCGAGAGCGTAAGCGTCAGACTCGTTCAGCGCATATTGCAGGCTGGACTCTTCAATCCATTTGCCCGCGGTGTTGATGCGGACCTGCGCATCGCGTTCAGGAACCTGTTTGATGGCGACAATGATCTTCATGGCGAACCTTTGTTGATCTTAACTTGCGCCGCTGCCAACCTCATGATTGGGGTAATCCACGCGCGGCTATCTGGGCAATATCGAGTAGCTCAGGCGCGCCTTCGCCGGAAGCTGCCAGCGCATCCCTGAACATGGTATTGCAAAAGGGGCATGCTGCGGCGATTGTATTTGCACCGGTTGCAACTAACTCCTGCGCGCGGTTATGGCTTACGCGCTCTCCAGTCTCTTCTCCGAGAAAGGCTAACCCGCCGCCGGCTCCGCAGCAGAAGCTGCGCTCGTGGTTGCGCGGCGCTTCAACCAGTTCTCCGGCCAGAGCTGCCACCTTGCGCGGCTCCTCATAGATGTTTCGATAACGGCCGAGGTAGCAAGGATCGTGGAATACAGTTTTTTTCTGTCCCTGGACTGGCGGCAGCTTACCGGCGAAGCGGGCTAGAAACTCGCTGTGATGCTCAATCTCTGGCGGCGTGCCGTACTCTTTCCAGTCTTCCTGGATGGTGCGGACGCAATGGGGACAGATGGAGACGATCTTTTTTACCTTGTTCTGTGCCAACGCTTCAAGGTTAGCTTCGGCTAATTGCTGGAAGAGCAGATCGTTGCCCAGACGGCGGACCGGGTCGCCGGTACATTTTTCCTTGCGCAGAACGCCGTAGCTTGTGCCCAGATAGTTCATCACGCGAGCGAAGTCGGCAACAATCTCGCGGCCTTTGGGATCGTAGCCGCCCATGCATCCCAGCCATAAGCAATACTCCTGCGCCCCATCGAAAATGGGCAGCGCTTGCTTCTCAATAAACTTGTCGCGTTCAGTGGCACTCATGCCCAGCGCATTTGGGCCACGCTCGAGAGCAAGAAAGAGCTTGGAGCCGTGCTGGTCTTCCCATGCCCCGGTATTAACCGCTCCTCGGCGCAGGCCGACGATGATGGGCACATGTTCGATGCCCACCGGACACTGGAACTCGCAGGCGCCGCAGGTGGTGCACTGGAAGACGGCTTCCTGCGCGTTGTACTTGCCCAGCAGCGGCTGGTCCGATGTGGGGCCGAGGTCGTTGAGATAAGCACGAATGCCGAGGATAATCTCTTTCGGGTTGAGAAGCTTGCCGGTGTTGGCGGCAGGGCAGTGCTCGGTGCAGCGGCCACACTCCACGCAGGAGTAGGCCTGCAGCGTGACCAGACGGGTGAGGTCCGCGCCGGCTACGAGGCCGAAATCTTCATCACCGCTAAGCGGGGGAATCTGTGCAAAGCTGCCGCGTGACAGGAAAACAGTGACAGGGCTCAGCACCAGATGCAGATGCTTGGTGTGGGGGATGAGCGGCAGAAAGATCAGCAGGGAAAGTGTATGAAGCCACCATAGAAGCCGCGCGGCCGGACTGTCGTCAGCAACAAAAAACGAGGCCAGAAAAGTGACCATCAGAATAAAGATCAGCAGGGCAATAGCGCCGGATTCCCAGGAGAGTTGTGCGCCCAGCCATTTGGGGCGGACCAGGAAGCGACGGACGAAGAGTCCGAGAATGCTTGCCGCGCAGGCTACGGCGAAGATTGCGGCAAAGTAGTAGTAGAAGCGGCCAATCGCACCCGAGGGCGAGAGAAAGCCGAGCCCGAACGCGATGGCGCAGTGGTTGAGCGTGACCAGCGCAAAGGCGCAGAAGGCCCAGAAGACGAATGCGTGCGCCAGGCCGGGGAGAGGGCGCTCGCGAATAACTTTGCCTTGAAATGCAACTTCCCAGACAAAGTCCCAGATGCGCCGTCCGATAGGGAAGAGATGAAAACCTGGGTCTTTCTTTGATTCGAGAATTTTATTTAGAACGGAGCCGAATCGTCGCCAGAAGCCGTATGCCGAAGCTAAAACCAGAACGGCAAAAAGCAACTCCTCCGCAAAGGAGAAGTGCTGTGGTTCGGCAAGAATTGGATAAAAAACCGTCATCGGTGAACCTGGAAGATATACAGGAGAAAGATACAGGATTGAGCGGGGAATTGTCGTGCACCGCGTTGGGTCAGGCTGCAACCACGCGACGATAACGTTTAGCAGCCGGAACTTCTTTCTGGTTCCATCTCACAGGGCTCTAGTTGGGGAAACCCACACTCGACCGTTTTTCAGATCGAATGTAACCACCCAATGAGGGAAAAACTGCTCGCCAATATTTCCATCCATGATCAGGTTGCTTGTTTGCGCAGTACCTTTGACTGTAATTCCTTCCCCAAGCATGAGCGAAACCGGCTGCGGCTCTTTTTGGCCTGGTTTCAAATTGAAGAGCGGCGCAATGTGGTTGGCAATTTTATATGTGCCGTCATTGCCAGAATCCAACTCCATCCATGCCATGCCCTCAGGCGTTGAAACTCCTGCGGCAACACTCAATGCAGCGCCCTCCGCGTCGCGGACCAACCGTGCGGGAACTTCTTTTGCATTTCGTTTGCGAGAGCGAAAACTCTTAGGCGTTTCAATCGTCAGCGTCCGGCCAGACACATCCAATGTCACGACTTTTCCCGCAAAGATATCCAACGCAAGCGATCCATCCAAGTGTGGGACTGTCTTGGGAGCCAGGGTCATAATGTCATACACACCGGCAGTTGGAGTCTTCAAGTGTACGCCTGCCGCGTCAAATGCAGCATTGTCGCAGCGCTGAAAATCAATGCGATCACCGGTCATGCGGAAGCCCGTCACCTGGCCCCATGGAGTACAGCCGCTGAAGCGCACAAACTCCGGGCTGAGTACAGAGGTGCCGCCACCAGTGTCAAACAGAAAGTATCCTTCATGGCCGTTCACGCTGGCATGAAAAGCCGGAATCTTGTTCATAAATAGGCTAAGGGGAATCGTTGTTTGCGCTGCTGTAACCGCTGCGGAGAGGCCGATAATCAAGATTGCGGCAATGGTCGTCAAGAATTTCATTTGTCAGCTCAACACCTTTTGCGCAAGCATATCAATGCGAGCGGGGGCATGAAATCGAAGCTGGGCCGCCTGATTCCTTGCTTCAGCGCCTGTCTTCAGCAACGTACAATCTTGGGCGAATCGATTCCCTTGGTAGCGTTTCTTGTATCGACCACCAACTGCGACAGCTTGACGATTTCTCTGTAGTCGTATTTTGAGTGGTCGGTAACGATGACTACGGCGTCATACTGGCCCAGGTTATCGAGCGGAACGCTGTTCATGTTCAGGTCATAGTGGCGGCCATGGCCGACAGTGGGGAAGTATGGGTCGTTGTAGGCGACGACTGTGCCTTTATCACGGAGCAATTCGATGATGGTCAGCGAGGGCGACTCGCGCAGGTCGTCGATATCGCGTTTGTATGCCAGGCCAAGAACCAAAATCTTCGCGCCCTTCAGAGCCTTGCCTTGTTCATTGAGCGCGGCGGATATCTGCTCAAGAATGAAGTAGGGCATCGCCGTGTTAAGTTCGCCGGCCAACTCGATGAAGCGGGTGTTGAAGTCGTATTGCTTTGCTTTCCAGGAGAGATAGAAGGGGTCAATGGGGATACAGTGTCCGCCCAGACCGGGGCCGGGATAGAAGGCCTGAAAGCCGAAGGGCTTGGTTTTTGCCGCGTCGATCACTTCGTGGATATCGATGCCCATCTTCATGCACAACTGCTTCATCTCGTTGACAAGAGCGATATTCACGCAGCGGTAGATGTTTTCAAGCAGCTTGGTCATCTCAGCAACTGCGGGAGTGCTGACAGGAACAACGCGGCGAAAGATTGTTCCATACATCGCAGTTGCCAGTTCCTCTGCTGCCGGACCGCAACCGCCCACTACCTTGGGAATATCCTGGCGCGCCACAGTCTCATTGCCTGGATCCTCGCGCTCAGGCGAAAAGACTACATGGATGCCGCCTTGCTCGAGTGTGCGCGCAACTTTAAGGCCGTGCGGGTTGCCGGCTTCAAGAAGCGGCGCCATAACTTCTTCCGTTGTGCCGGGGTAGGTAGTGCTTTCAAGCACAATCAACTGGCTCTCATGAACGTAAGGAGCGATGGACTCGACCGTTCCGACGACGTATTTGAGATCGGGTTCATGGTACACGTTCAGCGGCGTGGGCACGCAAATAATCACTGCGTCCATCTGGGTAATCTCAGAGTAATCTCCCGTGGCGCGGAAGCCCGCAGCCTTGGCCTCTTGAATCATGGCGGGAGGGATGCGCACAATGTAGGAGCCGCCCGCATTGAGGGTTTTTACTTTATCCGACGCTATATCGAAACCCGTCACGCGGAATCGTTCGGCACTAAAGAGCAGCACCAGTGGCAACCCCGCATATCCCATCCCAATGATCCCTATACGGGCTTCGCGGGTCTCGAACTTCCGCTTGAGCTCAGTCAAGCGTCTCACGGATGCTGTAGTCATATTTTTGATTGTAGAACTTCCGTTTCACTTGCGGTTGCGGCCCGTACGGTTTCCCTTTCAGCACTTATACGGTCAAATTTTCGGTGTAAACTATGCATAGAAACTAATAGACGAACAGAATAACAGAGGAGTTTCATTTGGCTAGTTATCTGGTGACCGGAGCAGCGGGGTTTATCGGCCGTTCGATTGCCGCGGCGCTGCTGAAACGCGGTGAAACTGTTCGCGGCATTGACAGCTTTATCGCCGGCAAGCGCTCCAATCTGATCGGGATTGAAGCCATGGAGTTCATCGAGGGCGACCTGGCTGATCCGGCTGCCTGCGCAAAGGCTTGCGCAGGCGTAGAAATTGTCTTCCATGAAGCGGCGCTGGCCTCGGTTCCGCGTTCGGTTGACGATCCGGTAGCCACCAATGTGAATTGCGTCGACGCCACACTTAATCTTTTGGTGGCAGCACGCGCCGCCGGAGTGCGCCGCGTGGTCTACGCCGGCTCCTCCGCTGCCTATGGCGATTCGCCCACCCTGCCCAAGCTTGAGACCATGCTGCCCGACCCCATCTCTCCATATGCAGTGGCCAAACTGGCTGGCGAGCATTATCTGCGCTCTTTTACCCGCGTTTACGGGCTGGAGACGGTGGTGCTGCGCTACTTTAACGTCTTCGGCCCCTATCAGGATCCCATGTCGCATTATTCCGGCGTGCTGGCCATCTTTTGCCGCCGCATGCTGACTGGAGACGCGATCACCATCTTTGGCGATGGCGAACAGAGCCGTGATTTTACATTTATTGATAACGTGGTCAGCGCCAACCTGCTGGCGGCTGCTGCGCCGGCTGAGAAGGTTTCAGGGCGAATGATGAACCTGGCTACTGGGTCGAGTATCACGCTGAATGAAATCTTCAAAATTCTTTGCGAACTGACCGGCTACAAGGGCAAACCAACCTACGCTCCGCCACGCACTGGCGACATTCGCGACTCGCTGGCCGATATTGGGCTGGCCCAGGAATTGCTTGGCTACAAACCGATCGTGGATTTCCGCGAAGGGTTGCGCCGTACTGTGGAGTGGTACAGAGCCGGCGGCGGAGAGTAAAACCAAACCTTCAGATACAAACGTTCTTGCCTTGAGGACGTCGACAATATACGAAGGCAGATTCCTGTTTCCCCCGAGGTTGAACAATGAGTCACAATAGCCAATCCCTTATTTGTCGAGGTCTGCCCATCGCCATGAGCCTGCTTCTCCTCGCAGGAACAGCACCTTCGCAGACCGTTGTGCACTCATTCGACGGAGACAAGGGGCCCGGCCTGGCCACATGCGAGACAGGCATCACTCACTGCGGGCTGGCGGAGATGGATGTGGCCACCAACGGTAAACAGGTTGTCCAGATCACCTGGCAGAACATAAGCGTCTACAGCAAAAAAGGCCGCCTGCTCCAAGCCATACCTACGACTACATTCATTCGCAACGCTGGACTGAACCCGATCAGCGGCAGTAAACGTGCGCCGGGCGCGACCGTTGACCCAGGGCCAATTGAGCCGCATATCGTCTATGACGAATTTATCAAGCGCTGGATGGTTTCGATAACAGGAGAGAACGAGTCTCTGATAGTCAGTGAATCACCTGACCCCAAGGGCAAGTGGAGTGGAATTTATCCATCGTGCCTGCAAGGCGGGCCATGCCTGAACATTGATGCGGCCGCTCATCTTGGCTATGACAAAAATGGAGTTTACCTTTGCGCGGTTCACATTGGCGACGACAATCCTCACTCGCTCAAGGGAGTCGGCTACGACTGCTTCGCTATTCCGTCGTCCGAGGCGCAGGAGATCGGACAGGGGGTTGCGCCTCAGCACACCAATCGTGCGCATAACCTGCCGCTCGACGTTATCCCGGCGATTGACCACAATCGATCGAAGTCCGCTGACGCGCCAGCGTTCTTTATGGCCAAGAGTTGCGAACGGACACTTCCCGGCGGCTGCCAAAACTCAACGAACTTCACCTTCCATTGGCTTTTGGATACATTTACCTGGAGCGGAGCCACAGGCAAATACAACATGAACGGCCAACAGGAGATTAAAACCGGCATTGGCTCGGCTGAAGACAAGTGGCTCTATAGCAAACCATGCTGCGCACCTACGGGAGGTTTTTCGCAGGCCGGCGATAGCGTAAATACGCTCAGGGTTACCGAGAGCCATCGTTTGATCAACGTGGTCCAATTCGGCTCTCATTTGTACACTGTGCTCCCTTCGGGCCCTTGCACGAAAGATTGCGGATCGCAAGGAACTGATCCCAACAACGTCGCGTTTTGGGTCGATCTGGATTGCTCGAAACCCGCGGCGTGCGTGGTCAGCCAGACGGCCAAAATTGCGGGAACGGACTTTAATCCGGAGTTTCCCACCGTTGGAGTGGATGCCAAGGGCAACGTCGGCATCGTGGCCGATTCGATCACCCCGACAACCGATCTCTCTGTATTGCTCTGGACGCATGGAAAGAACGACCCGCCGAATACATTCAAAGGTCCCATAACAGTCGTCTCCGGAACGCATCCTTACACATGCCTGAATCCTAAAAATACGGTGGTAATCGGGAACGCCGCCGGCGTGCTCACCGCACTCGATCCGCTCGATGGCACAAGCCTGTGGACGACGGAACAGTGGACGAACAATGCCGAGCGCTGTGTCTGGAATACCCGCATCGTGGAATATCGAATTGAGTAACTCGGCCTGATAAGGCTAGGCGGATCAACCATTTCCACATGCAGTTTTCTTCAGTGACCGTCTCTCTTGACGAATTGCTTCCAATAAAGCACAATGGCGTGAATTTCCTCCGCAGTGTGTTTTCGTCTTGAATGGCAGGGATAGCCCTGCGTGAGGGCTTATGGGACTGAGGTTCTCGACCCTTGCAGGACGCTCCAGCAGTTCAACACGTTTCACCTTACGAGACCGATGCGCGGCGACAGGCTGGTTTCAGCCGGCACAATTCTTCAACCTCGTTGCGCTGGCTGTGGGAGATACTGCTCCGCCGCCGTCGTATGGTTGCGTCAGTGCTGGGGGGATTGCTGCTCCTCTGCCTTCTCTATTGCCTCATCGCTCCCAACCAATACGAAGCCAGTGCCAGCGTAGCCCTGCGCACATCGCCTGCATCTTCGCTCAACCTTGATGTTGGTGAATCCTCCGTTGCATCCACATCGCTGGCCACACCGTTGCAACTCGAGACGCAGGCCAATGTTTTTCGCAGCGACCAACTGGCATGGAGGGTGATCACCGAGCTTAAGCTCTACCAGGCACCCGGCTTCATGGGCAATTTTGCGCATCGCTTTCCAGGTTTCAAACCCGATCAACCTGACAGCACCGCAGCCCAGGCCTGGCTTCTGGAGCGTTTCCAGAGACGGCTTCACGTCGAGAGCCTGCCGCGCACGCTGATGATTCAGATTCGTTTTCGTTGCCGCGACGCGGCGCTCTCGGCTGCCGTAGTGAACGGCCTTATCAGCGCCTATGGGGAGCAGGATAGCGAAGCTCGAATAGAGGCGACAGCCCAGGCCTCCGGCTGGCTGCAAAGCCAACTCAACGATCTCAAGGCGCGCGTCGAACAGGACCAGCATCGCCTGGCGGAGTTCCAGAGCCGGCACGGCATCCTCACCGCACAGGAGACACTGGCCAATGGGCAACTGGGCGAGAGTCAGCATACCTCGGCCTCGCTGGAGATCGACGAACTGAGCCGGCAGTTGGTTGTCGCAACCAGCGACCGCATTCTGCGCGAGGCTGAGTACCGCGCTGCTTCGGCGGGCAATCCAGAGTTGGTCATTGCCTCCGACCCGCATCTGCAAGCTGAAAATGCAAACTTTGCCACTGCTGTATTGCGGCAACTCCATACGCGTCACAGCGAACTTGACCAGGAACAGGCGCAGTTGAGCATTGAGCATGGGCCGAACTATCCGCGCGTGGTTGAAATTCGCGGCCAGCTGCAGGATATCGACCGCCAGGTTACGGCTGAGGACGCGAGGCTGGTGAATCAGTTTAAAAGCGCATGGCAGACGGCTGCCGATCGTGAGCAACTGGCGCGAAAGAGTCTGGCAGCAAACACCGCCGATGATATGAAGGAGAACGAAGCCACCACTGAATATGCTGATATGCGACAGGAGGCCAATCGCAACCACGAACTGTATCTGCGCGTGCTTGAGAAGGTGGAGGAGGCAGGATTTTCTGCCGGCGTAAGCGGCTCGAATATCACTGTCGTCGATCCGGCGCGTCAGCCGGTAAAGCCGGTAGCTCCGGATCTGCGGCTGTATATGGCCATCACATTTTTTGCCGGCCTCTGGATGGCAGTGGGAGGCGCGCTGTTGCTTGAATCGCTTGGCACATCAACTCGTACGGTTGCCGTGTTGTTGGCGGTATTTTTGACCGGCGCATTAATGCACGCTCAAGCGCCCACACCCGCTCTCGACGGCCTGCCCACCGGTGTGGCACGACTTCCTTTTTCGCAGGATACGAAGATCCTGCCCAATCCCAAGGATGCTCCTGCGGTGTGGAGCAGCAACGGCAGCGCAAGTGGGTCTGGAATGCCGCCGATGGCAGGTACGCTTTCCGCATCACCTATGCCGGCGCCCATCGCCCCCGGAGATTTTCTTGATATATCGGAGTACCACACGCCGGAGTTTCATTCCGCGGTTCGCGTCTCCCCGGCCGGCACGGTGACCCTCCCATTGATCAGTGAAGTTCAAGTTGGCGGGTTGGACGAACGCGCCGCCGCACAGGCCATTGAAGCCGCACTGGTCGCCAAGGGAATGCTTCTCCATCCTCAGGTCACGGTTCTAGTAACCGCATACGCAGGGCAGGATGTGAGCGTGCTGGGTGAGGTGACCCATCCCGGAGTCTATCCATATACGCTCCACCATCGACTGCTTGACCTGATCTCTGCCGCTTCAGGCCTCGCGCCTAATGCCGGACGACTGGTGAACATCTACCACCGCAGCGATCCAAAAACGCCGCATCCAGTGGTGCTCGACCCCGGCGCGACAGATACCAACTCCGATCACAATCCTGAATTGACTCCCGGCGACACAGTCCAGATAAGCCGCGCCGGACTGGTTTACGTGGTTGGCGACGTCATCCGCCCCGGGGGATTTCCCGTCGATCCCGCGCAGGGGCTTACGGTGGTGCAGGCGCTCTCAATGGCCTGGGGT
Organism: uncultured Acidobacteriaceae bacterium; assembly: GCA_963780975.1. Taxonomy (GTDB): domain Bacteria; phylum Acidobacteriota; class Terriglobia; order Terriglobales; family Acidobacteriaceae; genus Telmatobacter. Next base: position 18,339 of record CAWAEU010000024.1, on the reverse strand, counting down.
CCGAGTTTGAACGCAGCTACCGGCAAGGCCTTGCTAATCCGCGAGCAGAAGGGCGGTCGCACCATGACCACTCTGAACCTGAAGCGTATGCTGCACGGCCAGGAGCCCGACCAGCCGGTCTACGACCGCGACATTCTCTATGTGCCCGATTCGATAGCCAAGAACATGATGAACAGGAGCATCGAGTCGGCCATTCAATCGGCCATCGGCGTCAGCATCTACTCCGCACTGGTTTATTCGCAGAGGTATTAGCTCATGCGCCGCATTGCCTGGGGATTGCTGCTGCTCTTCGCCTTCGCGATTCCCTGGGAGTACTCCCTCGACCTGGGCGAGCCGCTGGGGAATATTGCGCGCATCCTTGGCCTGTTAGTGATTCTCGTAGCCGTTCCCGCGGTTTTGCAGGCCGGGCGGCTGCGCACGCCGGGGCCCATGCAGTGGCTGGTGCTGGCCTTCTATCTCTGGTTCTGCTGCTCCTATTTCTGGACCATCGATTCGTTGGCGACTCTCGAAAAAATGCGATCTTACTTTCAGGAGATGATGATCGTCTGGCTGGTTTGGGATTTTGCCGAGAGCCCTGGAGATTTGCGCGCGTTATTCCGTGCCTACGTAGCAGGCTCCTGTGTGCTGGCAGCGCTTACTGTAGTCAACTTCAGCTCACCTGAGGCGATTGCCGCTGGACAAATCCGCTTTGCCGCTGCCGGGCAGGATCCCAACGATGTGGCTCGCTTTCTCGATCTTGGATTTCCGTTTGCGGCGCTGCTCTTTGATAGTGAGCGGCGTTGGCCTGCCCGTCTGTTTGCGCTCGGCTATCTTCCATTAGGCCTGGTAGCCGTGCTGCTAACAGCATCTCGCGGAGGCTTTCTTGCCGCCGTAGTTGCGCTGGTTGGCTGCGGTATCCTGCTGGCTCGTTCTCATTTGAAGGGCGTGATTGCCGGAACACTGGCTTTGCCTGGACTAGCCTCCGCTCTCTGGTTCACCGTTCCCCATGAAACCATTGAGCGACTGGCTACCATTCCCGAGCAGCTTCAGAGTGGCAATCTGAACCAGCGCCTAAATATCTGGTCCGCCGGCTGGCATGCATTTGTCCAGGCGCCGGTCTTGGGCACCGGCGCGGGCACCTTTGTCGTCGCCGCAGGAATGAACCCTCTCGATACAGCGCACAACACTGCTCTCTCAATCCTCGTTGGTGGCGGGCTGTGCGCCTTCTTTCTGGCTGCGGCTATCGTCGCTCTGGCTGTGCGGTCGATTTTGCAAACATTTGGACCTTTACGGATGGCGCTGTTCACTGCGTTCGCAGTCTGGATTGTCACTTCGCTGGTGGCCACAGTGGAAGAGAGCCGCACCACATGGCTGTTGCTGGCCATGATTGCGCTTGCCGGGCGGCTTGCCGTGGAAGAACCTGAAGCACTTTCCGTCTGCTTTCGAGACCGCGTTCAGATTGACGACTTTACCGCAGCTCCGGAGCCTGCACAATAATCTGCCAACCTGTCCGCTACCTTTAAACGCATGTATCCCATCCCCCAAATCGCGAGTTTGTTCAAGGGTGGCAGCGTCAATCGCCGCATCTTTCGCGCCGCAGCATCGGTAACCGCCGCGGGGATTCTGGTTAAGACCGTAGCTACCTTCAAGGAATTTACCGTAGCCGGAGTCTATGGCCGCTCCGATGCGATGGATGCGTTTGTCGCGGCAGTACTCATCCCCAACCTGCTCATCAACCTGATCTCCGAGTCAATGAACCAGGCGCTGGTACCCACGCTGGTGCGGGTGAGGGAACAGGAAGGCCACGAGCCGGCACAACAATTGCTCTCCAGCGCCATGCTTTGGACCTGCCTGCTGCTGGGGGCGGCTTCAGTGCTCATGGCTCTGGCCGCGCGCGGATTCTTCCCGGTGATTGCCTCCCACTTTCCGCCCGCCAAGCTTGATCTATCGATCCAGCTCTTCTATGGACTACTGCCCATCGTGCTGCTCACCGGCATCGCCAGCAACTGCACGGCAGTTCTGAATACCTTTGACCGCTTTGCCTGGCCCGCGCTGGCTCCGGTGGCAACACCGGCCGCCATCATCATCGGCGCATTGCTGCTGAACGGGCGCGTGGGCATTTGGGCCATGGTTTACGCGAGCGTGGCCGGTGCGCTGGTGCAGGCGGCATTGCTGGCAGGCATGATGAACCGTCATGGATACCGCTTCCGCTTGCACTGGTATGGATCAACAGAAGCCACGCGCGAGGTGGCGCATCAGTATGGAACCGTGCTGCTGAGCGGCGTGGTTGCCTCAGGCGGCCTGCTGGTCGACCAATCCATGGCCGCCATGTTGCCTTCGGGGAGCGTCTCAGCTCTGGCTTATGCCAACCGCTTTGTAAGCGTTGTGCTAACCCTGGTCGCCGGTGCCGTATCGACGGCAGTGGTGCCCCATTTCTCGCGCATGATTGCGCACCGCGACTGGGCCGGATGCCGTCATACACTACGCACCTGGGTCCGCCTCACCTTGCTGGTGTCAGTGCCCATGGCCGCAGCGCTTATTGCCGGCTCTCATCTGCTCATCCGTCTTACCTTTCAGCACGGTGCCTTTGGGCCAAGCGACACAGCCGTAGTCACGCCGGTGCTAGCCATGTATGCCATACAGATTCCTTTTTTCGTTTCCAGCCGGGTCTTTTATCGCTTTCTTGTTGCCATGCGCCGCACCGATCTGATTCTCTATTGCGGTACCATCAATCTGATTCTCGATGTTGTACTGAACCTTATCCTCATGCGCTGGTTCGGAGTTGCCGGAATTGCTCTGGCCAGCTCTCTATGGGCAGCCAGCACCTTCTTCTTCCTCTGGTATTGGGCTGCAAAGCTTCTCCATTGTGAGACAACAGGGGAAGTGTAAATCGAAAGCAACTTTTGAAATGGGCAGGGAACTCGACTACCCAGGGCCGTAAAAATGCATCGGAGGCAGCGTCATGGTTCCCAGCCCGGCTCAATACCTTTTGCGCTTTGACGACCTATGCCCCACTGTTTCGCCCTTGCGGTGGCAACGTTTATTGAAGCTGATTGAAGTGTATGAAATAAAACCCATCCTCGCCGTAGTTCCCGACAATCAGGACTACGATCTGCAACAATCGCTGCCAGACCCAGAATTTTGGGATTGCATGCGCAGGCTTGAAGCAGCAGGGGCAACCATCGGCCTGCATGGATACCAGCATCTTTGCCTCAGCAAGGGCAAAAGTCTGCTGCCATTGCATCGTCACACCGAATTTTCCGGCGTAGCAGAGGAGACACAGCGCCAGTGGATTCACGCCGGACTTGAGATTCTTCGCGGCCACGGCCTCAACCCGCGCATATGGGTTGCGCCGCGCCACGGCTTTGATCGCACCACGCTTAGAGTCCTGAGCCAGCAGGGAATCAGCCTGCTCTCTGACGGCTTTGCGCGTGTGCCTTTCACCCGCGATGGCTTCACATGGATTCCGCAACAGCTTTGGGCGCCGCTGAAGAAAGCCGGGGGCCTTTGGACCATTTGCATTCACAGCAATACCGCAAACCGCGCGGTGGGAAATCAATTGCGTTCTTTCCTCAACCGGCATGCGGAGCAATTTACATCCGTGGACCGTGTTCTGGCCGAGATCAAACCCGTGCGGCTGGGACCCGGCGAGCGAATCTACGAAGCATTCGCACTGGCTCGCATCCGGGCGTCCATCCTGGATAAAAGGGTGGTGCGTGCACTGGAAAGATTCCGCATCGATTAAGTAGTCATAGTTCTGAACGATGCGGCTGATTATTGAAGTTATTATTGAAATTGAAAAAGCTCAATCAGCCCGGCCCCACCTGGTTGGCAGTGGATTCCGCTTGAGCAACTCACTGTATTGCGCCTCCCACTGATCCAGCACAGCCTTCAGACTGAAGTGATCAATCACATGCTGTCGTGCGCGTTGGCCCATGGTGCGGCGCTTTCCCGGTGGAGTTTGCATCATCCGCGTCATAGCTGCTCCCAGCAACGCCGCTTCGCCGGCAGGAGCAAGCCAGCCGGTCTCTCCATTGATAATCACCTCGCGGGTTCCAGGCACATCGGTTGCCACAGCAGGCAGGGCGCAGGCCGCAGCTTCAAGAAGACCCATCGGCAGGCCTTCCCATCGAGACGACAGCACATACCCATCCGCTGCTTGCATCCAGCGCAGCACATCCCGGTCAAAGCCAATAAATCGCACCCGCCGTTCCAGGCCCAGGAGCGTTGACAGCCGAAGCAGTTCGTTTTGCATCGGCCCGCTACCGGCAATCACCAACCGCGCTGATTCCGGGACCTCCACCATTGCCCAGAGAAGCGCGGGATAGTCTTTCACGGTTTCAAGCCGGCCGGCGGCGAACCATAGAAATTCCTCCTCCATTCCCAACTCGGCGCGTACTTTCTTCCTGACTGCCGCATCCGGCTGCCACGCCTCCACATCCACGCCATTGGGCACCACTTCGAGTTTGTCCGCTGTGGCCATATTGGCAAAAAAATATGCCTCAGCAACGGCCTGGCTCACGGCTGTGATTTTGTCTGTGAGCCAACCGCTGTAGCGATAGCCCAGTTGCCGGCCCAGAGTGCCCGTGGAAGAGGTGTGCAGCGTATCCATCAATACGCGCGACGGCGCTGCCAGCCGTGACCAGCGGGCCAGCCAGGTTGCGTGGGGCAGGTGCGTGTGGACCACGTCCGGTTTTTCGTGCCTGAGCCAGCCGTTGAATCGAATCCAACCTCTGGGATCGGCCAACCCTTTGCGCATTCCCAGACTCAAAAACCCAACTCCTGCGCCAGCCAACTCAATTGCCTCATTGCCTCCGCTGCCCGATAGCGCCACCACGCTCACTTGCCAACCGCGCTGGCGCAGCCCTTTAGCCAGCAGGAGCACCTGCCGCTCCGCGCCGCCAATCCGGTCTACGCCTGGTATGACCAGGGCAACATGGTTCACTGCTGCTTCCCCTTCAAAGCCGCATCAAGCAGCTCTTCATAAGCTTGAATGGCGCGGTCGATTCTGAACTCATCAATGAATTTGTGAGCAAATCGCTCACCAGGTTTGAGGGTTTCCAGTACAGTGAGCATACAATCCGCAAGCGCGGTGGCGGAGACTTCATCTGCCAGCCATGTACCTGGGTGATTACGCAGCAACTCCACCAATCCTTGCGAGGCGGGCGTCGCGATAATGGGCAAGCCGCCGGCGGCTGCTTCCAACAGGGCATTGGGCATACCCTCGTGCCGCGATGAAAGCACAAATGCCGAGGCGCCCTGAAAGTACGCTGAAGGTCGATCGACATAGCCTGCAAAACGGACGGCTGTTTGTAGACCCAGCTCGTGGCTCTGGGCCTTTAGAGCTTTTTCTTCCGGACCGGCGCCGGCAATCGTCAGGTCGGCAAAGGCAAATCGCTTGCGTACTCTAACCAGTGCCTGCAGCAAGAGGTCGAAGCCCTTTTCCCTTGAGAGCCTGCCTACCGCCAGCAAATGCGGTCCTGGGCCAGCAAATAGTTCTGGATATTTGCCGATGGAATCTGCGAATCTCATCTACATCCACGGGATTTTTGCAGCACCGCAATTCGCGTCTCTGGAATTCCAAACTCACGGGCAAGATCATTGGCCATCGCCGGGCTCTGGCATATCACACGGTCCGCATTGCGGTAAAGTCGCCAGTAAAGCAGACGGGTATATCCAGGCACATCGCCAGATGCCAAGCCCGCCGATGCGGTCCCATTCTGCCGCACCAGTACCCGTGTGCCCGAGGGGAAAAATGGGCGCAGCAGCAGAACCAGAAAATTCAAATGCACCATTCCTGACAGAATCACATCTGGTTTGATACGCCGCACTAACCGCAACAGCCTGAAGGCTCCATAGCGCCCCCTTCTGGCTCCTAAAGCGTGCATTATCAACCGGGGAGGAAGAACTTCCTTGCCTGCATCCGCTTGCGTAACCAGCCCCAGGTGCAGTTCATATTTCTTTTGCGATAGGCCACGTGCCAGAAGTGCGATCACCCGTTCGGCTCCGCCACCACCGAGATGTGGGATCAGCAAAAGTACCCTGGGACGTTCAGACATAGGCTTCGAGATAGCTTTCTTGAGAGCAAATTGAGTATAAGCTTTGGTACACAGTACTTTCGTGCTGTGTAATTCTGGTACAAATACTGTTCAAAACTGGTACAGTTTCTTTGCTTTCATTAACAACATTGAAGAAGACTTCAAAAAATAATACCTGAAGTATTTTCTTCGGGGATGAAACCTCGTTGATTTGACCGTTTTATGGCCTTTGCGTGACGGGCCACCACTTCTGCATTGAAGGCTAATTCTTGACAAGTTCCAGAAACGTCAGGAAATTGCGGGAGTGTAGGTCGGCCAATGTTCGTTTCCAAACCGCTTCAAATCATTTCTGAGCGACTGCATCACTATAACCAACCCCACATCGTGGTAGGCATCACCCATCCGCAGACCTGCCTGACTCTCACCGGACGATTGCGACGCGTTGCGCGAGGCGGGTTTTCGCGTGACCCTGGTCTCAAGCCCCGGCGAATTGCTTTATCGAACAGCGGCGCGCCGAAGGAGTTGAGGCAATTGCCATTCCCATCGAAAGACAGATTGCGCCCCTTGCCGGATCTTGTATCACTGCGCGGCTCTGCTGGCTATCTGCTCCGGCTCAGGCCGCAGATGTACTGAATTCAGCACACCCAAGGCCGGATCTGCTAGGAACTCTGGCCGCCTTGCTTTGCGGCGTGCCGAGGCGGATCTATATGCTGCGTGGACTCAAACTTGAAACCTCCACCGGCTTCAAGCGCGAGTATTCTGCTGGCAGCGGAGCGATCTGGCCGCCGCCTGCGCCCAGGTTGTGCTCTGCAACAGCGAACAGCATGCGCGCTGAAGCGCTGGCGCTGGGCGTGGCGCCCGCGGAAAGCTGCATCTGCTGGGAGAAGGCAGCTCGAACGGGGTCGATGTGGAGCGCTTCTCGCCCGGCCTACAGCGCTGTGCGTAGACCTTCTTGGCACTTCCTCGCGAAGCTCCCGTTGTGGGTTTGTGGGCCGATTGACCCGCGACAAAGGCTTGCCGGAGCTGATCGAAGCCTTCGATACGATCCTGAATTCGGAGCCGGAAGCCCATCTGTTGCTGGTGGGCTGGTTTGACGCTTGCTGAAGATGCGCTCAGTGCCGATCTGCGCGCCCGCATCCTGAACCATCCTCGCATTTATTGCACCGGCTTTGTGCCGATACCGCGCCTTACTATCGCGCCATGGACCTGATGGTCCTGCCCACCTGGCGGGAGGGTTTTCCTAACGTCTGTACTGGAGGCTGCGGCAACCGGCATTCCGGTGATTACCACGCTCTGACAGGCTCCGCGACTCGGTTGTGCCCGAAGTGACCGGGCTGCTCATTCCGCCTGGCTATCCGGAGGCAATCAGTGAAGCGGTTTTCAAGCTGCTACGCGATCCCGTCCGCCGCCACCGCATGGGTGAGGCCGCACGCGCCTGGGTATCTGAGCATTTTGTCGATGAACGCGTTCTGGGGCTAGCCGCGAGCGTTTTATAAGAGCATGATGGCGCCAACAGCGCAAGGATCAGGCACCAGAGAGTCAGGGCTTTGACTCCTGCACAACATTGATTCCAGCAGTGCCAGTCGGTGCTGGAGGAGCTTCGAGCGTGTGCGCGCCTGCATCGGCGGCACGCAGAACCTCGTTGGGCACAATACCCATCACCAGCGTTGCAGCAACCGCAAGAAGCAAGGCCGCGCCCACCGCTATGCCAACTTGCGGCACGGGCGCCGAGGCATCTGCATTCTTGCCGGCTCCGCGTTGCGCCGCAGCCAGAGCCAGACGCAGATAGTAAGCCGCCGCCAACCCTGAATTCAGCAAGCCGATGATGGCCAGCCAAATCGCTCCGCCATCAACCGCCGCGGAGAAGGAATAGAACTTGCCGAAGAATCCGCCGGTGAAGGGAATTCCGACCAGCGAAACCAGGAAAAAGATCAGCAGGCTGCCCAGAAGGGCGAACGGTAGATGAGCCCGCGAAAATCCTCAACCAGCGGCAGCTTGTCGTCATATCCGCTGACCAGAGTGATCACGGCAAAAACGCCCACATTCATGGCCGCATAAGCAGCGGTATAAAAACTTGCCGCCGCAATGCCGCTATTTCCCGAGTCCGGCAAAGGCCGCCAACAAATAGCCGGCATGGGCAATCGATGAGTAGGCGAGCATCCGCTTTACGTTCTCCTGCCGCAGCGCCGCCAGGTTGCCTACGGTCATTGAAAGCACGGCAACAACCCACAGTAGCGGTGACCACAACCCGCGCAGCGAGGGCAGCATCTCATAAACCACGCGCAGCAGCAGCGCGAAAGGCCGCGGCTTTGGGCGCGGTTGAGAGCAAGGCAACCACCGGCGATGGCGCGCCTTCGTAAACGTCGGGCGTCCACACGTGGAAAGGCGCAGCCGATACCTTGAACAGAATCCCCACCAACATCAGCGCCAGGCCGGCCAATATAAATAAATGGTTCGGAGCGGAAGGCGCAAGCCGGGCAATCTCATAGATTTGCGTGGTGCCGGTAGCTCCAAAGATCATCGCGATGCCGTAAAGCAGAAACGCTGTGGCAAAAGAGCCGAGAAGAAAATACTTGATTGCTGCTTCGGGTCCGCGGCCGGTATTTTTGTGGTAGCCGGCCAGAACGTAAGTGGAGATGGATGAAATTTCCAGAGCTATAAATACCACCAGCAGTTCGACAGCTCCGGTAAGCAGGCACATACCTACTGCGCCGAAAACGATCAGCGCGTAGTATTCGCCCTGGTGATGATTATCCTCGGGCAGTGTGTCCATCGAGAGCAACAGGGCCACCAGCACGATGCCGCAGATCAAAACGTGGAAGAAAACGGTGAAGGGACTGGTCTCAACAGTGCCATTGGCTCCAAAGTAGGCAGCCCCCACCGGCAAAGAAAGTTGCCAAAGGCTGGCCCATAAAGCGAATGTAGTTCCAAACGCCGCTACCCATCCCAGCAGACGCCGCGGCCACTCAGGCGGCAACGATGCATCGATCAGCATCACGGCCACGCCAGTGAGCGTAAGGATGACCTCGGGAAGGATGCGGAAGATATCGGGAACAGGATTCACCGCTGGCCCTCTCTTTGAGATGGAATTGCATAAACGGCTTGCGGCACTGCGAAGGCGGGTAATGCGGACGATTCTTTACTCTGCGGCAGATGCACGCCCTTCTCGATAATTGGTAGCCAGAAGGCAGGGGCGCAGTCCCATCACCAGCATCAGAACAGCCAGCGGCCACACAACGGCCAGTTCGTTCAAGTGCAGATCGACAGCCGGCTTCGATTTCACAAGCTCGCTCTCCGGCCCGTAAAAAATGCGCTGCACCAGCCAAAGCATATAAGCCGCGCCCAGAATCACGCCCAGTGAAGCCGCAATCGCCCAGCCTTTGCTCAGTTGGATAAAAGTGCTGGAGAAAATCAAAAACTCGCCTACAAAGTCGCTCAGCATCGGCAGCCCAATCATCGCAAGAGACGCGAAAACGAAGAGCGTAGCCGTACGCGGAAGCTTGCTTGCCAGGCCGCCGTAAGCGCCATCTGGCTGTTGAGTAGCGCTCGTAGATTGCGCCCAGTAGCACAAAGAGCGCCCCATCCACGACCCCGTGCGAGAGAATCTGGTAGACCGCTCCGGCTGAACCGGTAAACGTAAGGCCGTAAATACCCAAAACGATCAGGCTCAAATGGCTCAATGCCGCGAAGGCAATCAACCGCCAGAAGTCGCGCTGCACCAGAGCCAGGCACGCGCCGTAGAGAATGCCGATAACCGCCAACGCAATTAGCCAGGGAGCCGCTGCCTGCGCCTGCACAGGGAAGAGACCGATGTGGAAACGGATCATTGAATACAGGCCCAGCTTGCCGGCCACGACCATCGCCAGGGCCACAGGCGCTTCACTGTATGTGTCGGCGAGCCAGCCATGAAGCGGAAAGACCGGCACCTTGACAGCAAAGGCGAGCAGAAACGCCAACGCGACCCAGAAAATCGGCGCAGTGGCAAACGATCCATGAGCGATGAGGATCTTGAGCGTAGCAAAATCGAAGCTGCCGGTATTGGCATAAAGCCATAAAATTGCCACCAGCAACGGCGCTGAGGGGATAAAAGTGAAGAGGAAAAACTTTTGCGCGGCCTTCGGTCCGTTCTTGCGCCCGTACATCGAAATCAAAATGGCCATGGGAACCAGTGACAGCTCCCAGAAGCCGTAGTAGAGCATCAGGTCAAGCGAAATGAAGACCCCAAACATCGCCGTCTGCTGAATCAGAAAGAGCGAGTAAAAAACCTTGCGCCGCTCGGCGATGGCCCTCCAACTGGCCAGCACGCCCACAGGCGCAAGCAATCCGGTGAGCACAACAAGCCAGAGGCTCAGCCCATCCACACCCACGTGATAGAAGATCTTTGGCTTTTCAATCCATTCGCGAACAGCCTCAAACTGAAAGCCGCCTTGGCCGAGATCATAATGAGCCGGCAGATGCAGCGTAAATCCGAAGGTAGCCAGTGACGTGAGCAAGGCAATCCAGTTGGGCAGCTTGCCGCGATCGGGTAACAGCGCCACCAGCGCCGCTCCTGCCAGCGGTAGCAGAAGGATCAACGTGAGAATCGAATCGTTTATCGCTGTCATTCTCTAGTGCCCCGCCAAGCCGAAATGAAATGCCCAAAGACCGGCCAGCACCACTGACCAGGGAATCACGATAAAGATCAGCAACGCCGCCGCGCCCGCCGCCAGCCACGCGGCATAAGAGCGAATGTTGCCTGACTGCCAGCGCTGCAACAGCGCTCCCGAAAGTGTGGCTACGCCGCCCAGCAGCCAGGCCGTTCCACCTAGCAATGCTTTATCAACCACCCAGTCCAGGAAGTAGGTCGAGAAAATCAGCAGCGGCTTAACCATCGTCGCGCCGTAGAACTCGTCAACGTAATATTTGTTGGCCAGCATCTTGTAGCCGCCGGGAAAAATTGAAATCAAATCTTCCGGCCGGGATGATTTTTTCCTGTAGAACAAGTCGGCAACCAGCCAGCCCACCAGCGCCATGGCAACAGCCGCAATGCTCAGCACCAATTCCAGATGCGCATCCCCAGCCTCTGTCCGCGCGCCAACTGCAGGCGCAAGAAAAGCGCCAAAATGCCCAACGCCCATCCACACGCCGCTGATCCAGCCGCCGCTTATCGAGAGCAGCGCCAAAATCAGCAGCGGGCCGAGCATCGACCACGGTGTAGCGTGATGTTTAACGGTCTCACCATGTGGCTTGCCTAGAAAGGCCAGATACCAGAGCCGGAACATATAGAACGAGGTCAGCAGCGCCGTAATTAAGCCCACAAGCCACAGCACCCTCCCGTTTGGGCCCTGTGTAAATGCCGCGTAGAGAATCGCGTCCTTTGAAAAGAATCCGGAGAAGGGGAAAATTCCCGCGATGGACAATACGCCCACGGTGGTCACAGCAAAAGTGACCGGCAGCTTTCTCCATAATCCGCCCATCTTGCGCAGGTCCTGCTCGCCACCGATAGCGTGGATCACCGAGCCGGCTGCCAAAAAGAGTAGTGCCTTGAAGAAAGCATGCGTAACCAGGTGAAAGATCGCCGCGGAATAAGCCGCCACGCCGCAGCCCAGAAACATGTAGCCAAGTTGCGAGATGGTGGAGTAAGCCAGTACGCGCTTGATGTCGTTCTGCACCAGCGCGATGGTAGCCGCGAAGAGTGCTGTGATTCCGCCCACGAACGCGACCACGCTCAGCGCGAAAGGCGAGTGGTCAAACAAAACATGCGTCCGGGCGATCATGTAGACGCCGGCGGTGACCATGGTAGCCGCGTGGATGAGCGCGGAGACCGGCGTGGGGCCCTCCATCGCATCGGGCAGCCAGATATAGAGCGGAAGCTGCGCGCTCTTGCCGGTTGCGCCCAATAAGAGACAAAGCGCAATGACGGTGAGCACGCCGCCGGTCCAGCCTGGGTTGGCACTGAGCTTTGCGCCGATCTCGGCGAAGGTGAGCGTGCCGAAGTTGGCCAGCAGAAGAAACATTCCGATGAGGAAACCGAAGTCGCCAATGCGGTTGACGATAAATGCCTTCTTGCCCGCATCCGCCGCCGTTTTTTTCTGGAACCAGAAACCGATCAGCAAATAGGACGCGAGGCCGACGCCCTCCCAACCAACAAACATCAGCAACGCATTGCCGGCCAGCACCAGGACGGTCATAAAAAACAGAAAAAGATTGAGGTACGAGAAGTAGCGCGCGTAGCCCTTGTCATCGTGCATGTAGCCGATAGAGTAAACGTGGATCAGGAAACCAACGCCGGTGACAACCAGCAGCATCACCAGTGAAAGCTGGTCGAGGGCAAAGCTGAAGTCAATATGCAGTGCTCCGATGTTGATCCAGGGATGCGGACAGGTCTCTATATAAGGATGAAATAAACTAGTCGCTCCACACAAAACCGCGCAAAAAGAAACTAACGGCGCAACCAGTGCGACAGCAGTAACAACCCATTTGGGCAATCTGCTACCAAAGAGCCCATTAATCAGAAACCCTGTTAAGGGCGCAAGTGGAATAATCCACAGATTAATGAGGAATCCGTGATGGAAGAGAACGGTAATTATTTGATCTACGTTCATAGTTTCATCAAATCAATTCGGTCGACGGCCAGGGTAGCGCGGGCGCGGAAGACAGCAATAATGATGGCCAGTCCAACCGCAGCTTCAGCTGCGGCCACCATCATCACAAAGAAAACAAAAATCTGCCCCTTCACCGCGTGCCACTGGTGGGCGAAAGTCACAAAGGAAAGATTCACGGCGTTCAGCATCAATTCAATGGACAAAAAAACGGTAATCAGGTTGCGCTTGATGAGGAACCCGACGACGCCAAGCGAAAACAGAACAGCGCTCAAGATCAGATACCAGCTGACGGGAACCTCTTGCGCAAGAAAGGAATTCATTGGCCGGGCGTCCTTTCTCCATCGTGACGTGCCAGCGCAACCGCGCCCAGAATCGCGATAAGAATCAGCACCGAGGTCACCTCAAACGGCAGCAGCAATTCAGTAAAGAGAACGCGGCTCAAATCTTCTGTTGAGGTAACGCCTTGTTGCAATCCCGCTGTGCCCAATCCCTGCGCGCGCAAAATCACGGTAGCGATCACGCCTAGAATCACCACCACTGCGGGAAAGCCCACCGAACGTGCCGTCCGGCTGCCTAGCGTGCGGTCTTCTCGGCCGGCATTCAGCAGCATCACCACAAAAGTGAACAGAACCATAATGGCGCCGGCATAAACAATAATCTGCGCGATGGCCAAAAACTCCGCGCCCAGCAATAGGTAGAGCACGGCCAGCGAGGTCATCACCACAATCAGCGACAGCGTGCTCGCAATGGGATGGCTCTGCAGCAGGAGGTTAATGGCTCCTGCCAGGCAGAATCCGGCAAACACGATAAATAAAATCAGGTGCATCGAGTCCCTGTAAGGGCAAGAGCCAGTAAAGAAAACCGGCCGGTTATGGAAGAAAAATTATGGAGCAAATATGCTTATGCTCCCTTTAAAATCTCTCCCGATTGTAAATCAGCGGTATGCAAGCCAAAGGCTTGTTCCCACAATGTTAAGAATCGCCAGTGGCATCAAAATTCGCCAACCGAAGTTCATCAACTGGTCATAGCGGAAGCGCGGCAGCGTGCCCCGCACCCATACATACAAAAAGAGAAAACAGAAGACCTTGGCTACAAACCAGAAGACGGGAAACAGCGCATGCACATAAATGTTTTCAGGCTGGTCAATGAGCTTGCCGAATGGACTGGTCCATCCGCCCAGAAACAACAGCGTGGCCACGCAGCCCACGTTGATCATGTTGGCGTACTCGGCCATAAAGAACATGGCAAATTTCATTGAGCTATACTCAGTGTGGTAGCCGCCGGTCAGCTCGCTCTCCGCTTCGGGTAAATCGAAGGGCGAGCGATTGGTCTCAGCGTAAGCCGCTATCAAATAGATAAAGAAAGCCAGAAACTGCATTCCGCCAAAAATATTCCATGTAGCAAAGCCCATGGTGGCCTGTTGCTCCACGATCACGCGCAGATTGAGCGACCCGGCGCGCATTACCACGCCCACCAGCGAGAGGCCCAGCGCCAGTTCGTAGCTGATCATCTGCGCCGAGGAGCGAAGCGAACCAAGCAGCGAATATTTGTTATTCGATGACCACCCCGCCAGCGCAATGCCGTAGACGCTAATTGAGGTGATGCCCAGGATCACCAGCAGGCCGATGTTTACGTTGGAAATCTCAAAGAGATCCACGCCGCCCGGCCCAACCCCCGGCTCGCCGAAGGGAATAACTGAAATCGAGATCAATGCGGAGCCCAAAGCGATGATGGGCGCAAGCAGATAAAGCGGCTTATAAACCCCGCTGGGAATCAGGTCTTCTTTCAGAAATGATTTAGCCCCGTCCACCAGCGGCTGCAATAGGCCGAACGGTCCCACGCGGCTGGGCCCCCAGCGATTCTGAATGCGGCCCACCAGCTTGCGCTCCAGCAACACGGTGTAGGCGACGCCCATCAGCATCACCACCGTGATGACGGCAACCTTGAGCAGGCTCCACAATAAGAACTGCAAAATCGTCACTAACCTTCTCCGGAACTATGCACTGCGGAGGCAAAACCCCGCTGTTATTCTTTGCCTAACCTGTTACAAATCTTCCAACTCAATTCCTAATCCGCCGCGGACTCTTTCAACTCGTGTGCCTGATGGCGTTCAAGTTCCTTGAGTGTAGTGCTGTACTTGCTCAAAGTTCCTGAGGTAAACAATCCGTCGTGCGCAGGAGCAATGACGCCGGGCTCCGCTTCAGTCAGTTCCGCAACCGGCACAAAGCCCGGTTCGGTGCGTACATCGTTGCCGCCAAATAGATTGATTCGATCCAGTGTATAGCCAGGGACGAGCCGCTCGATTTCGTCCAGCAAGGCCAACGGATCGAAGGGGCTCAGCTTCGGCTCAAGGTTATTCGCCTCGAGCCACACCGCATGACGATCAGCCTCGCCGGCCTGCGCGCCGCGCGACTGGCCGAGATCGGCTGTCACTCCACCTTTGCCAAAGGGAACCAGCGTCTTCACATCCACGCCCATCGCTCCGGCCAGCCGCACCAGAATTTCGAAGTCCGGCTTTACTCCAGCGCGGTCGGCAGCTTTTTTCACCAGCTGCACATCGCCAAATGTATTGGTTACCGTTCCGGTTTTCTCATAGAGGCTGGCCGCCGGAAATACGACGTCAGCCAAAGCAGCGGTCTCGGTCAAAAACAGATCCTGCACGATGATGAAGGTTTTCTTTAGCGTCTTCGCGTCCACTTCGAGCTTGGCCACCGGGTTGGCGCCGACGATGAGCATCGCCCCCATCTTGCCTTTAGCAGCCGCGTCAAATATCTCCGCCAGATTTTTGCCGGGCTTCGTCGGCAGGCCTGGATACTCCGCAAAAGCTACTGGCTCTGTCACCGGCACATAGCCGGGCAGCAGATCGGGCAAGAGTCCCATATCCGCCGCACCGCGTGAGTTGGAGTGATCGCCGAGATAAGCGAAGCGCACATTGCCACGCTTCAGGCCCCACGCTACGAGCGACTTGACCGCTTCACCTTGATACTCCTGACCAAAGATCACCACCAGCGACTCTTCGGCCAGCAGAGCTTTGCTGAAGGCTGCGTTCTCACTCTTGGCATTGTTGCGGCTCAGGTAGGCAGCCAAATTTTTATAACCGTTTTCCGGTAGTTCGAGTACTGCTTTGGCCTGCCGCTCCAATTTGATGGTCTTTGAATTTGCGATATACAACCGCGCGCGGTTCAGCCGCACGTTGGTGCGCAGATTCCACGCCAGCAGCGGATGCTCCTCAGTGGGATTGCCGCCGACCAGCAGGATTGCCGGAGCCGTTGCAATGTCGCGCAGGCTGGCTGTCTTGTCTTTCTGTCCTGCCAGAGCACGGGCAAAAGCCCCATAATCCGTGCTGCGCTCATGATCAATGTTGTTGGTCTTCAGCACCGTGCGGGCAAATTTCTGCAGCAGATAATTCTCTTCGTTGGTGGTACGGTTTGAGCCGATCACGCCGATCGCCCCGCCATTGCTTTCGCTAATCTCTTTCAGCTTGTCTGCTGCCCGGCGCAGCGCCTGTTCCCAGGTGGTCTCAACCAGCTTGCCTTCTTCATTGCGTACCAGCGGTTTGCTCAGCCGCTCGGGGCTCTCGACAAAATCAAAACCAAAACGGCCCTTGGCGCAGAGAAAATCTCCATTGATGCCGCTCTTGTCGCGATTGTCTGCGCGCACAATCGCAGAACCATCGTTCACCTGCCGCACTCCCAGCGTCACCTTGCAGCCATCGGCACAATGCGTGCAAACCGTGGAAACGTGGTTCATCTCCCACGGCCGGGTTTTGTAACGGTAACTGCCACTGGTCAAAGCTCCCACCGGGCAAACGTCGATGCACATGCCGCACTGCTCGCAGTCCAGTTGGTTGCCGCCGTTGGGAGCAATGGTGGAGTGCACGCCGCGGTTCTGCACACCCAGCGCCCATACATCCATACCTTCGCCGCACATGCGGATGCAGCGATAACAAAGAATGCAGCGTGGGCGATCAAAATAGACAGCCGGCGACCACTGCTGCTCTTCGCGATGTTCTTTTGCCTCCGCGTACAGGCTTTCGCCCGCGCCGTACTTGAAGGTCATGTCCTGCAGTTCGCACTCGCCGCCGGCGTCGCAAACCGGGCAGTCGAGCGGGTGGTTGCCGAGCAGCAGCTCGATGGTCCCCTTGCGCGCCTGCGCAATCTCTTCCGACTCAGTAATGAAATCCAGGCCCTCGGCCACCGTGGTGGTGCAGGCCGTCAGCAGCTTGCGCACCTTTGCTTCGCGCACCACGCACATGCGGCAGGCAGCCTGCAGGCTCAGTCCTGGGTAGTAGCAGAAAGCCGGAATCTCAATGCCCGCCTTGCGGCAAGCGTCGATCAGCAGCGTCCCCGCGGGAGCCGTCAGCGTCTTACCGTCGACTTTGAATGTTACGTCTGCCATTCGTCTCCAGCGTTCTTAAATCACTGCCAATTCCACATGCTTTGCAAACGGGCAAGGCATGCCGTCGAGGTGGTCTTCAAACTCCTTGCGAAACTTCTTCACAAAAGCCACCATGGGCATGGCCGCCGCGTCGCCCAGCGGGCAAAAGGTTCGGCCCAGCATGTTTTCGGCAATATGCTGCATGTTGTCGATATCCCTGGTTACGCCAAAACCCGAATGAAAACGAGTGAGCGTCTTCTTCAGCCAGTCAGTGCCCTCGCGGCAGGGAATGCACCATCCGCAACTTTCGTGCTCATAGAAGCTCATGGTGCGCAGTGCAAACTCAACCATGCAGGTCTGGTCGTCAATCACCACCACGCCTGCCGAGCCCAGCATGGAACCAGCCTTGCCCACCTGGTCAAAGTCCATGCCAATATCAATCTCATCGGGCAGCAGCACCGGGGTCGATGATCCGCCGGGAATTACAGCCTTCAGCTTTCGTCCAGCGCGAACACCGCCGGCAACCTTCGTGATCATCTTCTTCAGGTTGTAGCCCATAGGCAGCTCGTAAACGCCGGGGCGCTTCACGTGGCCGCTGATCGAAAACAAGCGTGTTCCGCCGTTATTGGGAGTGCCCACAGCCGCGTAGGCCGCTCCGCCCATTTCAATGATGTGCGGCACCGTGGCGATTGTCTCAGCATTATTGATGACCGTGGGACCACCATAGAGACCCACAATGGCTGGGAAGGGCGGCTTGATGCGAGGAATCCCGCGCTTGCCTTCGAGCGACTCCATCAGCGCAGACTCTTCGCCCACTTCGTAGGCGCCCGCACCGGTTTGCACAATCACCTCGAACTCGGCATCGGAGCCAAAGATCTTTTTCCCAGAAATCCCTTGGCGTAGGCATCGGCGACTGCCTTCTCCATGATCTCGATGAGATAGCGGTACTCGCCGCGCAGATAGATAAATCCCAGCTTGGCGCCGACGGCCAACCCGGCAATGATCGTTCCCTCGATCACCGCGTGCGGATCGTGCAGAAAAATCAAATGATCCTTGCAGGTTCCCGGTTCGCTTTCGTCGCCGTTCACCAATATGTATTTGGGCTTCAGGGATTTCTTGGGCACGACCGACCACTTGATCGCCGCTGGGAAAGCCAGCGCCGCCGCGCCCGCGCAGGTTGCTAGCCTTTACCTCGTCGATAATCCATTCCGGCCCTTGCTTCAGACATTTTTTTACGGACGCATAACCATCCAGTTTGAGATAGTTCCCGATGTTTTTCCGCTCCCCACCCGAAGCGCCGGGATGACGATCTTTACCTCATCGGGATGAACACCAGCCTAGGCATCGGATTTTTTCTCCAC
>CAWAEU010000023.1:0-121357 GCA_963780975.1 uncultured Acidobacteriaceae bacterium | reverse complement strand
CCCGTCGAGACCAAGCAGCTTTGCTTTTCGGTTCTGACCGAGGAGCAGCGCGCGCACTTCGAGAAGCACAACGAGATTGACCTCTCGTTCGGGGTGAAGGGCCTCTCGCGTTTCCGCGCAAACATCTACATGCAGCGCGGAGCCGTTGCGGGTGCGTTTCGCACGATTCCGTTCAAGATTCTCACGTTCGACGAGCTCGGCTTGCCGTCGGTCGTCGCCGAGTTCGCGAACAAGCCCAACGGGCTCATCCTCGTGACCGGCCCCACCGGCTCGGGCAAGTCGACCACCCTGGCCTCGATGATCGACAAGATCAACACCGAGCAGCGCCTTCACATCATCACGGTCGAAGATCCGATCGAGTATCTTCACCCGCACAAGCTCTCGGTCGTCAACCAGCGTGAAGTGGGGACCGACACCGAGGGCTTCAAGCACGCGCTGAAGTACGTGCTGCGTCAGGACCCCGATGTCGTTCTCATCGGCGAGATGCGCGACCTCGAGACCATCGAGGCGGCGCTGACAATCAGCGAGACCGGCCACCTCGTCTTCGCGACCCTCCACACGAACAGCGCGATTTCGACGATCAACCGGATCATCGACGTCTTCCCCGCCCACCAGCAGCCGCAGATCCGGGCAAAGCTCTCGTTCGTGCTCCAGGGCGTCATGTCTCAGCAGCTCCTGCCGAGAATCAACGCGCCCGGTCGGGTCCTGGCGCTCGAGGTGCTCGTGCCGAACCAGGCGATTCGAAACCTCATCCGCGAAGACAAAGTGCACCAGATTTATTCGCAGATGCAGGTGGGCCAGGAAAAGTATTCGATGCAGACCCTCAACCAGGCTCTCTTCGGGCTGTTTCAGCGGCGATTCATCTCCCAGGAGGAGGCCATGTCGCGTTCGCTCGAGCCCGAAGAGCTTCGGATGATGATGGAAGGGCGCACGTCGATTCAGTACCCCGGGGCGCCGGGTCCGTCGGGTCCGCCGGTGCGTCGCTGAGCCCATCGCTGGCGGCGGTGGCTCGCTCGTCTCTTCAACGGCGATGCACTCGGCGGGGCCCTGTTACTCGTAGGTTGGAGGCCGGCGCCGCCCGTGATCGACGCGCCGCAATCCAAGCGCCAGCGCCGCGGCCACGGCGTCGGGGTTATTGCTCCCGGCGGAGAGCAGCGCGCGCACGTAGTCGGTCCCGCGCTTGCGGTCCTTCATCGCCGCGAGGGCGCTTGCAGCGACGGTGCGGGCATCGAGCGGTGCGGTGGACGGCGGCGGGTCGATGCTGGCGGTCTTTCCCTTCGCCGCGTCGATGTTCCCGCCGGCCGCCGTTGCGTAGGCGTTGAGCCAGGTGGCAAGGGGACCCCAGACGAGGGGATAGCGCCCGCAACGCCCTTGGTTTGTGTATTTATCTTATCCATCAGCGGTCCCAGCGCACCCTCTGAAATCTCATTGGTCGACATCCGCACCACGTCGTAATCTTTTTGCGCATCCTTATAGATCACGCCGATTCCCGAGCCCGCCGCCAGATCGTGAAACTGGTTAAAGAGCACCTTTTTCCAGTCTTCGGTCAGCCCGTCCCGGGATAGCTCTTGCCGTCAAGCCACGCCAGCGAAGCCCACTTCTCCGCGTTCAGCACCTCTCTCCTCGGCATCGCGCATGTTGCGCTTGTGATTGGCCTGCGTGGTATACACGCCGCGATGATATTCAAGGTACATTTCGCTCTTCCACGTAGGAATGCTCACCAAGCCCCGCGATCGATGGTGGCGGCGGCGGTTTATATCCCCGTGGCAATCGAATGGTAGTCCCACCTCCGGGCTGTCGGGAGCGAACTCGCTTCTCGATCGCGGAGAAGAATTTCTGTGCCGTTCCGTACTCATATTTCGGGGTTAACTGTGTCCTGGCTTCCGCCCAGTATAGAGGCCTCGTCCAGAATGGCTCGCGTCGGTCCGCCGCCGTGATCGCCGATGCCGTAGAGATCCATCATCTCCAGCATGCCGGGTGAACGTTTGACGTGCAACTTTCAGGGTCTTCAAGAAAGCCGGTCGGGTTTCATATTTCAAGATTCACGTAGTCGTGCGGGAAATACGCCAGCACCTTTCGACCCATCCGGCGATTCCCACCAGAACAATTTGAACGGCAGTTGATTGGTATCGTTCCACGTCATCTTCTGCGTAACAAAATAGTCCACGCCGCTCTTCTTATAGATCTGCGGCAACTGCCACGTATACCCAAACGAATCCGGATTCCACCCAATCCTCACATCCACGCCGTAGGCCTGCTTATACCAGCGCTTGCCCACCAGCAACTGCCTCACCAGGGCTCTCGCCGTCCGGCATATTCAAATCCGGCTCAACCCACATGCCGCCCACAATCTCCCAGCGGCCTTCGTTGATGCGTTGCGCAATCTCGCTGTTCATCTCCGGATACTTATCGGCCATCCACTCGTTGTATGCCGCAGCCGATTGCGTGTATGTGTAATCCGGATACTCATACATAAGTTGCAGCGCGGTGCCGAACGTCCGTTTCACCACGTCCACGGTCTCCGTCCACGGCCACAGCCAAGCTGCGTCGATGTGGGCATTGCCGGTCAAATGGAAGGTCGCCTGCTCCAGCAGAGGCTTGAGTGCTTCGAGCCGGACGCGAGCCGCCTTCAGCGATGTATCAAATTCGAACTGCGACTCCGATTTGGTGATCGAGCTGCTCGATTCGGCGTGGTCCAGTGCCTTGATATCGACTGCGCGGATTGCGGCGTTCAGCGTATCCATCTTGCTGCTATCGCCCGGAGCAAGCGAAGGCACCAGCAGCGCCGCCGACAGAAATTCCTGCCGCAGATCACCCGGATTTGGCCTGTTCTCAGGGAAGTCGATCTTCAGCGTGGCGCCATAAAAACTCTTCGTGTCTACCGTGTGCAACAGCTTCACGGCCACCGTCACCTTATCGCCCGGTCGGGCATCGTCAAACAGAACCTCCGGCTCCAGGTCGTCGCCCATGGCCACTCGGCGGCCGTTGAAGTAGAGAATCTCCGGCATGGGGCCGTTGGCGCGGGCGTGGAATTCAAACCATATGCGCGTCCCGGTCAGATCGTAGCCATGCAGCGTGGCTGGAACTTGGTAAGACTGGCGAAACCACACCGCCTCTTTTCCAGCCTTGCCCTCTACAGCGATTGGCTGCCATGAACTCTCGTCCAGCTTGACGGCTTCACCGTGGGCCAGATCTCCGCTATGCATCTTCCAGTCGCCATCGGGCAGCGCCTGCAGGCTGCCGAGCCGCTCAATCACGGTCCGCGATTCAGGCGGCAGATTGGCGACCATCTTGCTCGTCTCGTCGCCCTGGGCCGTAACGCGGCCTGCAAACAGCAACCCTCCCGCCAGAATAAGCAGGAACATAAACATACGGTGACGCAATTTCAAAGCGGAATTCATGGCTGATAACCCTCCGCAGCATTTTAGGCCATTTACATCACCTCTGGCACATCAGAAATGTCAACTGAAATTGTTGTTCTCATGCGCTCATGCGTCCCGAGCATTCCAGACAATATTTATGCAATATATGCACTTAAGGTCGAACCGCTCTATGCTCCTGAAGCCAAACTCGCTGAGCCGGATGTCGTCAGCTCCTTCGCAGCCTTCCTTCCCAGCCGTATGCAGTCTGGAATCCCAATCCCGTCATAAGCATTACCAATCAGGTGCAGTCCGGGCAGTTCAATTACTCGTGCCTCAATCCTCCTCATCCGTTCCTGGTGGCCCACTGCATACTGAGCCATTGCCCTCTTCCAGCGCGAAACCTGCGTAAATTCCGGCTCCGCATCCACTCCCAGAATCTCTTTCAACTCCCGCCGTACCTTTTCCACCAGCGCCGTGTCAGTCTCTGCTACCAGCGCCTCGTTTTTCATCCCTCCCAAAAAGGCCCTCAGCACCGCCTTGCCCGCCGGCGTCTTACCCAAAAACTTGCGATGGGCAAATGTGCAGGCCAGCATCGCCCGTCCTTCTTTGACCGGAACCAGAAAACCGAATCCCTCCGGCAGCCGCCCCAGCTTCGCTTCGTCGTAGACCAGGTTCACAGTAATCGAAGAAGAGTAGGGAATCGCGCTCAATTCCTCGCCGAGCGCAGCGTCCACCTGGCACAGCAACGCTCCGGCAGTCCACGCCGGCGAGGCCATAATCACCGCATCGTAAAACTCCGTAGTTTCGCCGGTCCTCACCTTCCAGCCCCCGGGCACCGCCTCCAGCCCGATTACTGGCGTCGAGCGACGCACCCGGGTCGAATCGAGCCGCGCCGTCAGCGCGTCGATCAACTGCTGCATCCCACCCCGTAGCGAAGTAAAAACTCCCCGCGCCGCCGGTGCGCGGCCGCTCGGGTTTGCTGGGCGCCGGATCCCACGCATCTTCCGGTGCGCAGCCAGCATCCCGCGCGTCAGCGAACCGTACTCGCTCTCCATCTCTACCAGCTTCGGCAACACCGTCCGCGCGCTCAGTTGCGCCGCGTCTCCGCCAAAAATCCCGCTCAGCAGCGGATCGGCCAGCCGTTCAACAGTCTCCACTCCAAAGTGCCGCTCCACCAGCGCAGCCACAGATTCGTCCGGCAGCCCGCTCGGTCGCGGCGGCAGCATCAGTTCCATCCCCATTCGCAATTTCGTTTTGAAACTGAACAGCCGCGTCAGCGCTGTAGGAATCAGCTTCGTCGGCACCAGGAACATCAGCCCATCCGGCAACGCAACCAGCCGGTTCCGCACCACAATCCAGGTCTTGCGCGCCGCGTCGTTTGAAGCGATAAGCTCATCTCCCAGCCCTAACTCGCGGCAAAGCTCCGCAGCCGCTGGCTTCTCGCTCAAAAACGAATCGGGTCCCCGCTCCAGAACCGCACCGTCTACGATCTCCGATTCCAGGCAACCACCCAGCCGCCCCCGCGCCTCAAAAAGCGTATACCCCATGTGTGCGCCCGCCGCGCGCGCCTTCTCCAACTCAAAGGCAGCCGCCAATCCCGCAATTCCTCCGCCTATGATCGCCGTCCGCATCCATTGGCCTCAACCATCATTAAAGCAGTTTCCCTGCCAATGCGAGCACCTCCGGCAAAATCTTTTATTTGACGAGTGCCTACCCGCACAGAATGAAACAAAACTACCCCGTCGTACAGAAATTAACCAATTCGTTTCATATATCAGCTTAGTATCAGGGCACAATTTTAGCTGTGCTTGAAAAACTTGCTTTGTATCAGGGCACGACTTTAAAGGCTGCGGAAAAACTCGATCGAAAAGGCTTTAGCCCCGAAGACGCGTAACATCGGCAGATTCATGCTCGTAGCCGTAGCAGGGGTTGTGGGAAAGTGGAAAGCGCTCTTCAGCTTTCCACCTTTTCCATAACTCACCGACTCTGATTGACTTGCATCGATGTAAATAACCTCTTGATACACGACATTTAGCCCCTGCTAATCCATCCTTTGGCAAATTTGCTTTTCATTCGGATTTTTCCGCAAGCTGTTTAGTCGTGCCTAAATGGATATATAGAACAATGGGTTTTAACCCCTGAGGGAATGAAATCCGATCCCTTGCTTCCAAAAACGTCTATACCATGCAAATTGCAAAAAAGAGAGCCCGGGCAACCGCCCAGGCTCTCTCACAATTACTTCAGTTAAATTTGCAGTTAGTTGATGGTGTAGGTCGCCGAACTTACCGCGCTCGGTGATGCATAGCCAGGAGCAACTGCAATAGCCTTGATCGTCTCTGAAGCAGATACAGTAAGGTCGTTCAGAGCTCCTACATCCTGCGGAGACATAGGTTGAGGAATCACCGGGTACTCCTGCGTCGTTCCCGTCGGAGGATACGTTGGCGTAGTTCCATCCGTCGTGTAGTAGAACGTAGCGTACGGATACGTTGTACTGTTGAGCGTAATGGCCGTCGCCGCACTATACGTGCCGCCCGAAGGTGTAAAGGTTGGCGCAGCCACCACGGAACCAGGAACCACAATTGTGATCGGTGTGCTCGTTGTCACGCCATACCCCTCTCCCGCTCCGTTGTCTCCATACTGGTTCACTGAATACAACGTATAGGTTTGGGTTGCTGTGGGAGAGATCGTCACACTCCCGCCGCCGGCCTTTACCGGTCCGATCATGTCGATGTAGTCGTAGGAGTCGCCGCTCACGCTGTAATTGAACGTTACTGGAGTTCCCGAGGATACGGTCTGCAGCGACGATGTAAAACTGCTGATCGTCGGCGCGTTCCCGGTTGGCGCTGTTACAGAATCGTAACCGGGATAGGACGGAGTCATCTGCACAACCGTAAAGTCCGACGACGGGATTCCCGCCAGATTTTGCAGATCGCTATCGTCCCAACGTGAATCGGTGGCGCCCTGGATATACAAGTAACCGCCGTTGTCCGCCATGATCATTCCATACTGCTGGAATGCAGTCAGAATCGCCTGGTTGATCGCCGAGTACCCGGAAATGTTGAATGTCGAATTCAAACGTATCCGCATCCCCTCCGTGACTGGCGCGCCATAGGTAGTACCCGCGGCATGACTTGCCGGTTCCACGAAATACCCGCCATTGGCGTCGTTCTTTGATTGCTGCATGGTGTAGCGAATGGCGTGCTTGATCGTTCCTGACGCCGCTTCATCGTATTTCGTCAAGCCGGCCATGACTGACAGTCCGGCTGCATCTGTTGAAGTCCAGTTCCACGGCCGATAGTTACCGTTGGCCATGTCCCAGATCGCTTCTTCCGAGGCATCGTATATTCCATTGCAGCGATTCGTGTTGAACGTCTCATAATCCCAGCACGTGTTACGGTCAAGCACGTTGGTATGCGAATCGGATTGGTACGTATCCGGCCAGCCCGAGCAATCGGCTGCGTCGCCTTCAATCGGAACGTTGTTCGGATACGGCGCCACAACCACATCGCTGTTATTGGCATAGTCGATCACGTTGATCGGCACCTTGGGAGTTGCGCCGGAGTCGACAATCATAAATGGTATGCCGCCATCGCCGGGTGATGATCCAAAATTCACATGCGTTGACTCGCCGGCAAATCCTGCCGTAGTTTGAATCGCGGCATTGTTCGGATCGGTAGCGGCATTGGCGATGTTGGTGTTCCATTGAGATACCAGCCCGGTTGTCGCGCTTTGGAACGGAACAAATCCGTTCATATCCGCTGTTCCGGCTACGGATGAGCCAACCGACATACCGTCGCATTGTCCCGTCGCCGTGTTGATGGTGTAAACCGAAGTAGCCACGCCGCTCTGGTTATAACCGCTCGCCGTGGCAATGGCTTCCACCGTCTCAGTAGCAGTCACGCTGATCGCAGCCGTGTACTTGTTCGAGTTCGTCGTCGGCGTTGATCCATTCGTCGTGTAGTAAATGGTTGCGCCTGAGGTCCCGTCGCTGAGGGTAACCGTCTGCGAAGCGTCATAGTCTCCAGGCCCAGGACTGAACGAAGGCGCGGCCGCCTCCGCATTACCAATGGTGTAAGACGCCACACCCTCTCCGCTGATGGAGTAGCCGGGAGCTATGGCAACGGCCTGAATCGTCTCCCAAACTGACACGCCGATAGCTGAAGCATAAACGCTCGATGCAGTTGTAGGCGTGTCTCCATTGGTGGTGTAGTAGATCGTTGCGCCCGAGGTCGCATCGCTTATAGTCACACTCTGCGACGAGGAGTACGATCCAGCGGCCGGGTTGAATGTTGGAGTGGCCGCAGGCGGCGTGATGGTATAAACCGCCGATGCAACCGCGCTGTTGGCAAAGCCGGTCGATACGGCAAGCGCCTCCACGGTTTGTGTAACGGAGACCGTGATCGGACCGGTATACAACGTCGAGGCGGTCGTCGGCGTAGTTCCATTGTTGGTGTAGTAAATCTTCTCGCCGTTGGTCCAATCGCTGATGGTCACCGTCTGTGCGTAGATATAGGTTCCCGGCGACGGGCTGAATGTCGGCGTGGATACCGTCGGCGTCCCCGTCGTCTTCAGAGCCACAATCACATTCACATCCGCGTCATCAAGACTTGAAGTCGCGGTTGCCGTCTGCACTCCCGTAGCAACCACAACCGAGTCTTCTGAGAAACCGCTGTCACCGCCATCGTTCGACAGTTGGGCATCTCCATATCCCGGCCCCACCGTAATGTTTGCTCCATTCGCGTTGTCGGCGAAGAAAGCGAACACATAATCGTCGGCATTCGTGGTTGCCGCCGACGTAGACACAGTCAGCGCCGTGTTGGTCAAAGTAGAATTTCCCGTTTCATCCACCGTCGTCGTAATTCCCTGCACCTCGTAAATATTGCAGTGCAGGTTGTTACTGGCGTCGTTGTCGTTGCACGTCACGGTGTCGGCTCCGGAACTCTTGTTGGTAGCTCCATATACAGCGGCCACCGAATCCCCTGAGGTGCCCGCGGTCACCAGCAGCGTAAACGTATTCCCAATCGTGTCCGTTGGCGTCGCCAGCGTTTCCGCGTCATAGGTGCTCTCCGCCACCAGAATCACGTTTCCTGAGGTTACGTTGCTGTTAAATGCAACCGCCAGCGCATCGCTGTCTTCGCTCGATCCGTTGTTGCTTTGCACCGTCTTGATCGGTGTGCCACCTGAACTAATCGTGTAAGCCGCTGAACCCACCGCGCTCTGCGTATAACCTGAAGCCGTCGCGATAGCCTCCAGTGTTTCCGTCGATGACACGTTGATCGCCGAGCCATAGACCGCTGAATTGGTCGTCGGCGTGGTCCCGTTCGTTGTGTAGTAAATTGTCGACCCTGAAGTCGAATCGCTGATGGTCACACTCTGCGCAGAGGAATAGTTCCCGCCCGCCGGGTTAAAAGTTGGTGTGGCCGCTTGTGCGCTGATGGTGTAAGCTGCCGATCCCACCGCGCTGTTCGTATCGCCCGTATGTGTCGCCAGAGCCTTCAACGTCTCTGTTGCTGACACCGTAACAGCTGCGGTGTAATGGGTCGAAGCCGTCGTCGGCGTACCTCCGTTGGTGGTGTAGTAAATATTCGCGCCCGAGGTCGCATCGCTGATAGTCACCGATTGCGATGAGCTATATGTGCCGGCGCCGGGGCTGAAGGTCGGTGTGGCTACATCAATGGTGTACTTCGCCGAGCCCACCGCGCTGTTCGTGTCGCCCGTGTGTGTCGCCAACGCTTTCAGCGACTCTGTTTCAGCAACTGTAACTGCGCTTGCATAAAGCGTAGAAGCGGTCGTTGGTGTACTCCCGTCAGTTGTGTAATAAATCGATGCGCCTGAAATCGTATCGCTGATCGTCACCGTCTGCGACGCGGTATAAGTGCCTGCTGCCGGGTTCAGTGTAGGCGTGGCTACCTTGATGGTGTACTTCGCTGAACCAACCGAGCTGTTCGTATCGCCACTGTGTGTACCGATAGCCTTCAGCGATTCTGTTTCAGACACGGTCACCGCACCGGTATAAAGCGTCGAAGCCGTCGTCGGTGTGCCGCCATTGGTCGTGTAGTAAATCGAAGCGCCCGATGTCGTATCGCTGATAGTGACTGACTGCGTTGCGGTGTAAGTTCCTGCCGCGGGGCTTAAGGTTGGGGTAGCCACTGTAGTGGCTGAAGCTACTGTGCCGCTCGCACAAAATGCGAGTAACAGACAAAGGCTGAAAAGGCTGATCGTGTTGGAGTGAAGCCGGGATATCACCCAACCGGAGAAGAATCGACTGGTTACCATATCAAGCTCCTTTTTTTGACCCCGGCGCCCCAGGCAGTCGGTAAGTCACCCAAAATTTCTCTTGGCAGGAACTTAACTCCGTGAATTATTCACACGCAAGTGAATTTTTATCCAAAGTGTAAACCAACGTGTTACGACTTTAGTAACGCCGAACCCGTCATTGAATAGTTAAATATTAGACAGTCAACGGAGGGAGCCGCGTGATCCAACCCTCCGGAAACGCCTCCTGCTCTGTATCAGGACACGGCATCAGTCGTGCCCTAAATGCAAATAAAAAGAAACAATTCTGTGCCCCATCTGGGCGCCCTCTGGGCACCACGTTCTTGTTTTTGTGGCATGGGTGGGATACCACGAAACTCAACCATCGCAGTTTTGAAAGGGCACGACCGGGTACCCTCTGGGTGCCGTGCCGCAAGCGGCAGAAAATAACAGAGGGAGGCCAAGGTTTTGACCCCGGCATCAATTCTCTCCACCCATTTTGAAAATCAATCAACGCGACGCCAGTCGCGTTAAAAACAACGCCAACTGTCATGTCCCGTAGGGTCGAACCGAAACTCGTCATCGCCGCCGAATCGCTTTTCAACAATTGCTACCATGAGGCGCATCCCTGTATCGTCTCCCAGATACCGACCTCGCGGGACCAATCCAAATTCGTAATACTTTCAGAAATAGTGCATCTGATGGCAGACCTAACGTGCTAATGAAACCCTGCTCCTAGCGCGGGGACAAGAACAACCCTCCGTAAACTCCCCGTCTTGTTTGGCAGGCCGATGACAGAATAAGGCGGATAATCTTGCGACTTGTGTCGGGACCGACGATCCGACCGGGACTCCGAAGTGACAGCGGAATGGACTTTCATTTTGTTAGCGGCAGATAGGATTTAGTACCAGTTTTGCACCCCTTCCGGGTCTTGAAGAAATTTACTTGATTCCCAGGGGCGATAAGCGAATATAAATAGAATAGAACTAGGTCGAGGTGATATGAGGGACGGGAAAACTACCTTAAGCGTGGTATCAGACAATGGGACTCAGCACGCCGGTGGGAGACGCATCGCGACTGATGTTTTTGCAGCATTCGGGCGACAACCGAGACTCTTAGACCTTTTCTGCTGTGCAGGCGGCGCAGGCACCGGATACTTTAGGGCGGGATTCGAGGTCGTCGGTGTCGACCTGAACCCACAGCCGAATTACCCATTTGCATTCGTGCAGACAGACGCCTTGAACCTGGACCCGAAGTTCCAAGTCACAAACTAAACTCTGAGCATCCGCGAAAAATGACCGAAGAATCAAAGCGCGGGACCAATTGGCAGGATGACGAGCTCGACGCGATCGTAGCCGACTATTTCTCCATGCTCCGAGCGGAGCTTTCAGGGAGAGCATATGTCAAATCCAGACATAGCGCCGCGCTCATGGCAAAGATCGACCGTTCTCATCGCTCTGTGGAGTTCAAACACCAAAACATCTCGGCGGTGCTGGATGAACTGGGCATGCCGTGGATTCCCGGCTACAGGCCGAAGCTAAATTTCCAGAACGCAATTTTCGATGCGATAGATCGGTATCTTACAGCGCACCCAGGGATTCTTGAACCGATGCCAACATCGCAACCTGCCTCACCACTCCCCGCCGACGTTTTTGTTGCCCCGCCAGTTCCAAAGGCAACGAGCGACAAGATTCCTGAACGACTGCGGCGGCTTGTGGTGAAATTCGATCCCGTCGAACGGGACCATATCAATCGTACTCTTGGGAAGGCTGGGGAAGCCTTTGTTGTCGACCTCGAGAAGCATAGGTTAAGACAGGGAAATCGTGCGGACCTAGCGGGAAAGGTACGTTGGACGGCCGCGGAAGACGGCGACGGCGCAGGCTACGATATCTCCTCTTTCAACATGGAGGGGGCGCCTCGTCTTATTGAGGTCAAGACTACGAACGGCTCAGCACGCACTCCCTTTTTCATAACACGCAATGAGTTCAGTGTCGCGCAAGAACTCCCCGCGCAATGGCAGATTTATCGCGTTCACTTGTTTGCCAGCGCGCCACGCGTCTTTACAATAGCTCCCCCCTTGGAAAACAATTTGAGGCTCTCGACTGAGACATGGCGGGCATCGTTCTGACGGTCGAGGACCAGCCAAAAGAAGGGCAGAGAGGAAACCTGCATGCGCCGGTTCGGTTTATCCAAGCGGATGAAACGGTGTCGAGATTTGTACGGCGCGTTCGACGGAGGAGGCACAGGGGCGGCGTTTGCGCAGAGTGAGCAACACCCAGAACAGGAGGTTTGCGAGGTAACCTTCGAGTCGGACGTTTCAGCGACACAACGCGCTTATGTTCTAAGTCAATCCGACCTATATTGCAGAATGTGCGGAGTAGCCTTAGGAGATATCGACGATCTAACCGGGTGCAGTGCCGAATTCCATATTGGGCTTATCGCGAACCGAGATACTTCTATTAACGAGGAACCTTCCAACTTCGATACACTTTGCTCAACCTGCCATGAAGGCGCTAAGAACATAACAAGCGTGAAGCCGCCCGCAATATGGCTCCTATCGCAGATTCGACGAGCAGGACAGGACGAGCAGCGTGCGGTCCTGGATTGGCTCCTTAAGAAATTCAAGAAGTGAAGTCGTATGGATCGCAGCGAGAACATGCGAGCAATCCGGGGCAAGGACACGAAACCCGAACTGGAGGTTCGCAGCCTCGTACACGGACTGGGCTATCGTTTTCGTTTGCATAGGGCTGACCTTCCGGGCAAACCCGACCTTTCATTTCCCGCACGGCGCAAAGTGATATTCGTACACGGCTGTTTCTGGCACTCCCACGCCTGCAAATCGGGACTGATACCGAATTCGAATCGCGACTTCTGGCTTCCAAAGCTCACGCAGAACAAGGTACGTGATGCCAGGAATCTTAATGCTCTAACGCAGCAAGGCTGGAAGGTTCTGATAATTTGGGAGTGCGAGTTGAAGGATACTCGGGCGCTGTGCCTTATGGTGAAAAGATTTCTTGGAAACAGGAAAAGCACACGCAACACGCGCATTCTGTGATGCACCCAACGTGCCATTGAAGCTTCGCAGATTCCTACCCATAAACGCCGTAGTGTTTCCAAACGCCATATCCTCAATACCCCACGCCCATGGACAGCTTTTGGTCCATTGGGGCGTGGGGTGTCGTTTTGAAGCAGGTTCGCAGACCGGCGAAATCCTCAACCTCCAACCCTCCAGCCAAATTATGTCCATGATCTATGTACACAAGCCCCACCAAAACGACTCTAATTTGACCAAAGAGAGCCCTAATGCGCACCAAAACGCCCGTTTGTGCATTGGTTTTGAATGTTTTTAGCAACATATAAATAGACACTTCAGCCAAATATCTATATCTATATGTTTACATTTTTCGAGAACGGAGTTACCTCCTCCATTCCGACTACTTATAACCCCACAAATTTCATTCTTTTCTCAGCCTATAGACCCAGTGGAATGCACTGTACGCCGAGAATTACCCCTTGCTGCATCCGCTGAAACCCCGACCCGTAAGCTAGCTCTTCGCGAAAGCCGCCGCCTCACTCTCCAGTTGCGAATCCCAATTCCTCGGCTGATAGATGCAGCACGGTTCCTGTGCCAGCGGATCGCCGGTAACAGCATAAGCCCGCGCCCGCGACCCTCCGCAGATCTCCTTGTACTCGCACGCCCCGCACTTGCCTTCCAGCTTGCTCGTATCCCGTAACGATTTGAAGATAGGTGCGTTTTGGTAAATCTCTTGGAGCGGCGTCTCTCTCACATTGCCCGCATGGATAGGCAAAAACCCACTCGGATACACATTGCCCACATGCGAAACAAACAGGAAACCCTTGCCGTCGTTCACCCGACGTGTAGCCCAGCTCGCAGTACGCGTCTTGGCGTCGCTGGTCGGCGCGCCCGCCTCATAACCGCCTGCATTTCCATTACTTGCGCCGTGCGGATGACCGTGCCCCATACGCTTCTCTTCCAGGTTGTGCTGCAACAGGTAGCGCCGGTAGTGCATCGCCTCCGTAGTCTTGATCTGGAAGCTCACCCGGTGGCTCAACTCATAGATCTTGCCGAAAACCTCCTCGAACTCGTCGCCACTGAGCAGGGCGCTCAACTGCCCGCGTCCCACCGGAACCAGGAAAAACACGTTCCACATCACGATGGCAAGCTTCTCAAACAGAGCGCATAAGTTGTCCAGATCGTGTGCGTTATGCCGGCTGATGGTGGTATGCACCTGGATCGGAATCCCCGCCTCGTTGGCCCACTCAATAGCCTGTATAGTTCGTGCCCAGGCGCCGGGAAGGCCCCGGAAGGCGTCGTGTATCTCCGGCGTCGACCCGTCCAGCGAGATCCCCAGCCGCACCAGCCCCGCCTCTTTTAGCTTGAAAATCGCCTCTCGCGTCAGCAGTGGCGTAGCGCTGGGCGTAAGCGCCACCATCACGCCCTGGCCTGCGGCATAGCGGATCAGCTCGAATACGTCCTTTCGTTTCAGCGGATCGCCACCGGTAAAAACAAAAATAGGCACGTGCATTGCCGCGATCTGATCGATCAGCTTTTTGCCTTCGGCCGTGCTCAGCTCGTCCGGGTGGGCGATCGGCTGGGCTGCCGCCCGGCAGTGCTTGCAAGCCAGATCGCACGATTGCGTGCACTCCCAGATTGCCAAAAATGGCGTTTCGTCGAAGTTTAAGCCCCCGCGAGCGGGAATATTCTGCATCGGTTCCAT
The DNA here is from genome assembly GCA_963780975.1 of uncultured Acidobacteriaceae bacterium. Lineage (GTDB taxonomy): Bacteria > Acidobacteriota > Terriglobia > Terriglobales > Acidobacteriaceae > Telmatobacter. Next base: position 107,001 of record CAWAEU010000023.1, on the reverse strand, counting down.
TTGACCCCTCCATGAATCGCAGTTGGCCGGCCTGAAGCGGGCCTGCGCCGGGGATCGAGCAAATTCTCCAATCATTCAAGTTACCTTGGACTCTGCCGATAAGATGTACTTCCAACAGGAGTAAACCATCTTGAAAACTACTGGCAGAGGCCCATGAAATGAATTGGCTAACCGCTCCAGAGCACCACGATTCGAATCCAGAAGACCACCCCCAACCCAGTCAAGCTGTGATTTGAATCACATAATCTCGCCCTGTCGAAAGTTGTGGTCTTTGTCTGACAAACCGGCCAGCGCAATGAAAAATCAGGCAACGTTCGATATGGATGCTTCGTCTATATTGTCAGGACCCGGTTTACGGGAGCGCTGATAATCGGTGATCCTCCCTTGCTAGGTGAGTTGGATCACCTGTCTATGTGCCGCACGGCACCGCAACCGAATGCCGAGTCTGTCACAGTATTGCCGCATCATCAGGAGGTTCCCATGGCCAATGTCGTCAAGCCAGGGTGGAGCAAACCTTCCACCATCCTCTTTGCCTCCGAGATTCCCGCCAATGAAAAGGCCTTCGCCTTTGCTCTTGCGCAAGCCGTCGAGTTGAACGCCGATCTCATCCTCTTTCACGCCTTTGACACACTGGTTGTAACCGCGTCGGAGACCTCCGGTATCCGTTATTACGACTCTGCCGCTGCTGCCCGTACCGAAAAAGAGCAATTCAAGCCTCTACTCCAACGAGTGCGCGACGCCGGCGTGCAATGCGAACTGGTAGTGCGCCCGGGATTGGCCGCAGACCAGATCCTCGCCTTCGCGCGCGAGCGGGAGATAGACCGCATCGTTATGGGTACCCACTCTCCCGGCCCCATAGGGAAGTTGCTGGTGGGTTCAGTGGCTGAGGCCGTGTTGCGCACAGCGATAGTGCCTGTCTGTATTGTGGGCCCTGATGTGGTTGACGGCGCCTACCGCAACTATGCCACCAGCGCCATTCTCTGTGCCGTAAGCCTTCAGGAAGCCAGCTATATTGTTGTTGGCTTTGCTGCGGAACTGGCTGCCCGGCACAATGCCCGTCTTATTCTGCAGCATGTAATCCGGCCCCAGGAGCGAGCCGAGGTTCTCGCTGGTCACACCATCGACCAGATTGAGGCTGACATGATGGCTCTTATTCCGGCTAAATTGCAGGGCAAGATCGCTGTAAGAACTATCGTGGTACCCGGTGATCCGACTGAGGAACTGCTTTACCAGTGCAGGGCACAGCTCGCCGACCTCATTGTCCTGGGAGCACATGGAGCATCTGCCTTCGCCGCCATTACTCGACATGGTGTGGTTTACAAAGTCCTCGCCCACGCGCACTGTCCGGTCATTACTCTCTCGCCTGCCGTGCTGGCGAAATGCGGTCTAAAGGATGAAAAGCACCATCACGCTGAGGCCTATATGGCCGGCGTCTTCTAAAGCCACATCCGGCGCAGGGGGGGTGGTATCTCTCACCTAGTCCGGGTATACTGTCGCCAAGGCGGCTCACATAATAGTTGTGCTTCCTTCAAGTGAGGTGTGTCTTCCTCAGGGACTCGATTTCACTCACGTTAGAGGTCCCGCCATCGGAGACTTCCCGGTGGCGTGCAGTGGCCCGCGTGCTTCGAAGTCCCATGGATGCATTGAGTTGCGCACTCCTTCCCGCCTACTGTACTCTCTGCGGCTCCCCTCTGCCGCAGCTTTCCTCTGTGCCAATTTGTGATCCCTGCTGGGCAGAGTTTCCCGTCCAGAACGGCCCCCTGTGCGCGTGCTGCGGCGACTCCCTCGGCGCGCCAATACTCCCCTCATCTCCAGCCACCGCAGCACTTTGCAGATCCTGCCGTCTTGCGCCTCCGCCCTTTGTGCGTGCGGTGGCCTTCGGTCCTTATCAGGACCGTATGAAAGCCGCTATTCATGCACTCAAATATGACCGGCTGCACCCGGCTGCCCGCGGATTGGGCCAGATGCTCGCAGAGGCCATCGCTCAACTGGCTGCCGAGGCACCTGCCGAGATGCTGGTTGTCCCAGTGCCGCTGCATCGGTCGAAATACTCCCAGCGGGGTTTCAATCAGGCTCGCTCGCTGGCCATGTATGCACTCAGTTTTCTTCGCAAATCGCACCCTGAGTGGCGGCTCACGCTAGCTTCCAGCACGCTCATGCGCCTGCGCCCCACCGAGAGCCAGGCCGGACTTACTTTCCGCCAGCGGCGCTTGAATGTTCGTGGCGCCTTCACGGTATCAGACCCGGCCGCAGTCAGCATGAAACACGTACTGCTGATCGACGACATTTTTACCACCGGTGCAACAACACGCGCCGCCGCGCAGGCGTTGGTCAAGGCCGGTGCGGCATCAGTGTTCGTGGCCACACTGGCCAGAGCGCACATCATCAACCAGGTCCGCCGAGGCAACCCGATCGGCGACGCAGAGAACAACTACGGTCCACCCGGCAAGTCGCCGGACACAGATTTTGAACCGACAAGCTTCAATTCATCGCAAGACCAACCATCTTTTTGACGAGGGAAAAGAGATGTCGCTGGGAAAAGCTATGATTCATGCTCGCAAGCAGAAGTCCATTGCCAAGGCCGCGGCGTATAGCGGAGATTACGCGTCTGTACAGCCCAGCCATATGCTGCAGATGCCCGTCCTGGTGCTCAACGCCTCCTATGAGCCCATTAATATATGTGGCGCGCGCCGCGCCCTGGTGCTTGTGCTCAAGGGCATTGCGCGTACCGAGGAGGAGCACGGCCTGATGCTTCATGCCCAGCGCAGCCGCATCGCCATGCCCTCGGTCATCCGCCTGCTTGAGTACCGCCGTATTCCTTACCAGACCCGCGCCCTCTCGCGCAAAAATATCCTGTTACGTGACCGCAATACATGCCAGTACTGCGGCGAGGCGCTGCCCTCCAGCGACCTTACCCTGGACCACGTCATTCCCCGCTCCCGCGGCGGCAACTCTACCTGGGAAAACCTCGTGGCCTGCTGCCACGATTGCAACCGCCGCAAGGGCAATCGCATGCTTCATGAGATGGATGACATGATCCTCCTTCGCGACCCGCGTCCCTTCTCGCTGCACACCAGTCGTCAGATCATGCGCATGCTGGGCCGCGGCGACGACCGCTGGCGCAAGTACTTGTTCTATTGACCGACAGAAATTAGTGATCCCGTTCGGCAGCATACGGTGCAGCCTCCAGCATCGCCTTGCCCAATAGTTTGTGCAATCTGGTTCCTTTCATTGCACTGCCTGAATCCCTTAAACCTCACGCCCATCTACAACATAAGGCGCATGTACAGGTTCAACGGATAGCTCAACAATCAAGGCTGGGAGACACCTTCCCGCTAGGTGTCAGTTGGCGCGCGACGGCAAGAGTAAAGCAAACCTGTCTTTTCCAGGATGAGGACGGAAGGAGATTTTTAGGCATCCATGCCCGACTATTACCACGTTCCCGCGCTCATCCTCACCATGCTCCTGCTGCCCGCCTTTGAGTACCTGTATCTGCGATACCGCGACACGCGCACCCTGCTCTGGTTCCTGGGCTTCCTTTTTGCCGTCGTCGCAATGTTCATGCCTTACGCTGCGGAGCCGTCAATTTTCTCCGCAAAGGTTTATCCCTGGCTGGCAGCTGCCGGTCAAACCGCCATACAGATCAGTTCCGCACTCTTTCTCGGCTCGCTGTCTCCTTTGCGCTTTCGCATTGGCCGTCTCAATATTCTCTACGTCATCCCCTACACCATTCCGCTCGTCATCTATTCGGCTATCTTCTACGGCGTCTTTCAGGGGATTTCGCCAGGCAGGCCGCTGTTTTTCATCTTCCCCGCACTGGGCGCGATCTCTCTCCTGGTTGCTTGTTTTTGGGGCGCTGTTAAAGGAAGTATCCCCGTGTGGTTCGGCGTTGCCGCCGTATTTGCACTGGGTGGCTTGGCGTTCTGGGTTTGCTTCGCGCAAGGACCGGCATGGTCGTTGATTTATGTCGAATGCGCCAACCACCTTTTGACCGCCGTGCTGCTGGTATTCGTTTTCCGTCGCTTCTCTCCAGGCGTGATCCTCAGCGTGCTGGGCTTTACGGCCTGGTCGCTGCAAACTCTGGAGATATTTTCATCTGTAGCCAACAATCCGGCTCTCAACCTCAATCTGATTCACATCGTTGTGATGGGCAAGGTCGTCGCGGCACTGGGCATGATCCTGCTGGCGCTTGAAGACGAACTGGCCAAAAACGAAACCGCACAGGAGCGCGAGCGCAGGGCGCGCAGGGAACTGGAGGCCTATACCAATCTCAATCTCTCCCGTCGACGCGTTGATGACTTTGACCGTCAGGGCGATGAGGTATGCCAGACCGTTGTGGATCACAGCCGGTTTGCCCAGGCCGCGCTATTGCTTGAAAGCCTGGGACGGTATCGCCTGGCCGGTTCCGCCGGGCTGGATACGGCCACTGCAATGGCGCTCGACGAACTGGCCGCGCGAATTCCGGTTGCGAACTTTCTGGCGCCCGGCTCAGCCCCGCCTGCCGTTGAGCAAAGCCAGACGCTCCGGCTCGACCTGACCCCCTGGCTAAACCCCGGCGATGATCTGAAGCGACTGCGCTTCACTTCAGCCCTCGCCGTGCCCATGACTGGTCGTTCGACTGTTGAAGGCGCGTTGCTGCTGGCCGGAATGCGTGCAGTGAAAGGTAATCCTCCAGACTTTTCTGATGACCCGCTGCGCGCCGACGACCTGTTGCCCATTGAAATGCTAACCGCCCGTTTGCAAGCCTCGCGCAGCCAAACCAGGATGCTTGAAAAGCTCATCGACTCTGAGAAGTTTGCCGGCCTCGGCCAATTGGCAGGCAACGTCACCCAGCAATTGAACAATCCTCTGACGGTGATTCTCGGTTACGCTTCGCTGCTTGAAGAGACCTCCACGCTCGATCCCCACGATCGCAAGGGCGTGGAGTCAATTCTGACCGAGGCTCGCAGCATGAAGTCAACGCTTGATAGCCTTTCCCGTGTATCACGTCCCCAAAACGATCAACTGTCCGCGGCCTCTGTGGCTGAGTTGCTGGCCGATATGGAAGAACTTCACCGCCCTGAGTTCCTGCACCGCTCCATCGACTTCCATCTCAGCATCGCCCCGGCTCTACCGAGAGTTGTCTGTCATGCCCAGCAATTGCGTCAGGCCGTGCTCCACTGTCTGCAGTTTGCCATTGAAGCTGTTGACAGCCCAAATTCGGTTCCAGGCCTGGTCCCTGTTACGAGAAGGGAACTAACCAGGAGCATCCGCCTCGAGGCAAGCAGCGAGGGAAGCCTGGTGCAGATTCTCATTGCCCACTCCGGCCCTGGCTTTCTTCATCCTGACCGCGCCTTCGACGCCTTTGTTCCCACCGAGGCTACAGGGGAGATTGCCGGCCTTGGACTTAGCCTCTGCGCATCAATCCTCCGCGACCACAACGGCCGCGCTTCGGCAGTCAACCTTGAACCCAGCGGCGCAGCCATCGTACTCAAACTGAGGGCTGCATAGGTTAATAACGTGCCCGAAGTGGAATCGACGAAGGATCGTTTATCCATCGGACAACATGATTATTCTGGAAATAGACTTGAGATCTTCCATACACAAATTTATCTTCAGAGAATCCCGTCGGAGTTCCTTGCAGCGCCAGCACAACATCTTTCGAGGACCCAACCGTAAAATATCTCACGTTTGTGTCGACTCGAGATTGCGGCCAGAGCTTTACTCTGATCGGCGATGAAGCAGGATCGATTCTCCACCCGGTGACGCTGTCGTCTTTGAAATAAAGTACTGACCGGCCATATACTAATTTATTTTCTGTGGCTATCGTCGGAGTTCCCAGCTGCCCCAGCACCTCCTCTTGTGTTGAACCGAGGGTGATATACGGAGAGATCTTGCGCGGTGCGACCCTTGCTTGCTGCTTCGCATTCGCTTTTTGCCCGTTTAGCTTGCTGGTTGCCGGCGCTGGTTCCTCCGCTGACGGCGTAGTTATTCGCGGATCCAATCTCCGCAAGTCTTGCTCCACTGCCCTCAGAAACCTTTTCTTCGGCGTCTCAAGCCCTTTCATTACGCTATCTTTGCCGGAACCAAACACCGTTGCCGCATCGCCAGTGATGCCCTGAAAATCGAAAGCTATCCAGATGTACCTCACTAGCAGAATCGCCAGCAGAACAACAACTACCTGGAAGAGAATCTTGACAGCCGGGAATGCTCGCCTGGAAGTACTTCGCGATGCGCTACCGTGAGAAGCTCTCCGATGCGCCGAATGACGGCTTGCTGTCGAACTTTCCTTCGTGGATGATCCTCGTTGCGCCGCATCCTGTGACGTGTCCCTTTTGCTCGCCGGTCGATCTCCCATCGCGGCAGTTGAAGTCAGAAACACATATGCGGTATTAATGCTTTTCAGTTTTGCATCCGCTGCATCCTTCAATGCTTTATCGCCCTGGAAGCGGTCAGGGTGCCAAACTTTCACCAGCATGCGATAGGCGGCCTTGATCTCTTGCTCCGATGCGCCCACGCCTAGCTCAAGAACCTGTAGCGCGGCGCATCGGCGGCAGAGTGTGCCGTTGTTCTCAGCCGTGTTTCCGCATGCGCAAAGATTCATCTTGTCAGGTTGCCTTTCGTTCAGCTTTGAAGAGACGGCTCAATTATAGAAGAGGCTCTCCAGCGTAGAGTGCATAGCCCATCAGCACAGAAAGCAAGAAATCCGTAGAATGAATATTGAATGGCATTTACCGAACAATACGATTTGGTCGTGGTCGGCGCCGGCCATGCCGGGTGCGAGGCGGCCATGGCCGCGGCGCGCATGGGGCTCAAGACCGCGCTCATCACCATGAACCTCGACCTGATCGCGCAGATGAGTTGCAATCCTGCCATCGGCGGTGTGGCCAAAGGCCATTTGGTGCGCGAGGTTGACGCTCTCGGCGGCATCATGGGCGAGGTGGCCGATGCCGTGGGCATCCAGTTCCGCCTGCTCAACACCTCGCGCGGGCCGGCCGTGTGGAGTCCGCGTGCTCAGTGCGACAAGCAGCTCTACCGCGTAAAGATGCGCGAAGTGCTGGAGTCGCAGCCCGGCTTGCATATTCGCCAGGCCGAGGTGGTGGATCTTGTAATTGAAGAGGCCGCGCCTGATCCTGACGCAATTTTCGAAGAGCCCGATCAATTGCCCCGTCCCGTTCGTCCTCGCCGGCGTGTGCTCGGCCTCAAACTCCGCGACGGCCGCAACCTGCTGGCCGGGGCCACCATCATAACCACTGGAACTTTTCTCAACGGGCTGATCCACTGCGGCGAGGAGCGTTATCCGGCCGGCCGCAGCGGTGAGCCTGCTTCGGTTCTGTTGGGTGAGGCGTTGCGCGCTTTGGGCTTGAGGACCTGTCGCCTCAAGACTGGAACGCCGCCGCGACTCGATGGCCGCACGATTCGCTGGGATGCATTCGAAGAGCAGCCGGGCGACCTTGATCCCACGCCTTTCAGCTTCAGGACCAAGAGAATTGTCCAGCCGCAGGTAAGCTGCCACATCGCCTTCACCACGCCGGAGACGCTGCGCATCATCCGCGAAAACGTGCACCGCTCGGCGATGTACTCGGGACAGATCGAGGGCGTCGGCCCGCGCTATTGCCCGTCCATCGAAGACAAGATCGTCAAATTTCCTTCGAAGACGCAGCACCAGTTCTTCCTTGAACCCGAGGGGCTGAATACCCACGAGGTTTACGTCAACGGCATGTCCACTTCACTGCCCATGGAAGTGCAATGGCAGATCGTGCGTTCGATTCCCGGCCTCGAAGATGCGGAGATGTTGCGCCCCGGTTACGCCATCGAGTACGACAGCGTCGACGCGACCGAGCTGGACCGCAGCCTGCGCGTGAAGGCCTTCACAGGCCTTTACCTTGCGGGACAGATCAATGGGACGAGCGGCTATGAAGAAGCAGCCTGCCAGGGAATCATGGCCGGCATCAACGCTGCGCTTTGGCTCAAGGGCGAGCCGGCTTTCACCATGGATCGCACTGAGGGCTACACCGGCATCCTCATTGACGACCTCATTTCCAAGGGCACCAATGAGCCCTATCGCATGTTCACCTCGCGCGCCGAGTTCCGGCTGCACCTGCGCATCGATAATGCCGATCGCCGTCTCACTCCCTACGGCCGCCGATTGGGACTGATCAATGATGCGGCCTGGGCGGAGTATGAGCAGAAGCAGGCGCGCATGGCGGCGCTCACCAAGCTGCTGACTACCGGCAAAGTCGATGCCGAGCGGCTTTCCACCGCTGGATTCGGAGCGCTGACAGCCACCGCGGGACAGACCTGGGCGCAACTGCTCAAGCGTCCCGAGGTAACCATCGAGCCGGTGCTTGCCGCGATCAGTGAAACTCTCGCCTCAGACCCGCTGCTTGCGGAACTGCTCGCCGCGATCAATAAAAGCCCCACTCAAAACGCTGAAGTTGGGACCGCTGTTCTGCGCAATGAAGCTCGCGCTGTTGAAACCGAGATCAAGTTCGCCGGCTACCTGGAGCAGCAAAGAAAATCGATCGACAAGCTCAAGGCCGCCGAAGCCGTGGCGATTCCGGAGTGGATTGAGTACGGCGCCATCAGCGGCCTGTCGCGAGAGATGCTGGAGACGCTGGAGCGAGTGCGCCCCGCCACCATCGGCCAGGCCAGCCGCATTCCCGGCGTCACGCCAGCCGCGCTGAGCCTCGTGCATGTTTCTATTCGCGTGCAGGGAGCCCGGCGGCTGGCTAGCTGAGATCAGCGACTCCGCAAGATTTGTCCTATCCAATTTGCAGATTATTAACTCTCAAACGCGCATAATCTCTTTAAGACAAACCTCGCGGAGATCGGTTTTCACTCCGATTGGAATTTGAATGCACCCCCCGGGGTGTATTACCCTTTTGTTCGCCTTATTATTCATATAAGTAATTGATTCTAAATGATAATTACATGATAAACGAGTGTCATAAAATACGCTAAAATGTCCACATTCTGCATGAATTTGTCAAAATCCGTCACAATCACGCCCAGTCTCAATCCCCGTTTGCTTCCGTCGCTACTTTGAGAACAATGGAATGTGGAAGGGCATTTCGGCGTTGGACTGTTTTTTGATTTTGGCGTTCGACTCAGTGCGCAGCAGCGTGCGCTGGGAGTTGATGCACAGCCAGCCGTTGTGGGTGCGCTCGAAGACGTGGGTGAAGACGCCTTTTTCTTCCATCACATTCGAATTCACCTTATGGCGCAGCACATAGGTTCCGTTGGCGACGGCGATGTCGCCCAGCATGCGCACCGTAACCACGCGCTGTTCGAGATGGACGGTCCTATCCTCGCTGGTAATGAGGAGCGCCACCTGCTGATTGCGGGTAGTGATGTCGCCTGTAGAGGCAACATCGACAAACAGAGGAGAGAGGACCAGCTCCAGTCCATACTGGTCGCGTTGGTTGATGGAGTCGGCCCAGGAATCCTCAATCTTCTGGAACTCGCGCAGCGCAGGGCTTTCGGCAGAGGTGACATTGGGCTGGACTGTAGCCGAGTCAGGAGCCGTGTTCTGGGCGGTAACAGTGCAGCTTAAGAGAAGAAAAGCAGAGACGCAAGTCACAAATCGCTTCATATGCAGCAGTAACTCCTAACAAAAGATGATGACGCTATCAAGATGATAACTCCTGGACTGCTGGGACAGGGTGACCGGTAGCGGCGAAAAGGAGGGCCCGAAGCCTAGAGCAGGCTTTGCAACTGCTCCGGCTGGAGAACGGTGATGAGGGAGTCTTTGATTGAGATCCAGCCATCCTTGCGGAACTGGCCCAGGGTGCGGGTGACGGTTTCGCGGGTGGTGCAGGTCATGGAGGCCATCTCCTCGTGGGTCAGCAGCAGCGGGAAGCTGAAGCCGCCGCTGTCAAGATGTTCGCCGATCTGATGGCCCAGTTCGAGCAGCAGGCGGCCCAGGCGCGCGGCTACGGTTTCAGCCAGGGAGATGCGGCAGGCATCCTGAAGGGCAAAGCGGTATTCCTGGCAGATGCACTGGACGGCGCGCATCTGCGCCTCTTTGTGGCTGCGCAGGAAGCTGAGGAACCTTTCGCGCTCGACGGGGCGGAGCTGGGCGCTGGTTAACGACTCGGCTGAGACTTCGTAGACGCCGTGGGAGAGAACCGCATAGAGGCCGAGCATGGAGCCTGGTCCGGCGACGCGGACGATCATCTGGCGATCTTCAAGGCGGCCGGCGGTGAGCTTGAGATAGCCGCCACAGATGAGATAGAGGCAGCGGGCATCTTCGCCCTGGGTAAAGAGTGAAGCCTGCGCTGGAAGCGAGATGGTGCTGGTGGCCAGCTCAAGATCGGCGAGAACGGCGCTGCCCAGAGAACAGAACCAGCCGGGACGTCGATTGCCACAAGCCGCAGCAGCCCGCCGGAACCGGCTGCGCGGGATGCTTTTTGCGCGCATGCACTTCTGCCGTGATCTCAGTATTCAACATGGTCTGCCCCTTCCGACAGTGGTTCAGGACGATTAACCCTGCTATTTGCCACCTTGCTGAACGCAGTTGGGACAAAAGCCGGGATGATCATCCCCTGGATTCCCGGAATAGAGACTTTTTCCTATGAGAATTTTGCGTGAGTGTCGAGCGTTAAAGATGTGATGGGCCTCACGTCTATGCAGCTTTACTTTTGGCGGCAGGCTCGGATTGGGGCTGATGTAAACCGGATAGCGGTAAATTCGCGTTATCTTCTCTCAGAGAATCGTTGGTCTGAGCAGCGGGTGGTTTTTGAGTTAAAAGAAGGCGGAAAAGTTCAAAATGGGCGGCCGGATTATCTTATTTCAGGGTAAAGTGAGCAATTTTATACAGTCTCAAGACTGAATCTCTGGTTTTCTTCTTCAAGAGTAATTACTCAACTCCGATTGCTCCCATCTCCAGGGGGATTTAGCTTGTGATTCAGGGCGACGGATCGCCCGTGGGTGATTGGAGCTAAATCACTCAAATGGAAGAAATTCTGGGCTGTAATCGATCTGATCAATCAGTGTGATGGATATCACCATTTTGGGTATGAAACATGCGCTAATATTCAGCGCATGAAGTGATGCTCCTCACAAGACGACCAACGTTGGTACAAAAACTTCCGGAAGCAAGAAGAAGATCATCGAAGGCGGTATTTTCCATGCAAAGAAATTGGCCTTTTACGCATGTATCGATTGATGCGGTTCTGGGCAAGAGACTGGGACTGCGAGCTTGTTTGACGATGATGCTGAGCGCAGGCGTTTTGTGCGCGGCAATGCTCGCGGCTCAGGCGCCCAAGACCGATGCGGCTGCCAAACCGGTTACCGCTCAGGGAAAGGCACCCGCAACGGCGGAATTTGTGGGCGCAGAGACCTGCGCCGGCTGTCACGAAGATTTGGTCAAGGGGTTTGCCAACAATCCTCACGCCAAAATGGTACTTATGCACAACGATAAAGGCATAACCTGCGAAAACTGTCACGGAGCGGGCAGTGAGCACGTTGCGGGCGGCGGGGACGTGAGCAAGATCTTCAATCCCGCCAAGGCCCCGGCCAAGGATGTGGATGCCAAGTGCCTGAGCTGCCATGCGGGAGCGCATCCCAACTTCACGCGTTCTCCTCATGCCAAGGCCGGAGTGAGCTGCGTGAGTTGCCACAGCGTGCATGCTACCGGCGAAAGGGAAGCGCTGCTGAAGGCTTCACAGCCCACGCTCTGCTTCCAGTGCCACGCCGACGTGAAGCCTGCGTTCGATATGCCGTTCCACCACCGTGTGAACGAAGGCCTGGTAAAGTGCAGCGACTGTCACGACGTTCACGGCACATTCGGTAACAACAATATCAAGTCCACGGCCGATCAGAACGCGATCTGCACCAAGTGCCACACGGAGACGCGCGGGCCATTTGTTTACGAGCACGCCGCGGTAAAGGGTGAGGGGTGCATGGCATGCCACACTCCGCATGGTTCACAGAATGCGCGGCTGCTGAACATGCCGAATATCAACACGCTGTGCAACCAGTGCCATAGCCCGGTCGCCGCCGGCACGGTTCACGGAATGAATGCAGGATCGGCGGAGATTACGCCGTGCATCGACTGCCACACCATGATCCACGGGTCGAACATCAATCCGGCATTCCTGAGGTAGGAGTAATGGCCGATCCTGGATCAAGGATGCAAGTTTGCGCACGAGTTACAGGTTTTGGTTGATAGCAACATTTTTTTTGCGAGGCTTTATATGAACAAGATGGGCTGGATTTATCGGCTGCCAGATCAACTGCAATCTCCGGCAATGATCCGGCGCACTGCCGGGGGCATTGGATTGGCGATTTTGCTCATGACAGGGTGCATCGCGGTCGCACAAAATCCGACGCCTGCCGCACCGATACCGGCGCCAGAATCGCATATGTCTTCCCGAGGGGTATACGACCCATCAGAGCGTTGATGTGGGGGGGCGCATATCAGGCATCTCAGGCAGCAATGCGATGTATGACACGCTGGTCAATCTGCAGTCGGGCCGCGCCTGCTTGGTGAAACCTTTGTGATGAGCGCGCTGCCTGACAACAAACATACCCTTATTGATTCGCTGCAGGCCATCGGCAACGGGTTAGGCGGCGATCCGAACAACTTTGCCAAGCTGGACTTTTCAAAGGGAAGATCTACGAGTTTTCGGGAATGTTCCGTCGCGATCGCCAGTACTTCGACTACGATCTGCTGGGCAATCCGAATGTTCCCGGCGGGCAGTCGATTCCCATTGGCCCTCGCGCGCCAACCGGCTCGTTTGCATGGCCTCAGGTGAATCAATCGCCGGTGTTGTTCAACACGGTGCGCCGCATGACGGACACCAACTCACCCTCTTTCCGCTCTCGAAGGTGACGTTTCGGGCAGGTTACTCGCAGAATATCTTTCAGGGGCCGAGCCTGAGCCCGAGCGGTTATCATTTCGCCAATTACAATGCCATTCTTCAGGAGTATCAGCGCAACAGCACCGACGACTTCACGGGAGCAGTCGACTGGAAGCCCATGCAAGGCACCAAGCTGACCTTTGAAGAGCAGATCGACCACTACAAGGCGGACTCTATTTCACCCTGGCTCCCAGCGACTTTATTGTGCAGGAGGCAGACGGAACACCAGTGGCCCTGGACGACTATGACAGCCTGACGCCTTACACCACCAGCGCTTGCAATGCCAACAGCATAGGTTCCACGCCCCTGCTGTCGGCGCCCAACCACTGGAACCCTGCCGGTCATCAATCCAGCATGCGCTGTGGTTACCAGCTACGCGCGCACGCAGCCGACTCGCATACTTTATCCCACTGAGATTTTCAGGCTGCAAAGCACCAGCATCAGGAACGTCTCAATGAACGGTGATTTTCGCTACACCAGCGCGAACATGAACCTGCCCAACTATTACGACAGCTACCAGGGGCTGAACGGAACGACTCGCTCGCTTACTTATACGGCCGTCGCATCCGCAAAGCGCGAGGTGGTGGCCGCAGACTATGGCTTTGTGTGGCAGGCAACAAAGACGGTCAGTCTCTCTGATCAGGTGACTTTCTCCAGCGTCCACCAGCCGGGAACCGCAACCATGACGAGTGTGACCACTCAGGCGACGCCCCCAGTCGCGACAGAAGAGACTATCAACTACCCTACGTTGACCACGACTGTGATTAACACTGTCACCACCCCGCCAACAAGCACAATTGAAGGCAGCGGGGCCGTCGGCGTCCCTCTGCCGGGTTATTTTGGCCAGAGCATCCTGGTCAATAATGTGACCGGGACCTGGGATGCCACATCGCGCACGACGTTGTCGCTCACTTATCGCTACGGAAATCGCACCATCGCAGAGGGTGTTCCTCATAGTGCTCCATTAGCCACGGGCGCGACGACCAACGGAACGGTAAACATTGAAGAAAACGGCGGCATCTTCAATGCAGCTTATCGTCCCACAAACAATTGGGATGTGAATGGGACTGTCGAGGTGCTTTATGACGACAACGCCTTCACCCCGGTGGCCCAAGGCAAACCAAGCACTACAGAGTGCATACCATGTACAAGCCGAAACCCTGGGCGACGATCTCGGGCGCTTTTAACGATCTGGAACGGCATAACAACACGGGCGACAACGCGGCCACCGGCAGCTTGTACTACGGACCGCTCGATCATGTCGATCACAGCCGGGTTTTCAGCATGGGTGCGGTGCTTGCGCCGAATGAACACTATGGGCTTGATCTCAACTACGCCTATAGCGATGTATATGCGACGACCAACATCTGCTACCTGAACGGCGCCAAGGCCACCTTGCCCGGCGCCGCACCGGCTCCAGGCTCCATCCCCGCCAGCGTTTTGAGCTCAGGGAATGTTTATGCGAATGGCGTCTGCAACTATAACGTTTCGCACACCAGCACGCCTGCTTTGGGGTCCTGGTTTGGCCGCGACTTCATGGATGCTCCCACGCAGTACGGATCGGTGGCTCTCAACCTGTCTCCCGTGGACAAAATTCACTCTAATCTCGGCTATCGCATTAGCTCAGTGAACGGGAGCCAGTTTTTCAACGATGCGCGCTCGGTGAACGGCTCGCTGGTTTCTACCTACCAGACTCCGTTTGTGAATTTGGCATGGACAATCCGGCATGGAATGATCATGAAGGCTGAATACAACTACTACGGCTACGGAGAGGGCGGCGCATCGGGCCCGCAGTACTGCAGCACATCAACGACTACGAGTACAGCAGTTGTTCCTTGCGCCTCTTTGTATAATCCGGCGATTCCTACTACGGTGACGGGTTTGGTTGAACCGTCTTCAGGGCTAACCGCACCCAGGAACTTTCACGCCAATAACGTGACCCTGAGTGTGCATTACGAATTTTGACAGGGCATTGCCCTCTAACCATCGGCGCAGTTCCTGAATGCTGGGGCTTCGCCGTTTAAAAAAGTGAGAGGTGGAATGTTGTCACCAAGGTTGCAACCCTTGCGACTGTGACCAGTGGCCGGGGTTGTAATATGTAGAAGCAAAAACACTCGGCCGGTGCTATCCAGGACCAATATGACCGAAAAAACTCAAGGAGTCTCACCATGACAAAGACAATTCGATCCCTGACAATGCTGGCCGTAGCGTTTTCAATGGCCAGTACAGTGCAATCGGCTCAAGCTGCATCCGCAACAGCCGGCCAAACTGTCTACAACGCCAAATGCAAGATGTGCCATGCCGCCAATGGCTCAGGCAATCTGCCCAAGGCAAAAGTGAACCCCCTGGGCGGCGCCACAGTACAGGCAATGAGCGACGCTAAATTGAAGGCGGCGGTTACGAACGGTAAGGGCACGATGAAGCCGGTGGCCGGAGTCGCGGGCGCTGACCTCGACAACGTAATTGCGTTTATACGCACCTTGAAACAGTAGAAGCATAGCCCGCCCTTCGGGGCGGGCCACACTAATAATGAGTGGGGGATAAGTGTCTCTTCTCCAGAAATTCCGTGAAAACTGGGTTCGCCCTGCGCTGTTTTTCGGCAACAACCCCATCAGCCTTGCTGGCGGAGCCATCACCACAGCTTCCGGCGTAACCATGATTGGCTATTGGCTGGTGGAACTGATCGGCCGGCCGTATGACAATCCATACCTTGGCATTATTTTCTTCCTGTTGCTGCCGGCACTGTTTATAGGCGGGTTGCTGCTGATTCCGGTGGGCGTTTTTCTACGTCACAGAAAGCTGCAGCAAGCCGGTCAGATTCCGGCCGCATTTCCCAAAATTGATCTCAATGACCGCATGTTCCGCCACGGCCTTGACATCGTGCTGCTGGCCACCATTGCCAACCTGCTGGTTGTTTCGATTTCCACCTATCGCGGCGCGGCTTATATGGATTCGCCCCAGTTCTGCGGCCAGTCGTGCCATGTGATGCATCCCGAGTACACGGCCTACAAGATATCCGCGCACTCGCATGTGGCCTGTGTCGACTGCCACATCGGCTCCGGCGCCCAAGCCTACTTCAGCGCCAAGGTAAATGGCACCAAGCAGCTTGTTGAAGTCACTTTTCGATCGCTATCCCACGCCCATTCCATCGCCGGTGCAAAATCTGCGCCCGGCGCGCTACACCTGCGAGGGCTGCCATACGCCGGCCCGTTTTGTGGGAGAAAAGCTGCTGGTCAAGTCGAGCTTTGCCGACGACGAGAAGAACACCGAGACCGAGACAGTGGTTGTGCTGCACCTGGGCGGCGTGGATTCACTCTCGCATCTGACCGGAATTCACGGCGTGCACCTGGGCCACATTGAGTACATCGCCACCGATCCCACGCGTACCACCATTCCCTGGGTACAGAGGCGGAATGCCGACGGCTCAGAGACGACATTTGCAGCGTCAGCCCTGAACGGCGCCCAACCACAGGGTGAGCGGCGGGTGATGGATTGCATCGATTGCCACAACCGCGCGGCTCACACCTTCGTGACCGCGGAAGACGCGATCAACCGGGCAATGGCCGAAGGCGCGATCTCTCCGGATCTGCCCTGGGTCCACAAAGAGGGCTTGGAATTGCTGAAGGCCACGTATGCCTCCGAGGCCGAAGCGAGCACCAAGATTCCTGCGCAACTGCGGACTTCTATCGCACCCAGCATCCCGAGGTGCTGCCGCAAAGGCTGACCAGGTAAGTCCGCCGGGCAGGAACTGGTGACTCTCTATAGCCAGAATGTGTTTCCCTTCATGAAGGTGACCTGGGGAACGCATCCCAACCACATCGGCCACATGAGCTATCCGGGCTGCTTCCGCTGCCACGACGGCGACCACGCTACCAAGGACGGCAAGACGCATCACCCAGGATTGCTCGGCATGCCACAACCTGCTTGCCCAGGACGAAGCCAAGCCCAAGGTGCTCTCCGACCTGGGTATTCAATAGAAAATCCGCGTCGGCCTCCCCGGCGGCTTTATCTCGGTCGCCGGGGGAGAGGCCGCCTGCAGCCGGATTTCATAACTTTCTGGTTTACTGCTCCTTTTCCGCTGCATAATCTGTGTTTCAAGGTCCCTCCACCGCTATACAATCGGGGCGAAGCGCTATGAACCCGCAAGCCTCTCCAATAAGGCGGTCTGGTGTTGAAACCGTCCGATGAAGGCGGTTGGGAATTTGCCTTTTTCGCCTCTCTGGAATGAGGTGCAGGTCTTTCAGGGTTCGTTGTAAAAGAGGAACATGGCACACAAAAGAAGCCTTGGTATGCCGCTCGCAATTCTTCTCCTGGCCAGCCTGGGAGTATTGAGCTCGGGGTGGGCTGTGGCCCAGGCTCAGGCGCCGGATTCCCGGTTGGCAGGCGATTGGCGCAGTTCCTATGCGGTGATGATTCCCGCGTCCAGTTCGCCAGTCATTAAGGGAGTACAAGGTCCTGCGCCTGCCGGCATGCGGTTGGAGCGGATGCTGTTGCTGCTCTCGCCATCGGACAGCCAGCAACAGGCGCTGGCCACGGAGCTTGCGGAACCGGCAGAATCCCGGCTTCGCCCAAATATCACCATTGGCTTACGCCGTCGGAGTTTGCCGCATCTTATTGAACTCTGCCGGGGATGTTGCAGCAGTTTCCGCATGGCTAGAGAGCCAGGGTTTCAAGGTTGCGCCTTTGCCGGCAGGCCGCGGCTGGATCGAGTTCTCAGGAACGGTTGCCCAGGTGGAACAGGCATTTCATACGCCCGATCAATTATGTGGTTACAGCCGGCGGAACACGCGCTCGTGCTGGTAGGGAATTTCAATACCAGCCGCGTTCACGCCCCTGGTGCAGGGACTGGTCTCTCTCGATGGAGCACTTTCCACGCCCGCTTTGACCGCGCCGCAGACCGTCGTTGTCTCCGCGTCAGAACTTGCGGCGGAAACCTCGCCGAACCACGCTGATGCTCTGACCCCGCAACTCGTTGCGCAGCTCCTTCATTTGGACGCGTTGCATTCCGCAGGAACCGATGGGGCAGGCGAATCGATCGCCATTGCAGCACGCAGCAATGTGAACAGCCAGGATGTTGCCGCTTTCCGCGCGGCTTTCGCATTGCCTGCGATCGCCGCTCACGGTTGTTCCGGACGGCTCCGATCCGGAATTGGAGTTACAAGCGACCAGGCCGAGGCTACTCTGGCGGCTTCCTGGGCCGGCGCTGCCGCACCCGGCGCAAAAATCGTGCTGGTTCCAACGGCCACCACCGCAGCAACCGACGGCTTAGATTTGTCACTGGCGGCCATCGTCGATCAGGCGCTGGCGCACACCGTCGCCGTCGGCTACTCGGAGTGCGAGATAGCTCTGAGCCATGCGCACCAGGAATTTTATACCGCACTCTACCGGCAGGCGGCGGCGGAAGGCATTGCAGTGATTGCCGCAGTTGGCGACAGCGGCGCAGCGGCTTGCCATGCAGCGGGAAGCGATGCACCGGTCAGCAGCGGCTATGGCGTCAATGCGCTGGCCTCTACACCGTGGAATGCAGCCGTGGGTGTCGCGGCATTTGGCGCAGGCGGCCCGGCGGCGGGAATCTCAGCATTGTCCGCATGGTCTCCGGCGAGTGCGACCGATCCTGCCTATGCAAGCGGCGGAGGCAGCAGCACGCATTATGGCGCGCCCATCTGGCAGTCGAAGGCCGCAGAAGCGCAGCAGGGAACAGCCGGAACCCATAACCGGCTCTTGCCCGACCTGGCCTTGCCCACGGCTATCGATACAAGCGTGAATCACGGCCTGGCTTTTTGCCTCAGCGCTTCAACTGCATCTGGATGCACTTTGGTGCGCAGCGGAGGCAGCTCCGCTGCGGCGTCAATCTTTGCAGGAATCGCCGCGCTGGTGGCTCAGAAATATGGCGCGCAGGGTAATGTTGTACCCAACCTGTATGCGCTTAGCCGGCAAACCGGCATCTTTGAAGATGTACAGCAGGGCAACGCGCAACTCAAGTGCGTGGCAGGCAGCCCCGGCTGCGGCGCTACAGAGCAGATTGGCTTCGCCGCCGGACCCGGCTATGACCTGGCTACCGGACTGGGTGCGGTCAACGCGCAGGCTCTGGTGAACAAGTGGGCCACTCCCGACGTGACGCCCGCAGCGGTCACCGTGAGCATTGGGATTGCGCCTACGCAGGTTAACTCAACCTACAACCCATCGGCACTGATAACGCTTACATCGACTGTTGATCCAGTGGTCGCCGGCCCAACACCCACCGGCACCATTACTTTCTACAATACGGTCGCCGCCTCAGGGCTTCCCGGCGCGTCCACGGTAACGCTTGACCCCTCAGGGACAGGCACGTGGATGGTAAATCTCGACAGCGTTTTTACTACCGCGGGCACCTACAGTATCGGTGCATCCTACTTCGATGAGACTGACACCTACGCAGCGACTAACTCAGAGCCGATAAGCATCACCACCGCGCCAAGCACCACCACTCTTACGGTCACGCCTTCAAACCTGACTCCGACAGTGGGTACAACCATTACCGTAACCGTCACTTTTGGAGTTGCGACCAGCGGTCCTCCTGCCGGAACCGTCGCGCCCACCGGCATGGTGACATTGAATATCAACGGAACGGCCTTCGGTTCGTCGCCAGTTTCAACCACGGGGAGTGTCACCACGGCAACCTTTATGGTTCCGATTACCGCGACCATGCATACACTGCAGGCCGTCTACGCGGGCGATCCGAATTTTGCCGCGGCCAATGGTACGGCGACCATCACCGTGGTTACTGTTCTGCCGGATACTGTGGTCCTCACCTCGAACGTCAATCCTGTACCGTCCGGAGCGGCGGTGATGCTGACGGCCACAGTGACGCCGAATGCCATGCCAATCGCAGGCATGGAGCAAAACCCCACCGGCAACGTCATCTTTTACAACGGCACTACTGTTATCGGGCAGGCTACGCTGGTTCCTGTACCGCTGACCGACTCGTCAATGGCGACCATTACCACGCAAACGCTGCCGGGCGGGTTCGACATGCTCACAGCTGTTTATCTGGGAGACACATCCTACGACACTGAAACCTCGAATATACTGACCCTCGGAGTTGAGAACTTTACCATCACTCCATCGCCTTCGAATCCGCCCACAAATGTTGACATCGTGCAGGGTGCGTCGGGCACCGCATCGTTTATCGTCACCGGCCTGGGCGGGCTCGACAATGAGATTCAGGTGATCTGCGCGGTAGCCACACAGTACGACATGACCTGCACTGCCAGTCCGCAACAACTTGTGCCTCCCGGCACGGTCACATTTACCATACAAACCTTCACTACGGGAGGACCATCAGCATCGATCATCCATCACGAGCCAAATTGGACGCACACGGCAGGCGGCACGGTGCTGGCCATGCTGGCATTCTTCCTGTTGCCGTTTGGGAGACGTGCGCGCATTTTTACGCGTCTTTCTGCGCAGCGATTCCTTGTGCTGCTTTTGCTGCTAGTGGGTTTGAGCGGTGCGGGCATCGGCTGCAACAGCATAAGCAGCGGTAATGTTACGCCGCCTCCCGGGGGCGGCACGCCGTTGGGCGTGGCCACGCTGCAGATTATCGCTACCGCCTACGTAGACAACACTGTTGTCAGCCAAAGCGTTTATCTGACGGTCAATGTACTGGCCCCATCTGCTGTCGCTAAACACTGAAGCGATTTCCCGGCAGGTATAGCGTGAGTCTTAGCCACGCATTATCTACACGTACTATCCGCACTCTGGAAGGCAGATTTCGCTAGCCAGTGTTGAAGAATTCACTGTTCATTCTTATCCATACGAGACTTTCCACAATGTGATAGCCTTGCTCTTCGGTTTCAAGGAGCTTTATTCCTCATGCATTCAGCCCAGCCTTTGCACTTCGATCTCATCGCCGCAGCCCACGCCTCCATGATTGAACACGGTTTCAAGCCGGATTTTCCCGCTGGAACCGATGCTGAACTAGCCGTCATTCAGGCTCATCCGGATGCGCCCGCCGTACCCGGCATTCAGGACCTGAGTAACCTGCTTTGGTCTTCCATCGACAACGATACCTCAAAAGATCTTGACCAGATCGAGTGGGCAGAACAGTTGCCTGACGGACGCATCCGCGTACTTGTCGGAGTGGCTGACGTGGATGCGCGTGTCGCCAAGGGCACGGTGATTGATGGCCACGCCAGCAGCGAGACGACTTCGGTATATACAGGCGTCATCGTCTTTCCTATGCTGCCGGCCGTTCTATCAGAAGGAATTACCTCGCTGAATGAGAATCAAAAGCGCCTGGCGCTGGTCGTCGAGTATGCCGTGGATCAGGCGGGAGCGGCATCCGATGGGAAGGCATATCGCGCGCTGGTGTGCAACCGGGCGCAACTGGCTTACAACGCAGTCGGAGCCTGGCTTGAAGGCACAGGTCCGGCGCCGGCAAAGGTATCCGCAAGCGCCGATTTGGCCGCGCAACTCAAGCTGCAGGACGCGGCGGCGCAGCGTATGGTGGGTGGGCGCTTCCAGCATGGAGCGCTTGATCTTGAAACAATTGAGACTCAGCCCATCATGCTGGCCGGTCAAGCGGTTGATATTGTTGGCCAGCAGAAAAATCGTGCCACATCGCTTATTGAGGAGTTTATGGTGGCGGCCAATGGCGTTGTCGCTCGCGCCTTTGAGCAGGACGGCGTGGCCTCAATACGCCGCATCGTACGCACCCCCAAGCGCTGGGACCGAATCGTCGATCTGGCGCAGGGCATGGGCACGACCCTGCCTGCCCAGCCGGACTCGAAGGCTCTCAACGATTTTCTGCTGGCCCAGAAGCAGAAGGATCCAGATCATTTCCCCGACCTCTCGCTGGCCGTGATCAAACTGATGGGTCCCGGAGAGTACGTGCTGGTGAAGCCCAACGAGGTTTCGCCGGGCCATTTCGGCCTGGCCGTGCAGGATTACACCCACTCCACCGCCCCCAACCGTCGCTTTCCCGACATGGTGTCACAACGGATTTTGAAGGCGTTTCTTGCTCATGGGCCACAGCCCTACAGTGAAGATCAGCTCAACACAATTGCCTCCCATTGCACCCTGATGGAAGATAACGCCCGCAAGGTTGAGCGGGAGATGCAGAAACGCATTGCTGCCGTTGTGTTGCGCCCCCGCATCGGCCAGAGCTTCCCGGCAATCGTTACCGGAGTAAATAATTACGGCACCTTCGTCCGCACGCTCAATCCGCATGTGGATGGAAAGCTCGTCCAGGGCGGCAAGGGCCTGGACGTCGGCGACAAGGTGACGGTGAAGCTTATCTCCACCGACCCCCAGCGCGGGTTTATTGATTTCTCGGCGTAAAATCGCCGGCATTTTAAGGATTGGAAGCAGCGACTTTGGCGGCGAGTCGAGCCATTTTCTCGCGGTGTTTGCGAACAAAGTAAGCTGCAAGGTCGGGATAGAACTCGCGAACGGAAGTGAAAGATATGTCGCGCATTGAGGCATAGCCGAACTTGGTAGCGAGGACGCTGAAGCTGGTAGCGCCGGTAGGGTAATATGTCCGCGATATTACTTGGGTGAGGATCTTACCGCCAAGTCCGGCGATATTGGGTGTCTGGCGGCCACCATAAGTGCGCGCCACGCCTTGCCGGTCGATCACATAGAGAGCGCGGATGGGGATGCTGTGAGTGTTGCCGAGCGCATAGTTACGCGTGTCTTCGTGGATGAGGCTGGGCAACAGCCAGGCGGAGAGATATGTGCCGTCGGTCTTATCGAGGAAGCCGCGCCAAAGGTATGCGTAAAAGCTGTCCGCGCCTTTGCCCAGAACAGGATGCTCGTTTACGCCTTCGGCACTAAGGGTGGTTATGCCGAGAAAGATGAATGAGGAATAATCCGTGGCCTGATGTGTGGCGACGGTGAAATTGTACTTCCAACCGGGCGGGTGGGGCGTGGAGCCACTGGATACAGAGCGGAAGTTGGGCATGAAACCGAGGATGCGCTGCGGCTGTCGACGTTCAAGAGGGATGGGCTGACCGTTGGCATCGACCGGAATCTCGGGGGCGGGCTTGGGGCGCTTGTTGCCGTGGTTGGCGTTCTGCGCGGGTTGGCTGGTCAGCGCCTGTTCGGTAGGGAGGGCAAGCCGGATGCTCCGGTGAAATCAGCCGAGGAAGAGTATTCGCCGGAATCCGGTACGGGGGCATGTGCGGCGAGGAGGCTGGGCGACGGCTGCGGCGCATCCGGAATTTGCACCGACTGAGCGCGACTGCTTGCGGCGAGAGCCAGCCCTAGAAGAACGGCGATATAACGCAAACACACCATCCTTGAAAATACAGGCGAAGCCTGCCATTCAGAAATTGAAATCAAGTGTCCTTTAATGATTAAAACAGAAAATCCGAAAATAGTCTCTGATGCCAGCTAAAGATTGAGTTTTGTGTAAAATTTTCGAGAAGAACCTGTACAAGCGTACGCCGGAGGACGTTGATCGAGTCCAATACTCAGGGACAGCTATTCTCTCTGCGAACAGTGATTTATACTGGAAATAGCCCTGGTCTATTTCGCCTTTTGTGGACCTCCCGGTGGGCGTTAATTCCTCATTGGTGAACGAATGCGTTTAAGTTCTGGTTTTATGCCGCCAATACTTTTTATCAGTATTGTCTCGATGGCGTTGCCCTCCTGTCTTTTATCGCAGGAACCAGGCAGCGGCAGCAGGGTAATTGCAGTCGTAGAGTTTCCCGAAGCACCTCAGCCACAGTTCGCGCTTGCCGCGGCCGAGCCAGGTGGACATGATGCTGCGGCTGGGCAAGACCAGACCGCGCAGCACCCGGCTTCGGCTGCCACCCCTGCCTCGAGCACAACCACCCCTGGCAACACCAGTTCTCAATCGTCCGATGAGCAGGCAGGAAGTATAAGCGGCACCGTTACCGATGTGAATGACGATATTATTCCAGGAGCCATCATCGTTCTCGAAGGCCCTGACAAGGGAGCTCGCCGCACGGCTGTGGCGGATGACAAAGGGGCATTTCAAATCGGAGATCTCAAGCCGGGAATCACATATCGCGTTACAATCAGCGCTAAGGGATTTATAAACTGGATTTCACCGGATATCTTACTCAGTCCAGGCCAGCAATTATTCCTGACGGACAATAAACTTAAGACTTCAGGGCTGGTGACCTCGGTAACTGTGTATTCTTCTCCCGTGCAAATCGCTACTGAGCAGGTCAAGGTTGAAGAGCAGCAGCGCGTATTTGGCATCATCCCAAATTTTTACGTTGTCTATGATCCCAATCCAGCACCACTCACGACGAAGCTGAAGTTCAAGCTTGCTCTCAGAGCCGCCACCGATCCTGCGACATTTGTGGGAGTAGGATTTTTCGCAGGCATTGACCAGGCGGCACATACCCCAAACTTTGTTGAAGGTGCAAAAGGTTACGGTCAGCGCTACGGCGCCGACTATACCGATGGATTTACCGATATTTTCATCGGAGGCGCCATCCTTCCATCGCTACTGCACCAAGACCCGCGCTATTTCTACCAGGGCACGGGCACAAAGAAGTCACGCGCTCTTCACGCGATCTTGAGCCCATTTATCTGCAAGGGAGACAATGGCCGGTTGCAGCCAAATATCTCCAGTGTTGGAGGCGATCTGGCCGCGGGGGCCGATCTCGAACCTTTACTATCCGCAGTCGAATCGCGGTCCGAATCTGGTCTTCGAGAATGCCCTTATCACTACTGGCGCCCGCGTAGTAGACACCTTGGTACAGGAGTTCGTCCTGCGTAAGTTCACGCCTAAAGCCAAGAATGGCAACTAGTACCGCGATCGGAAAGATAGGCAACCATAACGCATTTTTGCCTTCGTGAGACTGGCTGCGCGCCTGGTAGTGCGACTACCGGCATCAGCTTGTTGCCTGTGTCTGAGCTGCGCATTCCTTCACGTCGCGGCAGAGCGCATCTACGCGTGAGAGGTCCGCATCCCAGGAAAACATGAAGCGCGCCGCACCGCCTATGAAGGTATAGAATTGCCAGCCGCGCTCGCGAATCGAATTGAGAATATCCTCTGACGCTGAAATGAAAACCGCATTGGCCTCAACAGGAACCGTTAACCGAATACCGGGAATGCCGGAGATTTGTGCGGCAAAATACTTTGCACAACTGTTTGCATGCGCGGCGTTGCTCAACCATGCACCGCTCTCCAGCATTCCCACCCACGGTGCGGCAAGGAAACGCATCTTCGAAGCCAGTTGGCCGGCCTGCTTGCATCGGTAATCAAAGTCTGTTGCGAGCTTGCGATCGAAGAAGATGACCGCCTCACCCACTGCTAATCCGTTCTTTGTGCCGCCGAAGCAGAGAACATCGACGCCGCTCTTCCATGAGATCTCCGCCGGCGAGCAGTCGAGGCTTGCGCAGGCATTTGCGAATCGGGCGCCATCCATATGCAGATTCAACTTATGCGATTTGCATTCATCTGAAATTGCACGTAATTCCGCTATCGTATAAACGCGGCCCAGTTCGTTGGATTGCGTAATGGTGACAACATGCGGCTTGGGGTAATGAATATCCTGGCGCTTCGTAGCCAGCTCGCGAATGGATGCCGGCGTGAGCTTGCCTTCAGCGTTTTGAGCCACCAGCAGCTTTGAACCATTTGAAAAAAACTCCGGCGCGCCGCACTCATCCGTCTCAACATGCGCAGAATCGCAACAAATGACACCATGATAAGACTGGCAAAGCGACGCCAGTGCCAGGGAATTGGCAGCGGTTCCGTTAAAGACAAAAAAGATATCGCAGTCTGTTTCAAATAGAGCTGCGAAATGCATCGGAGGCTCTTGCCGTCCAGGGATCGTCTCCGTACGCTGTTGCGTGCCCGTGATTGGCACTTCAGTCGCGCGCCACGCTTCAGGACAGATGCCTGCGTAGTTATCGCTCGCAAATTGTTGTGGCTAGTTCTATGAGGTCAATCTCGCTCATTATCTCTTTCTCCGCCTGGCAGCCATTTTCCATGATCTGCTTGTATACCTAATCATGGCACAGTGAACGCTCGCGTTCCAATCGCGACCACGGGACGATGTACTCGAAGTAAATGAGGGCGATTACGCGATGTGTAATTACGCAAATTTTACTGCATTGAAAATTACTACGATGGCGATGAGTGGTTAGACGTTTCACTCGGCGCGATGATGGTTCGCTGGCAAAGAATGCTTTTGATGTGACAACCGGAGCTGACAGAACACGGATGTTAGCGGACGAAACGCGATCAGGTGCGACACAGGCAACAAACGTAGCCGCGACTACCATTATGTCGGACCAGAAAGTAGCTCGGCACATATAGCGCGCGTCAATGCGCGCCTTCAACGGCTTAATACGACTGGTTATAAAACTCGTCCATCATGGTGGGATTACATGGCTCAGAATCTCTTCTTCGCTGCGGAAGACAAGCGTTGCCGCGCCGGTAATGCCGGGCCGGTAGGGCATATTGGCGATGGCTGAGTATTGCGGCAATTTTGGCCGGGGGCCAACCAGCTCATCTCCCCACGCAGCACATTATAGAACTGCGGAAGCTCATCGAATCTTGAACTTGCGTAGCCAGCGCCCGACTCCGGTGATACGCCCATCTCCATTTCTAGTGAGCGATGGACCAAAATTCAGATCAGAGGCTACTTCCATACTGCGGAATTTATAGATGCTAAATAGACGCTCCTCTCCGGCCAATGCGATTCTGTGCAAAGAACGCCGGTCCATTCGAGGAAAGAAGCACGCAAACGGCGATGGCCAGCATGGGAACCCCAAAAACCGACGAAAACTAAAGCAACCGAGATATCAAACATTCGCTTGTGGGAGATGCTCCAGGCACTTGCGGCGGGATTGACTACCCACACTGTTTGAACCGGTGCAGTCTTGACGGGAAGTAGTAATGCGGGGTGAAGCGACTGCGATGCTTCAACAGTGCTCGACTCAAACACCGACTGGAGAGCTGCATGGAAACGAACCTCGACAGGAGGATTGAAACCCGGTATGCAGGCAAGATTCTTCCGCAGAGAGCAGTGAGCCTGGCAGGTTAAATACCAACTCGCCAATACGCCTTCTATCCCATCTGCGATCATGCCTACTAGTGAATCTTCGCTTCAATCCAGCTCGTTAGTGTGAGTTATCGAGACAAATGAATGGATGAAGAATGCAGGAAAGGAACGATTCCTATAACTGAACAGTAGTTAGTAAGTTCCAATGATGAATTCACGAGTAGTAAGACACATTATGAAATAAAGACAAGTTTTTATCCAGAATGACTTTATCGCATATGTAGGGAGCGCGAGCGTCAAAGCGCGACAGGAAAGTAAGCAGCGTCTCCTGCGCAAGTTTTTTCAACAAGCGCTGGAGACGAGCAAATACTTACTTGCAATTAGGCAGATCAAGAATGGCCCGCGCACCGCTAAAGATCGACGGAAGGATACTCTATTTGAGTGCATTGACCATCAGTGCATCCATGGAATATCCGCTCATGAACTGGCTCCAGCCCAGGATCTGGCTCAAGGTTGAGGGTCGCACGCTCTTCTCAGGCACGACGATCGAATCGCCGGGATAAAGACGCAGCTTGTCGAAAGTGGAGGAAGCGAAGATTGACTGGCCTGCATCGCGAGGAATAACTGTTCCGTTGGCGCGCAGAATGAAAGCTCGTCCGCGGTCCGCCTCACGTGTTGGGCCACCGGACAATTGCATGTATTCGTCAACCCTGGCTCTATTGTGAAAAAGGAATGCGTTCTGGTTGTAGACAGCGCCGATCACCTGTACGGTTGCGGGCCTGGAGGGAATCACCAGGCGGTCACCATCTTCAAGCGGCAGATCAGGCAATGCGTTCTCTCCCGAGCTATTGGGCCCCAGGTCCAATACGACTTTTCCAGTCGCGCGTATCTGGCGAAGCTGAGTAATCAGTTCGTGATTGATGGATGCGACCTGGTTCTGCTGCCCGGTTACTGTCGCGGTGCCCGATAGCCCCATCTCATTGCGCTTCATCTGATGCTCGATGCGGCTAACATATTCATTCAACCGTTGCTGCTCGAGAGCCTGCGTACTTTTGCGGGTGAACTCCGCCGCATAAAGGTAGGCATTGCCGGTTAGCCCTCCTGCGCGGCGAACAAGCGAACGCAATGTATCTCCTGCTGTGACGCTGTATATGCCCCCATGCACAAACTCACCCTCCAGGCGCACATACCTGGTCTGCTCATCGATAGGCAGGTGAATGTCCTCCTGCGAGAAAATGGTAACCACATCGCCCGGCTTGAGGATTAGATCCTGTGAGACATCGTGATCGAGCACCAGCTTGCCGAGGTTGAAGGGAATCAGCGCTGTGGTCATGGCGGCCGAATCCAGGCGCTCGATGACTGCATAATTCCAATCGGTTTGCGCTCCGGGACTAACCACTGCTGCTGGCTTTTCGGTAGCTGCATCGCTTTCGGCGGGCGGAGCAAGTTCTGGCGCGGGAAGACCAAGCTGGGTGCGGCGCCACCAGTAGCCACGCGTCACCAGTGAGTCGCGATCGGGCATTAGTTCGCTTAGCCGCATGCCCTCATGCCAGAGAAAGCGTCCTGGATTGGCCACCGATCCGCGCAGCGTGACCGTCTCGCGATAGTTGGAGACGATCGGATCGATGCGCACAATGTCACCGTCGGCCAGCGGCGCTGGCCAGTCCCGCCGAATCAGCCATTCAACTCGAAAGCTCGGCGTTGGGCGTGGTCCTCTATGCGCTCGAGCGACAGACGCGCCGCCGTAAGCAATCGCCGTTCTGCCCCCGGCCGCGTCGAGCAGACTCTTCAATGATTCTCCTGGCCGCGCAGCTCGTAGATTGCCTCCATTGGCGCACGCTGCCGAGCAGGGCAACCTGCGGACCCGCAGCGGGAATGTAAAGCACATCTCCCGGTCTGCAGTTGCACATCGCCGGTCTTGTCGCCATTTACCAGCAGCGCATAAAGATCGAAGTCTGTCACCACCTTGCCCTCGCGCTTCAACTCGACGTGGCGCATGGAGCCGGCTGCCGGATGGCCCCCGCTTAAGAAGACCGCATCCACCAGAGTGCTGAGCGCGCTGACCGTGTACTCGCCCGGCTGCCGCGCGTGGCCGGTTACGTACACCTGTATGGAATGAATCTCTCCCATGTCGACGCTCAGATCGAAGTTGCGATAGACCCGCTCCAGCGCGTTGCGCAGATGACCGGTGACTAGCGGAAAATGCAAGTCCGGCGACATGCACGTCGCCCGACCTTGGGAAGGTAAATCTCTCCCTCGCGGCTCACGCGCAGATTGGCGCTGAAGTTTACCTGGCCCCAGATGCGGATGCGCAACTCATCATTGGTGCCGACGATCAGTTGCGCTGGGGCCGGCCCGTGATCGAGTGGACCAAACGATGCCGGCAGCGAGCTGAAAAGCTTTGCGCCGTATACGGGCAGTGTCTGGCCCGTCGAGGCTGCCACAAAGCGCTGGAATTCGTTGGGCTCCTCAGGCAGTGAAGGCAGGCCGCCATGCAGTCCTCTTGAATTACCAATCCCACTTTCCGTGTCGGCCGTGCCGCCGGAAAGACTCCCGTTGGCAGAGGCCTCGGTGGAGGAGTCCGCCTTTGGCGATTCCGAAGGTGCGCTTTCATTAATGTCTACCGGTGCAGAAGGTTCTTTGTTTGCTGTAAGAGGAATAGGAAGAGTAGGGCAGCCGAGAGAGTCAGGATCGGCCCCCCCAGGACATTGTGCATGCAGCACTGATCCCAAATTAAAGAAGGCAACAGCACCGGCAATCAAGAGGAACACGGGGCGACGAGAGCAGACAGATGAATGGTTTCTCATATATGCCTCATTGTGTCTTTATCCGGTGCGAGTATTGAAGGGAAAAATTCAGCAAAATTGGAAAGGCGTTCCGAAATTGAACAGTCTCATGAGACTCTTCCCATAATTGATTTGTCACAAACTCTTTCGAAGATTCCTTGTTTGCGCATCTCCCTTCCACCGCTAATCTAATCGCAGCTTCCCGGAAAACTGACTGGGAGGTTCACATTAAGGTGAGTGCGCCGTACAAGCGAAATAGTCAACTGTCGTTACCACTGCAGCAACATAGGTGGCGAACATTAAGCCCTTAACCAGACGCGCGTTGCGCGTTCAATAACACGATTTCATCTAAGAAGGATCGCGTGGCCACAGCAGAATACGAATCCGTCTCACTCACTCCCAATATAACCCACGATTTAATGCCGCCTTTATTACGGCTGGCAATAAAAAGGAAGTGGCTGTTCTGGATTTCGATGGTCGCGGTAATCGTTCTGGCTTTTGTAGTTACATTGTTGCTGCCAAAACGCTATACGGCCACCGTGGTGTTGTTGCCGTCACAGCAGAGCGGGTCAGCGGGAGCGGCGATGATGGCGCAAATGAGCAACCTGGGTGCCATCGCTTCGGCGGCTGGAGGCATGAGTACCAAGAATCCGAATGATCAGCAAGTCGCACTGATGAAGAGCCGCACGGTGGAGGACGCGATGGTCACGCGCTTTCATCTGCAGGAACTCTATCATCGGAAATATCTTTCCACGGCGCGCAAGAGATGGGAGCGGGCCACAAAAGTCGACAACGGTTTGAAAGACGGGCTGATACGCCTATCGGTCACAGATCAGGATCCGCGCCGGGCCGCTGATATGGCCAACGGCTGGGTCGAAGAATACCGGCGCTTTACCGCTAACCTCGCCATCACCGAAGCTTCGCAGCGAAGGCTGTTCTTCGAGCAGCAGTTGACTGCTGCGCGCGAGGATTTGCAACGTGCCGAAGAGGAAATGAAACAGACTGAGCAGCGCACGGGTGTGATTGAGATTGAAGGCCAGTCCCGCGCCATGATCGCATCGGCTGCCGTGTTGCGGGGTCAGCTGGCAGTCAAGCAAGTAGAGATCAAGGGCATGCGCGAGTTTGCCGCCGACCAGAACCCTGATCTGATGCGTGCCGAACAAGAGCTGTCCGGTATGGAAGGACAGTTAGCCGCGATGGATGCGGCAAGCAATAACAGCACGGGTGATCTGATTGTGCCCAAGGGCACGTTTACGCAGGCGGGTCTTGACTACTCGCGAGCGCTGCGAGAGGTGAAGTACCGTGAGACCATTCAAGATCTGCTCACGCGCCAATATGAAGGGGCGCGGGTGGATGAAGCGCGGCAGGGAGCGCAGATACAAGTTGTCGATGCGGCCGTGCCTCCGGACCGCCCCTCGCCTTACAAGTTATGGATCATGTTGGCAGCTTTGTTTGTAGCTTTGCCGCTGACTCTGTTGACAGTCTGGATCGCGGAGGTTCTGGCTACATTACGCCGTGCCTGCCTTAATTCCGGTTCATGGCCCAGTACACTGGAAGAGATCATCAGCGGAGCGTGGAGATGACCGCGCGCAAAGCATTGGGACTTGATGGAGCAGTTGCCTATACATTTCTGGCGCGGGCCGTGAACATTTTGGGCAGCGCAGGTACGGTGTTGCTGATCGTACGCTTTCTAAGTCCCGTCGAGCAGGGATACTACTACACCTTGCTGAGTCTGGTCTCGCTGCAGATGGTCTTCGAGTTGGGCTTCTCGTTTGTGATTCAGCAGTTGGCCGCACACGAATGCATTCACCTGGAGCTAAATGAGGACGGCAGTGTAACAGGCGATCGAGTGGCTCACGCGCGCCTGGCCTCAGCACTGCAACTCAGTCTGCGCTGGTACACCTTGGCCGCGGTGGCGATGGGTCTGCTTCTTGCACCGTTAGGAATATATTTCTTCTCTCGTCATGCGGCGCCTGGGACAGGTCAGATTGACTGGCTGGGACCGTTGCTGGCGGCAGTGACAGCGTTGATTGTTTACTTGTGGTGCACACCCTTCTACTCGTTTATCGAAGGTTGCGGGCAGGTGCGCGCAGTAGCCGCGATGCGTCTGCGCCAGACTCTTGCGGCGTTTGCTCTTGCCTGGACAGCTATGTTGCTGCATCGCGGGCTATACGCGCCGGCTTTGGTGGTTGTGGGCCAGACAGGAGCCGGTCTTCTCTTTCTGGCTAAGCGCCGTCGTTTGCTGATGGGACTGCTGCGCCATCCGGTCCGCGAAGACGCCATTCATTGGACTCGCGAGGTCTGGCCATTCCAGTGGCGTATAGCAATCAGTTGGATGTGCTCGTATTTCACTGTACAGATATTCATTCCCATCATTTTTGTGTTGCGCGGAGCCGTCGAGGCCGGCCAGTTGGGAATGTCTCTCAGCATTTCAGGTTATTTGACGTTTCTCGCGCTGGCCTGGACCTCGACCAAGACTACGCCCTTCGGCCGCTTGATCGCACGACGCGAGTTTCAGGAGCTTGATCGGGTATTTCTGCGCACGCTGGGACAATCCATGGCCGTATTTGTCCTGATTGCCTCGGCCGCCTGTAGCGTGGTTGCCCTGTTGCCCACAGTCGCTCCCCGGTTGGCGGCGCGAATGGTATCGCCACAACTCTTCGTGATGCTGGTACTGGCGGCGGGAGCCAACTGTATTGTGCAGAGTCTCGCCACGCTCTTGCGCTCCTTCAAGAGCGAGCCGTTTTTGCTGCAATCGCTGGTAGTGGCCTCGCTCACTCTGATTATGGCCGCGCTGACGGCGTCCCAATGGGGCAACGACGGCGCTGCTCTTAGCTATCTCGCCGCCACTATGGTCATAGGGCTTCCCCTCGCTGGAGCTACCTTTTTGCGCGCCCGCAGGGGTTATCTAGCCATGGCACCAGTAACCGTCTTCGATAGAAAGGCAGCGATTTTATGATTCAAACAATACTGCGTTATGCGCGGATAACGAAGTACTTGCCGTATGTGCGGGGACTTGGCTTACTACGGCATGTGTATGAACTCTTGCTTCCCAGGAAAGACCTGCAACTAAGTGTGGATGATTTCGATGACGATCTGAAGATGAACGTGGATGTAAGGGAGATTATCGGAATCAATCTATGGCACCGGCCCAAATTCTTTGAGAAGAACGAGCGCAAGCTGTTTTGCGAAGCGATTAAACCGGGCAGCGTTGTTTTGGATGTTGGCGCCAACGTCGGCATCTACACTTTGCTTGCGGCAAAACGGGGAGCCAGAGTATTTGCCATCGAGGCCGATCGAAGTAATGTTGAGAAGCTTCAGCATCATGTGCATCTGAATGGGTTTGACAATCTTGTCACTATCTTTCCTTTTGCGGTTAGCGACCAGGATGGCACAGTTACACTTTATCGCGCGCCTGGAAATTCAGGACATTCAAATCTATTCAATGGAATAGATCCTGTGCAGGTTCCATGCCGGACTATCGATTCGCTTGGACTTCCACCGATCGACGTATGCAAGATGGACATCGAAGGAAACGAGTTACGAGCCCTGATGGGCATGGACATCACCATTCAACATTCACCGACGATAAAGCTGCTGATCGAGTATGCCGAAGCGCACGGAAAAACTGCCGGGATGATGGAATTTATTTGTGAGCGGTTCGCGCCTGTATACGCGATCCGCTATCCGCCGTTCCGCCCCAAAGGACCATTGACGGAAGCTCTGAAGCCGCCATCATTTTGCAATTTATGGGCGCTCCGTAGCTAAAAGAAGCGCTGCAGGTATGGGCCTGCGGCACACATTGCAATTTTGCGCACGTTCGCCGAGTTATTTGACCATTGGCGAGCTGACTGTTCAACCGATTCAGAATACGTAGTTTAAGGGAGTAGTTAATGCTGTTATCGAGTTGCAGAAAGACTGTCGACACGCATGCTCCATTACTGGGAGAGCTATACCGCGTTTCACGGGATATGACGAATGGCCGCCGGTCCATTCAGACAAGATACGGTTTCAAATTAGCCGGCTGCCCGAAGATGACGAGGGCGAGTTGGGAAGTCGACGAGGTTGAGGCATTTCTCCAACTAATGAATGTCCACGAAATAGTTCTCGATATAGGAGCGAACGTTGGGTTTTACACATGCCTGGCGGCCAGCCGCAAGATGCAAACAATTGCATTTGAACCTTCCCATAGAAACTTAAAGTTTCTTTACAGGAACCTTTGGGGAAAATAATCTAACCGGCGTAGAGGTCTTTCCTCTAGGTCTGGCAGGGCAAGGAGGCCTCAAACGTATCTACGGCTTCAGCGATATGGCTTCATTCGTATCCGGCTGGGCTCAATCGCGTCGAGAACGGTCGAGCCTTGTGCCTGTATCAACACTCGATGCATTGGTATCGAGCAGGCTCAAAGGAAAGAAGCTTCTAATCAAGATTGACGTCGAAGGTTTTGAACTGGATGTTCTTGCCGGCGCAACAGAAATATTAGACATCAACCCCAAGCCTACCTGGTTAGTAGAGATATTACTCAGCAGTGAAGTTATTCCCGGTGGTATCAGCGGAAAGTTTACCGATACGTTTGAAGTTTTTTGGAATCACGGATATCGGAGCAGGATGCTCGATTCGGCGCGTACTCCGGTGGAGCGAGCCGATGTAAACCGTTGGGTTGCCAATGGGTCTGTGGACTCCAATATGCGCAATTTTATTTTTTCGGCAGCCTGATAACAGCAAGGGCAATGGGGGATGGATGATCGTCACTTTCGAAGAAATTGAACGTTTTGTGGGAGGCGATAGATTTCCTTCCTTTATTGAGGGGTTGATCGTGACTCATTCTCCACGGCGAATTTGCGAAGTAGGCCCGGGAGCCAACCCTGCGCTCACTCCTGAAAAAGTGCAAAGGCATGGCTTGCAATATGCGGGTATCGACGAAAGCGAGATAGAAACGCGTAAGGCTGATATGGGGAAAATATTTGTACATGACCTTTGCGTCAGAAACGCTGAGATACCCGGCGCGCCCTACGACATGATCATCTCTCAATCAGTGGCCGAACATTTCAGAAATTCGGCCAACGCTTACGAAAATATCTTTCAATCGCTCGCCCCCAATGGGCTATGCGTGTGCGTCTTTCCTACACTTTATACCTTGCCGCTTCTGCTTAACCGTTTGCTCCCCGATTCAGTCTCCAATTATGTTTTAGATCGTTTATCCCCTCGTGATCGCAAGAAATTCGATAAGTTCAAAGCTTACTATTCCCGCTGCCGCGGCCCGGTAAGAAGTCAAATCAGATTTTTTCAGCAAATCGGGTATGAGGTTCTGGAGTATCGCGGTTACTTTGGACACGGCTACTATCAGTCAAAACTGCCATTCCTTCACTTTCTTGAAGTGAAGAAAGCGCAGTTGCTGATGAGGATGCCAATTGCATATCTAACAAGTTGCGCATCCGTCATTTTGAAGCGGCCTTCATGCGAGTAATTGCGCATGAACAGGAAATCATGCCAGGCATCGAAGTAATTCCCGGGGGAGCGAACAACCAATGAGCCATAATTATCCTGCGAAGGTGTTGATCACTGGTGGCCACGAAATCGGGGGTGTGAGTAGCTTTGCCGATGGATTGCAGGCGGGTTTTGCCAAGCTCGGAATCCCTGTTGAAATTGTTTTGCCGTCGCGAGTGTTCCTGCGCTGGCGCGAGTTGCGCGACAGGCATGTACTCAAGATTCTCAGCACTGCCGCTGTCTATGCTGCCCCGTTTGCCCGGCATTCTCTCTGTGTCGCGCACGGATTTCCGCGCGTTGCATACAAAGGTTGGCCGATGGCCCTGGTATTGCTGGCATCCTATCAACTCGCAAACGCTTGCCCAGGTACGCAACTGGTTGCTGTTTCCGATTACTCCGCACTTGTTTTGCGGGATATTTTTGGCCTGCACGTAGACGCTGTGATCCACAATCCTGTTCTTCCGCCGTTTATGGAAGCGATGCCGGAGGGGAAGCTAAAGCGCGAAGCGATTACATATGTAGGCCGCCTGCACCGCTCAAAAAATGTTGATCGACTGCTCCCGGCCATGCGCGATGTGCTCGACGAGAATCGTGATCTGTGCGCATGGATTATTGGGGACGGTCCTCATCGCCAGGAACTCGAACAGATAAACGCCGGCGATAAACGTATCCAATTTCTGGGGCTGCTTGCTTCGGACCAGGTGCGGGAACGACTGCGGCAGACGCGCGTGTTTGTCTCCGGCAATCCGACCGAGCCCTTCGGCATCACCTACCTTGAAGCTCTCAGCCAGGGATGTCACGTGGCCATGCCTGCATCCGGTGGGGGCCTCGAGATCGCGCCAAATCTGATCGGCTCAGGAATTCAATTGTTCCCCTCTTCAGTAGAGCGCCACGAAGTGGCGGCAGCACTACGCAAAGCTCTCGCCGCTTCGTCGAATGCTCCAGACTTGGCCGCATACTCAGTACGCGCCATAGCTGAGGCCTACCTCACTCTTGCTGCCACGGCAAAAGGAGGCAAAAATGAATGGCTCAATTGAAAGTAGCAGTTCGATTCATCAACTCCACTTGGATAATGACGAACATCTCTTCGCCTGCAATTTGAATAATCCGCAACTGGCATCTAATATCAACCCACCTAAAAGCCGCCTGATTTGCTTTAGCGCAAATGCTGTTCTAATCACTGCGCTGTTGCCCTATATCTCACCCATCGTGCTGCCCGACATGGATGTGCAACTGATGGCCCTTGGAACCTCAACGGCAATCCTGTTGGTGCTCCTGTTCCTTAGGCCAAGCCTATTTTCGTTCGAACGCGAGGACCTTCTTATTCTTTGTCTAGGGTTACTCAGCCTTGTTTATGTCAATCCGGACATCGCATTCGACGATCTGGCTGCGGCAACCCGAGCCTGCGGGCAAGTAATACTTGCCTTTCCTGTCTATTATGCAGTGCGAAATCTATATCGATATATGTCGCCGCGAGTTTATCTTTCAGTGGTTGTGCTTTATTGTGGGGCGCTCGCTCTCCAAGTGTGGTTACCCGACGCTTATAAATCAACTTTTGCGAACATGCTGTCAGATACGCGTTGGTACGCCGATGCGGGCCGCGGTCCAAACGGATTGTGCACCGAGCCATCCATGATGGGAAACATCTGTACGTTATTCATGGTTTCCTTGTACTTCTTTCACCGGGAGTATTGGAAGTGCCACAGGAAATCTGTTTTGTTTATCGTAGCTGCTTCATGCGCGATGCTGGTCGTCACCAAGTCCGGAACCGGTTCGATCCTATCGCTGCTCGTAGCAATAGTCGCGCTCTTCAGCTCCAAATTATCAAGGAAGTCGAAGATCGCAATTTTCGCATTTTCCCTCCTTATGTTTATCTCCGTCGGACGGCTTCTTAGCTCTTCCGAATCGAGAGGCGCAATGATCCTTTCCGGCATGGCTAGTGACCCACGTTCCGTTCTTGACGAATACAGCTTCGCAGGCCGGTTGCTCGGTATATACGTCGGCATCAATCAAATTCCAGACGAGCCGTTTGGATCGTTTGACGTGCGAATTGATCCGGAGGCGACAAATAGTGCGCTCAACGGGGACGTAGCCATTCATCTATGGCCGGATCCCACCTTCCGCTCCCTCCTTATTGATTTGCGCTCAACGCGATACAACAATCACGGCACCGGAGCTTTGATTGAGCGCATGGGGGTTCTGGGCGTACTGATATTGGCAACATTTGTGTTTATTCCGAGTGGCTTCCATGGGAAATGGGTGGTCCGCGTCTTTCTGGTGGCGTTGCTGCTGAACGCATCGATATTTATCTCCACGTTGTGGTTCATCCTGGGATGCTGTGTCGAGTTACGGAGAACTGAGCGCTGCGATCTCAAGGAGACGCAGCAGGGGTTTACTCACTCATTGTTGAAGGGAATCTCGCGCCGGGTGTACGCGGAGCAGGCGTGAGTCACGTGTAAGTCAAAAAAACTGGCTAGTCTGCGTGGAGCATTCGGTGGTGGTACCAGCGACTAACAGAAATTTAACCAGGGCGCAGGTTGACGGTTGGAGTTTCGCAGAAAGGTAACATCATGCCGCTGGTTTCAATCATTACACCTTTTTATAACGCCGCTCGCTGGTTGCCGGAAACACTCGCTGCTGTGCGGGCACAAACGTTGACTGATTGGGAACAGGTTCTTGTCGATGACGGTTCAACGGACGAATCCGCGGCCATGGTGGAGGCTGCAATTTGCGAGGATTCGCGCTTTCGCTTGTTACGCAAGCCAATCAAATGTGGTCCATCAGCGGCGCGCAGCCTGGCAGTTGCTGCCGCAAGGGGGCGTTACATAGCTTTCCTTGACGCGGACGATTTGTGGCTTCCCGAAAAGCTTGCTCGCTCAGTGGAGTGGATGACCGAGCATGGCTACGGCTTCATCTATCACGACTACCGGCATATCTCGCACGACGGCTCTCGAGTGGGCGGTTTGGTTAAAGGACCGGAGGAACTGAACTTGCATACCTTGCATACGCGTCGCGGCACCGGCTGTTTGAGCGTGGTAATCGATCGCGAGCGCATCCCGGAATTCCGGATTCCCGAACGCTGTCGTTATCTGCACGAAGATTTTTGTATCTGGCTTAGCTTGATCGAGCAGGGGCATCGAGGGCATCGTCTCCCTACCGATCTGGGCCGTTATCGGGTGTCGGAGCAGAGCCGCTCTGCCAACAAGCTGATAGCCGCTGCGCAGGCATGGAAGATTTATCGCGAGGCCTCAAAGCTGCCGCCGATGCTGGCCGCGTTGTGGTGGATGCAATACGCGTGGAATGGTTTCTGGCTCCATCGCGCCGCCCGCCCTCGTTAAGGTCGATTTGCAGTGGCTGCGAGCCGGACAAGTTTTATGCAGCGGATAGCAAAATTCAAGAATGATTTTCCCTGGCGTATTAACCAAAAGCGAAAGGGTCTGCAAGTGGAAAAGTTACTGAAACCAATATCAGGTTCTGGAATGCGAATGCCCATATGCTTGATAGCGCTCCTTTATCTGACTCTGCCGAATCTGCCTCTGCTGCTCTCTACACGCACCCTGGGTGCATTGCCGCATGGATACATTAATCTCGAATACTTGTTGATCGGGGCGTTAGGCGTTTTTATGCCACGCGGCGTGGTATTTCTGCTGCTCTTGCTGGAATCGCTTGCGGACTTTGCCTACAGCGTTTGTTACACCTACCAGTTTTCGCTGGAGAACCTGTTGTCGTCGCTGCGTTATCTGCCTGTGCTGCCCGGCAGTCGAATATTGGAAGGGCTTGTCTATCTGTCTGTAGGCATTTTGCTTTGCGCCGCGTTGGCTTTGCTGAGGCCTCCGCAACAGAAGCGGCTCTGGACAGCAGGCGTTCTATTTGCCTGCTTCGTCATTCTTACTCCCATCGATATTCTTGGCGGTCAAAATCCTATCTGGCACAAGGATGTTGCGATCAGTTCCTATCGTGTTGCGCGCAGTCCTGTTTTTACTCTTGGGATTCGCGAGGTTGCTGCTCACCTCACTGCAAAAAAAGAGAGAGTTGCGGACGATGCTCCCATGCGCTCCGCTTCATCTCCGCTCGTCTCCTTTCTCGAAAATCAGCGGGATGCGGCAAAGTCACCGAACGTCGTGCTCATAGTCGTCGAGTCGTGGGGATTGGCGCTTGACCCTCAGCTTGCTCAGCAGCTGACTGCATCCTATGAGGATCCGCGCATCGTGCTGAAATACAACGTAACCTATGGCGCGGTTCCTTTCACAGGACTAACGGTACCCGGCGAGGCGCGTGAGCTTTGCCAATCTACCATCGGCTTTGGAATTCTGAACGCTTCTGCGGGACTTGCCGAAAAATGCCTGCCTGCTTACTTTCATGCTCACGGCTACCATAATGTCGCCATACACGGTTATGTTGGCCAGATGTTCTACCGCAGTAACTGGTATCAAAAAATGGGTTTCGATAAAACCTGGTTCGGCCCCAGCTTGCATGAAATTGGACTTCCCAACTGTCGTGGAGCATTCCCGGGAATCTGCGATGCATCCATTGCCGGCTGGATCGGCAGCTCATTTCTCTCTGTAGACCAGAACAAACCCCAATTCATTTACTGGGTGACGCTGAATTCACATCTTCCCGTACCCGCGCATCCCGATCTTTTCGACGATGACGTCTGCGCAGTACAGCCTGCATTGCGGAGTTCGGCAGCGTTATGCTCATGGTTTCGCCTCGTGCGTGCAGTTCATCAGTCTGTTCAGCAGGTGGTCCTGGGAAAAACCGCAAGACCGACCGTCTTTGTACTGGTCGGCGATCATGCACCACCCTTCGGCGATGCTAAGTTGCGTGCTGAGTTTTCAGGCACGCAAGTTCCCTACGTGATGCTAACGCCACGCGAAAAGTAATTCCAGCCGGGTTGATTCCAGATTAGACTCACTTAGCGCAAAAAAACCACCATGGCTCACCCATCCAGCTGAGGAGGTTGAGCCATGGTGTGTGATTGTACGGGTAAATCAGCAACCCGCAACCTTAACGTGGTTATGAACTAAAGGGCCTTTATCCCCACTAGCGCCTTACCAGAGAAGCTTCAATGCGAGCTGAAGCTGGCGGCTAGCTCCAAATGTCGACCCAATCGCGCCGAATCCACCTCCATTAAAGGTAGAATTCGGGTTGGAAAAGTTCACCTGATTGAACACATTGAATGCCTCAGTCCTATATTGAAGCTTCAATGTATCATGCAATGTAAAGTCCTTCAATACGGCTGCGTCTGTATCTGCATAGGCAGGTCCATAGAGTAGCCCCTTACCGGCGTTGCCGTAGTTTCCTTGCGATGCAAGGCCGAAGGCTCCAGTGTTAAAGAACTCGTGCACCTCGGCTGATCGGCTGGGATGAGCTATCTTGACGGGCTGTCCGGTTAGCTGCGCAAATTGTTGCTCCCCCGTTCCATCGAGAGCCACATCCTGGCCCGCGAAAAAGCTAATCGGAAGTCCAGTCATAAACGATTGGATTGCTGTCACTGTCCAGCCGCCCAGGAGATTATTCGCCAGCTTATTGTTCAGGTGGATGGGAATTTTGTAGAGCCACGATACTACGACGGAGTGTCTCCGATCGAAATCGGAGGGCCCGAAGCCTTGTCCCAGATCGAACGGATCAGGAACGTTGGCGTTATTGTTAATCGTCGAATTCATGTCCAGCGACTTTGCCCAGGTATAGTTGGCAAGCACAGTTGAACCGTGACCGAAGCGTATGGTTCCCTGAATCTCAAGAGCGTTGTAATCGCTGTGAGAGAAGTTTTTCATGATCCGATTGGTCGGATCGAAGATGCCGGGCTCAAAGACCACACGATCGTCTTCGTTGCTTGCAGAAGGCGGTGCGAGTGTCCGTGGGTCGGTCTCATAGATGGCCGGATTGAAGGGAACGCGTCCATGAATCTTGTAACCGTGATTCCCTACATACGATATTTCGACCATGGTTTTGGAAGTAATTTGCCTCTGAATTGAAAGGTCGTATTCTTCATAGTAAGGCAGGCGGAATTTTGTGCTTACGCCCAGCATTCCGTCGATCGGCAACGGGAAAAGCGCACAGCTGTAGTATGGATAATTTACGATCATCGTACATCCAAAATTACCGGTCACAGTAGTGGGTGGGGCAGTATTTCCCGTGGTCGCAAAAGGGTTGGATATGTTGCCGTCGTTATTGGCGAATGATCCGGC
The DNA here is from genome assembly GCA_963780975.1 of uncultured Acidobacteriaceae bacterium. Taxonomy (GTDB): domain Bacteria; phylum Acidobacteriota; class Terriglobia; order Terriglobales; family Acidobacteriaceae; genus Telmatobacter. The sequence continues at coordinate 65,722 of CAWAEU010000023.1, read as the reverse complement.
GTAGGGCGGGTTTTGTTCCGCAAGCTCGTTGGCATTGATGGAGTTGTAAAATATTCCAAAGCCGCCACGAACACTTGTTTTTCCATCCCCAAATACATCCCATGCAAAGCCGACCCGCGGTGCAAAGTTGCTCTTATTCGCAGGTGCGATGCCCTTGCTGATGCCCTTATCACCCGGGAACAGTACGCCCGGAGGCGCGGTTGGCTCAACCGTCGATTGGACGTTGGGCACAATGGTATTGAGATTACCCTCGCCATCCTTCCACTGTAGAAATGGCTCGTAGCGCAACCCGTAGTTGAGCATCAGGCGCGGCTTTACTCTGTAATCGTCCTGAGCGTAGAACGAATTGTAGGCTGTATGGTCGTCATTGGTAATCACTCCAAAGTCGCCCTGGAAACCCGGTGAGTCGCCGAGTGCGCCCAACATGAAGTCGGCCATCGGATCGCCCGTGCGAGATCCATCGAATGTAGCCAGGGTAGGTCCAATGTACTGCTGATAGAAGTGAAGCTTCAGCAGTTCGTAGCCGAATTTGAGGCTATGCCGGCCTTTGACCCAGGACAGATCGTCGGAAACCTGGTAATTGAACCCTTTGAATATGATTGGGTATCCGGAATCCAGTACGAAATCGCCGCCTACAATCACCACCATGGAGCCTGTATGGGGATAATCCGGAACACCGTCAATGCCCCAGGATGCGTTGGAGTATGTTGACGTGTTGTTCTCGTTGGTGGTGCTGTTCAATACGTTGAACCTAGCCCTATTGATGATTCGCGGAGAAAATGTGTAGACGTCGTTGATGACGCCGTCATACGTTCCTACCTTGGTGCTGCTGCCCACATATCCAGGTATGTTTCCTCCGTCATATCCGGCCTCAGGCGAAACGTTATTTGTGTTGTCCTGATAATAGTGGCCAAAGAGTAGGTTTTTCGCGCTTTGATTCCAGTCAAGACGGATGTTATATGTGTTGACTGAAAACGGGCTTGGAGCAGGGGTAACCAGCGGTCCAACTGTACTGGTCGTCGTCGGTGGAAGAGGAACAAATTTCAGAAAATTGGTGGCAACCGTACTGATGCAACCGGAAGAGATGACGTTAGCTGTCACGCACGGATCATGGGTAACAGGATCTGTATAAGGTGCGCTTGTGAGAGGGTTAATAGGATCTACAAGCGTAACGCTGTCCGCAGTAAAGTTTCCGTCTCTTTCGTCTGTGCCCGGAGAAAAGGCCTCATTTGGGGGTACAGAATAATGATCCGTTAATCCCTGATAGGAGCCGTAAAAGAACAGCTTGTCCTTGACAATCGGTCCCCCGATTGCTCCGCCGAATTGGTTTTGATTTTGAAACGGAACACTGGTTGTGAAGTAGTTTTTTGCGTTCATGTCGCTATTGCGCCAATACTCCCATGCCGCTCCATGAAACTGGTTGGTGCCTGCCTTAGAAACAATTTCAACTTGCGCGCCCGGGTTATGTCCGTATTCCGCTGGGAAATTGGTGGTTAGCATGCGGAACTGGGCAATGGCGTCTGGGGGAGGGAGGTTGAGGCCCGTATTACGGGATGGATTCATGAAGTATGCGCCATCGAAGGTATAGACCGTTGCATTGGGCAGACTTCCGTTTACGTTCATCTCAGGCCCCAGTCGTGCGTCGCCCATATATTCCGGTGCGCTGACGTTTGTGACGCCTGGCAGAAGTCCGGCGAGACCCATCACATTACGGCCATTCAATGGCAGATCGGCTACGCGGTTATCGTCAATCAGACCAGACAACGCGCTCGACGTTGTATCCAGGAGTGTCCCAGAGCTTGAGACGCTGATCGAAGTTTGTGTTTGGCCCACCTTTAGTTGCGCATCAAGGCGAAGGTTTTGTGAAATCGTTAATTCCACATCGGAGAGAGATTGCCGTTGAAAACCCTTGGCATCAATGATGATGGTGTAGTGCCCGGGAGGCACATCGATGAAGTTGTAGAAACCATCCGCGCCAGTCTCGCCGGTGCGCTTGACGTGCTGTTCGCTCATCTCCGCAGTAACGGATGCCCCTTTCACCGATGCGCCGGTGGTGTCGCGTACATACCCTGAAATAGTGCCAATCCCTTGCGCGAACGTCCGTGGAACAAGTGCCAAAAGCAGGACAAGCAGGAATGCGGCGGTTGCCAGCGATGACCACCGGAAATAAGATCCGGTACATAGTCCCTTGCGTAATGCCTGAAAGTGCAACTTGCAGCTGATCATTTGCGCTCCTCCAGTTGGTCTCTGAAAAGAATGTTTTTTCTACTTCATTAGTATCAATGAACGGTTTTTTACTTTGTTAAACGTTTCACCATTTCTGTGATATTCTCCCCGTGTTGACCACTTGTCAAGCAGAATTCAGCATGATTTGTCGTCTACTGGCATGGATTTTTTATTGATTTACATCGAGCGTTCGTCATTTATTCGCTTTATGTGCGCTATTTTGTATTCTCAGCGAATGAGTGATGAAGGAAACAGGCAAACAGAACACATGTCGCATTGATGGCCCGTGCTGGAGTATGGTTGTGAGGCATTTTGGATTTGCGCTGGGCTGGCCTGGAGGCATAAGAACGTGGTAACGATTCGCGACATCGCCAAGGCAACGGGGCTGTCTGTTGCCACTATTTCCATGGTTCTCAATAAGTCAGCTCATCGTATTTCACTTCGCACACAGCGCCTGGTGGAAGAGACCGCGAGCCAACTCGGATACTTCCCAAACTTACAGGCGCGCGCGCTTCGCAGTAAACGGACCGGCAGTGTCGGCGTTCTTATGTTCGATGTGACTGACCCGTACTGCACCTCAGTGTTTCGCGGCGTCGAAAACTTTCTTAGCGATGCCGGATATATGTTGGTGTTGGCTGACCTGCAAAACAACCCGCAGCGCCTTAGAAAATGCTCGCAAATGCTGATGGAGCGCCGCGTCGAGGGCTTAATTGCGATTGCGAATCCATTGCGACTCGGAGCCGAACTTTCTACGGTTATTCCGCGGTTCAACATCCCCGCTGTCATCATTGGGAGCAAGTCTGCAGACAGACGTTATGCATCGGTAGTCGTTGATAACCGCATGGGCATGTGGGCGGCCGTCGAACACCTATATGAATTAGGCCATCGCAAAATTGCCGTCATCAAGGGCCCTAAATTGATGAGTGACAGTGCTCCCCGCTGGGATGGAATTCAGAAATGCGCTACGGCCAAAGGCATTCCTATTGATCGCTCGCTATTGGTGGAGATACAGGGCAGGAACTCCACTTATGAGGAGGGGTATCAACTCACCGAGATTCTGCTGAATAAGAAAAAACAATTTAGCGGACTGATCGTATTCGATGATCTGACTGCATTCGCGGCAATCGGCGCGCTCAGCAATGCCGGACTCAGAGTTCCGGAGGATTGTTCTGTGATTGGGTTCGATGATATTCCTGGCGCAGCATTCTATAATCCACCCCTCACAACCGTTAGCCAGTACATGGAAAAACAAGGCGCGATCGGTGCTGAAATGATGCTGGATCTGCTGACCGCCGAGACAGGAAAGACGCACAAAAAGATGCACGAGATTATTGAGCCGCATCTGGTAGTTCGCAAGAGTACTGCACGCGTAGTATGCCCGAAAGACAAGGCCCCCGGTTCTTAGGCTTTGGTACGAATGCAGAATAAGATCGCGGCAGCGGCAACCGGCAGTATACTGTCGTAGCTTTGAAACAAAATGGAAATTCTGGTTATTACCCAAACAAGCAATTATCAGGAAAAGTGATCCATGAATCGCAGACAATTTTTTCACACCGGTACCGGAGCGGCAACATCTTTGCTTCTGCTCAAGACCAAAACTGCATTCGGCTACCAGGCTAACTCCGCCGTTCGGCTTGGCCTGTTGGGCTGCGGAGGCAGGGGCACTTATGTAGCTACATCGTTCACGCAAAACACCTCAGTACAGGTTGTGGCGCTCGCCGATCTTTTTCACAATCAACTAGCAGTTGCGCGGAGCCACTTTGACCAGCTCAATTTAGGCTTGGGCCACAAGCCCATCGATAGCAAGCTTCTCTTTCACGGCCCACATGCTTTCAAGCAACTGACTGAATCGCCGGAGATCGATCTGATTCAGATATCCACACCGCCCTTTTTCCATGTACAACATCTTGAAGCGGCAATCGCATCAGGCAAGCACGTCTACTGCGAGAAGCCACTGGCAATCGATGTCCACCAGGCGCACCAGTCACTGGAGATTGCCAAACGCGTGAGGCCGGATCAAAGCGTCGACATCGGATTCCAATGCCGCAGTGGACCGCCGATCGCCGCCATTGCAAAAAGGATCCAGGCTGGAGCGCTGGGCAAGATCGCCTCAGTGCTTGGCTGCTTCTGTACGTCGGCTCTACCTGAAAAAGCGCCCATGGGTTCCTCGGCCGACGAGTACCGCCTGCGCAATTGGTACTGGGATCGCGCACTCTCTGGCGATATCCTGGTTGAACAGAATATCCATATCATCGATCTCTGCAACTGGATTCTAGGCGCTCATCCGTTGAAGGCGACCGCGACCGGTGGGCGTTCCATCCTTACCCACGCCGGCGACTGCTGGGACAATTTCCAGGTGGACTTTACTTATCCCGGCGGCGTTCACCTGGCCTTCTCTTCCACTCAGTTTGGCAACTACGATGCACCTGATCCCAGTCTTCGTTTCTACGGCTCCAACGGCTATGGAATTGTTGCTTACACCGGCCCCATTTTGATTAAGGGCGCGCAGGCTTGGGAGTGGCAGGATCCATCCGGCGCCGATCAGGATCAGGATCAAGATAATCTGACATTCGCCGATCGCGACAAAGAACGCGCCTTTATCGATAGCATCACATCTGGTCCCAGGCATAACGAGATTGCTTCAGGCGCCGAGAGCGCTCTCAGTTGCATGCTGGGCCGCTTGGCTGCATACCGGCAGCGCGAGGTGACTTGGGAAGACCTTCTCGCGCATGGCGAAACCTATCAACTCGGATTGAACCTTGACCAGTTTGCCTGAGAACAACTGAAAGACTACCTGAAGGAGGGTGCACAACATGAAGGCTGTCCAGAACAAATCTCTGCTAATAAGGCGGACAATTCACGGACATTTAGCTAAATAAGAAAAAGCTGCCTGGAGCTGTTTTCCTTAACTTCTTTGCTTTGTAAGGGTTTTTTGGTTGCGGGGGCTGGATTTGAACCAGCGACCTTTGGGTTATGAGCCCAACGAGCTACCGGGCTGCTCCACCCCGCATATACAGTTTATCAATTGACTTGGTGAGGGTCAAATGCCTGCGATTTAAAAGGATATGGGGCGCACCACATGCGCTATAAGAGGAGGCTTGGCGACAACGGGACGGTTTGCAAGGATCGTTACCAAGAAGATTGAAAGGCGGACACTGTACAATTCGAGCGAACCAGCTTACAGAGGAGACTCACAATGAAGGAACTATCACGCCGTGAATTTATGCATGCAGTAACGGGAGTCGCCGTGGGCACTACGGTTGCCAGCCATGATGCGCTGCTACATGGTGAACCCCTGGGGGCATACAGCGCGGCAACGGGCCAGGGCAGCGCTCCCTGTGAGGGGCCATGCTCAGCGCTCGAGTCTGCGATTTTCCCGCAACCACAGGAGATTGCCAGTTCAGGAAGCGACTTTACCCTCGATAACCAGGTGCGCGTTGTGGTGCCGGACGATGCTTCAGAGCAGGATTTACTTTTGGCCGGCATGCTGGTGAATGAACTGAGCGACCGGTTCGGGCTGTATCTAAAGATCGAACGCGCGAATGATCTGAGTGGCGGCAAGCGCACAATTCTTATGGGGTCGATTGAGAATCCGCTGGTTCGGCGGCATTGCACGGAGATGAACCTGTTGGCCGGCGTGGAAAGCCTCGGCGCAGAGGGCTATATTCTTCAGACCGGCAACAACGTAGTTCTGATTGCAGGAAAGGACGATCGCGGCGCGTTCTATGGTTTGCAGTCCATGCGGCAATTGCTGGTTAACAAAGAAAAAGAAGTGTACTTCCGCGGAGCATTGGTTCGTGATTGGCCCGACAAGTTGTTTCGGGGAATCTATATGTTCCTTCCAGGACGCGAAAACATTAATTATTTCAAGCGTTTTGTCCGCGACTTTATGGCGTTGTACAAGTACAACACGCTCATTCTGGAGATGAACTCATGCATGCGGCTTGAAAATCATCCTGAGCTGAACTACGGATGGCTCCAGTTTGCAAGAGATGTTAACTATAGTTGCCGCAACTATCCTCTTGGGCCGTTTCACGGCATGGAGCAGAACTCATCGCATCAGGATACGGCTGATGGAGGCTTTCTTGAAAAAGAGGAGATTGCCGATCTGGCCCGCTGGATAAGAAGGCACCACATCGAACTTATTCCGGAAATTCCTTCATTTACCCATAGTTACTATCTGTTGACGGGGCACAAAGACATGGCGGCAGTGCCGCAGGATAAGTGGCCGGATATTTATTGCCCCACTAATCCCAAGTCATATGAGCTTGTTTACCAGGTATATGACGAGTTTATCGATCTAATTAAACCAAAGAGCATCCATATCGGCCACGATGAACTGTTTCTGGCTGTCGCGGTTTCTCCACTGTGCGAAGACCGGGATATCAGCGAGTTATACGGGCAGGACGTGAACAAGATACATCATTACTTAGCCTCCAAGGGCGTCAAAACACATCTTTGGGGCGACATGCTGTTGCAGACGGTTAGAGGTTACGGGCTGGAGAAAAAGACAGCACCGGATGGCTGGGTCTATGACTCACCAGGCGGCATGACACCGGAACAGGTGGAGAGGCTGATTCCTAAAGACTGCATTATCTATAACTGGTTTTGGAACGATGATGGGGATAAAGAAGCCAAGGCCGAAAAGAACGAAGATATCCTGGATAAGATGGGCTTTGAACAGATATTTGGCAACTTCACACCCGATATTAAGAATTATGAGACGCGGAAAAAACGCGCGACGCTGCTTGGCGGCGCACCGTCTGCATGGTTTGCAACAAACGAAATCGGCATCGGCAAAGATGTTATGTCTGATTTTCTGGGTTGCAGCAATATACTTTGGAGCGGTCATGTGATTCAAGGCAGGGAGTTATCGGGACGGATTCAAACTTTGCTCCCGTCAATTCGAACTCGGCTTAGCGGCATAACCCCTCCCAGCCAGACAGAAACCTCAATCTTCCCCGTGGATATCTCAGGCAGATTCAATATTGGAAACACCGTTGCCGCACTGGGAGTAAACCTGGAGGGAATGACGGCTGAAGTCCTCCAGTACAACAGCGTTCCTTTTAACCTGAGACGCTTAAACGGAATGCGCGCGATTATCGCCGGGACTCAGGGGAAAGAGTCTATTGAGTTGCCTATCTCTGTGACGGGCATTCCCGTAGGTGAAGCGCCCACAAGCCTGATCTTTCTGCATGCGTCGGCAAGGAAGGCGAAAAACAGAGACAGTTACCGGATGATCTGGGATCAGCAGGATACGGCTGATCTGCTGGGATGGTATGAGGTGGTTTACGAAGATAACTTTGTGACCATTATTCCGATTCGTTATGGCGTCAATATTCTCGAGTGGAACTGGGACGAGCGCGACTCCTCAAAAGACTTATGCTATGGCGCGGATGCCGTGGCAGTTGGAGACCGCGCGAAAGATCGCGTCACGTTCTTCGCGTATGAGTGGATCAATCCGCGGTTAGGCAAAGTGATCGAAGAGATTCGTCTGAAGGGCACAAAGGGATTCCGCGGCGGCTCTGACGACTTTGATAACAGCCAGGGAGACATAATCGCGAGCAATGCTGTAATTCTGGCAGCGCTCAGCATGGTGAAAATGCGAAGCTGAGCTGGCTCTCAAACTTATTGAAGTAAATTCATCGGAGCCAAAGCTGCGTTTTTAATTAGAGCTTAGAGTTTGCGCAGTCGAGCGCAGGCTTCGTCCAGGTCGTGGTCTTTTTTTGCGAAGCAAAATCTCATTAAATTTTCGCCGTGACCGGGGCGGAAAAAAGCCGAGCCTGCCACAGCGGCTGACGCCCGTGCGAGCGAGTAAATAGCGGGCTTTTTCCGCTGCGGTCTTGCCGGGGATACGGGTTACGTCGGCCAGTACGTAGTAAGCGCCGGGGGGGATGGCGGATTCAAGACCTACGGCTTCGAGTGCGCTAAGCATGCGACCGCGCTTGGATTGGTGGTCGGCGGCTAACTGCGTGTAAAAACTGGGTGGAAGTTGCTCGAGCCCTGCGGCGCATGCGTGCTGGAAAGGAGCGGGCGCGCAGACGTAAGTCAGGTCGTGGAAGTAGGCGATGGAAGGCAACCATCGCGCATCGGCGAGGACGTATCCGACGCGCCAGCCGGTAACAGAAAAAGTTTTAGAGAAACCCGAGATGACGATGGTGCGATGCTTCATGCCCGGGAGCGCGGCGGGAGTGATGTGGCGCGTGCCGTCGTAGACGTAGTACTCGTAGATTTCGTCTGTGATGAGGAAGAGATCGTGTTCCCGGACAACTTCGGCGATGGCTTCGAGTTCGGCGAGGGTGAAGACTTTGCCACTGGGGTTGGCGGGTGTGTTCAAAACCAGGGCGCGCGTGCGTGGGGTGATGGCCGCCTTCAACGCGTCGAGATCGAGAGCGAAGCCAGGCTCCGCGAGGGGGACGAACACGGGAGTGATGCGGAGAGAGTTGAGTGTAGCGACGTGGTATCCGTAGAACGGCTCAAAGAGCAGGACTTCATCACCGGGGTTGAGCAGAGCCATGGCGGCGGCATGAAATCCGGCGGTCGCGCCTGAGGCTACCAGAATTTCGCTCTCGGGATCGTAGGCGAGTGCGTAGTCGCGCTGCTGTTTGTCTGCGATGGCTTCGCGAAGCCGGGCGATGCCATCGAGACGGGTGTAAATATTGTGGCCGGCATGGATGGCAGCGAGAGCCTCGGCTTCAACGGCCGGAGGAACGGGAGTATCGCAAACGCCCTGGGCGAGGTTGATGCCGCCCATCGCGTCGCATGCCAGGGTCATAGCGCGAATTTCAGACTGCACAGCGGCGGGGGCGAGGTGGCTGAGGGCGAGACGGGATTGTGTGGTCGTGGGCATGGGGAACTCGAAATCCTTATTCTTTTATCTTATATATTGGCAGGTCGGGGCTAGTTGGCATAGAGGCAAAATATCCGGGGCTGAAGCTCATACCATCCAATTTATTAGCTGATTGCATTTGTGCCGACAACAGAGAAACCCTTCAGCATGAGCCGAGGGGCTCTCGTACCGATCAGCTTACGCCGTAATAGTACGGTTCGGCTTGGATCCCCACAGTCCATAATAGGCAATATAGAGGTAGCAGATTGCCGGAATTATGAACGAGTGCTGGATTCCAGCCTTGTCGGCCAACGAGCCGATCAGGTAGGGTATCACGGCTCCGCCCACAATCGCGGTCATAATCAATCCCGAGCCCTTGCTGGTCATCGGTCCCAGTCCGGCTATGCCAAGCGTAAAGATATTTGGGAACATGACCGAGTTGAAGAACCCGCACAGCACCAGCGTTCCGATAGCAACCCAGCCGGAAGTGAACATGGAAATGATAATCAGAGCGGCGGCGGTAAAGCCGAAGATGCTCAGCAGCTTTCCGGGCCTGACCCTGGTCATGATTCCGGCGCCAAGCAGCCGGCCCACCATGGCGCCGCCCCAGTAAAGCGATACCAGGAAGGACGCCGTGGAAGCGGTGCTTATTCCCTCAGAGTTGAAGTAATTTACCGCGATCGAGGCCAGACCAACTTCCACGCCCACGTAGAAGAAGATGCCCAGCGCGGCCCGCACCGTGTGTCCATAGCTCCAGATGCTGCGGCTCAAAATCGGGTCGCCTTCATTGCCGGGGCGAAAGGCTTTGGTCTCGGTGATCGGAGGCAGGTGAGAAAGCGCCACCGCAATCCCCAGTATCAGCAACCCGCCGGCGATCGCAATATAGGGTCCACGCACCGTGTGCGCAATGCTGGCCTGGGTGGCCAGATGGGCCAAGATCAGTAAGGATATAGGCGCCGGCGACGATTGGCGCAATGGTGCCGCCGATGGAGTTGAAGGCCTGCGCAAGGTTCAAGCGAATCGAGGCGCTATGCTCGGGACCAAGGATGGAAACATAGGGGTTGGCCGATGTCTGCAACGCGGTCACGCCCGCACCTACAACAAAAACCGCGGTAAGGAAGAGGGAAAACTCACCAGCTTTGCGGCGGGAACGAACAGCAGGCAGCCCACTACCTGGATAAATAGCGAAACCACCATGGTCCGCTTGTAGCCGATGGTCTCAATCAGCTTGGAGGTGGGCGCGGAGAAGACAAAGTAGGCCAGAAAAAAGCCGACTCAGCCAGCATGGCCCACGCATAGGGAAGAGTGAAGATTCTCCGCAGGTGAGGCACCAGCGCCATATTCAGATTGGTGATGAACCCGAAGATGAAAAACAGCGCGGTGACCGTGATAAACGGGATCAGGTACCCGGGCGACGTGAGCGCCGCCGATTGTTTATTTTGTGCTGCCATAAACTTGTTCCCGCTTCCTAAAAAGTTTGCCCGGTAGGGCTTGCTCCGCTTCTGGCAAGATAGTCGGCAGCCCGCGGATAGGCCCGCAACTTTCCGCTTCGTTTTACCGCCCACAACACTATACGGCAAACCGCACGCTGGGAGTGGCATGCGAGCTCTGCGGCGGCCGCAGTTCTCCTCGCTTTCGTGGCCGCGGCATTTCCGCTATGCTCATCTCTTGAGCGAGGAAGCGACACGTGGCCACTACGAAGTTGAACAGCGCCAAGCTGAAGAAGGTTTTGGCCGCTCTGGAGGGCAACTGGCAAGCGGAGATGGAGGGCCACCATACCTACCTGGCCCTGGCCGAACGGGACACAGGACCCGGTGCGCGCCCAGGTTCTGCGCCATCTGGCCAGCGCTGAGTGGGAGCACGCCTCCCTGTGGTCCGGCCGCATTGAGGAATTGGGCGGTCCCGCGCCGGTTTGGACCGGCAAGCCCGCACGGCGAGGCGGACTCGCTGGCCAACCGCGCCGGTGGCATCCGCATGGCGCTGCGCCGCCTTGAGATTGAGGAGAGCCGCGCCATCGCCGGCTACGGTGAGCAACTCAAGTCCCTCGGCGACGAGGACTCCATCGCCATCCTCGAACACGTCATTGAGGACGAGAAAGATCACTATCGCGAACTTGGTTCGCTGTTGCGCGGCCACTATACCGTTCCTGCCGGCACGCAGAAGATCGACGCCCAGGCGGTTCTTGAATGAAATGCTGGCCAAGCGCAACCAGGGCCGCAAGCAGCCTGGAGCCTGGATTGGCGACGCCATCTACGGCGTGAACGACGGTCTGGGCGCCATCTTCGGAATCGTCAGCGGCGTCAGCGGCGCAACCGCCGGCGACAGCAAATATGTGCTTCTGGCCGGGCTTTCCGGCATGATCGCATCGGCCCTGTCGATGGGTTCCGGCGCATATCTGGCCGCCAAGAGCGAGCGGGAAATCTATATGGCCGAGGTAGCCCGCGAGCGTGAAGCCATCCAGATGAACGGCCCCGAGGCGCGCGAACTGCTCTCACTCTACTACCAGGTGAAAGGCTTGCCCGAGGCCGACGCACTGCACATGGTCAACCACATTGCCAGCGACCCCGAGCAATTGCTGCGCGCGCTTTCAAGTGAGCGGCTTGGCATCATCTGAGGAAGCGCTCTCGAATCCTCTGGTCTCAGCCAGCTCCGGCGCGCTTTCCACTGCCATCGGCGCATCCATTCCCATCATTCCATTTTTCTTTCTCAGCGGAATTGAGGCGGTCATCGCTGCTGCCGTGATTTCGCTGGCCGCACACTTTGCCGTCGGCGCGGCGAAGAGCCTGATTACCGTTCGGTCGTGGTGGTCATCTGGATTTGAAATGACCGTAGTTGGCGCTGTCGAAGGCGCGGTTACTTACGGGATTGGAATACTGCTTGGTAAAGGCGGAATGTAAGCAATTGTCCGCGCCAAAAGAAAAAAAAGGGCGCAGCCAAAGCCACGCCCTTTTTATTTTGTGAGTTCCACGATTTACAGCAGCTTCATTGCATCCGGATCCCAGCCGACCACAGCCCCGCGTTCGATGCTGAGATTGCTCAGCAGCGCCGCGCCAGCCGCGCGGAATCCGAAGACAGCATCTTCCACTACCGGCTTGCGCGAGCGAACCGAATCAAAGAAGTTCTTGAAGTGGTCGTAGCTGTCGAGGTATCCCGCCGGCGCTACAAATTTCTCATATCCGATCGGTGGTGCGCCTTCGGGATTTATCCGCGGATACTTTTGCTTGTAGTCTGCGAGAATCTGTTTCTGCATCGCATCGGTAAACGTATCGATCATCAGGCCCGGTTCCTTTTCGAGCGGCACGCGGTTTACGCTTACCGAACTGTTGTTGATGTCCATGGTGCCTTCAGAACCGGTAAAGAGCAGCCCTTCACTTTCTTCGCCGCCGTCCACAAAGTTCACGTGCAGGCTGAGGTTGAATCCCTCGGGATAGTCGAACAGGCCCAGCATTACGTCGGGCACATCGCGGCCATCCTTCCAGAAGCGCAGTCCGCCGGTAGCCATGCCGCGCGTGGGCCCGTGCGATCCGGTAATAAAGTTGGTGCCGCTGAAGAGATGCACAAACAAGTCGCCGGCTACGCCGCTGCCGTAAGCCTTCCATTTGCGCCACTGGAAAAAATGCTCGGCATTGAAGGGCATCTTCGGTGCCGTGCCCTCAAAGCGCAGCCAGTCGCAGGTCTCCGGCGAAGCATCGGGAGGAACCGTATAGTTCCACGCGCCAATCGACGAATTGCGATCCCAGCGCGCGGTTACCATATTCAGTTGCCCGATGGCGCCCGATGCCAGCAACTCCTTGGCCTTGGCGTAGATCACTGAACTCACCCTCTGGCTGCCTATCTGGATAATCTGATTGGTTTTGCGCGCGGTTTCGATCATCTCAGGCCCATCGGAATATAGATGGATCATCGGCTTCTCGCAATAAACGTCTTTGCCGGCCTTCATGGCATCCACTGAGGCTTGCTTGTGCCAGTGGTCGGGCGTTCCGATAATGACAGCATCAATATCTTTACGCGCCAGAATCTCGTTGTAGTCGCGCGTGGTAAAAACGTCGTTGCCCCATAGTTCTTTGCTATGCGCCAGCCGTCCGTCGTAGCAATCTGCAACAGCCACAAGTTTTACCCCTGGAACACGCACTGCGGTTTTGGTATCTCCCTGGCCCTGGCCGCCTGCGCCGATCAACGCAATCTGGATATGATCGTTGGCCGATACCGGCTTGGCGGCTTCGGCTTGTTCCACGCCCAGCGCGTACATCCTGGGTCCCAGCAACATTCCCGTTGTTGCCGCTCCAGCAGCTTTCACAAATCCCCTGCGATTCAATACATGCACTTGAGCACCTCGCGCTCTGAATTTTCTTCCCGTCAGTAACGATACACCGGCGTAGCGGGTTCAGGCACCTTTGGTCCCCTGCGGTACTGGCTCCTCGGTTTCGCTAATGGATTCGGAGACTGAAGTGCTGATTTCAATTCATCCTGTTCAGCCGTACAACTAAACCTATAAAATGGATTCGACTTTCGCTCCAGAAGGAATTCCATGCCGAAAAAAACACTCTGCCTGCTAGCTTTCGCTGTTACCGTGCTGCCCAATTTTTCTGCCCTGGGCCAAACCGCACCTGAAATCGTCGTCGAGCGAGGCGTCGTGATGACCACCCGCGATGGCGTCAAGCTGCGTGCGGATATCTACCGCCCGGCCGGAGAGGGAACATACCCTGTCCTGCTCACGCGCACTCCTTACGACAAGAACGGTGAAGCTGAGACCGCGCGCAAGGCTGCTGCGCGCGGATACATTGTCGTCGCGCAGGATGTGCGCGGCCGCTATACCTCAGAGGGCGAGTGGTATCCCTTTAAGCATGAGACCGACGACGGATTCGATACGGTGGAATGGGCTGCCGCACTGCCTCATTCCAATGGCAAGGTGGGCATGTTTGGCGGTTCCTATGTGGGCGCTACGCAGATGCTCGCGGCCATCGGCCATCCTCCACATCTTGCCGGCATCTGCCCCATCGTAACCGCCAGCAACTACCACGAAAACTGGACCTACCAGGGCGGCGCATTCGAGCAGTGGTTCGATGAGTCCTGGACTTCGGGACTCGCACAGGACACTCTTAACCGGGTGGGCAAGCGAGAGACGAACGCTTTGATCGGCTCCGCCACGCTTCCTTTGAAGAAGTACCCCGTCTTCAACAGGTGGGCCGTCGACGATGGTGCGAGTCTTACCCGCAAACTCGCTCCTTACTTTATTGATTGGCTCGATCATCCCAGCTACGACAGCTACTGGAAGCAATGGTCCATTGAGGAGAATTACGCCAACATAAAGGTGCCCGCGCTGACCGTTGCCGCCTGGTACGACATTTTCCAGGGTGGTTCGCTGCGCAACTTTATGGGCATAAAGGCTCACGGCGGCAGTGAGGCGGCTCGCAACGGGCAAAAGCTTCTGGTTATCATCGGCGGACATGCTGGGGGCCCGCGTAAGGTGGGCGATTTGGATTTTGGTCCGGCAGCCGAAGAATTCGACGAAGACTCAATCATGTTTGAGTGGTACGACTATCTGCTCAAGGGCGAGCAGAATCGCTATGCAACTGATAAGCCCGTTAGGATCTTCGTGATGGGTGAGAATAAATGGCGCCAGGAGGATAGTTGGCCCCTCGAGCGCGCAGTATCCACGAGTTACTTCCTTCACTCGGACGGCAAGGCGAACGGCATCTCAGGCGACGGTTCGCTCTCAACTGCCGACGCGCATTCTGCGGCAGCAGACAGTTTTGTCTACGACCCCGCCAATCCCGTTCCCACTGTCGGCGGTCCGTTGTGCTGCGATCGCGATCACCTAGCGCCGGGTCCACGCGACCAGCGGCAGGTTGAAAACCGTCCCGATGTGCTGGTCTATGCCACGGCGCCTCTCGACAAGGATCTTGAAGTCACCGGCCCAGTTACTCTCGACCTCTTTGCCAAATCCTCAGCAGTCGATACTGACTTTACCGCCAAGCTCGTCGACGTTTGGCCTAACGGTTTTGCGCAAAATCTGACCGAAGGAATTCTACGCGCACGTTTCCGCGAGTCCACCATCGGCGCGCCCAAACCCATCGTCCCCGGCAAAATTTACGAGTACAAAATCGATCTGTGGTCCACCAGCAACGTATTTTTGAAAGGGCACAGCATTCGGCTTGAAGTCAGCAGCAGCAACTTCCCGCGCTTCGACCGCAACCTGAATACCGGCAAAGACGCCAGCACCGATTCAGTCTTTGTGAAGGCCACCAACACCATCGTGCATGACAGCACTCATCCCAGCGCGCTTTTGCTGCCGGTGGTGCCACGGTAAAACCTTACTCGCTCGGGTCATCGGCGGTGAAGGGTGAGCAGCAGGGCTTTTCGGTGGCGTGGAATTCCATCAGCTCGATCCGGGTGCCGTCGGGATCATAGAGGTTGAGCTGACCTTTGCCGTCCCTACCCATATGGGGTTGAGCATTGTTGCGTCCGGTCAGAAAGTTGCCCGCTGCGAGCGTCTTGTAAGCCTCACTCACCGATTCGACGCCGATGGAGACGTGGTCGAGTGTGCCGAGCTGCTGCTGGGAGATTGTGGCGGGTATGCCAGAGCCTGTGGTGTCGCCAGTCAACATATATTCCAGCCAGTCGTGGCCGTCGGGAACCTGCTGGCTAATCCAATCTGTTCGGCCATCGACCATGCCTCCAAACCAGTAGGGTTTAAAGCCGAGAAGATCACGGTACAGCAAGTTTTCAACTTCGCGGCTGTGAATCAGGTAGCCAACGTGAATAATGCGGCGGCCAAGGGCAGCGGTAACTACAAACGGCTGCATAAATTCGGGAGGCTGCACGAATTCAACTTTGTTGCCTTCCGGGTCCTTGACGTCAAACCATAGGCTGCCGTCGGAACCCTTTTCCACTTGTCCCGGAACCTTCCATGATTTGTGCCAAAGATAGCGGCGGAGGCTCTCGGCGTCGACGGTGTTAAAGGCAATGTGGTCGAGTCGGCTGATGCCGGCATCCGCGGGCAGCGGCAGCACTTCAATAAATTGCGTCGTGCTAAGGGCGTAGCGAACGCCCTTTTTGTTTTCAGGGTCGGGCTGTTTGATGGCGCCGATGATCTCGCGATAGAAGTGGTCGGTGGCGTCGGGATTCGAGGCATAAATCGCGATGTGCGATATGCCGGTAATCCTCGGGCGCGACATGGGTTTATCGGGCAATTGAGCAGCGGCAGTGACGGTGATGACGGCGATAAAAGCGGAGGTAAGAAATCTGGAATGCATTTTTGACCTCGAAAGTTGTTGTTGGAACACCATAAATCGAATCGTGGCGGGGCGCAAATCCGGGCAGGGCCTTTCTTGCAGGTTTTCAACTTATGGCCAGATCACCGTACAATGCGCTCATGCGTCGAACCAGTTTGTTCGTACCAGTTGTTGCGTTCTTTCTGGCTGCCACTTTTGGAGCCATCTGCCTTAACTCAGCCGTCTTTGCGCAGAGCCCATTACCGGCAACTTCCCCTGAAGATCGCGCCCTGGCTCGCGAGATTTTCAAACAACTGATCGAGATCAACACCACTGACACGCCCAAGGGAAATGTGACCACCGCGACCGCGGCTATGCAAAAGCGGTTACTGGATGCGGGTTTTCCGGCCGAGGATGTACATCTGCTGGGCCCCGATGCGCGCAAACAGAATTTGGTAGTCCGGTTACGGGCTTCAGGTACGCCTACGGAAAAGCCGGTGCTGTTTCTTTGCCACATGGATGTAGTGGAGGCGCTGCCGTCCGATTGGCACACCAACCCTTTTGAGTTTGTTGAGAAAGACGGCTACTACTACGGGCGTGGAACGCAGGATATGAAGAATTCCGACGCCGCGTTGGTGGAAACTTTTCTACGCCTGCACCGCGAGGGGTACAAGCCGATGCGCGACATTATTCTGGCGCTGACAGCGGACGAGGAAGGTGGTAAGTTCAATGGCGCGAGATGGCTGGTGCAGCAGCATCGGGAACTGGTGGACGCAGCGTATGTAATCAATCCCGATGCGGGTGGAGTGGAGCTGGATCATGGGCGCGTTGCAGTGGCCGATGTGGAGGCCACGGAAAAGGTCTACTCCGACTTCCAGATTACGGCGGTGAATGCCGGCGGCCACAGCTCACGCCCCCGGCCCGACAATGCGATCTATGAGCTGACGACGGCGTTGAATAAGCTGGCTGCCTATACATTTCCCTTTGAGATGAACGAGGTGACACGGACCTACTTCAAGAACCTGGCAGCTCAGGAGACTGGCCAGCCGGCGGCGGATATGCGCGCGATTCTCGCAAACCCGCCGGACCTTGCGGCGGCATCGCGCTTGAGCGTCGAGCCGGCTTTCAACGCCAACTTTCGCACCACCTGCGTGGCTACGCGGCTCAATGCCGGTCACGCCAACAACGCATTAGCCCAGACCGCGCAGGCCAATGTGAATTGCCGGATTTTCCCAGGGCACTCGCCGGAAGAAATTCGCCAGCAGTTGATTGGCATCTTTGGCGACGCCAAACTGAGCGTGAAATATGTATCGGACGGTGACGTAGTCTCCGATACTGCACCGGACCGCAAAGCCATGATCCCGCCGGCGCCTATCCCCGAAGTCTTTGCCCCATTAACGCGAATAACCCAGGCCATCTGGCCGGGAACGCCGGTAACACCGGTGATAGAAAACGGAGCCACCGACTCAATCTACTTTGCGATGGCGGGGATTCCCAGTTACGGGTACTCGGCGATTGCATTGGAGCGGGACGACGACCGCGCCCACGGGCAGGACGAACGCCTGCCAGTGGATTCGTACTGGAAATCGCTGGATTTCTTCTACTCGTTTTTGAAGGCGTTGGGCGGTGAGTAATTGAACAAGTAAGTCTTTCATAAAATTTGACTCACTAATAAAATCGAGACCTCTGCCTACGCCGTATACTTGTGTGCAAGTTTCCCAACGTCATCTGAGACGGGGTGCGCTATGCGTCTTCCGGCAAGGTATTTGTGGCTCTGCGTATTGGCAGGGTTCGGTGTGTTTGCGGCGGGTGCGCAAACGAGCAATCAACCGCGACTGGTGGCCCAGGTGGCTTCAGGCCAGGTGGTTGCCTGCGCCTGGTCTCCAGACGGCCGCACGGTGCTGACCGGCGGCTGGGAAGGCAAGGCGCGGCTCTGGGATGCGGCGACCGGAGATGAACTCCAGTCCTACCAGGGAGAAGCCTGGATTACTCATGCGGCCTTTTCTATGGATCATCGGAATGTGCTGACGGTCAGCAACATTGATGAAAAGACCACGGTGCAGTTATGGGATGCGGCCAGCGGAAAGGGACTGGGGCGCATCACGCCGGCGGGAGGGCTGATTTACGGGCTTGATTCCGCGGATGGCAGCACCATAGCCACGGCGAACTGGGTTGATTCCAACGGGCAGGGAAACAAGTTGCCTACCGGCACGGCGAAGATCCAACTGTGGAATATGCTGACGGGCGAGGAACTCAGTCACTTTCTGCTACCGGGGGTGGGTGCTACCTCGGCGCATTCTGTTCTGTCTCCGGATGGGAAGAAGCTGTTTTCAGGAGATGCCTACGGTCCCGGCGTGTGGGATGTTGAGACCGGCAAGCAGTTGCTGAAGTTCGGGACCAATGATGGGGTAGTGAGCGCCGCTGCATTTTCCGCCGACGGGCGCAGAGTGGCCTGGGGCACGTACAACGGCGACGTCCGGCTATGGGATTTGGACGCGGGGAAAGAGATTCAGCACTTTGCGTCGACAGGGGTGATGGATTACATAGGGATGGCAAAATCCATCGTCATTTATCCGGATGGGCGCAGCGTGCTGGTTGCAAGCGATGACCGCAAAGCACGGGTGTGGGATGTTGAGACCGGCAAAGTGCGCATGCTGTTGAAAGCTTCAGATGACCAAGTCAACTTGAAGGTGAATTGCGCGGCTCTTTCACCGGATGGACGCCAGGCGCTGACCGTTGCCGACGACAAAACAGCGCGGATCTGGGATGTGGAGTCGGGCAAGGAAGTCAGGCGCATGGTGGGGTTGGCCGATGAGGTCGGTGCCCTGGCCTTTGTCACCGATGGGCGCGGAATTGTTTTGGTGAACAAAACCGGAATGGTGTGGCAGTGGGATGCGGAGAGCGGCAAAGCTCTGCAGCGCACCTTGGCGCTTGCACAGCAAACTGGCGAAGGCAGGTATGCATCGCCCGTAGTTCTTTCTCCCGATGGCCGCCGGGTTTTGCTTGCGGGCATGCAGGGAGTGAATGGGGTGTGGGATGTGCAAACGGGGAAGCAGATTCAGATTTTAGATCAGAAGATTGCCGGGTCTATCTCCGATGCGGATTTTTCTCCGGATGGAAGCAAGCTGCTGACTGCTAGCCGCGGACCAGACTTCTCGCTATTGGATGTTCAGACGGGAAAGGAAGTTCAGCACTTCAAAGTGAATCCGGGATGGACTCCACGCTTTCTTTATCCCGAGGGGGATTACCGCGACGGGGTAGAGCATTTGGCCTTGTCGCCCGATGGTCACCGTGCGCTCACAGCGGACTCGGAAGGATCGACCCGGTTGTGGAATGTGGATACGGGAGACCAGGTGCGAGTTATCAAAGTAAAGACTTTTGAGAACCTTTTCGTTGGCTTTTCTCCTGATTCGCGCAAGATGATCACGGAGAATGTGGACAAGTCAGCCACATTGCGCGATGTGAAATGGGGAAGGGAATTGCAGCATTTCGGCGCGGCTTCGCGGCCGTCGTTTTCAGCCGACGGCCGCCGCGTGTTGATGGGTGGCTCGGTGTGGGATGTGGAGACCGGCAAGGAACTGCGCCACTTTGCGCAAGCAATAGGTACTGAATCGTTTGGCACACTTTCTGCGGATGGTCGTCGGGTGTTGATCGGCAGCCAGGACGGCGCCACGATGCTATGGGACGTGGACTCGGGCAAGGAACTCGCCCGGCTCTACGGCTTCCACGACGGCAGTTGGGCGGTAATCGATCCCGAGGGCCGCTTTGATACCGACAAGCTCGAGGGCAACACTGCGCTGCATTGGGTACTTGATGGTGTTCCGATGCGCGTCATGCCGCTCACGGCATTCAAGGACGGCCATTACACACCAGGTTTGCTCAAGAGTATACTTAGCGGCGAAAAGCTGAACCCTGTTCAGTAAGCGCCGCGAATGAGAATCACGCGGCGAACGGCAGGGAGTTGCTAAGTTTTAAAGCCAGTGCACGGTGAGCGGGAGTATCCTGAAATCCAGGTCACTCCGCCGTCGCGTATGAGCGTCAGGCATTGATTTACGCATCGCCCGGAGCCTTGGGGATTGACCTGTCAAGACGATTTCCGGCACGGGCCGGAAACCGCACGGCGTGGGAGCGAAACCACGATTGGTAAACGCGAAACCTTGACTCTAAAGTGTTGATACTATTAAGAAATCAACACTTTTGAAGCAGGCGTTTCAGGGCACGGAAATTATGGTGCGCTCCAGTGATAGCGGCGTTCGTCTAACTCAATAGAGGTTCGGGACCGTGTGTGTCTGATATCAGCGGCAGAGCCTTGAAGGAGCCATTGGGAAGGGAGATTCGCATGAGCATCAACAGACTTGGAATGGCGATATTGATGGTTGCCGGGGCACTCCCCTGGGCGGCGCCTGCGCAGAGCGATAATGCCATGGGTCAGGGTCGTGCCGTGGTAACAATTTTAACCAAGCATTCTGGCGGAGCGCCCTCGAGCGTCTCCCAGCAGGATGTAACTATCAAGGTAAACGGGAAACCGTCTAACATCACCAATTGGGCGCCGCTGAATGGGCCAAACAACAGCCTGGAACTGGTGATTCTGATCGATGGCGCATCCCGCACCAGCCTGGGAACTCAACTCAGCGATATCGCGGACTTCGTCAAAAGTCTGCCGCCGAATACGAAAGCCGGCATCGCTTATATGATGAATGGGCGCGCTGTTTTTGAAGGTCCGCTCTCCTCGGATCACGCCCAGGTGCTGAAGGCGCTTCACTTGCCCGGAGGTTCACTAGGCACCAGCGCCAGCCCTTACTTCTGCCTTTCAGACCTGGCCCAGCACTGGCCTTCCTCTGATCGAGGGGCCCGGCGCGAAGTGGTGATGGTAACCGACGGGGTGGATTATTACGAGTTGCGATACGATCCCGAAGATCCTTATGTCCAATCGGCAATCAGCGACTCAGCCAAGGTGGGAATTATCGTCTATGCAATCTACTGGCAAAATCAGGGTATGATTGACCGTTCCCTTTACCAGAACAATGCCAGCCAAAGCCTGCTGGCTCAACTTACAGATGGCACAGGTGGGAAAAGCTACTGGCAAGGGGTGGGCAATCCGGTTTCCTTCAAGCCCTATTTCGAGGATTTATCGCGTCGTTTCGCGAATCAGTACGAGCTCGACTTTTCGGCTCGGCTTGAACGCAAGCCCACACTTGAAACCCTGAAGCTGAAGGTTCAGGCGCCGGCCATCGAGATCACTGCTCCGCAGCAGGTTTTTGTGGATTACCCCGGAGCCAGGTAAGAGCGGCAGGTCGCTCATTTGAGTCTCAGGCGGGCGCAATAAAAGGAGTGCCGCGCGGAGAAGATCTGTGCTGACCCAGATCTTCTCCGCTGCGGCGATGGATATCTACTTCAATTTTACTCAGGGCAGGAATTCTCTCACCCGATATTGTTCATGAGGCTCTCAATGTTCGATCGCAGAGACTTTCTCAAGGCCAGTGCATTGGTCACAGCCAGCGGCTTGCTCGCGCCGGGCTACGCATCTTCGCAACTCACCGACGGCAAGCGAATCGTGATTCGCTCGCTTTTTGTGGACAGCTTTAAGACCCGGCTGGCGGCACGCGAGTTGGAGAGCGGGCTGCGCCTTCTGAACCCCGCCAATGAAGTAATGCAGTCCAATGGAGACAGTTCTGCCGACGGAATCGTATTGACGCTGGCCGTGGATAATCCGCACTTCACAGGAAAAGAAGAATACGTAATCTCCCGCAGCAGTGATGGCGTCGCCATCCACGCTCCCTGCGAACAGGCGCTGCTATACGCGGTCTTCGATTTTCTTGAGCGGCAAGGCATGGTCTTCGGCATCGATGGAGCATCGGCTCCCATCGATCGCGCTCCCGGTTTGCATCTGCCGGAACAAGACCAGCCGTGGACGGCTTCGCCGCGTTTTGCGGTGCGCGGTCTATTGCCCTGGCCCGACTTTCTGAATTGCATCAGCATTTATAACGAAGAAGATTTCAAGGCCTATTTCGCGGCCATGTTGCGCATGCGCTTCAATATGTTTGGCATGCATGTATACACGGAAAACATTCCCAGGCCTATGGCGGAATCGTACTTATCTTTTGAGTTTGCTGGCAGCGGTCACCGCGCGGCACTTGAAGATACGACCATGGAGTCGTGGGGCTATCTGCCGCAGAGAACTTCGACTTACAAGATGGGAGCCGCGCAATTTTTTGATTCAGAAACTTTCGGGGCCGATGTTACGCGGGGCAGAGACACATGGGACATTGCGCGCAACACGACAGCGATGATGCGCGCGGCATTTAACTTTGCCGGAGAGCTCGGAATAAGCACTGGAATAGGCTTTGAGCCATATAAGAATCCCGCGGAGATTGTGCGCGCCCTGCCTCCCGAGGCTCTTTCTTATCCCGGCGGTTTCATTGAGTCAAGAACTGCGCGTGACCTGTTAGAGCGACGGCTGGCTGACCTGCTGGAACGCTATCCCATGGTGGATCACGTATGGCTGTGGCAGGACGAAGGCGCGAACTGGGCGGGCCGCGAAAAAAATATACCGCTCTCGATAACTCCCTTTACCCAGGCTCACGATTTCCTCAGGCGTCACGCGCCGCAAAAACGTCTGGTTCTGGCCGGATGGGGCGGAGTGACGCGCAATTTCGATTCACTACATCAGCGACTGCCTGAAGACATCATCTTCTCTGCCTTGAGCGACACCCTGGGTTGGGACCCGGTGAATGAGGCCTTTGGCAGGCTGGGCAAGCGCGAGCGTTGGCCGATTCCGTGGATCGAAGACGATCCCTCCATGTGGTTTCCGCAGTTTCGCGCCAGCCGCTTCCAATCCGATATGAAACGCGCGCAGGATTTTGGCTGCCAGGGCATGCTTGGAATTCACTGGCGGCAGCGCATCATCGACCCCACTGCGACCTATCTCTCTCGTGCCGCATGGGACAGCGATCTAACTGCGACCGAACACTATCGCAATTTCTGTGCAACGCAGGCCTCCGGAAAACGAGCGAAAAAGCTGGCCACGCTTTTTGACGACTGCGACAGCAAGCATGCTATTTCATCCACATTTGTTGGCAGTTTTGACAAAGACGGCTTCGCCAATCGCGTTGAAATTACCGGCGACTACTCTGAAGCCTTCAATTACAAAGACAATGAACCTGAATTAGCCGTTCTTCCGGTGCAGCGTGCAACCGCCGAGCGCTTTCGCAAATTGGCATCAGAAGCCGCATCGCCCCTGGAACGAAATCGAATCGGTTACTTTGCAGGTTTTGTCGGCTTCATGGTGCCCTATTGCGACGCGTATGAAACAGCGAACAAACTTGATGCGGCGCTTAAGCAGGCAGTGGATCTGCGCGCTGCAAACAAACCGGATGAAGCGCGTGCGATTGTAGTGGAACGCGGCATCCCGCTGTGGCTGGCGATGGCGCCGCTCGTGCGTGAGGTCATGGTTGAGTACCAGGCGGTAATTGCCACGCGCAACGACCTTGGTCAGCTTGCCTCCATGCAAAACAAATTCGTCCGTATTTCTTTGGAGCGATTGCGGCTTTCAATCAAAGAGTTTGTGGATGAACTGCCGCCGGAGATGGATCAGGCCTATACTGCGGCCATCTCGCCCGAAGGTGCGAATCCACCTCGTGTTTTCATTCCCACGCGCCCGTCACTTATCAGCGCAAGGGAATCGCTGCGCATCTTCATCATTTCTCCGGGGCTTGCGAAAAGCGATGCAGTAAAGTTGTTCTTCAGCGATCAGGGAACGCTGAACTGGCACACAATCCCTGCCTACCATCACGGGCGCGATGTATATTCTGCGCGGCTTGGGCCATTTGCGCAAGGCGATTTAGCAGATAGAACAATCGAGTATTACGCAACGGCCACCAGCGGGTCAGAGACCTTCTGCGATCCACCGCAGGCGCCGGAGAATACTTATACATTAAATGTTGTTTCGTGACATCCGCCGACTGATGCATCTGCCCACGAGACCGGCTTGTCCCGCCGCTGGTAAAATTGAAGTTCATGATTCTCCCGTTCGTCCGCGAGATTTTTGCGGAGCTGGAGCACTCTTCGGGATTTGAGCGCGTACGAAGGCATTTGAGCCTTGGTGCGGGGCGGAGGCGTGTCTCTGGCCTCACCGCTACGGCGCGGTCGATCTATCTGCCGCTGATGGCGCGAGCGGCGCAACAGCCGGTAATCGTGGTAGTTGCCGACAATAAAGCTGCCGAGGCGCTGGAGCCGATGCTCAAGGCCGGCTGCGAGCTGACCGGCGCGGTGGACCCCGGAGCAGTAGTACGGCTGTCTGCCCACGATGTGCTTCCCTTCGAAAATCTATCTCCTCATCCTGATGTGCAGGAACAGCGCGCGGCGGCTTTGTGGAAGCTCGCCACCGGTGGGGTCGAGATTCTGATTGCTCCGGTGGAGTCAGCCGCGCTAAAGCTCTTTGACCGCGACTACTACGCCGGCCTTGCGGTGACGATCAGGCGCGGCGAAGAGGTAGACGTGGAAGTCCTGACCGCGCACCTGGCCAGCGTGGGTTATACACACATGGACTTGGTAGAGATGCCGGGGCAGTTCACCCGGCGCGGCGGTATTCTCGACGTGTATTCGCCGGAGGCTGACCGGCCCGTGCGCATTGAGTTCTTCGGCGACGAGATTGAGACCATCCGAAAATTTGATCCGGAGACGCAGCGGTCGCAGTCGGGACTGGATGAAGCGCAGTTGCTGCCTCTGACGGAGACGCCGGTGACCGAGCGGCTGTTGGCCGCGGTGCATGGGCGGCTGAGCAAGCAACGTGTGGAAGGCGCAGGCGAGGATGATGACGAGGAGATGGCTGCCGAGATGGCGGCTGCCGGCGGGGTTACTGTTTTTCCGGGGTGGGAGTTTTTCTCCGCGGTGGCCGGCGCGCAAAAATCGCTGCTGACGCTGCTGCCGAAGTGCGCGCTGTTTATTGAAGAGCCGGCCATGGTGCGCAATCAGATTGAGCGCTGGTGGAACAAGGTGGAGCAGCGGCATGAACGATCGGGAATCGGTACGCTGATCAGGCCCGAGGATATTTATTTGCGGCCAGAGGTGTTGCAGGCCTCGCTCGACGCGCACATGGGATTGGATCTCGATCAACTGGGCGTTGTCGATGTGCTGGACGAAGATACAACGCTTGGCGAGATCGAGCTGAATACGCGGCCTACGCTGCGGTTTCACGGGTCAATTCCAGCGCTGACCGAGCAACTGCGCACGCTGATGGCAACAGAGACTCGGATTGTGTTGGCTGCGCCGCACCAGGGCGACGTTGAGCGGCTGGCGACGGTGTTGCGCGAATATCAAATTCCTTATCGGCTTGGAAGCCGCAATCCGAACGCTGGCGAGACCATGTTGGATGAAGCGAGCTACATGGCCGGCGACCTGCGCGTGCCGGTGATCGTAAGAACACAGATTTCGGCGGGAGTCAGCTTCACCGATTCAAATTTAATTGTCTTCGGCGCTAACGACTTATCTGACGACGCCGATGTAGCAGCGCGTCCGGAGCCGAAACGATCGAAGACCGCTGCATTTGTTTCAGATTTTCGCGACCTGGGCATCGGCGATTACGTGGTTCACGTGGAGCACGGCATTGCGCAATACCAGGGACTGAAAGAGATTACGCAGGACGAGCTCTCGGTAGAGTTCATGATTCTGGAGTTTGCCGAAGCTGCCAAGTTATATGTCCCGCTAACTCGGTTGGACTTAATCCAGAAATACCGTTCGACAGACGCAGGGCCTGCGCCTGCGCTGAACCGTCTAGGCTCGCAGCAATGGACCAAAACCAAGGCGCGTGTGCGCAAGGCCATGCACGATATGGCCGGCGAGTTATTGAAGTTATATGCCGAAAGGACGACAGCGCAGGGAACAGCCTACTCCAAAGACAACGAATTTCAGCGGGAGTTTGAGGCATCATTCGACTACAGCGAAACCGACGACCAGATCTCGGCCATCCGCGCCATCAAGTACGATATGGAATCGACGACACCGATGGACCGGCTGCTGTGTGGCGACGTTGGATATGGAAAAACTGAAGTCGCAATGCGCGCTGCATTCAAAGCCGTGCAGGATGGTAAGCAGGTTGCGGTGCTGACGCCGACGACGGTGCTGAGCTTTCAGCATTTTGAAACATTCAAGAAGCGCTTTGCGCAGTTCCCCATCAACGTTGAGATGATCTCGCGCTTCCGCACCGCGAAGGAGCAAAAAACAATTGTCGAGCGCGTGGAGACCGGGAAAGTGGATATTCTGATCGGCACGCACCGGCTGCTCTCGAAGGACATAAAGTTTCAAGATCTTGGGCTGCTGGTCGTCGATGAAGAGCAGCGCTTCGGCGTGCGCCACAAAGAGCGACTGAAGCAGATGCGAAAGGAGATTGACGTTCTGGCCATGAGTGCCACTCCGATTCCGCGCACGCTGCATATGTCGCTGGTTGGCTTGCGCGATATGAGCGTGATCGAGACGCCGCCCAAAGATCGCATGGCGATTCAGACCGTAGTGGCCAAGTTCGACGAGAAAATAGTGCGCTCGGCAGTGGAGGTTGAGTTGGAGCGCGGCGGGCAGGTTTACTTTGTCCACAATCGCGTGGAGTCGATCTATGAGATTGCCGCGCGCATTCAGGAGCTGGTGCCGGCGGCGCGCGTAGCTGTGGGCCATGGGCAGATGGGCGAGACGGAGCTCGAACGCGTGATGCTGGCTTTTATGAGCCATGAATACGATGTGCTGGTAGCCACGACGATCATCGAAAATGGATTGGATATTCCGCTGGCGAATACGATTCTAATCAATCGAGCCGACCGGCATGGGCTGAGCGAGTTATATCAATTGCGCGGTCGCGTTGGCCGTTCGAACCGGCGTGCCTATGCTTACCTGCTCATTCCGGCGGAGAATGAACTGACGGATATTGCGCGCAGAAGGCTGGCGGCGCTCAAGGAATTCAGCGACCTGGGCGCGGGTTTCAAAATTGCAGCGCTTGACCTGGAGCTGCGCGGGGCAGGGAACATGTTGGGAGGCGAACAAAGCGGACACATCGAAGCCGTAGGATTTGAGCTTTATACATCGATGCTTGAGGCCGCGGTGAAGGAGATGAAGGGCGAAAGCAGTGAAGAGCGGCCTGCGACGCAACTCAGCCTGGGAATTGCGCTACGCATTGACGAGAGCTACGTGCCTGAAGAGAATCAGCGCTTGCGGCTTTACAAGAAGATTGCAGGTGCAACCAGCGAAGCAGCGGTGGCCGAGGTGCGCGCGGAGATGGAAGATCGCTACGGCGCCCCGCCTGACGCAACGGTGTATCTGTTGGAGGCGGCAATGATCCGGCTTGAATGCGAAAGGATGGGCATTGCGCAGATCGATCGCAGGCGCAGCGAACTGCAGATAAAATTTATGGAGAATGCGGCGGTCGACCCCACGCATCTCATGCGACTGGTGGCGCGGAACGCCAAGCGAGGAGCCCAGTTCACGCCGCAGGGTGTGTTGAAGTATCCTTTGGCTGCTACGCGTCCCGACGAAGTATTGCTCGAAATTCATGAAGTGCTGGAAAAATTGATGCCGGCACAGGTCAGTGTGTGAGGCAAACGTGATAGAGAGAGGAAAGATGAAGAAAATAGTTACGGTCTTTGCGATTGGAGTTTGTATGTGCTCTGCTGTTGCTGCTCATGCCGCGAAAAAAACCTGGACGCAGGAATTCAGCCAGGCCTCGGATGAGTATTTCGATCAGGTTTATTTCCCCTATGCTCCAACGGGGGGGACGCTGGTTGGCTATCACCAGTACGACGCTCAGCTGGAAGATTTTTCGCGGAAGAATATTGATGCAGAGATTGCCGCCCTGAAGCGCTTCGAAAAGCGCATCGAGGCGATTCACCCGGACGATTCAACGGCAAATTTTGTTCCCCGTAGCGACCGGGAGATGGTGCTCGCGAATATCCACTCCACGCTGTTGACGCTTGAGAAGATTCGTCCCTGGGAAAAGAATGCGGATAACTATTCGAGCACCTGTGCGAATGGTGCGTTTGTGCTGATGGAGCGCAAGTTCGCTTCGCCGGACGATCGGCTGCGGTCGCTGGTCGCGCGAGAAAAGCAGATGCCTGCGCTGCTCAATGATGCGCGCGTGAATTTGAAGAACCCGCCACGCATTTTTACTGAGATCGCCATCGAGCAGTTGCCGGGCATTTTGAGTTTCTTTCAGCACGACGTGCCGCTTGCCTTTGCCGATGCAAAAGATCCGGCGCTGAAGACCGAGTTTGCCCAAACCAACGTATCGGTGATTGCGGCATTGAATAGCTATCAAGACTGGCTCAAGAATGATTTGCTGGCGAAGTCGAATGGGGATTTCCGTATTGGCGCGGAGACGTTCCAAAAGAAACTCGAATACGACGAGATGGTGGATTTGCCTTTGGATAAGTTACTCGAAATTGGCTGGGCTGATCTGCGCAAAAATCAGGAACATTTCAAGCAGGTTGCGAAGGAACTGGAACCGGACAAAGAACCAAGCGCTGTGCTGGAAGAGTTGGGAGAAAATCATCCCGCGCCCGATCATCTGCTTGACTCTTTCCGCGCCACTTTCGATGGCCTGGTGAGCTTCATTCGCACAAATCATATTGTGACCATCCCGTCCGATGTGCGGCCGATTTTGGAAGAGACTCCGCCGTTTATGCGCGCCACCACCTTTGCAAGTATGGATACGCCGGGCCCGTACGAAACGCACGCGACTGAGGCTTACTTCAACGTAACCTTGCCCGATCCCTCAATGAAGCCGGACGAGGTGGAAGGTTATATGCATTCATTCAACGTGGGCACTGTGATTTCGACGGCAGTGCACGAGGCTTATCCGGGGCACTATATTCAATTCCTCTGGTTGCCGCAGGCTCCCAGCCGCGTGCGCAAGCTGCTGGGCGCGACCACTGATGTTGAAGGTTGGGCGCACTACTGCGAGCAGATGATGCTCGATGAAGGGTATGGCCAGCCCGGAGCAGGAGCCAAGGATGAGCGCGAGTCAAAGTTCCTGCGCCTGGGGCAGCTTCAGGATGCGCTGCTCCGCAATGCGCGCTTCATCGTCGGCATCAAGTTGCACACCGGCAAGATGAGTTTTGACGAAGCGGTCGCCTTCTTTCAGAAAGAAGGTTACCAGTCGAAGGAGACTGCTACGGTGGAGACCAAGCGCGGCGCCGGCGATCCAACCTATCTCTATTACACGCTGGGCAAGCTTGAAATTATGAAGCTGCGCGAAGATATGAAGAAAAAGCAGGGCGCGGCGTTTTCACTGGAAGAGTTTCATAACAACTTTCTGCGGCAAGGTTTTCCGCCCATCAAGATTGTGCGCGAGGCCATGCTCGGCGATAACAGCCCGGCGCTTTGAAGGCGCAGTTTTCCGCTGTTGAGATGAGGGTGATGGAATGAGCAAACGAGTCCGGAAGGCGGTTTTCCCCGCGGGCGGGCTGGGCACGCGGTTTTTGCCGGCCACCAAGGTAATCCCCAAGGAGATGCTGGCGCTGGTAGATAAGCCCATCATCCAATACGGCGTGGAAGAGGCAATTGCGTCCGGCATTGAGCACATCATCATCGTCACCGGCCGTGGCAAGAGCGCGATGGAAGACCACTTCGACAATAGCTTTGAACTGGACGCGACCCTCGAGCGGCGAGGCAAGCTTGATCTGCTCGCCGTCTCGCGCGGAGTCTCAGCGCTGGCGAAGATTAGTTACGTGCGTCAAAAAGAACCGCTTGGCCTGGGCCATGCCGTGCTCTGCGCCAAGGATATGGTTGGCGATGAGCCGTTTGCCGTCATCCTGCCTGACGATGTGATCGATGCCGAGGTCCCGTGCCTCAAGCAGATGATTGGTGTCTTCGATGAGAAGGGCGGTTCGGTGCTGGCTACACAAACCGTCGAGGGCCCAGGGATCAGCGCCTACGGTGTGCTGGCTGGTTCGCGTGACCCCGGTAACTGGCGGATCATCAACTGCACGGGCATGGTAGAGAAGCCTAAGTTTGAGGATGCGCCGTCAAAAGAGGCGATCATTGGCCGCTATGTTCTTACGCCGCGGGTCTTCACATTGCTTGAGCAAACGACTCCAGGAGCCGGCGGCGAGATACAACTAACCGACGGAATTAAAGCTCTGCTTAAGGAAGAGAAAGTTTTTGGCTATATCTTTGAAGGTAAGCGGTATGATGCAGGCGATAAGTTCGGGATGTTACAGGCGACGGTGGAGTTTGCGCTGAAGCGCGACGACTTAGGCCCCAAGTTTCGCGAGTATTTGAAGGGGCTTGATTTATGAAGCGGAGTTAGCGGAGTTTGAATGGATACAGCTCCGCTAACAACGCCAGCTCCGCTAACTCTGCTTTTTCACGCCTTCCACTTGATGTTACATCCAACCGATGGGTGCTGATCTGAGGGTATTTGTTTGCCTGCAAGCACCAGGCCGATTGCGGTGCGCATATCCTGCCCGGTGACGGGAACTGCATTGCCTGGGCGGCTTTGATCGAACTGACCGCGATAGACGAGTCGGAAAGCTTCATCAAAAAGAAAAATATCCGGAGTGCATGCGGCTTTGTAAGCACGAGCCACGGCCTGCGTCTCATCATATAAGTAGGGAAATGTAAAACCAAGTCTTTCGGCTTGTTGCTTGAGCCCGTCAGGGCTGTCGGCGGGGTGGGTTATTGCATCGTTGCTGCTGATAGCGACGATACCGAGCGGCTGGCCGGCATAGTCATTTCCGAGGGATGCTAAACCTTTCTCGATGTGCTTGACATAAGGGCAATGGGCGCAGATGAACATAACCAGAAGCGCCTTGCGGCCTCGAAAATCATCGCGGTGAACAATCTTGCCTGTAACCACATCAGTGAGCGCAAAGTCCGGCGCAGTGGTTCCTAATTCAAGCATTGTGGATTCGGTAAGTGCCATAACAAAATCTCCATGATGATGTTACTAACTCGTTAAAACAGAGGAGTCTGTCGCCCCGGTAAGTCGAGCCCAAAATATTCATAGGCCAGTCGCGTTGCCATGCGGCCTCGCGGCGTGCGGTCAAGAAATCCGATCTGAATAAGGAATGGTTCATAGACCTCTTCGAGCGCGTCTTCCTCTTCAGCCAGGGTTGCAGCCAGTGTGCCCAGGCCCACCGGTCCACCGTCATATTTCTGAATGATGGCGAGCAGCAGACGGCGATCGATTTCGTCAAAGCCGTGAGCGTCAACTTCAAGCATGGTGAGGGCAGCGTTGGCGATCGGCCGGTCGATAACTCCAGTCCCGCGCACCTGGGCGTAGTCCCTGACGCGGCGCAGCAGCCGGTTGGCGATGCGCGGTGTTCCTCGGGAGCGAAGAGCGATTTCAGCCGCGCCGTCCTGGTCGATCGGGATCTGCATTACCTCGGCAGAACGGGAGACGATGACCCGCAGTTCTTCTTCCGTATAAAACTCAAGGCGCAACAAAATGCCGAAGCGCGACCTCAAAGGCGAACTAAGCAGGCCGGGCCGCGTAGTGGCGCCAATGAATGTGAAGGGGCGAATCTCCATGACATGAGTGCGCGCCGCCGGTCCCTGGCCGATGATGATGTCGAGTTTGTAATCCTCGAGGGCAGTGTAGAGTTTTTCTTCCAAAACCGGCTGCATACGATGAATTTCGTCGAGGAATAGCACCTGACGCTCGCGCAAATTGGTGAGTATCGCAGTCAGGTCGCCCTGGATCTGCAGTGCCGGGCCTGAGGTTTGCTGGAAACCGACGTCGAGTTCATTGGCAATAATGGTGGCCAGGGTGGTCTTACCCAGCCCCGGCGGGCCAAAGAGCAGCACGTGATCGAGCGCCTCGCCGCGGGATTTTGCGGCTTCAAGGGCGATTGCGAGTTGTTCC
Organism: uncultured Acidobacteriaceae bacterium; assembly: GCA_963780975.1. Classification (GTDB taxonomy): domain Bacteria; phylum Acidobacteriota; class Terriglobia; order Terriglobales; family Acidobacteriaceae; genus Telmatobacter. Next base: position 33,609 of record CAWAEU010000023.1, on the reverse strand, counting down.
TTAGCTTTAGTCTGGCCAATGAACTCGCGAAGCCAGCGCGGACGCAGTTTGAGCTCGAATCCCTGCTCTTCGTCGGCGCGTGCGGCGCTTACGAGCCGTTCCGGGGAGTTGTCGCGAGCGATGGCCATGCTGCAAGAAGTGTAGCGGGTGTTGGCCAAGACGGCAAAATTTGACTGAATCCTTGAGTAGGTCCGGGTTAGGGCGGTATTAATTTCGTGCTGCTTTTTCACAGCCGCCAACTCCCACCAATGTGTATTGACCGAGGCTTCCAGCGGGGTGTATGCTGAGGGCGTTTTTAAATGAAGTTGATGATCCGACTTGATTTACCATGAACTGAAGAGGGCTCTTGCGAATCGGTCGGTTCGGCAATCGGGAGACCAACAATCGATGGTGGAAGAGGCTTGCGGCTTGGTCAAAAAAATGGCAGAGCTGAAGCCAGTCTCAAACCCAGGAGAGTATCCATGCTTGATCGTTCCTGTTTGAGTGCGTTGCTACTGGTTGGTCTGGTTCTGCCAATAGCCGGCTGCGGCAAATCTCAGGTTGATTCCTTAGCGGTTACTCCTGGCACGCAGTCGGTTGCCGTAGGTCAAACTGCAAATTTTTCTGCAATCGGGACCTACAACCATGGGAGTCATCCATCCACCACCGAGGATGTAACGGCCGACTCGTCCTGGGTCTCCAGCGCTCCTGACGTGGCGACCGTTGAATCACCTGGAGTGATCCTTGCGAAGTCCTCAGGCACAGCAACCATCACGGCCAGCATACAGGGTTATACGGGCATACTTTCCTCCAGTGCGCTGCTCACTGTTACAGGCGCCGGCGGCGCGGGCGCGGATATCGTTTCAGTGAATGTCATTCCCGGCACTCAATCGGTTGCAACGCCGAATCAAACCACGCAATTCCTCGCCATAGGCACAACTTCAGCCGGAACCACAGTGAACCTGAACGGCACGGCTGCCTGGTATTCGAGCGACGCACAGGTTGCCTCCATCAATGGTTCAACCGGTCTTGCCCAGGGTGCAAGCCAGGGCACGACCACCATCACGGCAATTGCCAACAATGCCGACAATACCGTGGCGGCAGGAGAAGCTACCCTCACGGTGCTCAATGGGGCAGCGGAAACAATCACATCGCTCACCATCACCCCACTCACTGAAACGATGTCAGCGGAGGGTGAAACCAGTCAGTTGCTTGCCATTGGCACTTCAGGAACCACCGGCCTTCAACTCGATTTGACCAACATGACTACCCCAAACCCGACTACGGGGTACCTCACGTGGGCTTCCACCATCCCATCGATTGCCACGGTTTGTAACAACGATCTTCCCGTCACTAATCCCGTAACCTGCACGGCAACTACCAACGGACTTGTCACGGGCCAGAGTGTAGGTGAAACATCGATCACGGCGGTATGGACGAATCCGGATAACACCGTCGTGTCGGCAGTGCCTCCCGCCAGCATCACTACAACATCCACACCCGCGCCGGAGCCTCTGCTTTCGTTAGCCGTTATTCCTAACACGATTACGGTCGACAATCTTCAGGGGACAGGGAATTTCCTGGCCATCGGAACGTTTTCGAGCTCTCCATACGTGAGAGATCTAACCAACACGGTAACCTGGCTCTCCTCCTTCCCCAACTTTTTCCCCGTCAGTAGCGATAACGGAGTTGTAAATCCAGGTGCTCCAGGCGGAATAGTCACAGCCTACGGGATCGGAAGCGCCACCATCATTGCGGAAGCGACGAACACGGATGGCTCGGTGCAGACCCAAACGGCTACGTTCAGTTGCCCGTTGGTTGAGCCATGCCCCTGTTACCCCAGTGAGGGTTGTAGCCCAGCTATCACTAGCTGTCCAAACGGAAATGTCCTGGGTTCCTGTTTTCCAGGCTCGGAGGCATCCGCTCTCCTGTCGACTGTGACCGTCTATAACGAAGGCTTGAACACCACAAACTGGGAGGTAACGGCACCCTCCGCCACGGGTACGCCGGATGTGATCCACTGTGGCCCAGGTTTCCCAATTCCCCCAACAGGCACGGGCTCGGTCTGCGTGGCGACCTACCCAATCGGCACGCAGATCACCTTGACTGCGCCAGCCCAAACGGGAGTCGCCTTTGGCGGATGGTCCTCGAACTGCGCTCCGAACCCGAACCCTCCAACTGCAACCGGGCCAAACCAATGCGTGTTAACCCCGACGCAGTTCAACGAAACCGTCGGAGCCATCTTCAACAACAGCAACTAGAAATAAATATTATTGATAGCGAGAGAGCCGCCCTTCGGGGCGGCTTTCCTGCGTTTGGCGGTTAATGTTAACAGTTGCCTCAAGGTCTACTACTGAATATGCAGTAAGCGTCGGAAGGGAACAGACCGGCCGATAGCGCTTCGCTCATTGCCGTTTATAGTTAAGGCAGGTTGGGCCGTTTAGACTGGAACCAGTTCCCGCTGAACGCGATGACCCTTCGGATTGGAAACTTTCGCCGCTTTCGCTTCAATCTGCCGCAGCGCATCGCGGCGGGGCTGCTGGCCTTGTTTCTCCTTCAGGGGGTGTGGCTAACCGGCCGCCAGACGCTTACCGACCGCGATTACCAATATGCGCGATGCGGACGTGAGATGTGGGAGCGCCCTTCGCCACTGGCCGGCTACTACACCACTTGCGGCAATATTCACGATGGCGTTCTCGCCTACCGGCTGGCGGGGCTGCCGTTGACGCTAAACCTGATGGTGGAGCGAGGCCTCGATCACTTCCGCAAGCCCGAAGACAGGGTGGTGCAGAATTCTGACGAGTCGAGGCCCTCTGATTTAAGCACCTGGGAGCTGCGCCATCAGCTTACGCATGTGCTGATTCTGGTGCGGCTGCCGTTTTTGCTGGCCGGGTGCGTGCTGGGCGCCGGGCTCTGGTGGGTAACGCGGCGGCTCTACGGCAACCTGGGCGGCTATACGGCGCTGGCGCTCTACTGCTTCTCCCCAGTTGTGCTCAAGGCCTGCGTGGCGCCCAATGCCGACGTGCTCGCCTGCCTTGGAGTTTATGGCGGCGTATACACTTCGATCGGCGTGGCCCACGCCCTGCAGGGACCACGGCGCAAGTGGAGGCCGCGGATTCTTTTGCTGACGGCGATGTTAGCGGTAGCAGCGGCTTCGCATATCGCGGCGCTGCCGGTGGCGGCGCTGTTGGGGCTGGCGGCCATGCTCTGGGTGGCGGAGGGTCGCAGAAGCCAGGTGCTGCCGATCTTGTTGGTGGCCGCGGCCGGGGCGTTGGTGCTGGTCTTTGTCTGCTACGGGTTTTCCCCGGATGCCTTCAGCTACCTTTTTCGCTCGTCGGCGGGATTGCTGTGGGTCTCGCTGGATCCGGCCCGTCGCTTCTTTTCCGCGCTGGGCATGCTGGCATTACGGTGGCCGCTGCTGCAGCCCTGGTGCTTTACCTGGGCGTGCGCAGGTCGTGGTACTTTGGCAACACGGCGCCGTTGTTCTGTGCACTGGCATTGTTCCTTCTGGTCATGACCGGCACTCCGGGAAGTCCCTGGCTGTGGGCGCTGCCGTTTCTGCTCACATTCGTTGGCGGTGTCTTTGCCGACGCCTACGAAGGGCCGCGAGGGCGGCTGGCTTTGGGCGCTGCGGGGGCCATTGTGCTGCTCCAGGCAGTCTTCTGTGTACTGAGTTTGCCGGGACTGCTCTAGGGGTGAACGAGGCCTGGCACAGCCAGTATTTCCAACGGTTTAAAGGCGAATAATAAGCAAAAATGAGAGCCAGCGCTGATGCTCAATCCACAGCAAAAACCACCCCCGCAAACCGAGCTTTCTTAGGCTTCTGAACAGGCACCCTGACCAAGCTATAAAATCAAGCAAAATAAGGACTTATTTATGCGCTGAGCCTTGCTGAAACGGCCTTTGAACGCGTAAAATATAACCATAGCCCGCGCAGTCCGGCCCCTCTTTTTCCGGAACCTTTTGCCGCTTTGCGGCGGGCCTGAAAAACCCTTATGCCAGACGATCTGAACCCTCAGCTCCCTCTTGAAGGTGGTACGCCGCCAAGCAGCGGCACCAACCTGATTCCCATCAACATTGAAGAAGAGATGCGCCGCTCGTATCTCGACTATTCGATGTCGGTGATCATCGGCCGGGCGCTGCCCAGCGCCCTCGACGGATTGAAGCCGGTGCATCGGCGTGTGCTCTACACGCTGAGCGAGATGGGCCTGGAGTACAACAAGAAATATGCCAAGTGCGCCAAGGTAGTGGGCCAGGCGATGGGCGTCTACCATCCCCACGGCGACTCGGCCATCTACGACACATTGGTGCGCATGGCGCAGCCGTTTTCGCTGCGCTATCCGCTGGTGGACGGGCAGGGCAACTTCGGCTCGGTGGACGGCGATCCGCCGGCGGCCATGCGCTATACCGAGTGCCGCATGGCGCGCATTGCCGGCGAGTTGCTGGCCGACATCGAGATGGAGACCGTGGACTTCGTGCCCAACTACGACGAGTCCACCTTCGAGCCGACGGTGCTGCCCACGCGCATTCCCAATCTCATCGTCAATGGCTCGAGCGGCATCGCGGTCGGCATGGCCACCAACATTCCGCCGCACAATCTGACCGAGGTCGTCAACGCGGCCATCGCGCTGGTGCAAGAACCCCGACGCCGGCCTCGCCGAAGTGCTCAAGCACGTGCAGGGGCCGGATTTCCCCACCGGCGGATTTCTCTACGGCAAGTCGCGGCATCCCGAACGCCTACAAGACCGGCCGCGGCCGCTTCATGATGCGCGCCAGCGTGGCCACTGAAAACCTGACCAAGGAAAAACAGGCGATCATCGTCACCGAGATTCCCTATCAGGTAAACAAGTCCAAGCTCATCGAGCGCATCGCCGAGCTGGTGAACGACAAAATCATTGACGACATCGGCGACGTGCGCGATGAGAGCGACCGCGACGGCATGCGCATCGTCATCGAGCTCAAGCGCGGCGCGCAGCCGGAGATTGTGCTCAACCAGCTCTACAAGCACACCCAGATGCAGGAGAGCTTCTCCATGATCTTCCTCGCGGTGCTCAACGGGCAGCCGCGGGAGCTGGGACTCGATCATGCGATTCGCTGCTTTATCGATCATCGCATCGATGTTGTTCAGCGGCGCACAGTCTTCCTGCTGCGCAAGGCGCGCGAGCGCGAGCACATTCTGGAAGGCTACAAGATTGCTCTCGACAATCTCGACACAGTTATCAAGCATCATTCGCGCCTCGGCTTCGCGGGTTGAGGCGCGCGAGAATCTCTATGCCTGGGGCAAGGGCAAGGAGATCGTCATCAGCCTGGACCGCGAGCGGCTGCCGCACGAAGAAAAGGGCCTCACGCTGCGCCAGATCGACGCCATTCTCGAACTGCAACTCTACCGCCTGACGCAACTCTCCATCGACGAACTGCTGAATGAATTGAAGCAGATGCGCGAGCGCATCGCCGAGTACGAATCCATCCTGGCCAGCGAGAAAAAGCTGCGCAAGGTAATCGTCAAGGAACTGGAAGAGGTTCGCGACAAGTATGGCGACGCGCGGCGCACGCAGATCATCGACGAGAGCGCCGAGCTGCAACTCGAAGATCTGATCGCCGACGAGCAGGTTGCGGTGACCGTGAGCCACCAGGGCTACCTCAAGCGCACGCCCATCAGCATTTATCGCCAGCAGCGCCGCGGCGGCACCGGGCGCACGGGCATGAAGACGCGCGAAGAGGATTTCGTCGCGCAATTGATCGTGATCTCGACCCACGCCTTCCTGCTCTGCTTCACCAACACCGGCCGTGTCTACTGGCTCAAGGTCTACGAGATTCCCGACGTGGGCGCGGCGGGCAAAGGCAAATCGATGCAGAGCCTGCTCGATTTGCAGCCCGGCGAAAACGTACGCGCCATTCTGCCCGTGCGCGATCTTGAAGAAGAAGGCAAGTTCATCTTCTTTGCCACGCAAAAGGGAACGGTAAAGAAGACGCCGCTCAAGGACTTCTCCAACGTCATGGCGCGCGGCATTATCGCCATCGGCATCGATAAAGACGATGAGCTGGTAAAAGCGCGCATTACCGACGGCAGCCAGATTATTTTCCTGGCCACGCATCTGGGCATGGCCATCCGCTTTGACGAAAGCGATGTGCGCTCCATGGGCCGGCCGGCCTACGGCGTACGCGGTATCGAGCCTGAAAAAGGGCGATTTCGTCGTCGGCGTAGCCGTCACCCCCAAGGAGCATGAGCCAGGCGCATTCCGGATTCTGTCCGTCACTGAGAACGGTTTCGGCAAGCGCACCGACGTTGAAGAGTACCGCTTGCAGACCCGCGGCGGCAAGGGCGTCAAAAATATGGCCGTCACCCCGCGCATCGGCCGCGTAAACACCATTCAACTGGTCGATGATACCTCTGAGCTGATGGTCATCAGCCAGTTCGGCAAGATCATCCGCATCGACACCAAGACCATCCGCGCCGCAGGACGAGCCACGCAAGGCGTGCGCCTGCTAAATCTGGAGCCGAAGACAAGGTAGCCGCAGCGGTTATCATTCCGCCCGAAGAACTGAAGGACGACGAGCCGACGTTGCTGCAATAGGACTGCGCTTTGTGGAGGTATTGCGGAACCTAGCCAGAGGAAGCGTAGGCTCCGTCCGTGATGCCTACGCTGGAACGCTCCATCTTGTGCAAGCTAAAAATGTCTTTCGATCGGTCGTATACAGTATGTTATCTATCTCAATTTGGACAGGATCAGATACTGGGAGGTACGCGAACCCTGTCTGATTAGGTTGCATTGGGCTGCGAGTTTCATTCAAACGCATCTGCTCGGCAACAACGAACATTTTTCGTAGAGGGACAGTTCCTTTCTACATTCCGATGTATTCAAGTGTCTCAGTCATTGGTTCACCTCAAGATGAGGATTACACATCCTAATTCCCCTCAACAATAACAATCGACACGACGACGGAGATTTGGGCACGGTAAGGCCAGGTGCCACAGATATCGATTTTGAGACCTGAGAGTGTAGAAGATTCCCAATCAATCAATTTCCTAGCGGTGAACTCTCCGAATGGTTTTGTCCATCGGCTTCCTCGGATCGCGTATCACGCCTATCTTCGCCCATGCTGCCTCGCTCAACTCTGCGATCAGATCAAGTCTCTCGCTGAAGAAAAGATTCTTGTGGTTCTTGACCCTTTCCTTCAAGTGCTCGGGCACATAGTTATAGTCGAATTTTGATTCATCTACCTCGCTCATACCGTCCAATCCTCAACGGCCAAGCCCTTCACCCTCGCGAACTCCCGCGTATTTGCAGTTACGAGAATTAAACTCCTGCTGAATGCCTGCCCTGCGATTAGTGTGTCATATTCGCCAATTCGCTGGCCTTTTCTTTCGAGTTCGGCGCGGATCTCTCCAGCCGCCTGTGCATCCTGCTCGGAATAGTCGAGTACTGCAACGGCGCTCGTCAGAAAGGCCGTCAGCCTGTTTGCATTCTGAGCAACACGGCCACTCTTGGCCACGCCATACCAAAGCTCATGGGCCACAATGGATGAAACCTGGGGTACGATCTGGCGAGATGTGGTCTGGAAGTAACGCTGGCGAATCCGCACAGATGATCCATTGATAAGAGCGATGCAGACATTCGTATCTAGAAGGTAGCTCACTTGAAGTACTCACGAATAGGAGCGAGGTTCTGTTTCCGGCCTTCAGGAAAGATCGGGTCCGCACCCATGGCATCCATCCGCGCAAACAACTCCTCGAACGTCTCCTTCTTGGCGTCCAATACCGGCTCAAGCAAGATACCGGCGCCCATGCGGGTCACACGCACCCGGTCACCCTCGAAGCGAAATTCCTTGGGCAGTCTCACGGCCTGGCTGCGGCCGTTCCAGAACAGCTTGGCATCTGTTTGCTTTGGACCAATCGCCGTCTTTGCCACTATGCACCCCTCCCACTGGTATATATCAATAGTATATACCATATTGAGTGAGTTGGCGTCATTTCTTATCTCTCGTTCAACCTATTTATTTTTCATTTGTGCCTGAGCAAGAACAAGATTTTGCTTTGCTCCGGTATAGTTTGGATCAATCCTTATTGCGTCATTGAATTGCTCGACCGACTGATCATATTTCTTCAATTGAAATAGAGCGGCGCCAAGATCGTTATGTGTCTTAGCGTCATTGGGACCGTATCGCAGCGCTTGGTTAAACTCTTCCACCGCGTTTTGGTACTGATGCCTCTGCGCAAGAATCCAGCCGATATTGGAGTAGGCCACAGCCTGGTCGGATTTGATCGCCAGGGAAAGCCGGAACTCTTTTAACGCATCCTCGGTCAATCCCCGCTGTCCTAAAATAATGCCTAATTTGTTATGCGTATCGTAGTCATCTGGCTCAGCGGCAAGCACTTTACGGTATTCCTGAACCGCTTCATCAACTTTTCCCTGCGCAATCAGATCATCCGCATGACTAATCAGCGGATCGGTTCTCTTGTAAATCAAGACGGCCGATTTCGACTGTAACTTATATGCTCCAATATCGTCCCACCGGTATTCGGTGTGATCGGGTGAAACAATATCGGCCACTCCGACTAATTGTTTGTAATATTTCGGCTGGTAATCTGTCCACCAGTCGAAAAGTTCCGTCGGCGATTTCTTCATCCGCAACCACGACGATGTACTCGTCACAAATACCACGTACTCAGGCTTTGCCATCTCCACTTCGTGTATGAATTCTTTTTGCATGGTTACAGCGTATGGCTGGACTTCCATTAAGCCGTACATGTAAATATGACCTGAAGCGTTGATCCGCTGTGCATAGAAGGGGATTTCCGGTTCGGATCCGATTACCGCGATGCGCGCGTCTTTTTCAGTGTGCTTTCGAATATAGTTAGCGATTTCAATGGCTTCGGGAAATGGGTTTGCTGCATATCTGTCTCGCGCAATCTCCACAGGGCTCATTTGAAACAGGAACATCCGTTGCTGTAAGACCGAGAACACCAACGCCACGCCAAACACTCCATAAATCAGGAATGAAACGCGCGGCCATTGGTTTCCGGCAATTCCAATGGCTGCTCCGGCCAGCAATGCCACGGCCGGCAGCATGAGAAGAAAGTAGTGTTCCCGAAAGTAAAGCCCCGGGCAGACGGCCAGGCACGAGAAGACCAGAAATACGCTCAAAAAAATTGCGGAGATGCGATCCTTCTTCCTCCACCAGATCAGCAGCAACCCCAGCAGGGCTATCAACCAAATCGCAATATTCGGCTCCACAATGCCCGGGAAGTTATTCGTGAACGCGAGCACCCCCATCGATAACGGCCATTCCTGAACATATGTGCGTGCATACGTGAAGGTCCAAAACCAGAACTTGTCGAACACTCCTGCCCGCCACAGCGCAACTCCGGTCAGTACCAGCGGCGTCGATACACCGCCGACGAAGATAGCCAGGTCTTTCACCGTCGAGAGCCAGGCGTCGCGGCGCCGGGTATAACCATCCCATGCCAGGTATGAGAAGCCGAAGACCACAAACAGGGCTCCGTGCTGCTTCATCAGTACGGCTATGCCGAAAAGCACTCCACTCAAAAGCACCGTATACCATCGCCGGCTTTCCATTCCGCGCAACAGCAGCAATGTTCCGCCCAATGCTGCAAGCACCACAAAGTGGGTGGCATGAGCCTGGGTTCCAAATCCGTATTCCTCCAGCGTAATCAGAGCGTATGCCGCTGCTGCCGCAACACCTGCCGTGGTCGAGAACAGCCGCTTCCCGAGTAGATAGACCATAACAATGCTGGCGATGTTCACCAGCATTAATCCCAAATGGATTCCTGTAATCGTTTGCCCAAACACTGCCATGATCGCGGCATAGGCGGCATAGATGCCGGGATATTTCATGCTGTAGACAAGCTTGTAAGGGGGAATCCCGTGCAGCAGAAGCTGGCCGCCATATGCATATTCACCCTCGTCTCGTTCCAGGGGAATCCCCAGCAAACGTATACGAACGGCGACTGAGAACAAAATGGCAATCGAAACCAGCATCCATGGCCTGAGCCAGGAGTACCAGCTCGCTTTCGCCTCCGCCTGCTGCGCTGCAGGCCCCTTGGAGGTTTTCCTTTTTTTGTTCAATTTATTCTTACTCAGGGCATTGCCCTCCTCGAAGCCTGATAAATACCTGCACGCATCCTGTGGGAAATGGCCGCACGTTTCTCGGGTACTCACTACTCTAAATCAGCCAAGCATCCTTCACCGAACCGATATAAAAATGTCGCATATATCCCGCTGAACAGCCGGACGATCCATCTGCGCAAGACGGCTTATTATCAGACCAAAGCGCATCTTCGCAGGTACTCGGAATTTAAATTGAATAGGCCTACACTGAAGATGCTCTTGGTTCTCCGCACACTCCCCTATGGGCCGAAAAGCACTCATTGCTTTTGCGCTGGCTGTGCTCAGTGTCAGCGCGGCCAACGGCTCGGCGACCTACTCGGCAAAGCCGCATGCCAAAACTGCGTCCGCAAGCGCCCATCACAAGAAAACACGCCATCCGGCAAACCATTCAACCGCACATAAATCAAGCCAGGTATCCGCACACAAACACGCGGCCAACACTGTTTCACGGCGCAAATCCCGCGCTGCCACGGCGTCGCCGCTGCGTGGCAGCTACGAGTCGCTGGAGCGGCAAAACGAGAAAACTGAAAACGATAATCTGGAGCGTATTGAGGACGACGACGATCTGGCCGATCGCATTGCGCGCAACATGCTGGTCCCGGTTCCGTCCTCAGCTGCGCTCACGGTAAATGGAAACCTGCCTGCAAACTACCGCTACTGCCGGCCATGGACGGCACAATTTCTTGCTGATCTGGCGCGCAGCCATCAGGCCCCGTTTCACCGGCCTTTAGAAGTCAGTTCGGCAGTGCGGACGGTCGACTACCAAAAGCGGCTCATGGAGATCAACGGCAACGCGGCGGCTGCCGAGGGCGACATTGCCAGCCCGCATCTGACCGGAGCGACAATCGACATTGCTAAAAGCGGAATGAGCCGTCAGGAAAAGGGCTGGATGAGGAGCCGCCTGCTGCGTCTTCAATTGGCCGGCATGATCGACGTGGAAGAAGAGTTCCATCAGTCCTGCTTCCACATCACCGTCTACAAAAGTTACGCACCGCCCAGGCCACCGTCGACCCGCAAGCCGAAACAGCGGCATCCCGCGCAGCCGGTCCAGATGGTTGCGCGTGAGCGCCAGAGGCCGCCTTTGGCGACAGGGACACTCGCAAGCAAAAATTGATTGCTTATTCACAGCCAATCAAGGGTACAATCGCTGACGAAGCCGAAACAGGCTAGCGAGGCGAAATCATGAGCGATCAGGAAAATCAAAGCATTGGCGTGCCAGCTCCTGAAGTGACCAGTCTTTCCCAGTTGCAGCGCGTCACCAACACCTTCACCGCACCCTCAAAAACATTTGAAGACATCAAGCGTGGCAACAAGAGTTGGTGGCTGCCGTTCATCATCCTCATGATTGCCAGCTATATCCTGTTTGCCGCCATTACCATCAAGGTTACTTGGCCGCAGGTGGCTGAAAACTCAATCCATCTTAGTCCCAAGGGTGAAGATCGGATGGCGCAAGCATCTCCTGCCCAGCGAGAGACGTCAATGAAGTGGACTGAATACGCCATGGAAGGTGCGTTCGCAGCCAGTCCGATCCTGGTTTTGGTTATTGCAACTATTATTACGGTGGTGTTGTGGGGCACAATCAATTTCGTGTTCGGCGGCAAAGCAACATTCGGAAGTGTATTTGCCGTGTGGATGTTTGCGTCCTTGCCTGGGCTCATCAAAACGCTGCTGGGGGCTGTAGTGCTCTTTGCGGGCGCCGCGCCAGAGACGTTCAACCTGAACAACTTTGCGCCCACCAGTGTTGGAGCATTTCTCAACCCGCTTGAAACCAATGCGGCTCTTTACAAGTTGGCATCTGCGCTGGATATCACCACCATCTGGTACATGGTCCTGATGGGAATGGGGCTTGCAATTGTGGCGGGTGTGAAGCGCACCTCCGGATACATTGCGGTTTTCGGATGGTGGGCTTTAATTGTCTTGTTCGGCGTAGGTACAGCTGCAGTTTTTCTCTTGAGGCTTTAACCCGATCACAAAAGCAAACAGCGCGAACCGTATCAAGGTTCGCGCTATTTTGTTTCTTTGCCCCAGGCATTGCTACTCCGTCCAGCGGCGCATGATGAGCGTGGCGTTGATGCCGCCGAATCCAAATGAATTCGACAGCGCCACGTCAAAGCTGTGCGGGATGGCGTGGTTAGCCACGTAATCCAGTCTGCACTCCGGGTCGACATTTACCAGGTTGGTCGTAGGCGGAAGCTGCTGGTTCACCAGCGCCAAAACGCTGATGCCGGCTTCCAGTCCACCCGCTCCACCCAGCAGGTGGCCGGTCATTGACTTGGTGCCGCTCACCTTAAGCTTGTGGCTCAGTGCGTGCTCGCCAAACACCGCCTCAATAGCCCGCGACTCATTTCCGTCGCCCGCCGGTGTAGCCGTGGCGTGGGCGTTCACGTAGCCCACATCTTCCGGCTTGATTCCAGCGTCTTTAAGCGCGGCTCTCATGCTTCGTTGCGCCCCGGTGCCCTCGGGGGCGATGCCCGTCATATGATAGGCATCGGCGCTCATGCCATAGCCGATCACCTCGGCAAGAATCTTTGCGCCGCGCGCCTTGGCAAACTCCAGCTCCTCGAGAATCAGAATCCCCGCACCCTCGCCAATCACAAAGCCGTCGCGATCCCTGTCAAATGGCCTGCTGGCGTGCGTGGGATCGTCGTTGCGGGTTGACAACGCGCGCATAGCGGCAAAACCACCCACGGAGAGCGACGTCACCGCTGCCTCCGCGCCGCCGGCGATCATCACGTCCGCGTCGCCGTGCAGTATCATACGCACTGAGTCGCCAATGGAATTGGCTGATGTAGCACAGGCCGTTGCCGTGGCTGAAATAGGCCCTCTGGCTCCGTAGCGAATGCTCAACTGCCCGGCGGCCATATTCACAATTGCGGCGGGTATAAAGAAGGGTGAGATCTTGCGTGGGCCGCCTGCAATCAGGTTGGCGTGCTCGCGCTCAATAATCTCAAAGCCGCCAATGCCGGAGCCGATAAAGACTCCAACCCGGTCGCCAATCTCCGGGGTAATCTCAAGGCCCGACTGGGCCATGGCCTCCTGGGTGGCGGCAAAGGCAAAGTGAATGAAGCGCCCCATCTTCCGCGCTTCCTTTTTGTCAACGAAATTCAGCGGGTCAAAGTTCTTGACCTCGGCGGCGAAGGTGACCGGAAAGCCGGTAGTATCGAAGCCCTTGATAGGACCCATGCCACTGGCTCCGGCCAGCAGTTGCCGCCATACCTCTGGAGCGGTATTGCCAACACCGCACACCAGACCGAGTCCGGTAACGACGACTCTGCGGGACGAAATGGACAAGGGCTACTTGCCGCCTTTCGCGTTCTTCTCGTTCTTTTCGATGTAGTCGATCGCGTCCTTCACGGTCTTGATCTTCTCGGCGTCTTCGTCCGGTATCTCCATGTCGAAGGCCTCTTCGAACTGCATCACCAGCTCAACCACGTCCAGCGAGTCCGCGCCCAGGTCTTCCTGAAAGCTGGCGCCGGGGGTTACTTCGGCTTCGTCCACCTGCAACTGCTCGACGATGATCTGCTTTACCTTTTCTTCAACGGCCATGCGTGCTTCTCCTCTTATTTGTTTGAACTTAAAGAATATCTTCGGGGGGAAAACCATTCCCGTTCCGCTTGCCTACCATACCTGCCCGTGGCATAGGAACACAACCATCACGCCAAAAAAAATTGCGCATGGTCCCGAATCTTCAAGTCTACCGGGCGCGTGAGGGTGTGTAAAGGCTCACCGGGCAGGAACTTGGGCCTTTGAACTGAAGGCGGAAAACAGGGAACTGAAACAGACGCATTTTTGCTAAAAATCAACAGCCTGAAGGCGTATATTAGGCGAAGTATGGGAAGGGAAATCCGATGCAGGCTCTGATTGTTGGGATTGCGGCTCTGCTTTTAGGGATCGTCTTGGGTTTTTGGAGGAAAGCCACGTTAGCAAAGGCGGAACTGGAGAAGTGCCAGGCTGAATCGGCTGAGCGGGCGGGGTTTGAGTCGCTAGCGGCGGAACGGCTCAACGCTCTAGCGGAGCGCAATACGCAACTAGTGACAGCAAACCGTCAATTGGAGACAAAAGATAGTGAAATTCTTCGTTTATCGCGTCTGAACAGTAAACTTGAAACCGATCTGGCCAATGAGCAGGGTAATGCAGAACGGCTGACCCAGCAATTCAAAGTGCTGGCCAACGAGATTCTTAAAGAAAACTCCAAAACTTTTACCGAACAAAATAGGGAGAATCTCACGCAGGTACTCAATCCTCTGACCCGCGATCTGAGCGAGTTTCGCCTCAAAATTGAGGAAGTGAACAAAGAGAACTTGGTAGGTAGAACAAAAATTGGCGAGCAGTTGAAAGGCCTAGAGTCGCTGAATAAAAAGCTCTCTGATGAAGCACATAATCTGGCGACGGCGCTTCGACGTGATACAAAAGCCCAAGGGAATTGGGGCGAGATCATATTGCTCGACATACTGGAAAACTCAGGACTCCATAAAGGCGAGCATTTCACTTTTCAGCAGAGCTTTGTAGAAGATACTCAAGAGGAAATACCTGGCCAACGACGCCAGACGGACGTCATAGTCAAACTGCCAGGTGGGCGCCACCTGATCATTGACTCGAAAGTTTCGATTAACGCCTACAATGATTCGCTCAAAGCGGAGAATGAAGAAGAGCGCAAAACTGCGATCAAGCGCCATTTGGCCAGTATACGTAGTCATTACGTTGAACTTGCCGGACGGAACTATCAAAGGCTCTCCGGAATTCAATCCCCCGACTTTGTGGTAATGTTCGTTCCCATTGAGCCAGCCTTCATGCTTGCCATGCAGGAGGATGATGGGCTGTGGCTTGATGCTTACCAAAAGGGAGTGCTACTTGCTGGTCCCACCACTGTCCTCTTTGTGGTCCGCATCGTTGAAAATCTTTGGAGGCAGGAACAGCAGATTCGCAACGTCAAGGATGTAATGAAGCGTGGGACCTTACTCTACGACAAGTTTGTCGGTTTTGTTGCAGAAATGGAAAAGATAGGCAAAGGTCTTCAGGGTGCAAAAGAGGCCTATGAGGATGCGATGGATAAGCTCAAGACCGGTGATGGCAACCTGATTGGTCAAGCTACGAAACTCAAACAACTTGGAGTGCGATCGACCAAATCGCTGCCGAAGAACCTGCTGGATGCAGCCGATATCGAGAATTCTGGACTTGCGTTAGCGGCCGAGGCTGAGGATAGTGACGAGGCTGAATAGTGGAAGCTAAATCTCGCCTAAGAAATGTAGAAAACCAATCGATGCGAACCAAAGATTGAGGAAATGATGATCTTCCAGTATTCATACGTATGCCTGCTCAAAAGTCCAACCGCAATCACGCGCAAAATTAATAAGCTCGCAATCTGCAACCTCGCACTCATTGTGATCCCACTCTTCGGTTGGTCGCAAACCGCAGGCCAATTATCCGATATATCGAACACCCGGGTCAGCATCTCCCTATCCTGCGGCCAAAACTGTTCCTGGAGCTATCGCGCCACAGGCTCAACCGTCCCGTACAAATTTGCTCCGGCCGCCTTCGAGCTCGACGGCAAACAAATTTCAGCCGACGTTCGGCATTTTTCCCCGACCGGTGCTCCAATCCATCTCGGCAATGGAGTCACCGAATATTCCTTTGAAGGCGCATTCACCCAGGACCCAAATCTTCATCTCGGCATCGAGTTCCAGATCAACGAAGCAACGCCGGTAATTCGTTTTCGCTATACGCTCAAATCGGGCCAGCCAAAATCGCTAACCGCGAAATCCGATGCGAACGATCTCACCTACCTGCAAACGTCGCTCAAACAATTTCCCCAGGCTGAAGAAGTTAGGCTATCGAACTTCGCCGAGCTAACCCACTCCTACGAGCTTTCAGAAGAAAAAATCGCCGACGGAAATTTTGAGGATAGCAGCGCCCTCATGGGTCCCATCCTTGCCGCTACCGACGGCAGCCGCAGCTTTCTGCTGGCCTATGAGCACGGTTCCACAGTCCCCGACGCATTTCTCGAATACCGGCTCAGCCCAGACCGCAGCGTCAGCCTCAATGCCGTCAAAGGCAACTATTTTCCCGGCCAGACCATCGACCCCGATCACCCCTACAAAACCGTCTGGTTTGAAACTGCGGCTCAGCAGGGCAGCCTGGACGAGCTTGCATCCGTCTATCGAAACTTTGTACTGAAGTATCTGACGCAGAATACAGAATCGCGAAAGCCTTACATCTTCTACAACACCTGGAACTTTCAGGAGCGCAACAAATTCTGGAACAGCAAAACATTTATCGAGTCGATGAATGAAGACCGAATGCTCAATGAGATTGACATTGCCCACCGCATGGGCGTGGAGGTCTTTGTTCTCGATTCGGGATGGTATTCCATGGCCGGCGACTGGACAGTGAGCAGCGAGCGTTTCCCCAACGGACTTAAGGCGGTAAAGGCCAAACTGGACAGCTACGGTATGAAGCTCGGTCTATGGATTGGTCCCAATGAGGCGGAGTCATCGAGCCAGGTCGTCCGCGATCACCCCGAGTGGCGCATGTCAAAAGATGGAATCGTAGGCAAGCCCCGCAATGATTGGGGACCGCAGAAGAATGATGAGATGTGTTTAGTCAGCGGTTATGCAGACGTGCTCGCCGATCACCTGATCCGCCTCGCCCATGAAACCGGAGTCACCTATTTCAAGTGGGACGGCGTCGACCAGTATGGGTGCAGCGACCCGCATCATAACCACGGCAGCGAGAGCAACACTCACCAGGAGCGCGCTGACTCCTATGCCTTTCAACTCATCCAGTCCATGAATCGCATAGCCGAAAAAGTAGCCGCCGCCGTTCCCGGCGTGATCGTGGACTTCGATGTGACCGAAGGCGGTCGCGCCATGGGCCTCAGCTTCCTCTCTTCCGGCAAATTCTTCCTCATCAATAATGGTCCCTATTATCCGAACTACGACATGCCCATCGACTGGGACAAGACCTACTCCAACATATTTGTCCAGCAGGGGCAGGCACGCACATGGATCACCCGCACACCCCTGACCTTCGACAAATGGATTCCCTCCGTCCTCTTTCTCACCCACTATTTCCCTGACGATCCCCAGCAATGGCAGGAAGTGGACGTTGCATCGCTCATCCTTGGCCAAAACGGAATCTGGGGCGACCTGCCCAAAGTTTCAGACTCCGGCGTCGCCTACATCGGCGGCATGATTGCCAGGTATAAGCAGGTTCGCGACGATATAACTCAAAGCGATCCCGTGGTCACGGGAATCGTCTCCGCCAGTCCCGAGATCCACGAGAAGATCTCTGCCTCCACCGGCCGCGGAGCAGTAGTTATTTTCGCCACCAGGACGGGAACCTACAGATATATCACCAGGCAAAAAGTAGTGAACGACCATTGGACCAGCGACGGCGTATCTGTAACGCGAGACAGCCAGGGCCGTGCAAAGATCGAAGCAACCTTCCAGAAACCCGGCGCAAAGATTTTATTTTTCGGCGTTCACTAGCGGCATGGCAGCCGGATAACTACTTTGCAACTTCCGCAAAGGCCTGCCGCATCCGCTTCCAGGTCGTCTCCAAATCTTCAGGCAGCACGCGCGTCTCAGCCACAGTAGTCATAAAATTCGTATCCCCGCTCCACCGCGGCAACGCATGCAGATGAATGTGTCCCTGTACGCCGGCTCCCGCAGCCTTGCCAACATTCATCCCAAAATTGAATCCGTGCGGGTGGTAGAGGTGATCAAGCGCCCTCTCGGTGAGCTGGGCCAGGTCAATCAACTCATGGGCAGCTTCCGCGTCCAGCGCAGCCAGCCGGTCGAGGTGCGCATACGGCATCACCATCACATGCCCCGATGTATATGGATAAGCATTCAAGCAGATAAAGCAGTGCTTCCCGCGCAAAATCAGTCCGCCCGCTTCCTCAGCCTTGTCCCGATCCATGCCGTGGGCGATGGCGTAGTCGATTGAGGCAATCAGATTGCAGAATACGCAGCCCAAATCACCCGGCCAAGCAGCCAGGGCGGCAGGTACGCCGGCGCGCGCCGCATCGCCCGTCGAGGTGACGTAGGCATAGCGCCAAGGGGTCCAGAGATGGTCCATGGTATGCGTCCTTTTGCATTAGTGACGATCGTTCAATTCTTCAGCGTCACTATTTCCAGCTTATCCCCTGGTTTCAGCTTCACATCGCCGCCGGTCGAGAAAAACGCCAGCGTCACGCATGAAATCGGAATCATATACCAGGACTTGAACACAACACCCGACAGCCCATCCGTCAAGTCCTTTGTTCCGATTCCCACGCCGCCCGCGGTCAGCATATTAGCGATCTGTCTGCCGCGTCCCGGCTCAATCTTTCCCTCATCCGCCTCGTTCTTCGTGTGCACCATCAACGGCTGGTCGAACACCAGCATCAAATGCCCGCGCCTGAAGAATCGTCGCGCTGGAGTAGAAACCAGGTGGCCGGAATACACTCCCGATGGGCACTTCACCGAGAACGGCGTCCCCGTTTCCATCCACGAGAAAGCATAGGTCTTGAGTGTGCAGGTCTCACCGAACGACGCACTGGAGACCAGGAATACCACCAGAGCCAGGAATTTTTTCATGGGCAATATCCTATGTTGAAAAGAAAACTGGCGTCTGGCATCTTCCGCCGAGGTGACCTTGGCAAAGCGCCATAAAGTCCAGAGATGGTTCACATGAATTTTACGGGTTACGCTGTTCCAAACAATACAGTATAGATGCCTGCCGCCTGAGTAAGCTGTGGTTTGTGGCCTGCGGCTCTGTCCCCTGCCGTAAGCTCATTCATTGGGTTCAATGGAGTGTGAATTTTCGCCTGCACTGCAACTTTCGTCGCTCTCGGCCCAAGCTATTGGATTGACGAGGGAAAGCCGAGGTTGCTACACTCATGAGCGTAGCTTGCTGCGCGGATTCCAGCAGTGAGTTGCGACCGCCCTCCAGCAAGCCGTTGCCTGCCGGGTGTTTCCCGAGGAGCCCAGTCGCTTTTATTTACGACTACAGTGCAACAGGCTGGGAGTATTGCCCCTCGTGAAGAAGCTACCGTCACACGCAGATGACTCTACGCCAGGGATACGGTCCCAAGGCCTCTCCGAAGGCGGCAAACGCCCGCGGAAGCCACGCCCTGCGGCAGACAAGTCCGTCGCGGGAGCAAGGAATTCCGGAGCTGCATCAATGGCAAACGTCCTCAATCCCGAAACCGAGAGTATAACCCTGAACACCGAAATGGAAATCCCTACGCTAGAGCCTGCGACGGAGCTTGAACAGCCGTCGTTCGAATCCACGTCCAACCCAGAAACCAATCTTGAAACCGCCGAAGTTGTCGAAGTCGGCGCGCTGGACGCAGATGCCATAACCGAGCCTGTTGTCGAGGCTGCCACTGTGCAACCCACAGTTGAGGCCGCGCCCACAGCCGAAATTGCAACAAATGTTGTAGCCCAGACAGAATCAATTCCCGAGCCCGTTGCCGTGCCCGCGCCTCAAGCGGTAACCGCAGCGGAAACCGAAGCAAAATCTGAACCTGTAGCCGTTGCCAAAGCGCCGGCTCATGAGGCGCACTCCTCCGAGTCCGCTGAAGATTTCTCCGCCGCATTGGAGGCTTTCGAGCGCGAGCTCGCCGCCGAGGCGGCGAGCCGTCGAGGCCTTTGGCGACAAAGTCGTCTCCGGCACGGTTATCAAGCAGACTGAAAAGCACCTGGTGGTCGATGTAGGACTGAAGTCCGAGGGGCTGGTGCCACTCGAGCAGGTTCAGGATCACACCGGCGCAGTAAAGTTCCAGCCCGGCGACGTAATTGACGTCGTTATCGAGCGCGAGGAGCCAGAAGGCGGCTACCTGGTCAGCTACGAGCGTGCACAGCGCTTGCGCGTCTGGGACACGATCGAGAAGGCCGCCGCCGACAAGACCCCCGTCAAGGGCACCGTGGTCAGCCGCGTCAAGGGCGGGCTCACCGTGGATATCGGCCTCAAGGCATTCCTGCCCGGCTCTCAGCTTGAGATTCGCCCCGTCCGCAATCTCGACGGCTATCTCGGCCAGGAGATTGAAGTCCGCGTCATCAAGCTGAACAAAAAGCGCGGCAACGTCGTCGTCAGCCGCAAAGAAATTCTCGACGAAGAGCAGAACGCCAAGCGCTCCACCACTATGGAGCATCTCGGCGAGGACTCAATCCTCACCGGCACAGTAAAAAACCTCACCGACTACGGCGCGTTTGTTGACCTCGGCGGCATTGACGGCCTGCTCCACATCACCGATATGAGCTGGGGTCGTCTTACCCACCCCCGCGACCTGGTGAACGTCGGCGACGAAATTCAAGTCAAGGTGCTCAAGTTCGACAAAGACAAGCAGCGCGTTTCGCTGGGCTTCAAGCAATTAACCCCCGATCCGTGGCTCGATGCCACTGAACGCTACCCGGTGGGTGCCCACGTCCATGGCCGCGTTCTTTCCGTCACTGATTACGGCGCGTTTGTTGAGCTCGAGCAGGGCATCGAAGGCCTCGTTCACCTCTCTGAGATGACCTGGTCAAAGCGCCTCAAGCATCCCTCCAAGCTGGTCAAGCCTGCCGACGAAGTGGATACGGTAGTCCTCAGCGTCAATCCGGCTGATCGCCGCATCTCGCTGGGCATGAAGCAGCTTCTCGACAACCCCTGGGAGAACCTCACCGAGCGCTATCCCACTGGAACAATAGTCGAGGGCCGCGTCCGCAACCTCACTGACTTTGGCGCCTTCATTGAGATTGAAGACGGCATCGACGGCCTGGTTCACGTCTCTAATCTCTCGTGGACGAAGCGCGTCAAGCACCCCTCTGAGATCGTCAAGAAGGGCGAAAAAGTCAAGGCAGTCGTTCTCGGCGTTGAGCCGCAGAACCGCCGCCTCTCGCTGGGCATCAAGCAGTTACAGCCCGACGTCTGGGAAAGCTTCTTCGCCTCTCACCGCGTTGGCGACATGGTTCACGGCAAGGTTCTGCGCACCGCGCAGTTCGGCGCATTCGTTGAGATCGCGGAAGGTGTGGAAGGACTATGCCACGTCTCCGAGGCCGGCGAAGGCGGCGAGGCCAAGCTTGAAACCGGTCTGGAGCACGAGTTCAGGATCATCAAGATCAACGTGGAAGAGAAAAAGGTAGGCCTGAGCCTGCGCGAGGCGGGTCACGAATCGACCCACACCCACGAGCCGGTCGAGCGCCACAAGCCGGAGCCGCGCAAGCAGCCCGTCTCCAGCTCAACCACAACCCTCGGCGACCTCATCAACATGCGCAAGAACGAACGGTAATTCCCATTCAAGCAAGCCAGCAACGGCCACCCTCCAGGGTGGCCGTTCTGCTTTGTATCAGTGCACAAATTCATTCGCGCCGCAGAGGCTGGGCTTTGTGTTAGGACACGACTTCACAAACTGTGAAAAAACTCAATCGAAGGAGCTTTGTAACAAGGGCACGGCCGGGGTACCCACCCTGTGGGTGGAGCGGGCCAATAAGGTCAGGAAAATGAGTCGGGCTTTAGCTGTAAAGTTTCAACACGTTGTTTACTCTTCCAGCCGTTGTTTTTTGAAAGGAACTGGCGGGGTACCGGAGAACCCTCTGGGTCGGGTCCCGTGCCAATGAACGTCGCACCGAGAAAGTGGGGCTTTAGCCCCGAAGGCGCGTAACATCGGCAGATTCATGCTCGTAGCCGTAGCAGGGGTTGTGGGAAAGTGGAAAGCGCTCTTCAGCTTTCCACCTTTTCCATAGCCCACCGACTCTGATTGACTTGCATCGATGTAAACAACCTCTTGATACACGACATTTCAGCCCCTGTGGCAAGATACTTTTCAACAAAGCCTCCCCAAACTTTCCGCTTGTGAATCCATAGTCACTCATGCCTATACTGTCCTTCATGACTTTAGGCGAAATGCTTCATCTCTCCGCCGTCAAAAATCCAGGCAAGCCGGCCATCATCTGCGGCGACCAAAACCTCTCTTACGAGGCTCTCGATCAAATCACTGATGATCTGGCGCGCTGGATGTTGCGGCAAAACCTCCAGCCCGGCGATCGCGTCGCCATGCATTGGATGAACTCCGCCGAAGCGGTCATCATCTACTTCGCCTGCTTCAAAGCCGGACTCATCGCCGTCCCCGTCAACAACCGCCTCAAGGCCCCTGAGATCGCCTACATCCTCGGCCACTCCAAAGCCAGGCTCTGTTTCAGCCAGCCGGAACTCGCCCCACTCGTCGAAGTGGTACGCGGCGAATGTCCTGACCTGCTCGCCGTCTACACCAGCCTCCCCGATCTCGATCACGGCGCGGACGAATCCCCTCTTCCCGAGCTAACCCCCGATCTAGTCGCCGCCGTTCTCTACACCTCCGGCACCACGGCCCGCCCCAAGGGAGTCATGCACACCCACATCTCCCTCATCGGCTGCACTGAGCTCATGGCCTCCCTCGGCTTTGACGAAACGCACGTCCCCTTCGCGGTCACCCAAACCGTACACATCGCCGCACTCGGCTGCGTGTTGCTCCCCGGCCTGCGCTGCGGCTGTACGGTCGTTCTCATGCCTCTCTTCAACGCCTCCCAGGCCGTCGACCTCATCGAGCGCTGGCGATGCACCACCATGCTCATTCTCCCCGCCATGCTGCGCTTCATGGTCGAGGAGCAGGCCACCCGTCAGCGCGACGTCAGCTCCATGCGTCTCTGCATGGCCGGCGGAGACACCGTCCCCGTCACCCTCCAGGAGCGCTTTCACCAGTACTTCGGATTCACCGTTCGCGAGCTCTTCGGCATGACTGAAACCGTGCCCGTCACCTGCATTCAGCAAGGCGAGTCGCGCGCCGGCTCCATGGGCCGCGCCCTCGAAATCATTGAAACACGCGTCGCCGATATGGAAGGCAATGTTGTCGGCGATGACGTGGTAGGCGAACTGCAGGTCCAGAGCCCCGGCAACTGCGTCGGCTACTGGGCCAATCAGGAAGCAACAGACTCCACTTTCGTTGACGGCTGGCTGCGCACCGGCGACCTCGTCAAGCGCGATGCTGAAGGCTTCTATTGGTTTGAAGGCCGCATCAAGCAGATCATCATCCGCGACGGCTCCAACATCTCACCTCAGGAAGTTGAAGAGCCTCTCTATCACCATCCCGCCGTCCTTGAAGCCGGCGTAGTAGGCATGCCCGACCCCGTGCATGCTGAAAAAGTAATCGCTTTTGTCGCCCTGCGCGACGGCCACACCGTCACCGAATCGGAACTCCGCGACTTCGTTCGCTCCCGCATCGCCGACTACAAAGTCCCCGAGCGCATCTTCTTTCTCCCCTCCCTCCCCAAAGGCCTGACCGGCAAGGTTCAGCGCCGCGACCTCAAAGACATTCTCCTAATCTCCCAGCAATTAGCCTGAAACCATTCATGGCATTATGTGAAGGGTACGGGCTTCAGCCCGTACATAAAGATCAACGAAATAAACGTGGACAACATCGAAGACTTCAAACGCGCCGGAGGCGCAGAGTTTGTTAGCCCCGCGCTTCAGCGTGGGGAAAAGGAATTCAATACGGAAGGAGGCAGGGGTTTCAAACCCCGCGTTACGTCAAGCCATCAAAATAGGCTTTAGCCTCGGAGGGAATTGAGTGTGGAATAACCATAGTGGTGAAGGGCGGGTTGCCCAGGTCTCGATTTTGAGACCTGGGAAAGTTCCAATTTCCTGTTCCCTATTTCAAATTCTTTTGCAGATAATTACCCTCGCGTGGCGCACAATAAAAAGTAGAGTCGCAGGGGTTGTTCCCGGTCCAATAGATCAGCTACTCGCCCGGTTTATACCCCAGATCGCTGTTGATACCCCCCCGGGGTGTGATTCCCCTCTTATTCGCCTTTTTAAGCGCCTAACTGATTGATTTTAAACAATAATGGCCTCGTAAATTACTGCAATAAATAGGCAAAAGATGTTTGATTTTGTACGAAATCGGTCAAATCCCGTACAGATCCCGCATCAATCCCTATTCCCAGCATTACACTCACCCCCCGGCAACCCCCAAAATCCCATCTGTGAAATTGCGAATCCATTTAACCCAAACAAAATAAACAGGTTCCATCATAAAACCGGCTCGTGGCACAGGAATTGTGAAACCGTGATGCCTCTTAACTAAACCAAAACAAACAACTTCTTCCGACCTCTTCAGAGCGCCACAGAAATTTTGATTCTGTGAAGTCGTAAGATGAATCAGCGCAGCCGAAGGGGGAATCGAAATGAAAATTCTGACCAGCAAAGACCGCACCAGCCGCAAAGGTCCTGCGGATTATTTCACCGGAACCGTCTGGCTCGACGAAATCATCATCGGCGCAAACCCATCGCGCCTGCGCGCCTTCCGCGTAAGCTTCGAGCCCAGCGCTCGCACCGCGTGGCACACGCATCCTGTCGGTCAAACCTTGCATGTACTTTCAGGTCACGGACTCGTACAACTCGCTGGCCAGCCAGTTCATGAAATTCATCCCGGCGACACAGTTTCAATCGCACCAAACGAACGCCATTGGCACGGCGCCTCCGCCGGCAACACCATGGTGCATCTAGCCATTCAGGAAACCGACGCGCAAGGCGTAGACGTAGTCTGGCTTGAGCCGGTAACAGACCAGGAATATAACGCCAGATAAATCAGTTGCGAAAGTTTTTCTATTCCCTGTTCCCTATTCCCTGCCTTTGAGCACGATAACGATTCCCAGCGCAGCGAGCACGCTAATCAATGCGAAGAGAAAAGCGCTCGAGTAGCCATAGACGCCGATGACCGCGCCGGCCGCGGGTCCGGTAAGAAAGAACGAGACATCGGCAAAGGCGGTATAAACGCCAAGCGCCGCGCCGCGATTGCTTTCCGTTACGCGCTTCACCGCTTCCACGCCCAGCGCGGGAAAGACCAGCGAGAAGCCGAATCCGGCAATAGCCGCTCCCGTAAACGCAACCCAGGGCCAGTGCGCGAGCCACAGCAGCAGCATTCCTATAGATTCAACCACAAGGCAAACCATGCCAACCGGAAAACCGCCGAAGCGTTCGATGGTATGGATAAAGAGCAGCCGTGCGGCGATAAACGCTAACCCAAATGCCGTGAGACAAAGAGCCGCGCCGTCCCAATGACGGCTCATATAGAAGAGCGTCACAAAGGTGGCCAGCACGCTATAGCCAACGCCGCCAAGAGCCAGTCCCATGCCGTGCGGTATCACGCGGGAGAGCACGTGGCTGAAAGGAAGATGTTCGCCAGGTACGCCGTGAACCGGGCTCTTGCGACCGGCGAGCACAAAACTTACGCCGCCGATGAGCATGGTCAACAGCCCCAGAGAGGCCAAGCCCCATTGCTGATCAATTACCACTCCCAGCGGAGCGCCCAGCGCCATGGCTCCGTAAGTGCTGATGCCGTTAAAGCTGATGACCTTGGCGGTGTGCTCTGATCCCGCGCTGTTGATTCCCCACAAAATGGAGCCGGTTGATCCAAGACTCTCGCCCACGCCCAGAACCAGGCGACTCAAAATCAGGCTGACAAGACTCAGCAAGGGAATCCGGTGCAGAACCGCCGCGGACACCAGAAGCGCTCCACTGGTAGTGCAGGCGCCCATGCCCCAAAGCACGGAGACTTTGGCGCCCACGCGGTCAGAGATGCGTCCAGCCCAGGGACGGCTGGCGAGCGTAGCAATGTACTGGATGCTGACCACCAGCCCAGCCAGCGCAGCGCTGAAGCCCATGCGAAAGTGCACATAAGGCGGCAGCACGGCGAGCGGCAGGCCGATGGAGAGGTAGCAGACAAAAGTGAAATAAGTGAAGCTGACAATATGCCACGTGCTGCCGCGCGACGGGGCAGAAGACGAGGCTGGAACGGTTGAGATTACAGAATTATGCATGCTTTGGGGTAGGAACCTGCGGAGTAGAACAGTCACAACCATTATATCGAAGGAGGTTTAAGGCCTGGACCGTGGCATTCGGCCGTTACTTGAAGCGGTCAGGCTCTAAACTGAAATCATGCCGGGCTTTCACGTGGAACATTTTGGATGCAGGGCGGCTCGCGCCGATGGCGAGGCGGTGAGCGACCGTTTGCGCGCGGCGGGGCATTGCATGCAGCAACCCTCTGAAGCTGATGTGGTGATCGTGAATACGTGCAGCGTGACGGCGGAGGCGGATCGGGCGGCGCGAGCTTTTATCCGGCGGTCTTATCGGCTGAACCCTTCGGCGCAAATCGTCGTCACCGGCTGCTATGCGCAGCGCGCGCCGGAAGAGCTGGCCAAGCTGGCAGGTGTAGCTGCGGTAGTGGGCAACAGCCATAAGGCTCTGGCGCCGGGAATTATTTTGGATCTGGTTCGAGATCGAGCTGGCGCTGGTCCGCTTGCGCCGCCTGCATTGGTAAGTGTGCAATCGCTAATGTTAGGCGGCGTTCCCATCTGGGCGGATGACCGCTTCGCGCACTCGTTTCTTGAGGAAGCGCAACTTGCTCCAGGGACGCAAACCCGGCCAAACCTGAAGATTCAGGAAGGTTGCGGGAACCGTTGCACGTTTTGCGTGATCCCTCAAACACGAGGCTCATCCCGAAGCTTGTCCGCTGCAAGCGTTCTGAAACAGGTGAAGGGATTTGTGGCCGCTGGGGGCAATGAACTTGTACTCTCCGGGATCAATCTCGGGCGATGGGGACGGGATTTGCCTGCATCGGAAGGCTTGCCTCGGCTGGCTGATTTGGTGAGGCAGATCTTCGATGAAACGGCGTTGCCTCGTCTGCGGCTCAGTTCGATTGAACCGATGGATTGGGACGCGGAACTGATCGGACTGATGGCGGAGTTTGGCGGTACTCGTTTGGCGCGACACGCGCACCTGCCTTTGCAGTCCGGTTCCGACGCTGTGCTGCGGCGCATGCACCGGCGTTACCGGCCGTGGCATTACGCGGAAAAGGTTGCGGCGCTGGTTCGCGCCGCCGGGCCTGAGCTTACGCTGGGTGCTGACGTAATGGTTGGATTTCCTGGCGAGACTGAGAACGAGATTATTGAAACGATGGAAATGATACGGGCGCTGCCTTTTGGCTATCTGCATCTGTTTCCGTTTTCTCCGCGGCCCGGTACACGAGGATGGGCGCTCCATGCCGAAGCGCCTGTTCCGGCTGCGACGGTGGAAGAGCGGATGGTTGCGCTTCGCGCTCTGGCCGCGGAGAAAAGCCGCGTACATCGGGAGCAGTTTGTGGGTCGTGAGCTGGAGGCGATCACGCTGCATACACCAGCGGAATTGACCAGCAGGGGCAAGACCGCTGCGTTGACAGAGAATTTTATGCCGGTGGAGATTGAGAGACCGCTGCCGGCCAACCGGCTGGTGCGGGTGCGCGTGACTGGCTTAAATATTGAGGGAACGCTGATGGCAATGTTGGCAGCGTCTACCGAGGCCGAGCCTGATTATCACAATGCACATTTATTTGCTAGAAACACGTCTGTGGGAGTTTAGAGAAATGGAAATCGAGAACACGTTTCAGAGGTTTGTAACATTTGCTCTGCTGGCCGGAATATGTCTTGCCAGCGGATTGAACGGCGCTGCACAGGTTCCTGCGCACAAAACAAAGAACGTGATAGTCGTCATGATGGACGGATTGCGCTGGCAGGAGGTCTTCGGCGGCGCGGACACTGAGCTGATCAAGACCCAGGGCCCGAGTGGCTGGAGCGCAGAGTGAGCGTACCTCAGACGCAGAAAGCTCTACTTGCTCTCCACACCTGAGGAACAGAGGCGGGCGCTAATGCCTTTCCTATGGACCACAATCGCCGCCAGGGACAGATCTTCGGCAACCGCGACGTGGGTTCGGAGTCGCAGGTGACCAATGGGCTGAACTTCAGCTATCCCGGCTATAACGAGACGCTCACCGGCTTTGCCGATCCCCGCATCCACTCCAACGACAACGTGCCCAATCCCAACGTGACCGTCTTCGAATGGCTCAACGCGAAACCGGCATTCACAGGTAAGGTGGCGGCCTTTGGTGCATGGGATGTCTTCAATGGCATCTTCAACCGGCGAACGTTGCGGCTTTGTGGTCAATGCGGGTTACGATCCGCTGACGGCGGTTCCCGGCAACGTGAAGATTGAGCAGTTGAACGAACTGAAAGCTGAGACGGTGCACATTTGGCCAACAGAGCCTTTCGATCCCATAACCTTCCATACGGCAATCGAATATGTCAAGGCTAAAAAGCCGCGCGTGCTCTTCATCGGACTGGGCGAGACGGACGATGGGCGCATGCCGGCGCATACCCGAATACCTGAACGCCGCCCACCTGGGCGACAGCTATTTACAACAGCTTTGGGAGTTGGTGCAGTCGATGCCAGAGTATCGCGGCAAGACCACGCTCATCGTATTGCCCGATCATGGCCGCGGTCTGGGCGAGCAATGGACCAGCCACGGGGAGAAGATCCCCGAGTCGAAGCAGACGTGGATGGCGTTTTTGGGGCCGGATACGAAGGCGCTGGGCGAGCGCAAACAGGCCGGACCGGTGACCGAAAGCCAGATCGCTGCCACGGTGGCTGCGCTGCTGGGCGAGGACTACCACGCAGCGGTTCCCAAGTCGGGCGCGCCGATCGCGGACGTATTACGGAAGTAGCGTTCATTTCGGCACATAACCGGCTTGAATTCCGCCGTAGACCCTTTGTTCATGGGAGCCAAGCCAATGCTATACTCAGTGTGCGTTCGTTGACCCGCGGCGAGTTCTGGAAGCGGCGGCAGCAACGACTCTTGGAGGAGCACCATCGCACTCGACAAACGTTCGGCAAAGTCCTTTATACGCATCAACGATAGAATTCGCGCGCGTGAAATCCGCGTCATCGACGAAAACGGCGAACAGATGGGCATTTTGCCGCCCTTTGAGGCCCTGAAGATAGCCCGCGAGCGTGGGTTGGACCTGGTGGAGGTATCGCCCAACGCGGTTCCCCCGGTCTGCCGCATTCAGGATTACGGCCGCTTCCTTTACGAGAAGGACAAGAGCGAACGCGCTGCCAAGAAAAAGCAGAAAGTGATCGTGGTCAAGGAGGTCAAGTTCTCAGTGACCGTGGACGAGCACGATTACCAGACCAAGAAAAATCAGGCTGTGAAATTCCTTGCCGGAGGCGACAAGGTAAAGGCCAGCTTGCGCTTCCGCGGCCGTCAAATGGCTCACCGCGATTTGGGCTACAACATCATCAACCGGCTGATTCAGGATATTGGCGATGCCGGGGTTGTTGAATTCATGCCGCGCATGGAAGGGACAATTTTGCACGCGATTCTTGCGCCGGCCAAAAGGCAGGATGCTCCCAAGCCCAAGCCTCCAGCGCCTCCGCAGGTCCAGGCTGCAGCGCCAGCTCCGCGAGCGCAGTAAATTCCAGCTCTTCGCACATAAAAAACTGATTGAAAAAGGCCGCCTGATTTGGGCGGCCTTTGGTTTTCTGATGAGTATTCGCTACGCTCATACGGCTCGTTTTCAGTTCAGCCAACGTAACCCGACGGGCTGGATTGGAGGCACTGGCAGGACGATAAAGCCCTCGCGCCAGTGGCCTTCTTCACGGCGAGGCGGATTGCCAACGATACGGGCGGCGGTGGAGTTGTGTTCTTCAAGAGCGAGGCCGGGCAGGCCGGCCACAATGGCTTGCAACTGGTCGTGGTTGGGCGGGCCGTTGGTGGTGATTGGGATCAGCGAGTGCAGGGCGGCAAAGGCCTCGGCCAGGTCGCTGACCCGCGATTGGCGCTTTGCGGGCAGCGGTTTGATTCCCAGTGCCTTCCAGGCTGCGAACGGGTAGCTCTCGACGAGCACGCGGTCTTGAGCCTTGCCGGGTTGCTCGCGGGTCTCCAGGCGGCGCCAGCCACGGCGGCTGAGAGCGTCGTATACATCGAGGCAGAACTCGGCGAAGGGACGGTAGGTGATGGGCTTGACCATACCGGGAAGTCCGGTTTTGGCAGCGGTATTAAGTTGGCACTCGCTGACTCGGGCGTGAAGAAGGCCGTTGGTGCGGGACTTCCAGGCCTGAGGTCCGTCGAGCATAATCACGCGGATGCCGCGCACGGCGCAGAGGTGGTTGAGGCGGCCGGCGAGAATATTGGCGTCTACGGGGCCGGGACGATCGTCCTGAGCCAGGGCCGTGATAATTTCGCAATTCAGGGGAGATTTTGGTTGACTTGGACGTTCGATGATAACGATGACCAGGTCGGACCAGCGGCGGAAGGCGAGATCGACGGAGAGGACGGCCACGGTGTAACACTAAGGCTTGAATTAATAATGGGACAAGGAAAGAACACCGTGGATCGGGACTATGTGGACCCAATTGGACGGTAAACCGTAACGGGAAACCCTGTCTGACACTGGAAACTCCTTTGCGTTATACTAGTCAAAGCCTCAAGAGGGCAGGGGAAGTCCTGTCTCACGGGCGATCTGGAGAGCGAAAACCTCTCCGGCCAAACGAGAAGAAAATGCCCAAGTTGAAGACCCATACGGGCGCGGCCAAGCGCTTCAGCAAGACTGGCACCGGCAAGATCAAGCGGGGCCAGGCGAAGACGCGGCACATCCTTACTTCGAAGCTGCCAAAGACGAAACGCAAGCTGGGCAAGACCCTGATGGTTTCCGATGGCGACTACAAGAAGGTAGCGCGCATGATTCCTTACGCCTGACCATTGCATGGAGCAGCCTTTTGGAAGAGGGCTGCGACAGTGCTTTTGGGCTGATTTTTCGGCCCCCGCCGGTAGCGAAACGCGTTCGCGCTGGCGAGAGATTCAGGCTTGAACAAAGCGAGTGAAGAGGTAAACAGCTCGGCCCGCAAAGGGTTCTGGCCTCCTGCCTCCAGCCGCATCACCGAACGCAAAATGGAGAAATCGTTATGCCCCGCGTAAAACGCAGTACCAAGCGGAGTGACCGCCGCAAAAAGATTCTTGAGAGGGCGAGTGGATATTTCCTTACCAAATCCAAGCTCTATCAGGCAGCCCAGGAGGCCGTCGAGCGCGGCCTGAAGTTCGCCTATACAGGCCGCAAGCAGAAGAAGCGCCAGTTCCGCTCGCTGTGGATCGTGCGCATCTCGGCCGCCGCCAAGCTGAACAACTTCAGCTACTCGCAGCTCATCAACGGACTGAAGAAGGCCGGCGTCGAGCTGGACCGCAAGATTCTGGCCGACATCGCCGTCAAGGACGCCGGCTGGCTTTACCGAGCTGGTCGAGCAGGCCAAGTCGGCTCTGGCGGCGGAGAAGGCGGCAGCGGCGTAAGGAAGCCAGTGAAGAAGTGAATGAGTGAAAGAGTGAAGGAAGACGGCCCTGGAGCGATGCTTCGGGGCCGTTTTTCGCGTCCGGGATTGTACATTTTGCGACGAATTTGAACCAAAATCGACCATTTTTAAACAAAAAATGACATGTATATTTGGCCAATCATCTAATAAAATCAATCACTTATGCTGGCATAAATATACTTGAAACACCATGACTTAGCTCGAAATCCAGCGGTGCGCTCAGAGCGTAAAACGGTGCATTATCCTGCGCTTCTTCCACTTGAGACCGTTTGCTAGACGCCAAAAACTTGACAAACTACTGATTATGCTGCACTTATAATGAATGAGAACTTGCACAGAGCCGACGAGCGCCGTTAGTTTGGCAGGCCGTTTGGCTTCCATTCTCGAAGCAATTCTTGCAGAGCCTGTTCCTCAAGATCGACGGCTGGCGGAATCAATTCGTCAAACCCACGAAAATAGGCTTCGCATCTTGCCTGAACTTCAGGGGACTGACGAGCACTTTCTATTAATTCGTCAACGTCCCGATAGCCTTCAAGTTTCAGGTATTGAGCAAACCCCTGATGAACCAGCAATTCACGGTAAATTTCCTTTACTCGCCTCGCGAGATACCGGATAAATTGTTTTTGCTCCTCATCGTTCATTGTTTCTTGTTCTCCAGTTCGTCAATTCGCTTAATGATTCGATTCGCCGCGTGGTCGATAGTCATTTTAAGAAGCCAAGTCCAGCAGGTGCCTGCAATAAGGGCAAGATAAACGATTTGATTGGTTGTCATATTCATTTTCCTCAAAACCGCATGGAGTGTGCCAGAATGCAAGCAATCGAATCATCTCAAAAAATAATGGCGCTACTTAGCGACGTTCATTCTGAAGTCGCTATCAATGCGCTGGACATCTGCCGAATACTGATACGAGAAAGAGACTTCAATTTGATTTGTTCGCAACCCTCTCTAGGCGAGTCGAAATCGTTCCTCAACTTTCCGCCCAAAGGGGCAATGATCACCTGATAACGCCGACCTTGTCGATCGCCGTCAGACAATCATCAATAAATGCTCGTTCTGTTTGCTTTGTCAAATAGGGAACGATCCTGACGAGGTTCAGGCGTTCAAAAAATTCATACCATGTGTACATTCCTACCGACTCGATGAAGGTTCGAATCTTTCGGTCAAGATAGGCCAGGGCTTGCCAGAGTTGCATCTCCTGGTGCGACGCAATGGCCGGGTCGATAAATACGGACCATCCGAACTTCGTGTCCTGCCGCAGTTTCGTCAGATCCATCAGCGGAGTTTCCAAGAAAGAATCAAGGAAATCCAGAAGATAGACCTTCCGCTGCGAGATGATCACGTTGGATAGCGTCAAATCGCCATGGCACTCTCCGAGAGGGAGGGGCGTCGTAGGAATCATATGCTGTAACTGCCGGACAGTAGCTGCCGCCAGCGATTCGCCCAAACCCCGGTTCTCGAGATCGCGTTGCAGTGCGCAAGTTTCGCAAGAAGCTGCTCCAACGGAGGGTCGGCCATATGACTCCCCGCGATTTGGTGCGAGATGAAGTCTAGCAATGCGGACGCGAACTCGTCCAGATCTCGAACGGGAGAAGTTAGCAAAAAGTCAGCGTAATTTTTCCCCGTGGGCGTATTCCATGTCAAACCAGTTGAAACCGCAAGGGCCAGCGCCAATTGCAAAGACCTTGGGCGCGACAAAGCTATAGGATCCGCAATTGACCTCGCTGAATCGCGCTTGCTTGGAAGCCTGTGCAACCAGGCGAGGATTGTACTCGTTATCCTTCGCATATTTTCTTACAGAGAGGCGGCTATCGCAGCTGCGAAGCTGGATCGGGCATCCTGACCGGCCTTCAATCGACAGCTTGAGTTGGTTCACCGGGTCGCTGGCCACGCGAATGGCGCCCACGCCTCGCTCTGGAAGTTCACAAGATTCGCGCGAATTACGAATCGCATTGCAGCGCCTTCTCGATGCCTGCCTCGACCAGCGGCGCCATCACTGCATAGCCGGCGGGCAGGGGATGCACGCCGTCCTTGCTCAGCGCGGCAGGAAGCCCGTCGCGCTCATCCTTCATTGCGGAGTGGAAGTCTACGTAGACATAGCCCTGCTCTGCCGCGTAGGCCTTCATCCAGGCGTTGATCGCCAGAATTTTGGGAGCGGGCGTCTGTCCCGGCCTCCAGCGGTAATCGAAGGCGGGCAGAATCGAGCAAAGCACGACGCGGATGTGGTTGGCCGTGGCCAGATCCGCCATCGAGGCCAGGTTGTCTTCAATCTGCTCCAGCGTCTCCGGGCCGGTGTTGCCGGCAATGTCGTTGGTCGTCGCCAGAATCACC
>CAWAEU010000022.1:0-25347 GCA_963780975.1 uncultured Acidobacteriaceae bacterium | reverse complement strand
ATCTGACACTCATGCCCATCACTCACATTTCGGTGCGCGGGGCGCGCCAGCACAATCTGCGCGACATCAGCGTGCGCATTCCCCGCAACACGCTCACGGTGGTCACCGGCCTCTCCGGCTCGGGCAAGAGCTCGCTGGCCTTCGACACGATCTATGCCGAGGGCCAGCGCCGCTATGTAGAAACTCTTTCCGCCTACGCACGCCAGTTTCTCGATCAGATTGAGCGGCCTGATGTGGATTCGATCGAAGGCCTCAGCCCGGCCATCTCCATCGAGCAAAAGACCACCAGCCGCAGTCCTCGCTCCACCGTTGGCACCATCACTGAAATCTACGACTACCTGCGCCTGCTCTATGCCTCCATCGGCACACCTCATTGCCCCAACTGCGGCCGGCCCATCAGCCGCCAGACTGCCGATCAAATTGTGCAGCGCATTGTCGAGCTCGGCAAAGGCGAGCGCGTCACCATCATGGCTCCCATTGTGCGTGGCCGCAAGGGCGAGTTCAAAGATCTGCTCGACCAGATTGACCAGCAAGGCTTTCGTGCCCGTGTAGACGGGGAGCTCCGCGACCTTTCCGAGCCCGTCACTCTTGACCGGCGCAAGAACCACACCATTGAAGCCGTTATCGATCGCATCCTTTTGAAGCCTCCTGCGCCCGGCGCGCCGCCGCTCGCTCCCGGCAAGCCTTCGATTGAAAAACGCCTCGACCAAGCCGTCGCAAAAGCACTGCAATTGGCCAACGGCCTGGCGCTGGTTGCCGTCACAGGAGCAGGTGAGCAGTTATTTTCCTCCTCAATGGCCTGCCCCGACTGCGGACTCGACGTGCCCAAGCTTGAACCGCGCAGCTTCAGTTTCAACTCCACCTTTGGCGCCTGCCCTGAGTGTCACGGCCTGGGCTCAATCTACGATCTTGATCCCGCAAAAGTCATCACCGACTGGTCAAAGCCGCTGCTCGATGGAGCGCTCGGGCCCGGCTCTTCATCGCAATATCTGCTCAAGCTCATCCACCTTGCCGCCGACCGCTACGAAATCGACCTCGAAGACTCCCTTTCGAAGATCTGCCGCCGCGCCAGCAGCACATTCTGGTTTACGGACCACCCAAGGGCGAAGCTCCGCGCACTGGCTTCCACGGCATTCTCTCTTTCCTCCGCGACTCTATCGACGAAGCCCGCAGCGACGGATACCGCGAGTACATGATGAACTTCATGTCGGCCACGCCCTGCGCAATCTGCCGCGGAAAGCGCCTGCGCCCTGAGTCGCTGGCGGTAAAAATTGGCGGTCTCTCCATCGCCGATTTCACTTCCCTGCCTCTCAACCGCGCTCTCTCCGCCGCCATTAACCTCAAATTCACTGAGCGCGAAGCGCTGGTTGCCGAGCGCATTCGCCGCGAGATCGTCGAGCGTCTTGAATTTCTCTGCGCCGTCGGCCTCAACTATCTCTCTCTTGACCGCAATGCCGCCACGCTCTCCGGCGGAGAAGGCCAGCGCATTCGACTGGCCACGCAGATCGGTTCACGGCTGCGCGGCGTGCTCTATGTTCTCGACGAGCCCTCCATCGGCCTTCACCAGCGCGACAACAATCGCCTCATTGAAGCTCTTGAAAAACTTCGTGACCTGGGCAACACCGTCCTGGTCGTCGAGCACGACGAAGAGACCATCCGCCACGCCGACTACGTTCTCGACCTCGGCCCCGGCGCAGGCCGTCTGGGCGGGCAGGTTGTCGCCGAGGGTACGCCCGAACAGATCATGGCCTGTCCCGATTCGCTCACCGGTCGCTATCTCTCCGGCGAAGCCACCATGCTGCAGCGCACCCGCCCGCGCCCCCTCACCGGCAAATGGATCACCGTTACCGGCGCCCGCGAGCACAATCTGCAGGACGTGAACATCCGCATTCCTCTCGGCGTTATGACCGTTGTCACCGGCGTCAGCGGCAGCGGCAAAAGCACACTCATCAACGACATTCTCTACCGCTCGCTGGCCAAGACCATCTACGGTTCGCGTGAAGATCCCGGCGCGCACGACACCATCACCGGCGCCGAGCAGCTCGACAAGGTAGTACGCATTGACCAGTCCCCCATCGGCCGCACGCCGCGCTCCAACCCGGCAACCTATACCCAGGTCTTCTCGCCCATCCGCGATCTCTTCGCCATGTTGCCCGAATCTCGCGAGCGCGGCTACAAGGCAGGCCGTTTCAGCTTCAACGTAACCGGCGGCCGATGCGAGGCTTGCCAGGGCGACGGCCAGCGCCGCATTGAAATGAACTTCATGCCCGACGTTTATGTGCAATGCGAAGTCTGCAACGGGCGCCGCTATAACCAGGAAACCCTGGCCGTAAAATTCCACGGCCACTCCATCGCCGACATTCTCGACCTCACCATTGAAGATGCACTGCCCGTGCTCGCCGACGTTCCCCAAGTTCGCCAGAAGTTGCAAACCTTGGTCGATGTGGGCCTGGGCTACGTGCACCTTGGCCAAAGCGCAACCACTCTCTCAGGCGGAGAAGCACAGCGCATGAAGCTGGCCCGTGAGCTGAGCAAGCGCCAAACCGGCCGCACTCTCTATCTCCTCGACGAGCCCACCACCGGCCTGCACTTCGACGACGTGCGCAAGCTGCTTGAAGTTCTCCATCGCCTCGTCGATCTCGGCAACTCGGTCATCATCATCGAGCACAACCTCGACGTCATTCGCAATGCCGACTGGATTCTCGACCTCGGCCCCGAAGGTGGCGAAGACGGAGGGCGCGTCGTGGGCGAAGGCCGCCCGGCAAAAATTGCCGCCACTCCCGGCTCCTATACCGGCCAGTTCCTCACCCGCTACTACGCCTCAAGTAACGGCAAACTCGCCGCCGTCAATCTCGACGCCGACATTGAACCGGGCAGCTCATCCGTTTCCGGTTCACCTGGTCAAAAGCAGGATGACCCAAAGCCCGCAGTTGTGAAGCCAAAGCGCGCCCGGCGAAACACTCCTGCCGAAGATGACCTCGCTGCAACCCGTGCTAAAACGGTTGCCCCAGGGTCGGGATCCCCGCAGGCAGGTCTTGGTCCGCGGGGTGGAGATCTCGCTTCTGAGACCTGGGATATAACTTCAATTAGCGGGAAATCGAGTCCAAAAACAGCTTCCAGGTCTTCAGGTCCCCGCAAAAAGAAGACGGGCATCGCATGAGTTCCTTTCCCGGGCAAGACCCTCTCAATCCCGATCCCTCCGCCGCGAGCCAGGATCCAGCTTTCGCGGCAGAAGAATTCCAGCCCGCCGTAAGCCACCATTTTCCCGGCGCCATCGAAGACGTCGCGCATCCTGAAGACAGTTCCTCCGGCGATCGCCTGCTCTTTCAATCCTGGTACCAGCCTGAGATCTTTCCGCCCACGCGCATTCCCAATTTCGGCCATCTCATACTGATGGGCATACTCGGCATCTTTGGACTGCTATGCGCTGTTCTCCTCACCGAAATTGCCATCCACTTCAAACTCTTCGGCGTCACGACGGTTGAGCAGGCCAGCGACAACATCCATTATTCGCTGGGCAACATGGCGCTCCTTTACATCATCCCCTTTGCCGTCGGCTTGCTGATTTTTCCACTCATGTGGCATAAAAGCTTTCTTGCCGGCCTGCAATGGAACGCCAAAACAGCACGGCTTATGTGGCCCCGGCTCTTTGGCGCCGCCACTGCCTGTTTGGTACTCGCCTTCACCGACGGCATCCTGTTGCCCGGCCCGGCAAATGCGCCCATCGAAAAGCTCTTTCAAACCTCCACGCAAGCGTGGATGCTTTTCGCATTCGGCGTCACCATCGCACCTTTTTTTGAAGAAATCGTCTTCCGCGGTTTCCTGCTGCCGGCCCTCTGCACGGCCTGGGACTGGAGCGCCGAACAACTCGAGCATGTCCAACCGCCCCCGCTCGCGGAGAACGGCCATCCGCAGTGGTCTATTCAGGCCATGGTTGTCGGCTCCATCCTCACCAGCCTTCCCTTCGCATGGATGCACGCCCAGCAGACCGGCTACTCACTGGGCCCGCTCATTTTGCTTTACTGCGTCAGCCTGGTGCTCTGCTGGGTGAGGCTTTCCACCCGTTCTCTCGCTGCCAGCGTTCTCGTCCACGCCTGCTATAACTTATTGCTCTTTTCTCTTATGCTTTATGCCACGGGCGGATTTCGCCATCTCGAACAAGGCAAGCCATAGCAACGCACGATCCGATTCAAACTGGAGAGATTAACAAATGATCGCGCACAGAAAAGCATTCGCATTCATCGCCCTTGCAGCCGCCGCCGTTTGCCTGCCAGCACAGGATCGCTCCTATGGGCGCTCCGTGGTTTCCACGCAATATGGCATCGTCGCCACCACTTATGTTCAGGCCTCGCAGGCGGGTGCGCGAGTGCTTGAGCAGGGCGGCTCCGCAATCGATGCGGCTATCGCCGCCAATGCCGTGCTGGGAGTAGCCGAACCCATGACCAACGGAATTGGCGGCGATCTCTTCGCCATCTACTGGGACGCGAAGACCGGCAAGCTCTATGGCCTGAATGCCAGCGGATGGGCGCCAAAGGCTCTGACCATCGACCATCTGAAAGCCAAGGGCATGACGGAAATGCCACAATCCGGCATCGATTCCGTCACCGTGCCCGGCGTTGTTGACGGATGGACAAAGCTCCACGATCGCTTCGGCAAGCTACCCTGGCGTGATCTCTTTCAACCAGCAATCTTCTACGCGCAAAATGGATATCCGGTACCGGAAATAATTCATGGCTACTGGAAGGGCGCAGAAACTGCGATGATGAAGACCAATGAAAGCAGGCGCGTCTTTCTGCCCGGAGACAAGGCTCCCGAGACAGGCCAGATTTTTCGCAATCCCGATATCGCCAAGGCCCTTACTCTGATTGCCGACCAGGGCGAATCGGCTTTCTATAAAGGAGCCATCGCACAGGCGATTCTAAAAACCTCCGACGCATTTGGAGGAACCATGACCGCCGACGACCTCTCTCAGTACTCGGCCGAGTGGGTCGAGCCCATCTCAACCACCTATCGCGACTGGACCGTCTATGAACTTCCGCCCAACGGCGACGGCATGGCCGCTCTCGAAATGCTGAATATCATGGAGCAGTTCAAGCCCGCGCCCGAAGGCCCGCACAGCGCGGCCGAACTGCATACCCGGATCGAAGCCATGAAGCTGGCCTACGCCGACGTCAAAGCCTACGACGGCGATCCCCGCTTCGGAGAAATTCCCGTCAGGAAGTTGCTCTCAAAACAATACGCCGCACAGCGCGCCAGCCTATCAATCCGGCAAAGGCCAACTGCGCCGTCGCTCCCGGCGCGCTCTCCGCAAGCGATACGACTTACTTTTCAGTTGTCGACCGCGAGGGAAATATTCTCTCCATCATTCAAAGCAACTACAATTCCTTCGGTTCCAAAGTAACCGTCGATGGCATGGGCTTTGCGCTGCAAAACCGCGGCGGCCTCTTCACTCTCGACAGCAATCGCCCAACGCCCTTGCCGGACACAAGCGTCCCTTTCACACCATCATTCCTGCATTCATGCAGAATGGCGACCAGCACATCGGCTTCGGCATCATGGGCGGAATGAATCAGCCGCTGGCGCACGCGCAATTTGTCTCCAACGTTGTGGATTACAAAATGAATATCCAGGCCGCGATGGAAGAGCCGCGCTTTACCGTCGACACAAAACTCGGCTGCAACATTCTGATCGAGTCCCGCGTAACGCCCGAATCCATCGATGCGCTGACAAAGATGGGGCACGAGTTGAAGGTGCGCAAAGAATACTCGTCAACCATGGGACGCGGGCAGGCTGTGATGCGCGACGATGCGTCCAAAGTGAATTTCGGCGCATCCGACCCACGTGCCGACGGCGCCGCAGTGCCCGAAGCCCCGAAAATCTCCACATCGGCGCAGTAGCAACAGACAAAAGTCTTTTCAACGTCTACAACCCGTTACAATCAGAACCGATGACCATTCTGACCAAAGCCCAGCAGCAGTTGCTCTCGACTCGCCGAGAAAAGCTTCTCTCTCGGTCAATTCAAACTCTCTTCCGGGGGCACCAGCGATTACTACATCGATTGCCGCATTACCACCCTCGACGCTGAGGGCGGTTGGTACACCGGCCAAGCTATCGTTGACCTTCTGAAGAGAATGCCATTAAAGCCGAAGCCGTCGGCGGACTCACCATGGGCGCAGATCCTATTGTCTCGGCGGTCGCTATCGCCACTGGGTGGCGCGCCATGGAAGCAATCCAGAAAAAGGAGCCGAAGCCGCAAGTCCTAAGGGCTTCCTGGTCCGCAAAGCCGAGAAGACTTACGGCACCGGCCGCCGCATTGAAGGCTTCAACAGCCAAGGCGCCCGAGTAGTGATCGTGGACGACGTCTGCACCACCGGCGCCTCCACCATCACAGCCATTGAAGCCGCCCGCGAAGCCGGGATGAACGTTGCCGCCGTGGTCTGCATCGTCGAGCGCGAAGAAGCCATTGGCCGCCCCGCCGTGGAAGCTGCCGCAGCAGGCGCTCCCTTTTTCAGTCTGTTTACGGCAAATGACGTTCGCGCCGAACACATCCGCCAGCAGAAATAACTGATTCGATCTCTATCGATCACAACAAATCGGTTGACGGGTTGCCTGGGTGCCAACTATAGCTCTAGGTGTGGGTGCCCCAGGTGCCTCGCATTTGGGCACCTGGGAGATCGCAGGGTGGGGATAGCACGCTTCACCGCCGGTCGCGAAAGAAGCTCCGCAACAACTCAGCCGCATCATCACCAAGAATTCCCTGCTCCACTTGCATCTGGTGATTGAGTTGCGGATGGTTCAGCACGGTTAGCACCGATCCCGCCGCGCCTGCCTTGGGATCGGCGGCGGCAAAGACCAGCCGGTCAAGCCGCGCATGAATCATCGCTCCCGCGCACATCGCGCACGGCTCCAGCGTCACGTACAAGGTGCATCCATCAAGCCGGTAATTACCCAGTGAAGTTGCCGCCGCACGCAAGGCCACAATCTCCGCGTGTGCCGTTGGGTCCACATCGCGCAGCACGCGATTCTGCCCTCGCGCGATGATCGCCCCCTCGCGCACCACCACCGCACCAATCGGCACCTCGCCAGCCTCCGCAGCCAGGCGGGCTTCGGCGAGCGCACCTTGCATGGCTTCAATATCCGTCAGATCATTTAATGCGCCCGCCGGCTGCTGCTGGGTCATGCAGTGCAGCGTTCCCAGTCCCCAAACCAGATCCACGCAGTGAATCCCGATCACTTCGTGTTCCGGAAAAACCTTCGCCAATATATTCAGCGCTACGCGGTCGTTGGGATCGTGAAAGGTCGGCACCAGCACCAGATCATTGGCGATATAAAAATTCGCATAACTCGCCGGCAGCCTCTGCATATCGAAAACCACCGGCCGCGGCATCGGCAATTCCACCAGCGTGAATTGCTTCCCATCGCCAGTTCGCGCCGCCTTCAGACGCTTCAGATTTTCAGCCAGCGGTTTATGGTTCGCATCGTTTTTGTTCTGCTCAACGCAGGTCACAATGGTCGACGGCTCAACAAACCTGCTAATGTCGTCCACGTGCCCATGCGTATCATCGCCCGCAATTCCTGCGCCAAGCCAGATCACCTGGTCGATGCCCAGATAATCGCAAAACACCTCTTCCAGTTCCTCGCGGCTTACAATCGGATTCCGCTGCTGTACCTCGCTCAACAGGCACTCCTCGGTAGCCAGCAAAATCCCCGCACCGTTAGTATCGATCGCGCCGCCTTCAAGCACCACGTGCCGCGCCGAGCCATCGGCCAACGCAACAGTCAGGCTTCCACTCCGGCAAACCCAGCAGCTTGGCCACGCGCCCCGGAACCTTATCGTCTAACCTCCAATTTGAATACTTGGCCCACGCATTGAAGTTCCAATTGGTGACTCCCACCCGCCCCTCCGCGTTGCGCACGAAGATCGGCCCGGAATCACGCGTCCAACTGCGGTCTGTGGGCCAAAGATGAAAGCTCACCCTGTCGAGATTAGCTCCAGCCCGCTCCAGAATCCCGTCCACGCGCCTCTGCGCCGTCGCATCCTCGACCAGAATGTGCACCCGCTCCTGCGCGGCCAGCAGGCGCACAATCTCCGCATAGACCCATGGAATAGCCTGAAATTTGCCCGGCCAGTCTTCAGGATTGTGCGGCCACGCCAGCCAGGTAGCCTCGTGCCGCTCCCACTCGGCGGGCATGCGATAGCCTAATGCTCGCGGCGTTGCTTCAGGCGCAAGATTTCCAGTCATGGCTGCTCGGGATCTCCGTCCTGCACCCATGCGTTCACGGGATCAAGATAGCGTTTGGTGATTCCTGTGTAGGCGTCAATGCGCCGGTCGCGTAAAAACGGCCAATTGCGGCGCGTCTCCTCAATTAGTCCCAGGTCAATCTCTCCAAGCAGAATCTCCTCCGCATCGTGCGAAGCTTTGGCGATGACACGTCCAAATGGATCAGCCAGAAAGCTGCCGCCCCAAAACTCGATGCCCGGCCCCGGCGCGCGATTACCCAGCACGTCGCCATGCTCAACACCCACTCGATTCACCCCGGCCACATAAACACCGTTAGCGATTGCGTGCCCTCTCTGGATCGTCTGCCACGCATCATATTGCGCCACGCCAAATTCTTCTTTCTCCGCCGGATGCCAGCCGATAGCCGTGGGATAAAACAGCACCTCGGCTCCCTGCAACGCGGTAAGCCGCGCGCCTTCGGGATACCACTGATCCCAGCAAACCAGCGTGCCCACGCGGCCATAAGCCGTATCGACAGCCTGAAAACCCAAATCTCCCGGCGCAAAATAATACTTTTCGTAGTAGAGCGGATCGTCTGGAATATGCATCTTGCGATAAACGCCTGCAATGGCTCCATCGGCATTCAGCGTAACCGCCGTGTTGTGATAAAGCCCCGGCGCGCGGCGCTCAAAAAGCGAAGCGATGATAGCAACCCTGGCTTCACGCGCCACCTCGGCCAGCTTTTCTGTTGACGGCCCCGGTATCGCCTCAGCCAGATCGAAGAGACGAATATCCTCACGCTGACAAAAATACTGCGCCTTGAAAAGCTCCGGCAGGCAGACGATCTTCGCACCCAGCTTCGCCGCCTCGCGAATGCGCTCCACCGCCGTGGCGAAGTTCGCCTCCGGGTCCTCGCCCATGCTCATCTGCACAAGGCCAACGGTATATTTGCGTGCATTTCCCATTGATTGCCAAATCCCTCTTGAATCCATGCAGCAAGGCCAACCCCGCCTGGCGGAATTGGCCTCGCCAGCTTATCCGAACATCTAAACCCTTACTCTTCCAGAATCAAAACGGCGGCGGCGATTGTAGTGGTCCACTTGCCGCGTTTGTCGCCCACTGCAGATTGCGTAATATTGCTGGTGCGAACGATCTTGTTGGAGATGCGATAAATCTCCTTCTTCTCGTCCCAGCTCGTATCCGGATCAAATTCCACGTCCAGCGTAGTCGCCAGCATCTCTGCAGCCAGCTCCTCGGCATACTCTCCGGCCTGATCCTCGGTCTCGCCAAAGCTGTGGTGCTCGCTCAGGTAGCCGTAGGTGTTGCGGTCAGCGGGAATGGCCACGCCAATGCTCGAAACGATGCAGCCGATGCGGCTCGCGCGTGGAGTTCTCCGCGATAACCGAAAAAACCACCTCGCCGTCGTTCAGGTATTTCAGGCCTTCTTTGCGCGGAATGATCCTGCACTGCGGCGGAAAGATTGAAGAAACGCGCACCAGATTCTGCGAGGCAATCCCCGCATCCCGAAGCGCCAACTCAAAGGAGGTCAAACGCTCCTTATGTTTGCCTACGCCTTTGGTGAAGAAAATCTTCTTCGGCACCATGCCTTTTCCCAATTTCTATGTACCCTCCATGAGTTCGAAAATCGTGCGATTTACACAACGTACCCGCATGAGTCTATCGCATTCTGACGGGTTAGGAACAGAGTATGTTACATTAATTCTTGCCATCGCGGGGATCACCCTGCCTGCCATTGCCACCCGTGATTTGCAGATGGTAGCCTCTACCTTGGAGCAATGCAGGGAATGGAATCAATGCAAACTACCTACAACGGGCTGGAATTGCCGAAAAACGGCCAGCCGATCGACTACAAGAATGGCCAGTTTCAAGTCCCCGACCATCCTATTATTCCTTTCATCGAAGGCGACGGCACCGGCCGCGACATCTGGAAGGCCGCGCAACGGGTCTTCGACGGCGCAGTCCAAAAAGCCTACGGCGGCAAGCGCGCAATACAATGGTTTGAAATCTTCGCCGGCGAAAAAGCCTTTCGCGGCTTTTCC
The DNA here is from genome assembly GCA_963780975.1 of uncultured Acidobacteriaceae bacterium. Taxonomy (GTDB): domain Bacteria; phylum Acidobacteriota; class Terriglobia; order Terriglobales; family Acidobacteriaceae; genus Telmatobacter. Next base: position 15,065 of record CAWAEU010000022.1, on the reverse strand, counting down.
ACTTGGCTGCCCGACGACTCGGTAGCCGCCGCGCGCGACCTGCGCGTCTCCATCAAAGGCCCGCTTACCACGCCTATCGGCGGCGGAATCCGCTCGCTCAATGTGGCCCTGCGCCAGATCCTTGACCTCTACTCCTGCGTGCGCCCGGTCAAGTACTACCAGGGCGTGCCCAGCCCGGTGAAGCATCCCGAGCAGCTCGACATCGTCATCTACCGCGAAAATACTGAGGACGTCTACGCCGGCATCGAGTTCAAACAAGGCACAACCGACGCTGCTCGCCTCATCGACTTCCTCAACAACGACCTGCTCAAGGGCGGCAAGAAAAAAGTGCGCGAAGACTCCGGCGTGGGCATCAAGCCCATCTCCATCTTCGGCACCAAGCGGTTGGTTCGCGCCGCCATCAAATCTGCGCTTGAAAACGGCCGCAAGACCGTTACCCTGGTTCACAAAGGCAACATCCAGAAGTTCACTGAGGGAGCATTCCGCGAGTGGGGTTACGAAGTCGCGCAGGAAGAATTCCGCGCGCAGACCGTCACCGAGCGCGAAAGCTGGATACTGGGCAACGTCGAATCCAATCCCGGCATCACCATTGAGCAAAACGCAGCCCTCATCGAACCCGGCCTCGAGTTTGGCAATCAGGGTTTTCGCGATGCCGTTTATGCCGAGATTAAATCGGTCCTCGACTCCATCGGCAATACCCACGGCAATGGCGCATGGAAATCGAAGATCCTCATTAATGACCGCATCGCCGACTCCATCTTCCAGCAAATCATTATCCGGCCCGCCGACTACTGGTCCTCGCCACCACCAACCTGAACGGCGACTACATCTCTGATGCAGCCGCAGCGCAAGTAGGCGGCCTGGGCATAGCCCCCGGCGCAAACATCGGCGACGGCTACGCGGTCTTTGAAGCCACCCATGGCACCGCGCCCAAGTACGCTGACAAAGACATGATCAATCCCGGCTCAGTAATTCTGTCCGGAGTCATGCTGCTGGAGTTTATCGGCTGGAAAGAAGCCGCCAAGATGATTGAGAACGCGATGGAGAAAACGATCCAACAGAAGTTCGTCACCTACGACTTCGAGCGCCAGCCCGCCGGAGCCACCAAGGTAGGCACCAGCGAATTCGCCACTCGTATCATTGGAAATATGTAAACAGAGATCAGAAATAAGCGGCGTTAGCGGCGCTAGCGGCGCTTTTAAGCTCCGCTAACACGCGCGAAGCGCGGCCAACTCCGCGAACTCCGCTCAAAACCATTTAGGAGAAAAGTAATGAGAAAAAAAGTAAGCATCATCGGCGCGGGCAATGTGGGCGCAACCGCCGCGCACTGGATTGCGGCCAAGGAACTGGCCGATGTAGTCCTTATCGACGTAGTTGAAGGCGTGCCGCAAGGCAAGGCGCTCGATCTGCTCGAATCCATGCCCATTGAAAAACGCGACGTCAGTGTCACCGGCGCCAACGATTACGCGGCCACGGCCCACTCCGATATCGTCATCATCACCGCCGGCATTCCACGCAAGCCCGGCATGAGCCGCGACGACCTGCTCCACACCAACTTCAAAATCATGTCCGATGTGGTTGAGAAGGTGGTGGCGCAGTCTCCCGAATCCATCCTCATCATCGTCTCCAATCCGCTTGACGCAATGGCTCAGGCCGCCTACCGCCAGGCCGGCTTCAATCGCGAGCGAGTTATCGGCATGGCTGGCGTGCTTGACTCAGCGCGCTTCCGCACCTTCATCGCCGAAGAGCTCAACGTTAGCGTTGAAAACGTAACCGCCTTCGTGCTGGGCGGCCACGGCGATACCATGGTCCCGCTTCCGCGCTACTCAACCGTCGCCGGCATTCCCATCACGGAACTCATCGCTCCGGATCGCCTTGAAGCCATCGTCCAGCGCACGCGTGACGGCGGTGCGGAAATCGTCAAATATCTCAAGACCGGCAGCGCCTACTATGCTCCCTCCGCCGCCGCTACTGAGATGGTTGAAGCCATCCTCAAGGACAAGAAAAAGATTCTGCCCTGCGCTGCCTATCTTCAGGGCGAGTACGGCATTGACGGCTTCTACATCGGCGTTCCCTGCAAGCTGGGCGCGGCCGGTCTTGAAAAAATCATCGAGATCAAGCTCACGCCGGAAGAAGATGCCGCCCTCAAAAAGAGCGCCGCCGCCGTCAAGGAACTCTGCGCAGTCATCGGCGTCTAGTGCATCGATGCGAACCGGTACGGGCTTAAAGCCGAAGGGTTCTGTTTATGAAGCGTATATTGTTCGCAATTGCTGTTATCGCCGTGGCTTGCTCCTCGGTGCAGGCGCAAAAGAAATATGACCTCCTGTTGCAGGGCGGCCATGTCATCGATCCCGCCAACCACATTGACGGCATGATGGATGTTGCCGTTGATAACCATCACATCGTTGCTGTGGCCGCGCAAATAGATCCGGCGCTTGCCGTCAAAACCATCGACGCCACCGGACTCTATGTGACCCCGGGGCTCATCGACATTCACGTTCACGTCTACGCAAGCACGGGAGAAGCGGGCTCCTACGCAGGCGACAACAGCGAGTTTCCCGATGGATTTACCTTTCGCGCCGGAGTAACGACAGTTGCCGATGCGGGCTGCTCCGGATGGAAAAACTTCGAGGACTTCAAGGCGCACATTATCGATCGCTCCAAAACCCGTGTGCTGGCATTCCTGAATATTGTTGGAGCAGGCATGCGCGGTCCCAAATTCGAACAGAACCTCGACCAGATGGATCCCATCGCAGCCGCCGCGATGGCTCATAAATATCCCAATGTAATTGTGGGCATCAAGACGGCCCACTACCTTGCGCCCGACTGGACGGCGGTGGAGCGCGCGGTAGAAGCCGGCACACTGGCCAACATTCCAGTGATGGTTGACTTCGGCGCGTTTCTGCCGGAGCGGCCGTATCAGGAATTAGTCACCAGCAAAATGCGCCCCGGCGATATTTCAACCCACATGTATCGCGACATGGTGCCGATTCTCGATGCGCAGGGCAAGGTGCGGCCTTACTTGTTTGAGGCGCGCAAGCGCGGAGTCATCTTCGATGTGGGCCACGGCGGCGGAAGCTTTCTCTTTAGCCAGGCTGTGCCGGCCATCCAGCAGGGTTGGGTTCCTGACTCGATATCAACCGACCTGCACATCGGCAGCATGAACAGCGGCATGAAAGACATGCTCAACCTGATGTCGAAGTTTCTGAACATGGGTATCTCACTGCAAGATGTCATTCGCGATTCAACCTCCAATCCAGCCAGAGAAATCAAGCATCCTGAACTGGGCACGCTCAGCGTTGGGTCGGACGCGGACATTGCCGTGCTTCGCCTTGAGCACGGCCACTTTGGATTTGTTGACAGCGCCGGATTGCGCATGAACGGAGACAGAAAACTGATTTGCGAGATGACGGTGCGCGATGGCCAGGTGGTCTGGGACCTGAATGGATTAGCCGCTGACGACTGGACGAAACAGCGGCGCTAACGCTCGCACAATCGGCATAATTCATGCTCGCAATCCGCATTGCTTCGAGTCGTCGCGTTGGTATAATGACCTTGAGAAGGGTGGAAGAATAATGACGGCTTTCTTCAAATTTGCATTTCTGGGCGCGATCATCCTTATGGCAACCGCCGTCTCATCGGCACAAGAGAAATTCCCATTGCGTCCCGGAGAATGGCAAGTTACATCACCCAGCGTTGTGCCTAACCAGCCGCCTATCGTTCAGCTCTACTGCCTGAATGATGCTCTATGGTCGAAGACTCTGGTGAAGAACCACTTCTGCACCATCACCAACTATGCGCTCTGGTCAGGAGGCGCAAGTTACAACTTGAGCTGCTCCATGAAGACCTTCCAAATGAAGGGCAAGGTACTCATCACCTTCGACGGAATGACGCACATGATAGGCCAGGGTTCCTTCACCATGGATACGGTCAAAAGCGGGGTCTCCCAATCCAATTCGCAAACCGATTACCGTTGGATGAGCGCCACATGCAACCCGAACACCGATCTGAATTTGAAGGTTGGCAATCCAGCTGATTTACAGCCGGCGCCTCATCCAGTGTATCGAAATCATGTTGACAACTAGCACTTCAGCTTAGCGTCAGACCATCGGCATATTTATTTCTTCTCAAACTCCAGCACCTTGGGTGCAATCTGGTCGGCGCATTGCCCAGGCGCCAGGTGTCCGCAGCCGGGAATAAGCTCCAACTCAGACTGCGAGATCAGGTGATGCATCTTCTCAGCCTGATCCACAGGTGTGATCCTGTCTCTTGCGCCCCACACAATCAGCACCGGCATCTTCAACTGCGGCAAAACATTGTCAGTGGCGTCGCGGCCTGTAAGCATCGAATCCAACGCCCGGTGAACCACCCAGGCGTTCTGGCGAGAGAGCCTCAAAATGTCCCTGGCGATAAAGCCCGGAATCCGCGGTGGATGGGGCATCAGCAGTGCGTCCAGTTGGTCCAGATCAGCATGCGTCTGGGGCGTAAACAGGTTCGTATCCCACTTCGGCTTCTCATAGATGCCCGCCGAATCAAACAGCATCAGACGCCGGACTCTATCAGGATGCTGATTGGCAATAACTTGCACGATCCACCCGCCCATCGACCAGCCGCCCAGATCCACCTGCTTCAGCCCCAGAGCATCCATAAATCCAACTACAACGGCGGCCTCATCGGGCACGGAATAAGAAAAACCAGCCGGCTTCTCACTGCGGCCAAATCCAACCAAGTCAGGCATATAAACGCAATAGCCCACGTTAGCCAGTCGGGGCGCCAGGCTCCGCCAATCCTCAGCTCGCCCGCCTAACCCATGCACAAGCACCACAACTGGTCCATCTTTAGGCCCATCCGCATTGTAGTGAACTCGATAGCCATCAACGGTCACAGTGCGGCTCTCTACTCCATTGATATACGCATGCAAATACATCATTCCATTGAAGTAGCAAACCGGACGCAACCAGAAGCCAATCCCGGCCGCCAACCCGAGAGTCAGCGCAATACAAACAATCAAAAGAAGATGCTTCCGCTTCATCGTTCTTCTCGCTTTTTCAGCTCCATCGCTCGCTGCCAGCCTTTTTCAATCACGCGCACCGTTACCGGATCAATCTTCAGGGCGCTATGGCTATTCCACTCCGCCCGCTCAACCCAGCGCACGGCATCCGCGTCAGAGCCCGCCTGCAACTCACCGCCCGCAACGCGGCATAAGTAGTCGGCGATGACATAGTGGTAACGGATGCGCTCGCCCTCCCGCTGAATGCGGTCAAGAAGCTCAATCAACTCAATCGGTTCAACCGTCAGCCCGGTCTCTTCCCTCGCCTCGCGAACTACCCCGGCCAGCAGCGCTTCGCCCAATTCCAGCACTCCGCCCGGCAGGGTCCATTGGCCCAGCATCGGCTCGGTTCCGCGCCGCACCAGCAGCACCCGCCCTCCTCCACAATCACAGCGCCCACGCCTACCAAGGCCGCTTCAGGATACTCTCGTTGCATAGTCCTCCTACCAAACCGAACTTCTCTACGATAGTGCGCTGGCCTGCCTTCCGCGCAAACTGCTCGACTTGGGCAATACCTTGCTGCCACTCGCTCGCACCGTTTGCTGCGAGCTATCATCAAATAAACACAGGAGAGCAAAAAATGTCTGAGTTCACGCTGCGAATCGATGGAATGCACTGCGGCTCCTGCATTCGCCGCGTCAGCCAGGCTCTGGCCTCCGCTGATGGCCTTCAGGTTGAAGAGGTGCGCCTGGGCGCGGCGCGGTTGCGCACCAATCTAGCCCCTGCACCCGTCGATCTTGCCATTGCCGCACTCGCCAAGGCGGGCTACTCCGCACGATTGGAAATTTAAGTGGCCATGCCCGCAACGGAATCGCTCACCCTCCCGGTTCTGGGCATGACCTGCGCCTCCTGCCAGCATCATGTTGAAGAAGCGTTGTGCGCAACCGCCGGAGTTGAATCCGCGCGGGTCGATCTGATTTCAAATCGCGCCAGCGTAGTCTTCGATCCCACTGTCACCGTGCCCGCCAAACTGCTTGAGTCCATTCGCGCCGCCGGTTACGACGCCGTCCTTCCCCGCCCCGAATCTTCGCCGGCATCATCGAAGCCGGATGCAAATGGCCCCGGACGAAAAGCTGCGGTTACCATCATCGCCGGAGCCGCCGCCATGCTGCTGGCCATGCCTCTGGGAACAGAGATGGGCGCGCTCGATCACGCTCTCATGCGCATCATGCCCTGGCTTTATTCGCTTCCGCAGGAACCGTTGCGCTGGTTTCTTTTGGTTCTCACGGCAGTCATCATGGCATGGGCCGGCCGCGGCATTTACCTCAGCGCCATCCGCGCCCTGCGCCACGGAAACACCAACATGAACACCCTGGTGAGCCTGGGAACCGGCGTGGCCTTTGCTTACTCCGCCTATGCCACCTTCTGGCCCGCGGCTGGCCGCGAGGTTTACTTCGACGCGGTCCTGCTGATTCTCGGATTTCTCTTGCTGGGTAAAAGCCTCGAAGCCCAAGCCAAGCGCCGCGCCCTGGCTGCGCTCGATGCGCTCTCCCGCCTGCGCCCCGCCACTGCCCGCCTTGTTCACGACGGCGTTGAAACCGTTGTCCCTCTCGAAGAAATCCAACCCGGCGACCACGTACTGGTCCTTCCCGGCGAACGCTTCCCGGTGGACGCAACCATCCTTGTAGGCCGCACCAGCGTGGATGAGTCAATGCTCACCGGCGAACCCACGCCGCTACCGCGCGAGCCAGGCGGTCGCGTGCTGGCCGGCTCACTCAACTACGATGGCGCCGTCACTTGCCGTGCTGAGTCGCTAGGTGAGGCCACGGTGCTGGCGCAGATCACGCGCATGGTCGAGCAGGCGCAATCTTCGCGCGCGCCCATGGAACGGCTGGCCGACCGCGCCAGCGCAATCTTTGTGCCCATCGTACTTGCTCTCGCTGTCATCACCTTTGCCGCCTGGCTCCTTGCCGCGCACTCGCTTCCTCTGGCGCTGGCCAACACCGTCGCCGTGCTGGTAATCGCCTGCCCCTGCGCCATGGGTCTTGCCGTACCCGCCGCGCTTACAGTTGCAGTGGGCCGCGGCGCGCAACTCGGAATTCTCTTCAAAGGCGGAGAAGCTCTGGAGCGCCTGACCCACCTGGATGCAATCGTCCTCGACAAGACCGGAACGCTGACCGTAGGACGACCTGTGCTGGAAGCGGTGCATCCGCTTGCACAAGCCGGGAAAGATCAAGCTGTTTTGAAAGGGCACGACTTTAGTCGTGCCGTAGATGCGGCAAAAATAACGCGGGCTTTAGCCCCTGAGGGAGATTTTTCGGTAATTTCGCCGAGTGATCCTCATTTCGCTGAGAACGATCTGCTCCGCCTCGCCGCATCAGCCGAGGAGCGATCAAATCATCCCCTGGCCCACGCCATCATCGATGCCGCGCGGGCGCGGAATCTTGTTTGGCCTTCCGCGGAAGACGCGCAAATTCTCCCCGGCCGTGGACTCACCGCAAAGGTCGAAGGTCACGATTGCATGCTCGGTAATGAAGCTCTCTTCCACGAGTTCGCCATTCCGCTTCCCGGCGACATTCCCCCACCGGAGCCCGGTGTAACCCGGCTGTGGATGGCCATCGACAACATACCCGCCGGTTACTTCGATGCCCGCGATGCACTGCGCTCCAATTCAGCCGAAGCCGTGGCCGCATTGCGCAGCGCCGGTCTGCGCGTGCTGATGCTCACTGGCGACTCAGCCGCTGCTGCCAAGCCCATCGCGCAGCAAGCCGGAATCACAGAAGTTGAAGCCGGCCTCGACCCAGCCGGAAAACTGGCCCGCATTCGAGCCTTGCAAGCCGAAGGCCTGCGTGTAGCCATGGTCGGCGACGGCATCAACGACGCAGCCGCACTTGCGCAAGCCGACGCCGGCATCGCCATGGGTTCAGGCGCCGATCTTGCCCAGGAGGCCGGCGATGTACTGCTCCTTCGCGCGCAACCCTCCGCCATACCCGCCGCTCTCGACCTGGCCCGCCAAACCCTGCGCGTAATGCGCCAGAACCTGGCCTGGGCCGTCGGCTACAACCTGCTCGGCATTCCCCTTGCCGCAGGCCTGCTTTACCCCAGCTTCCACATCCTGCTCACTCCCTGGCTGGCCGCCGCCGCCATGGCCCTCAGCTCAGTCTGCGTACTGGCCAACAGCCTGCGCCTGCGCCGTTGGCGGCCAATCACGATAAACTAACCTGAGAGCCAGTCTGTGCGCATACTTACCCGATACATCCTCGGCGAAATACTCTCCCACACGGTCATCGGCTGCGCTCTGTTCACCTTCATCCTCTTTATGCGCGACCTCCCTCACATCCTTGAGATGGTGGTCCGCAACAGCTCTACATTCACCAACGTGATGGAGATTTTTCTTCTCACCCTGCCCAACACCTTCAAGGTCACCATCCCCATGGGCGTGTTGGTAGGGGTGCTGCTGGGGCTGAGCCGCCTGGCCGCCGACAGCGAGATCATCGCCATGCGCGCCTCTGGCCTCGGCATCGGCTACTTTGTGCGCGTCGCCTCCATCGTGGCCGTCACTGGCACCCTGGTAGGACTGGCCAACTCAATTTACGTGGCGCCGCGCTCCAACCAGGCCATTCTCGATATGCAGCAGGAGTTGGAAACCTCGCAAGCCTCCTACGAGATTCAGCCCCGCGTTTTCTATGAGGATTTCAAAAACTTCGTTCTCTATGTGCAAGACGTGCGCGCCGGCACTGGCGCGGCCAACTGGCGCCAGGTCTTCATGGCCGACGTATCCGACCCTTCCAACCCGCAAATCACCACCGCCGCATCCGCCACCGTGGTCAACGACACCAGCCAGGATTTGCTTATGCGCCTGCGCGACGGATCGCAGCATCAGACCGTCGCCGGCCAGCCGCAGCAATATAACATCTCTACATTTACCACCACCGATATGCCCCTGGCCCTGGGACAGCAGAACGAGTTCCACCTGGGGCGCATGGATACGGTCATCTACGCCCTGCCCCTGGGCCCGCTGCTCGCACGCACCCACGGTCCTGACCCCAAACGATTCCTGATCGAATTGAACAACCGCTTTGCATATCCGGCGGCATGCCTGGTACTCATGCTTGTGGGTGTTCCATTGGGTGTGGCTTCGCGTCGCGGCGGCAAAAGCTCCGGCTTCGTCTTCACCATTCTGCTGGTCTCCTTCTACTACATCCTTTCCTACACCGGCATCGCCATGGCCAGGCAGGGCAAACTTCCCGTCTTCTTCGGGGTATGGCTGGCTAACCTGCTCTTTGCCGGGGCCGGAATTTTTCTGCTGTGGCAAATGGCCAGCGGCGGTCGCATTCTTTATGCCATCACCAGTTGGACCACTCGGTCACCCAAGCCTGCTTCGGATGCCCCGCCAAAGCACAACGGCGTTCCCCGCACAGGCCTTCTTGACCGGCTGCAGCCGCGCACACAGCGCACCAAAGCCCGCAACGTCTTCCCGCGCATCCTTGACGAGTACGTAATCAGTGAATTTCTAAATACCTTCTTCCTTGTGCTGGCGGGCTTTGTGATGCTCATGCTGGTCTTCACGTTCTTTGACCTGGTAGGCGATATTCTCCGCAATCACATTCCCATGTCCATGGTTGGGGGCTATCTGCTCAACCTGACGCCCAGCATGCTCTACCTCATCGCGCCGCTGGCAGTGCTTATCGCCGTGCTGGTCACCTTCGGAGTGCTCAATCGCAACAGCGAGCTCATCGCTATGAAAGCCTCCGGCATCAGCCTCTACCGCCTGGTAATCCCCATCTTCTTCATCTCCGCCATTCTGTCGGTAACTCTCTTTCTATTCGACCAGTACTATCTGCCCCAGGCCAATCGCAAAGCTGAGGCGCTGCGCAACATCATCAAAGGTCTGCCGCCGCAAACTGTTCTGCACCCTGAGAACAATTGGATCTTTGGCCAGCCGCGTCCCGGCGAGCCCGGCCGCATCTTTTACTACCAGTTCTTCGATCCCGACCACGACGAATTCGCCAACCTCTCCATCTTTGAATTCGACCCTTCCACCTTTGCGCTCTCGCGGCGCATCTTCGCCTCCCGCGCCGTCTGGAATCCCGAAATCGGCTCATGGCGCTTTGTAAACGGCTGGCAACGCGACATCGGTGGCGCCAACATCACTGAGTATCGCGACTTCAAACAAACCTCTTTCGCTGAGATTCACGAAGACCCCAGCCACTTCAAAAAAGAAAGCCTGCAATCGCAGGAGATGAACTTCGGCCAGCTCGAACGCTACATCGGCGACCTGAGCCAGAGCGGCTTTGACACCAAGCGCCTGCGCGTCGCGTTGTGGCACAAGCTAGCCTACCCGCTCATCGCCATCGTCATGGCGGTGCTGGCCATTCCCTTCGCGCTCTCCATGGGACGCCGCGGCTCGCTCACCGGAATTGCCGTAGCCATCGCCGTCGCGCTCGCTTACTTCGTGGTCGACGGCCTCTTTGGAGCCATGGGCAACGTGAACTATCTGCCCGCCGCACTAGCCGCATGGTCCCCAGACGTCCTCTTCGGGCTAACCGGCGGCTACCTGCTGCTAAGAACACCGACATAGCACGGCCAACCTGGTGGGCAATTCGCTTCGCTCGCCCGTCCCCGTACAATAATCTTATGTTTCGCGATCTGGCCCCGCTCTACAGTTATATGCGCCGTTACCGCTGGGGATACCTGTGGGGCAGCTTATCGTGCATTGCCACCAATGCGGCCGCGGTCCAGTTTCCCAGGGTCCTCGGGTGGGCCATCGACAAACTGCAAAAGCAGCAGGCCAATCACCGGGCGATTTTCATCTTCGCTGGCCTGCTGGTCGGCATCTCTCTCACCAAGGGCATCTTTCTCTACTCCCAGCGATGGATTCTCATCGGCATCTCGCGGGAGATCGAATTCGATATTCGCAACGACCTCTTCCGCCATCTCGAAAAGCAGGATACGGGTTTCTATCAACGCTATCGCACCGGCGACGTGATGGCCCGCATGACCAACGACCTGAACGCCGTTCGCAACCTGCTCGGCCCAGCCCTCATGTACAGCGCCAATACGGTCTTCTTCAGCGTATTCGCCGTGTACTTCCTGCTCCACCTCAGCCCCTGGCTCACCCTGGTGGCTCTGGCGCCCATGCCCCTGGCCAGCATCCTGGTTCAGTATCTCGGCCACAAAATTCACGACCGCTTCGAGCGCATCCAGGCCAGCTTCTCTGAGATCTCCTCCCAGGCCCAGGAAAACTACTCCGGCGTTCGCCTCATCCGCGCCTTCACGCGCGAAGAATCCCAGATCGGCCTCTTCGAAAAACTCAATCGCCAGTACATCGCCCGCTCCCTCCGCCTGGTGCAGCTCATGGGCATGCTCTGGCCTTCGCTCGAATTCATTCTCGGCATTTCCATGGTCATCACCCTGCTGGCCGGCGGCCACCTGGTCATCGAAAATCGCATCACCGTCGGCCAATTTGTCGAGTTCAATACCTACATGATTCTGCTCATCTGGCCCATCATCGCCATCGGCTGGGTGGTAAATCTTTTCCAGCGCGGTACAGCCTCGGTAAAACGCATCGACGAATTGCTCAAGGCCGAGCCTGCCATTGACGACCGCTCCGCGGATCAATCGATTGCGCCGGATGCCGTTCTGAGTGGCGAGATCGAGTTCCGCAACCTGGATTTCAGCTACGGCGATACTTCTGTCCTCAACGACATTTCGCTTCGAATTCCCGCCGGATCGAGCATGGCCATCGTCGGCCCCACGGGCTCAGGAAAGACCACGCTGGTCAACCTGATCTCAAGAATGTATGAGGCGCCCGAAGGATCGCTGCTGATCGACGGCCGGCCGGTGCGCGATTATCCACTGGCAGTGCTGCGCCACAACATCGGCATGGTTCCCCAGGAAACCTTCCTCTTCAGCGAGACCATCCGTGGGAATCTCGCCTTCGGCGCGCCTGATGCCAGCGCGGAAGAGTTGTTGCAGGCAGCCCAGGCCGCCCACATCCGCGTAGAGTTCGAAGAGTTTCCGCATGGCTTTGAAACCATGGTGGGCGAGCGCGGCGTCACTCTCTCCGGCGGACAAAAGCAGCGCGCTGCTATCGCCCGCGCCCTGCTGCGCCGCCCTGCCATCCTCATCCTCGACGACGCACTTTCCTCCGTGGATACCTACACTGAAGAGCGCATCCTCGGCGGGTTGCGCGATTACACAACCAATTCCACCACCATCCTGATCTCCCATCGCGTATCAACCGTACGCGATGCCGACCAGATCGCCGTGCTCGACCACGGCAGAATTGTGGAGTTGGGCCGTCACGACGAATTGCTTGCCCTCGACGGCTACTACGCCGGCCTCTACCAGAAGCAGCAACTGGAAGAAGAGCTCACAGTATCCGGATGAAATGCTCACGCGTTCCAATGCGATACCGCGCCAGCCTCAACTTCATATTCTTCACTACCAGCCCGTCGTCCTGATGCAATCGAGCTCATCTGCAGCGGCGCTGGATTGACTGCCGGATCTTTCGCCACCTGGCGCCATGCATCGCGCACATTGCGCACACACTCAATGGTGTGCTCAAACTTTGCCTTCGAGGCCGATTGCGAGGCTTGCAGAATCTGCGCAAAGATCGACGCATAAAACTCGCTCAGCACCTGTGCCGGCCGTCCGCCCACATCCATGCGCAGCCGCGCCTGCAGGTGAATGATAATATCCAGCGCACGCTTCACCGCAACCCGTCGCCCGGCCTGGTCTGCGCGCTCCACTGCCGAGCTGGCAGCATAGAGAAAGCGCAGAATTCCGTCATAAAGCGCCACAACCAGGTCCACCGCCGATGCGCTGTCCAGAACATGTTCCTGATAACTTCCCATGAGGATGAAACTCCTTAACCGCCTGTGTTTTCGTTGTAGCCGGTGATGGCCGAATAAAGTTCGTTGACGCCTTCCAACTGCGAAGGCAATTCCTGCATAATCTCGTTGGCGCTGTTCAGTTCCGCGGTCAGACTTATTTGCTGCGCTGAAATCAGGCTGTTTTCCCTGGTGATATCCGCATTCAGCGTGGATTCAATGTTGTTGTCGGAGCTTGCGGCAAGCGACAGAATGCCTGTCGGCGTACTGGTGCCGGCATTCGTCAGCATGTTTGTGAAGTTCATGCCCCAGCTATTTGCATTCTGGAAGAAGCCAACCACGCCGCTGTAATCCGAGTTCAGCATCGAATCCAATGAGGCGGTGTCCAGGGTATCCAATGCGTCGATTGACGAGCCGGTCGTCGATGAGTCGCCGGTGTAGATGTTGGTGTTGGTGCCAAATACCGCGGCGTCGTTGTAAGTGGTCGTGGTGCCGATGTTCGAAATCTCTGACAGAATCGACTGGTACTCCTGGTTGGCCGCCGTATCCTGTGAAGAGTTGAGGGTGCCGTTCGAGGCTTCGGTAGCCAGCGTCACGGCCCGGTTAAGCAGGCTTGTCACTTGCGATAGTGCGCCATCGGCCACCTGCAGAAGGCCCACGCCTTCAGATGCATTGGTCTCCGATTGGGTAAGTGCCTGTTGGTTGGCCTGGAGGCCGTCCACTAACGAAAGCCCTGCAGCGTCATCGGCGCCAGAGTTGATCTTCGACCCGGACGATAACTGCTGCAGCGTAGTGTTCAGGCTGTTATTGCTGTTGTTCAGATTATTCTCCGCGTAGACAGCGGAGAGATTATTCAAGACACCCAGGGACATGGGGATTCTCCTTGTTGGATGCGTGGATTTGCGGCCCTCCCGCTAAGTGCTCCCATATCTTTGCTAACCCTGGGCTGCTGCTTTCGGTCGGGTACCGCCGCATCTGGCCAATTCTTCGGCCCGGTACTTATGGACTTTATTTCCCCACCTTTGTGTCCCACGCTCGGACACTTCCGCATTAGTCACCTTAGTTTCTTAACCTTTATCTCCGCCCGCCGATAGCTTCGACTAAGGAGGTTCCCGTCATGATTGAACTAACTCGCCTCAACGGAACTCCAATTGTGCTCAATAGTGACTTGATCAAAACTGCCGAGGCTTCCCCTGACACTATGCTCACGCTCATCAATGGAGAAAAGCTGATTGTGCGCGAAGATTGCGGCGAGGTAACGGAGCGGGTGCTCGCCTACCGTGTACGCCTTCTGGCCGGCGTAGCCCGCCGGCTGCCATCATTGGGCGACTTACAGCGTGTTGTTTCCATTTCCAGTCTCGACGTTGCCGGCCAGGCCAACGCGGCGGCCGCGCCGCCACTGCGAAACCAGGCGTCCGGCCGCCAGATAACATAACTGGCATATCCGTATTCAATATCCTCGGAAGCTTTGTATGAATAAGGCGAGCAATGGATAAGTCGAGTATCGGCGGAGTCTTATTGGCTGTCCTCGGCATTGTGGCCGGGTTGCTGATGGAGGGTGGCAACCTGGGCCAGATTCTGCAGCCAACCGCCGCGGTGATCGTCTTTGGAGGCACCCTGGGAGCGGTGCTGCTTCAGTTTCCGCTCTCCACCGTCATCGCCTCTTGCCGCGCCCTGGCACACGTTTTTACTGAGCCGCTGATGCAGAATGACTCGCTCATCCGCATTATGGTTGCCTTTGCCAACAAGGCCCGCCGCAATGGCGTAGTCAGCCTCGACGCCGACCTCAATACCATACAGGATCCCTTCCTCAAGCGTTCGCTTATGCTCGCCGTCGACGGCACTGAGCCAACTGAGCTGCGCAAAATCATGCGCGTCAGCCTTGACTGCACCATGGAGAGCGATGAGCGCCTGCCCGCCGTCTTCGAGTCGGCGGGAGGCTTTTCGCCCACCATCGGCATTCTCGGCGCGGTGCTGGGCCTCATTCAGGTCATGCAGCATCTTGACAATATTCAGGAGGTGGGCAAGGGCATCGCCGTGGCTTTTGTCGCCACCATCTACGGAGTAGGCATCGCCAATCTCTTCTTCCTGCCTTTCGCCGGAAAAATGCGCCTGCGTATGCGCGAAGAACATCAGCGCCGCGAGATGATGCTTGAAGGCGTCATCTCCATCCTCGAAGGCATGAACCCGCGCATGCTTGAAGTCAAGCTGGCCGGATTTCTCGATGACGAAAGCCGTGA
>CAWAEU010000021.1:0-84481 GCA_963780975.1 uncultured Acidobacteriaceae bacterium | reverse complement strand
GTCCACCAATAAACCCAACAACTTAGCGGATTCGCAGAAAAAACGCGATACGCTTTCGATACGTTGGTTCTCATGCTGCATCCTCCGCAGCACTTTCTACGACATTCCTCGAACGGTCCAGAAGAACATCGACCACCCGGCTTTGCGCTTCCCGCTTGGCTGAAGTCAAAGCCTTCGTGTAAATGTTCATCGTTGTGGAGATGTTTGCGTGGCGCATCAATTCCTGCACCACTTTGACATCTTCCCCGTTCGCTTTGAGCAGCGTTGAGTAGGTGTGCCGGAAGGTATGGAAGCCGACCCACTTTGTGATTCCGGCCCGCTTTGCGGCAGGTTGCAGGAAGCGATCCAGAAGCGTATCGGCCCAGGGCGGCATTTTGCCCTGAACTCGTTCGCTGGCGAAGACCCAGTCCTCCGGCTCTGCGTAGCAAGTTTCCCGCCTCCAGGCCAGCAACTCGGCAGTGGTGAACTCATCGATGGGAACCGGCCTGCGGGAGGTCTCCGTTTTGCACTTCCCGACAATGCCGTCCACGACCGACCGGGTAACGTCCATCTGCAACGTCTTCCAGTCGATGTCCATCCACTTCAGGCCCAGGACCTCGCTGATGCGCAGCCCTGTAGTCGCCGCCACGATGCCAATGACGCGCATCTTCTGCGGCAACTCCAGCATGAGCGCACGGAACTCCGCCACTTCCAACGGTTCCGTGACCCGCTTCCGCTTGGTGCTCTGGCGGACGGCAAAGATGGGGTTTTCTCCATCATTGAGCCAGCCATAGCGGATCGCGTGTTGGAAGACTTCACTCATGATGCCCTTGATCTTCGCTTTGGTCCCATTCGCTAAATCGTCGATGGAGCCAAGCCACCGCTCTACTGCTACCGCTTTGATCTCCCGAAGACGGTAATGGCCCCAACGCGGAACGATTCTCGCCTTCAGATAAACAGCGTAGGTCTGCTTTGTCTGTACGACCTTCCGCTCGGATTCCTTTTCCAGATCCAATTCGATCAACCGATAGTGTTCTACCAATTGCTCGAATGTTTCCGGCAAGCCTTCAGGACGGGAGGTGTGGTGGTTAACGTCGAGGCGCAGTGTCGAAACAGCCTTCCATGCTGCCGTTTCCGTTGGGTACTGCTTCACTGAACCAATTACAAGAGCACGCATTTTGGGTTTGCCTTTGGCGTCAATATCCCGCCATCGATAAACCCAGACTTCCGGCCCCTTCTTGCGCTGATGACGGCTGAAAAAGCCGTGTTGATACCGTGGTCGATTCAAGAGACATTCCTCTCATTCCGACCCCGATGGCTGGTCCAATTTTACCGCTTCACACTCCAACCATCGAGAGAGTTCCGAGAGGCGAAATCGCCACATCTGGCGCACTCCCCGACCTACGGGATGCGCCGGCAGGTCGCCTCTCCGGGCCAGTTTGAGCACAGTCTTCCGTGACAGGGCCAGGAAGTCAGCGGCACGTTCAGGAGCGACAAACGGTTCGTGCGTCGTGGGGGTATTTAGGAGTTCCATCTCTCACCTCATCTGGACATTTGCAACGCGAACAACACTGCTTTCCTTGGCTTTCAATCGTTCGATCATTCCTCACGTCTGCCCTCGAACGGCGTAGGCTTGAAGAGCTTCGGTCGACTGAGCTGCGCATCCCTGGCCCGGTTCTCCTCCGCGAGTCGATCCAATCTCGCCATTTCCTCTTCTCTTCGAATCTGCCATTCGGGTTTGGTATTTTGCCCGGTACCCTGATTCGCTACGGGCGCGGCGGCGGGCTGTGATTGCCTTTCTGCGGTCGGCGCAGGGAGGTTCTTGGTCTTCGTCCTAGTCGGGGCAGGCTTACCTGTGAGCCGATTCGCCATCGCAACGAATTGCCGGTATGTTCCCTGGTAGCCCACATCCCGCAATATCCGCCAGACCGCTTTCCAGGGAAGACCGACTTCTGAAATGGCGTTCAACTCAACAGCAAATCTCTTCAGCCCCCTGGCCTTGAGCGGAAGGAGGTCCGTTCTTGCTCGGAGCCGTTCGGCCAGTACGCTTCACCTCAGTCACCTCGATATTTATTGACGAGTACATTTCAATAAGAGTTTGACATTGGATTTCATTGATGCAAGGCGGCCATTCATTTATCTCTTTGACGGCCCTCACCTTCCCTCACTTTGCAGCACAAGGCAGCATTCGGCAGCACTTTCCCTCATCGTCAAGAGCGGTGAGGGTGAATGAGACTTTGTCTGCCAAAGTGCGGCTTTTGTTGCGGTCGAAGGCCGCGCTTTCGGAGGCTCGGAGAGCGGTGGAGGAACGCTGTGGGTTCGGGGCGTCTTTCAGTGTGAAGTGCGGTAGTGGAACATAAAGCGCAGACGCACTTTGAGGGTTTTGCTCTTCTATCCTGATTTGTTTTGTGCAAGATATCCTGCCGCACATATGTACCTTTAAAAGGCCATTGTGCCGCACATTCAAATTGCACATTTTTCAGTGCAATATGGCTTTTTAGTTGGCTTTTCGCCAGATCGGGTCAACGCCACGGTCGCGGGTGGCCTCTCGCCGGATGCCCCCGTGATGTGTGATTGATCGGTATGCGCCCATCTTCGAACTAGGTATCGGAGTTCAATCTCACGAGGTCATGCAGCCCCGATAGATTTACCTTGCATTTCTTCCACGTCGTGGAATAATTGCAAGGTATGATCAAACGTGCAGCCAAAGCGCGGTTACTTCAACTTCTTAGCCAGTTCCCCGCTGTTGCTTTGCTCGGGCCCAGGCAAGTTGGCAAAACGACGCTTGCCCTCAGTCTCACCAGCGAGGCGGAAAATTCACCGCTGTACCTCGATCTGGAGCTTCCTTCAGATCGCTGCAAAGCTTGCGGACCCGGAGCTTTATCTTTCCGATTATGAAGATCGGCTCGTGATCCTGGACGAGATCCATCGTCTTCCAGGAATCTTTCAAACTCTGCGTAGCTTGATCGACCGGAGAAAACGAAAAGGAAAACGCACCGGCCAATTCCTCTTACTCGGATCGGCCTCTATTGATCTCTTGCAGCAATCTGCGGAGACGCTTGCGGGCAGAATCGCCTATATGGAGCTGACTCCATTTCTGGAAAGCGAAGTGGTTGGTTCTTCCCCCAATGCCAGCCAAGCTCTTTGGGTGCGTGGCGGCTTTCCGGACAGCTTTCTCGCGCGACACCGAAGTTCAGAGCTTGAATGGCGCGCGGCCTTCATCCAGACCTATCTGGAGCGGGACGTTCCCTCGTTAGGTCCACGCGTTCCAGCGGAGACGCTTCACCGCTTTTGGCAGATGCTCGGACACAATCAGGGCCAGATGCTGAACGCGGCGCAGCTTGCGGCGGGGTTGGGAATCAGCGGCCAGACGGTCGGCAGATATCTCGACATCATGGTTGATCTCCTGCTTGTGCGTCGTCTACAGCCGTGGGCTTCCAATGTCGGCAAGCGTCTTGTCCGCTCCCCAAAGGTCTATGTGCGGGATAGCGGACTTCTGCATACGCTGCTGGGGATACGCGATCAGGAGACCTTATTGGGGCATCCCGTCGTCGGATCGAGCTGGGAGGGAATGATCATCGAGAACATCTTGAGCACGGTTCCGGCCAACACGCAGGCATGGTTTTACCGAACATCTGTTGGAGCCGAGATTGACCTCATTCTGGAAACCGCGCCAAATGAGCGGTGGGCAATCGAGATCAAGCGTTCCCTCAGTGACCCGAAGCCGAGTAAGGGCTTTTATATCGGCTGCGCCGACGTCAAGGCCGACCATCAAATCGTCGTTTACCCAGGCCAGGAGAGCTATAGGAACGACCCAAAGACAGAGATCATGCCCCTGGACGCGCTACTCAAACTGTTGTCAAGCTAGGCGACCCGACGAACCTCATGACGAATCAGACGCGGACTCTTCCGCTATATGGCCGCAATCTTCTCACCAACGCTCGAAACGCTACGCGCCATCTCATAACGCCACATGCCATAGCTTCCTTCCGCATTGACCGCGCTCACCCAACGAGCTGCCGCACTCGCCTTCACTTCGGCTAGCGGGTCGAAGCCCTTCGTTTCGAGAATGACCGTTGTATTCGGCAAGTCTTTCAACCGGACGAGGAAGTCCGGAACGTAGTCATGCATTTGTCCATTGTTAAGGTATGGAATCCCGAAACCTAACCCCGCGTTTTTGACAAAAGCCTCGACACGATGATGTGTATCCAAGATGAAGGCGGCTGCTTGTTCCCATCGCTGGGTGTCTGCAATAACAAAGTTCACGTGGCTCCGAGTCACTTCGCGCACGTCTTTGCTTGTCCAGGTATCGACATCTGCGGTCGATCCTTCGACCCGGTTTTCTTCGTACCGAGGAATCTCGGGAGCTTCTCCCTGCGCTTGATCCGGTCGAATATGTTCCCGAAGCACCTCTATCAACCAGCCAAAGTAGGGTGATAGGAAAGCGTCTTTCAGATCCCCACCATGGAGGACCTCGACCCGCTCTCTAATATACCTATCGACAACCGGAATGATTTGCGGGAAAAGGGTGTGCGGCGCGATTGTAGCCGCCGGCTGGGCGCAATATTCTCGGGTCAATCTCTGCGCACACTCAAATACAAGCTGCTGCATACGATGTCTGCGTCGAAACTCTTCCAAATCAGCCTGGGATGCTCGACCAGGTCCGCTCATCGTAAGGCGACCTCTGTCTGTCATCGCGAAGCCGCGCATCTCAACTTCTGTCGGAATATGGAGTGGATCGATTGTGAGCGCTGGAACATTCTCCCAATCAAAAACGATTCGGTTGCGAATGGCTTGCGTGTACCCCTCAACCCTGGGAAAGGTGATCTTAAGCGCGGACCGTTCTGGTAAGGCGTGCACATGGTGACGCCTCACTCTCTCTGCGGGAGCAACTTGCGCATTTGCTTTGAACGGCACTACTTCGAACGGCACCCCAAGCACTGTCGCGATCTCTTCCGAAAAGCGATCATCTTCTCCAAGCGCATAGCTCGCTCGCCGTAAACCGCGGCCTACAACTTGCTCACACAGCAACTGTGACATGAAAGGGCGGAGGCCGATGATGTGCGTTACAGTGTTGCAGTCCCAGCCCTCAGTCAGCATTCCGACGCTCACGATACACCGAACGTCTCGCCCAGGAGGATGAAGGGGGCGGCCAAGTTTCTGTGCCGTCTCAACAAATTTCTCGGGGTAGATAGGCTGCCCTTGCCTATCCCGTGTCCAGTCTGTCTTCCCGACGGTATCCAATGTGAAACGCATCCATCGCGACTCATCACCCTTTGCACCGTCCGTGTTTGTCTCCTTCACGACCTTGGAGTCCACCCGTATAGTGACGACATTCCCATCGCGATTTCGCAATTGTTCCAGCCTAGCTGGTGGAAGACCTGCCGGCGTCTTATCCTCAGCGATCCACTCGTAAATCACTTTTGCAAGCTTGGTATTCTTCACAACCAGGATGTAAACCGGTTCTCTCTCGCGAGACTCACTCTTCCAATGATCGAATTCGATTTGCCAGAGGCTACCCAACATTGTGATCGGTTGCTGCGCCCACTTTAGAATGGCCTCGGGTTGTGGATTGGCACGTGTTCCGCCCCGTTCGCGTGCGGTCAGCCGACCAGGCTGCATAATCCAATCCCAGATATTCCGGTAACCAGGAATCTCCGCTCCCGTGTTATCGCGGGCGGCCAACTGCGGCACTTTCACGAGTCCAGACTCAATAGAATCGATGAGGCCGAAGTCACTCACCACCCAGGGGAAAGGCTTGTTTGTCTCCTGCCCAACCCGACCAACGAAATAAGGTGTTGCTGACAGGTCCACACAGACATTGATTCCCCGCATCCGGTGGATGCGGTCGAGGCCGTCAACCCAGACGGTAGCCTCTTTCTTATCGGTCAATAGCTCGTCTTCATCTTCTTCATCGTCAGCTTCGTCTTCGTCCGGAATCTCTTCCGCGATTCGATAGGCATGGTGTGCCTCATCATTGAGGACGAGAATGTTTTTCTTTCCGCCAATGTCGCGCCCCAGGACTCGCTGGAGTAAGGCCGTATCGCTTTCCACGTACCGAGCCGACTCTACAAAGACCTTTTTGAGAGCGCCCGTCTTCGGGTCGGTTTCTGCGTCCAGGACGGTCAGAAGCCCACGCGACACCTGGCGCTCAAACTCTTCGAGCGTAAGATATCTCTTGTTGCGAGCTGTAGTCGTTTTCGGCCCGATCCGAATCGCCTCGCGTGTTCTCACGAGAACGCCGCGCTTTTCGACTTTTGCACCGTCCGTCTGGACACTCTGGGGCTCGAAGACGTGCCAGTTAGTGACCAGCACCCGGCCCTGGGCGAGTTGGGGCATGAGATGTGTCGGCACCAAATCACGTGTTCGATAGATGCTCGCGTCTCCTCGTTCGGTTTGCAACTCCGTCAAGCGGTCTCGGATCGTCACATTTGGACACACTACGACAACCACATCGGAGAAACGCTTGTCCCCACGGCTCGCCACTTTGTTCAGGATGCTCCAGGCGGTAAGCATCCCCATTACTGTCGTCTTGCCTGCTCCGGTCGCCATCTTGCAGGCGTATCGAAGGAAGCCACTGTATCCTTCGCTTTTCCGATCTGCGCTGGGCTCATCCCGAGGCACTGATATGCCTTGGAGAAGGTCTTGACGGGCCTCGGTGAGAAAGATGATTGTCTTCGCAGCTTCCAATTGCGCATAAAAAAGCCGCTTTTCCCGACCTTCATCCTGCCAGTATGTGAGCAACTCTGTAGTGGTCCGGGTTGCGCCGGCATAGCCAGAGTTCTCCCAGGCTTTCAGGCGCTCTCGGATGAGGTTCACCATTACAAGCTCATAAGCGCCGGTGTAGAGCGCCGACGGTCCTAGAATCCTGCCGTCCGTAGTCCAGGGTTCGCGTTGGTCACGAGGCTCGAATACGAATGACGGCCTTCGACCGTCCCGCTTCTGGGGAGTTTCGCCTTCTCGCAGATACCAGAAACATTCCGGTTCGCGGAATGGACTATTCAGAATCGGTTGGCTGACCTCATTGCTGCTCATGCTTTCACCGCCGCCGCAGCCTCGCTCAGCTTTTTCACAACCATTAGCTCATTGCCCCGGTCGTCGATCACTTTCACCGCAATCTGGGCATTCTTGTCAGCCTCAAAAGGTGCGCTCACCGCTCCGGCTAGATGGTCCCAAAGGCTGGCCTCGTAGTCGGCCTTGAGCGCTTTCTTCAGCGCGTCCCAGGCGCTGGTCCGTGGAAAGAATGCCTGCGTTACGTGGAAGCACATGCCGTTATAGGCCGTATCGAGCAACCAGGCGGGTACATCGTCGCCCTTCGAATGATGATTCTCCATCGAGATCGGGTCGAAGACATCGAGACCGAGCAGTTCGACTTGATACCGGCCACCTTCCAATTTGCTCACTGCAATCTCTGGAAGGCCGCACACTGAGAAGATTTGGCTCGAACGCATGTTCTTGAGCAAGTCGCCCATGTTCAGATCCATCGTTGCTTGCACGTACGTTGCCGGTATGCCCATGAGCTCATCACAGTTTTGGATCAACTGCCGAGCGTTCGCTTCGATGGCAAACCCGATGCAGTAGAGATGGGTGTAATCCTTAGCGACTGCTTCTTTCGCAGCTCCGTACACCAGGCCCTCGGAGATACTTCCGTTTTCTGGTCCGAAGACGATCGCTATTGATTTACGGCTCATACCTGGGAGGAGCAACCCACTCGCCTCGGCGGCCTCGCCAACAACGTCGGCCAGAGTCGGCGCTTGCCCGTCTGCGCTCGCAGCTACGCTTGCCTCTAGGAGGCCCGCCAATGTCCGTGTTAGCGGACGAATATTGTGCAGTTGAACTGTACGATTGCCTTCAAGTCGCAGTAAGGGACTTCGGCGCAGAATATCGAGCATACGGTCTACATAGCTGCCTATCTGCTCGCTCGGAGTCTCGATCGCCGCACGTTCCGTCTCTGGTCTCGTTTGATTTTCGATATCGAGGGGTGTCGGTATCGTCGCCTCAAAACAGAATGGCCCGGTGATACGCGTGACATTCTTGTCTTCTTCAGGCCGATCGACAAGGACTTCCTCCTCTGCGGGCTCATTGTTTGCAATCGACTTCAATGTCACATGTGGAACTATCCCGCCGACCTCTTCGCCTTTTCGGTTCCGTCGGCGCTGATATTCAAAGCCCGCCGAAGGAGCTTCACCACCGCCTTTGATCTTGTACCAAGGGAAAGTCGCAGTAAGCAGCCTTTGTCGTGCCAGGGCCAGGGGGACACGCGACGTATCGCAAGTGAGCCATCGCCGGCCCCACTGTTCGGCGACAAATGCCGTAGTTCCAGAACCGCAAGTCGGATCGATAACCAAATCTCCTGGATCAGTCGTCATCAAAATGCATCGCTCGATGACTTTTGGAGAGGTCTGAACGACGTAGAGTTTGTCAGAAGCAAATCCCGCGATGCTGGTATCGGTCCAACTATTGGACAGTTGAAAAACCGGGAAATCATCCAAGTATCGAACGTAGTAGAGGCCGCCGGTCGTGGCTTCTAGACGTTTATTCTGGATAAGCCAAGACATTCCGGATTCGCCAGTTTTCCAATATCCTCGCCGTGGTCGGTAAGTCTTTCCGTTGAAATTGACAGGAAAATCTCCAGGCGGCCGTTGACTCGTCAGATTGTCGATCCGGTAAATTCTTGCCCCTTCCGGGATGTTTGCGGGGTCTGCTCGCTCATCGGGCGTCATGGAGCGACGGCTCCCGTCAACTAACTCGACGCGAGTATAGGCACTTGCACCATCACCGCCATAAGCTTTCGCAAGATAAAGGGCCCGATATTTCACCCTTGACTTGTCTCTCGCGTACCACAAAAGGAAATCAGTCGTACTTGCTGTGAGTTCGCTTGTTGCGCTCGTTGTTTTCGCAAAGATGAGAACGGCACAAGCGTTTTCGCTGCCGAACACATCATCGAGCACCTCTCGCACATGATGTAGATTCTCATCGCTGATTTGAACGAATAAGCTGCCGGTCGGGGCGAGCAAGTCTCGCGCGACGGTCAGCCGATCTCGCAGATAAGTCAGATAACTGTGGAGCCCAAGCTCCCATGTATCCCGGTAAGCCTGCACCATCTCTGGCTCACGTGTGAAGTCATCGTCATCGTTATTTTTCACATCGCGCTTGCGCACGAACGGTTGAAAATTCGATCCAAACTTTACTCCATAGGGAGGGTCCATGTAGATCATCTGGACCTGCCCGCCCATTCCCTCGTACTCCAGCAGTGAATTCATCACCACCAGCGAGTCGCCCAGCACCATCCGATTCACCCACTTGTCGAGGTGTTCGTACGGCTTCATGCGCTCCGCCAACGGCCTGCCAGTATCTCCGAAGAGGCTCGCCTGCAGATCTACGCCCGCCCGCTTGTGTCCTTTGAGCGTCTGAAGAATCGCCTGCGTCGAGAGCCGCTCATGGATAAAGAGCGGCAGTGTAGGCACTTCCATTGACAACCGCTCAGCTTTTCCTGCCCATTCAAGAAATGGCTTGCCCAGTCCCTGTAAAGCTTTGACCGCATCCTCCAGGCCGCTTACTGTCGTCAGCACCTCGTTCCCGGTACCGATAAACCGCTTCGGTTCGGGAAAGCGATGGGGAGCCGGCAGCTTTGATGACTCCACAATCAGTCCAAGGAGCCATTCACCCAGAGACCGAGTAGGGCTGTCATCCCAACTGAGCGCCGGGTCCAGGGAACTGTCGTAACGGTAAGTTTTCGGAGCTTTGCGCTTCTTAAACTGAGCCTGCGTGCCCACTTCGGGCCGTGTCGGCGTCTTTTTGTGTGTGCTGGTATGGCTCGGCAATTCGGCTGGTCGCAGGGCGCTTTTTACTTGGTGGCATTCGCTCTCTCTCTTCAATGCTCTTAGTCTTACAGCTATCACCGGCTTCGGTAATTGCGGCTTTGGTAACCACAGGCGGGGAGAGATGCCAGGACGCGGTCGGCAGCCTCTCTAAATTCTGTGAATGTGTATCCAGGAGCATCATACAAAGCGGCGGGCAGAGACCGCGAGGAAAAAGCCAACGGTGCTTCGGTGCTCGCTTTGCTTTTGACAGACCGACAGGGGCGGAGCGACCACAGTATTTGGCCATTCAGGCCGCCATGCTCACCCAGGGCGGGCATTTCAGAAGCAGCTATGGGGTCTAAACGACCGACTCCTGCGGCGAGGACGATCTCATGCCGGAGATGATCGTCTTCAGCGTTTCGAGAGGGCCTGGATGATGCCGGTCCAAGTAACGGGCGATCTTCTCATCACCGAACAGGCGGTCGAGATAGGCGCATGTCACCGTTAGTGTGAGGACGTCAGTGCCATAGGTCTCTTCGATTGCCTTCAGGTTTTGAATAATGCCGTCGGTGTCTTCGCCCAGCAGCGTGTCCGCCGCGTCGGCATTGGCCTTGTTTTGGCGTGCAATTGAAGCCTGTGTCAGAAGCGCCGGAGGACTGATGGCGAGCCTGGTCTTTGCAAACGATACAGAATAGTCATTGCGGAGGACCATTAGCTCCACCGTCGCGATCTGTCCAATCGCTTTCATCTTTCGCAGTATCGGGAACAGTTCCAGGCTTAGCTTTTTGTCACGCAACATCTCTACGACCTCTGGGCAAATTCCTTCGAGCATTTGCGCCCGTCTCCGAATTGCCGCAACATCCACGTTCAGCGTAGCGGCGATGCGCTCTTCTGCAACCCCGCTCTTTAGAGCTTCCATGAGCATGAAGTGCTGGGCTACAGGTGGGATGTGGTTAACTCGCTTGTTGTACGTGTAGCTCTCATCGTCCGTGGAAAGGATGCAGTTAACTTCCTCCGTCCCCAATATCTTGAGGGCCTCAAATCTGAGATGTCCATCCAGTAGCAGAAAGCCTTTACCTTCCTGCGGAAATACCACCAGCGGCTCGATTAGGCCGATTTCGCGGACGGAGGAAAGGATTTGTTTGAAAATAGAGGAACGGAGCGCCTCCGCAGTTGCATTCCGCTGTGGAACGATCGAGCTCAGCGGCAGAGTTAGGATGTTGTTCTGAAAAGCAGAACGCAAGTTGGCGGCGGCACGTTTCATTGTTGAAGCCTCCCCGCGAGCTCGGCAGGAATGGACTGGACGCCCTCGGCCTTTAACAAAGTTCGAAAGTGCTCATCTCCAAATAAGATTCGCGCAGCGGAAGTCAACAAAATCAGCCGATCTCTTGTTCGGTTAGCTTTCACAACCAAAGCGGTCTGCTCACGAATCTTCTGCTTGTATTCCTGGACCAGGGATTCGCCGGTAAGCTTGCGATGCCTCGGCGGGGCCTTTCCTAGAAGTCTTTGTTTTTCCAACCTCTGGCTTATAACGCGGCGAGCGGCAGAGATGCGCGCTCCGCGCAGGTCACCTTTCTCGTAAGCCTCAGATAGTGCCCTGGAAATCTCATGATTGTTGCCAGTGGCGATTTCTACTGCAACGCTGAGCGGTATACGCCCGGCCTCGACAGCCAAGACAAGAAATTCTTCCCCTTTATCGATGAGGTTGCAGATTCCATATAGGTACGCACGATCCAGGCCGAGCTTGCGAGCGATCTGCTCGCTTGAGTGCCCTCTCTCACGCAGAACCCGAACCTCGAACAAAATGGCATGCGTTGATGCTGGCCTTCTCGCTATGTTTTCCACCAGGCTCATCAATTGCCGATCCTGCTCAGGTGCTTCGATGACGATTGCTGGAATGGACATTTCACCAAGCTCGACAAAAGCCTCCATACGCCCTTGCCCGCATACCAGATCGTAGCGTTTGCCGTCGGAATTTGATTGAGGTCTTTGCGCCACGGTGATAGGCCGTTTCAGACCTACAGTTGCGATGCTTTGAACGACCAATTGCCACTTGAGTCGATTACGTGTTCGTGGATTTATGATTCGGATCTCTGATATTGGGATCGATTCAACTTGTTGCTCGTTCACGCTACATCCTCCACCGAAATTCTTTTTGCGAGGTTGATAAACAGACTGAGGGTATCGAATCGATACAGGTCGAGTGAAACTCCATTGTCAGCCGCAAGACTGAGCCGCTTCCAGAGGAGATCAATGCTCGGAAGCAGGTAGTAATCCTTAACGTTCTGATTCCCTGGATTCAATCGAGCGGCAATGGTAATGTCTGGCATTAGGCCGGCATCGAACCTGAGTCGCCACCGTGGGGACTGGGCTTTTGTCTCCTGACATCTTGAAAGGATGAGAGACGCCGTGTATTCGGAATTGATGGTCAGCAGGTCGGAACGGTCGTCTATGTCTACTTGCGCCCCGGTCGCTCGCAGATCCGCAACAATGATCTGGACCAGATCTTGATGCCGCCGACGCAACTCCCGATTTGCCTCAATAAAGCTGGAATCTCGCCGGTCGCTCCAACCAATGAGTTCGTAAGCTCGATGCAGACCGCCGAATCGCGACATGTAGATTGAACTTGAAGGCATATCTTCTGCTTCATCGATGAGTATTCCCGACAGCTTTCCGCACCTCTCTAGGAGACAACGCAAACGTGCGAGCAAGTCCTCATCTGTCAAGTGAATATGTCGAGCATCGATAATCTGGCGAGCTTGCAAAAACACATCAGTGGATACGATGGCCTTGAATGCTTCACTACGAGAGATCCACATTTCAGGCGGATTTATCAGGCGTTTCATCTTTAGCTTGTAAGAACGCCGGTTGTACACGTTGGCGCCAACGTACTTAGGGTTCGTAAGAATCTGATGAATCGTCGCTCGCGTCCAAGGTTTTTCCATGTCAGAAAGCACACCCTTGCTGTTGAGATAGAAGGCAAGGTTCTTTTCGGATTCCCCATCTTCGATAAACCGCGAGAACAATTCTCTCACTACCAGAATCTCGGCTTCCGGCCCAGGCACCAGGACAACACGGTCCGTCTGTAGGCTCTTCCGTTCGCCTCTCGCTAATAGTCCCTTTTCTCTGCCGTCACGATCAATGAGTTGGCGTCGAAGACCATAACCAGCCGGGCCACCTTGTCTAAATCCGAGTTCGATGAGACGGCATTGCCCAGCAAAGACTTTAACCGAGAGTTCCCGACTGTACTCTCCAGCCATCGTCCGCTTGAGAGTCTTCATTAGTGCAGACGCCATGCTCCCATCATTGGCGAACTGCTCGCCGCAATAGTGAACGCGGATACCGGCACGTTTCAAGACATATTCGTGATACGCGCTTTCGTCCGCGTCCTGGAATCGCCCCCAGCGGCTCACATCGTAGACCAATACGTCCGTGAAGTTGGTTTTCCCTTGCTCAACATCCCTCAGAAGCTGACTTAGCCCATCCCGGCCCGCTAGATTGAGGCCGCTTCGCCCATGGTCATCGTATGTGGCGACGACGTCCATATTGTGAGTGATGGCATACTTTGTGATGGTGTCAGCCTGATTTTGTGGAGAGTATTGTTGATGTTCTGTTGACATTCGGACGTACTGAGCCGCACGGCTGGTGAGTGAAGGCGAATTGTCATTTTTCGGCAACATAGGGTGAGATGAAAGGCCATCAACCTCTCCGACACTATGCTTCGTTCATGAATATCAGCTACCGATTTCTGACTGCGCGAGACAAACAATGGGAATAAGCCAGATCCGTAGCAAACATTCACAGAGCACTCACTGTCATGGACCCCGTACCCTCCGCTCCGGTGTCCGTCAAGGCTCTCCGCTGCGCTTCGACCGCTAGCGCGGCGCTTCGCGGCCTTGACCGACACCTCCGCTCCGGGTGGTGGCTAAATATGAGAAGCATGCGCTTCTCTATTCTCAAGAGAATCGGGCCTTCATTGTTTTTCGGCGGCCGTTGTGACACTTTGGAGCGTCTTAGGGAAAGCGCGGCGGCACTTCGATAGGCGCGGGTGAAGGCAAGGTTACGCTCTTTTACGTTAGAATTGTGTCGCCTTTTGAAAGTTTCATTTCAATACGGCGAACAACCGTTCGCGGAGGTCTTGGTCGGACATTCGTGTTGCGGAGCAAATCACTTTGGGCAGGAACTCAGACGCCTTGGCAAAACAGAGAACAGGTCGAAACGTGAACCGCGAAGGACAGCGCTGGACGGAAGACCGCGCTGGGATGACCCTGCGCTTACCCATCGATCTTCGTGAAGCGGTCACCGAAGAGGCGCGGGTTGCGGGCGATCTTTCGAGGGTGGTTCTTTTCGCCCTTCGCAACATCGAACGGAAGGATGTAACGGTCAAGCAGACTCGCAAAGCTGGACTTCCGCTATCCAAACCTCAACTCTTGCATGTCGGAGCGGAAGTTCGATCCGTGATCCGAGCCTGGGCGGAAGAGGAAGGTGTGAGCGTGAATGCAATTATGGTGAGCGTCCTGGAACAATTTTTCAAGCGGCTTAGGAAGAGTAAATCCCTTCGCGAAGAACTCCGTTTGGAACTCCGGGCAACGCGCGGCTTTTTGCCGACCTAAAAATCATCCGCCAAAATTCGATACGCTTTGCGATACGCCGGATCTTGACGGGATACCAGCTTACAATGACTTAGGGAGCCACCGGGGTCTTGTAAGTTGTTGAAAAGCCTACTGTTGGGACTATGGCATGGAAGAGGTCATCGGTTCGATCCCGATCAGGTCCACCAAATCCCCCGGAAATTTGTTGTGATTTCGTCCGCAACAGTGGAGTGTTTGTCCACGTGCCCAGTCTTCACCGCGGCTGCGTAGCGCGAAGAGTTTCGTATGGTACATTGACCTTAATGCTCAAGGGTTTGTCGATATTCGCTCTGCTGCTGGCCTTCAGCCAGCCGCCTGCGACGGTTTCCGCACAGGCAAACAATAATTCCAGCCAAAAACAGCAGACTCCGCCACTCACGTCGCCGGTGGATAACACCGGCATCTATCGGCAGACTCCTCCGCTTTCGCTCCCGACCAGCGCCACCACGCAAAGCGCTCCCAGCCCCACGGCCAAACCCGATTGCGATGGCGTTCCCTGCGATTACCCTCAGCCGCGCATCGCCGATGCCAATCCTCCTGCTGCCGCGCCTGAGCCCTGGCCCCTGCGCGAGCGCATTACCTGGGCTGCCAATATAGTGCTGGCCATAGTTGCTTATTTCGGCATCATGATGGCCGTCTCGACGCTCAAAAAAATAGAGCGCCATACACGCGCCACTGAAGCCGTTGCCGAGGCCGCCGCCGACAGTGCCCAGGCGGCATTGCTCAACGCACAAGCCGTAATCGATGCCGGCAGGCCGTGGCTCCTGATCACGGTTGAGCCATCGCGCAGCATTCTCAACAGCTTTGCCGTCAAGGCCACTAATCGCGGACGTTGCCCTGCCAACATGATCGCCTCGGTGGAGCGGATCGTGATTGCGGTGGATGAAGCTCACCTTCCCGAAATCCCAGAGTTCGAGGAGCAGGAATCAAGCGTCCCGTTTGTCCAGGTGATTCTGCTTCCCGGCGAATCGACCACGCTCAAAACCTTCAGCCGCGACGATTTGAAAGGGATTTGCGAAACCGAGGAGATGCTCAAGCGGATTGAAAACTGGGAAGAAAAGGTATTTATCTACGGAAAGATTCTATATATGGATCTGATTGCGCCTGCCGACAAAGAGACCCATGAAACCAACTGGTGCTGCTGGTATATCCACGGACGACAGAAAAGCGGCCTGGTGGTTGCCGGGCCGCCCGAATATAACCTGCACACTTAAGTGATTATTGAAGGCGAAATGCTTTGCACGGGTGAAGCCGGAAAACCGGCTTAAGCATTGACCGCGTGAGCTTCCTGCTCGAAAAGCTGATCGGGCTCTTCTTCAAGCCTGATCAAGCGATGCAGATAAGCGCGGGAGATGCACAGGCTGCGCGCAGCCAGGGTCTTGTTGCCATTGTTCTCGCGAACCGCACTGACGGCCAGCTTGACCTTATAGTCGCGAAGCTGACGCTCAAAGGAACCCGCCGGATGGTAATCGCCAATGTTAACAACGCCGTCGAGGTCGGATTCTTCGTCATCCTGCGGGCTCAGGGTCAAATCATCGGCGCGAACGGTAAGTCCGGGAGCGGTGATAATAGCCCTCTGCATGACGTTTTCAAGCTCGCGCACATTGCCCGGCCACGAGTAACTCTGCAGCATGGCCATCGCTTCCTGATCGATATCTTCCATGGGCTTTTGAAACACTTGCCCGTAGTGGCGCAGGAAGTGCCTGGCGATGCTGGGAATGTCTTCAGGATGTTCTTGCAATGGAGGCGATTCAATCTGCATGACGTTGATGCGGTAGTAGAGGTCCTGGCGGAATTTGCCTTCGGCCACCAGTTTGGCCAGATCGCGGTGGGTAGCGAAGATCAACCGCGCCCGCAGGGGGATAAGGCGGTTACTGCCCAGGCGGCTAAACTCCATCTGCTGGATGACGCGCAGCAGCTTGACCTGCGTAAACAGGCTCAGATCGCCGATTTCATCGAGGAAAAGCGTGCCGTCGCCGGCCTGCTCAAAGTAGCCTTCGCGCGCGCCCACCGTACCGGTGAAGGCGCCTTTTTCGTGTCCGAACAGTTCGGCTTCAATCAGGGTTTCAGGAATGGCGCCGCAGGAAACAGCCACAAACGGGCGGTTGGCGCGAGAGCCGAGATTGTGAATGGCGCGGGCGATCAATTCTTTTCCAGTTCCGCTTTCGCCGGTCACCAGTACTGAAGCATTGAGATTGGTAACGCGATTCACAAGTTGATAAACATGCTGCATCATCGGGCTTGAGCCGATCAGCTTGTCGCAGCTTCCGGGCTCTTCAAACCGATGCTGCACGGTCTGCAGCTGCTGCTTCAGCGTGGAGTTCTCAAAGGCCCGGCTGAGCATGGTCTTGAGGTCGCGGATGGAAGGCGGCCTGCGGCAATAGCCGAAGGCGCCGGTGCGAACCAGTTCAAAGGCTGTGGAGCGGAGGCCGTCTTCGGCCATGATGAGCGAGGGAACCTGGGATGCGAGCAAGCGGCGTGAACAACCGATGCGCTCTTGCAACGAATCATGATTGGAGTAGAGATCGAGAATCATGACATCGCACTCGCCTGAAGACACCAGGTCGTTCATCCCTTCCTCTTTTGACTCCAACAGTATCTTGAAGTCCTTGCCAAGTGCTGAGGAAAGGAGTGGGTACAGCGTGCGATCTTCAGAATATAGGCCAACCTTGATCATTGCTTGCAAACTCTCTCTTGATGTCGGGCGCTACTGCTTCAAACAGGAAGCGGTTAAGCTGATCTCATAGTCGTGTATCGGCCAAACAGGTGCCAATACCAGATTTGGGCCACAACCATGCAACCTTAGTAATAGAGTCAAGTAGTCGAATGGGTGATAAACCATGTAAAAAGAAATACATACGTGAGTAATGTTACGGGCTGGGAAGGAGCCTTAAAACCTGACATCATGCCCTTCTGTGCCGGTCGCTAGTGCCGGTGTTTTTGATGAATTTGGCCTTATCACGCATGGAATGAACAGCGGCTGACAGCTTCAAACTTTGACCTCTTGAATTCGGGCCGATAACACGCAAGTGTTATGCGAATACAACCTCGGTAACTAACCGCGCACCTGTGCCGCCACGCATGCCGGTGAGCAACCCTCTCATGCGCCGATGCACAGGGCGAAATTCATATTGATACAATTACGCTCGTGACCCAACGGCAAAAACTGGAGTTATCGCTGCTGGCATGCGCAGTTGCCGCCAGCCGGTTCGCGTTTCGCAGCCGTTCTCTTTACGACCTGGATTCAGTAAACTTCGCTCTCGGAATGGGGCGCTTCGATCCTCGCACCCATCAGCCCCATCCGCCGGGGTACTTCCTCTATATCTGCATGGGCCGCATGATCAATTTCTTCGTTCATGATGCCAACCTTGCGCTGGTTCTGCTTAGTATTGCAGCTGGAATGGGCACGGTCATCCTCATCTACCTGCTGGCGCTGGAGTGGTTTGGTGAACGGGCGGCAATTTTTGCAGGCTTGTTCTTTTTGTTTTCACCGCTTGCCTGGTTTCATGGCACGGTGGCGCTGACTTATGGCATCGAAGCATTCTTTTCAGCACTGATGGGCTATATGTGCTGGCATATCGATCGCGGTAAAGCGAAGTCCATTCTTCCCACAGCAATTCTGCTGGGAATCTCGGCCGGCATCCGGCCGTCTTCACTGCTTTTTCTGGGGCCGCTGTTTCTGTTCTCGCTGCGCCGCGCGACGATCAAGCGGATTCTCCTCGGCTGCACAGCGCTTGCTCTCACCCTCATCGCATGGTTCGTGCCCATGATCTGGGCCAGCGGCGGCGCGGACGCTTATTTTGGCGCACTGGTTTCTCTTTGGCGGCTGGTGCCCTCAAAAGACACCGTCTACAACTCGTCGCCGGCCACTTCAATAGCCCGCGCATGCGTCATCGTATTCATTGGTTTTCTTTGCTTTGGCGCCAGCCTGCTGGCATCGCTGGGCGTGCGCTACAAATCCACTCCAGCCGACCCGGCAAAAAAACATTTCACCGCAGCCTGGATGCTTCCGGCCCTGTGCTTCTTCACTTTTATCTTTTTGAAATTCGTCAATAGCGGATACCTGTTGCTGTTGGTGGCCCCGGCGAGCATCTGGCTCGGCTCATGGGCCGCCGAGTGGTATGAGCACAGCGCATGGCCAAAGTCACTTAAGTACGCCGCCATCGGCATCGGCGTTGTAGCCAATATATTTATCTTTCTTGCCTTCCCGGCCTACTATTCTTATCGCTCGGTGCGCCAGTTTGAGGCGCAGTTAGACGAAATCAAAACAGATCTGCCCCAGCTAGGCGACCCCAATCAACTTTTGATCCTCAGTTTCGACTCTCACTTCCTCGGTTATCGCCATGCGGGATACTATCTACCTGGCTATCTGACCCTGCAATATCCTGAGGTAAAACTGAACGAAGGAACGCGCATATTTGCCATGCAAGGGCGCGATACGCGGCTGCTCGCTGCGTTGCCCACGGGAGCTTATAACCGATTTGTTATCTTTCCTTTACCTGGCACTGATGGCGAATATCAGCAGTACCTGGATACCTTTAAAAAGCTGCTCCCCGCACAGGATTTGGCGTATGTTGATGTAGGGGGCCAAAAGTTTGTCACTGGCCCCATCTCCGACCTGCCTTTGCTCTTCCCTCAGGCGGCAAAGGTAACCAGGTAGGACTAACTTTAGTGGTGTGTATACCCCCTGAGTCACTCTGGCGGCCAATTCGTAAACATCCAGTTACACCGACCGTGGCAGCAAGTCGTTAACTATATGAATTCATTGGGCTTGCTCCTTGGTGAGTTTGGTTGGAGAATTGCTCTAACAGCAGTGTTCCCTGAACCAGAGGGGAAAAAGGAGTCAGGTTTATGCACTCTTTCGCCTGGTGGCCCACTGTTATCGTCCTTGCCGTAGCCACCTTTACCGATCTGCGCAACCGCCGCATCCCCAATTGGCTGGTG
This sequence comes from uncultured Acidobacteriaceae bacterium, assembly GCA_963780975.1. Classification (GTDB taxonomy): domain Bacteria; phylum Acidobacteriota; class Terriglobia; order Terriglobales; family Acidobacteriaceae; genus Telmatobacter. The sequence continues at coordinate 65,124 of CAWAEU010000021.1, read as the reverse complement.
CTTCCTTTCCTGCTTGCCGGGATTGTGGTCTCCGGCTTGCTGCATGGCTGGCATGGAATCGGCCAAAGCTTTGCAGGCATGGGACTCGGCCTGCTGATTTACGGCTTTCTGTTCTGGATGGGCGGCATGGGCGCGGGAGACGTGAAGCTATGCGTCGCCATTGGAGCCTGGATTGGCCCCGACCAGTTATTTGTCGCGCTGGTTATTACCGGCATGGCGGGGGGATTCATGGTTCTGATCTGGGCTGCATGCGGAGGATTTCTGAAAGAGATGTTCTCGAGCACCGGCAGCTTCCTATTCGGCATGAAGGAGCGCGGACAGCTTCGCGATCCGCAACTGGTTCTCGACAATCCCATGAAACGCAAAATGCCCTACGCTCCGGCTATCGCAATCGGAACGCTAATTTCATTCTTTGCCCACTAAAGACCGGAGTAACAAAATGATGCAGTCGCAGACGACCTATAAATTTTTGATTGACCCGCAAGAACCGTTGGAAACAGCAAGGAGTATTAGTGCAATGAACCCTAATTCTGCTTCGTATATCGATCACCACGTCCCCGAGACATTCGGGGGCAGCAACCTGTCGATCGTGCTGATTGGACCGGATGACACGCGCCGCAGAGCCGCGGCCGTAGCGCTTGCCGCATGCCAGGAAAACACAGTTCGCGAGTTTTCCTCCTATCCTCCCGGGCTCGACGACGTTCCGCGGCTGCTGGAGCAGAATCACGACGTGATCATCATCGACCTCGACAGCGACCCGGAGTATGCCCTGGAATTGGTGGAGAGCATCGGCGCCAACGGCACCGCGACAGTGATGGTTTATTCGGCCAAGACCGACGCCGAGCTGCTGGTCCGCTGCATGCGTGCCGGCGCCCGCGAGTTTCTGACCCTGCCTTTTTCACACAGCACCATGGCTGAAGCCCTGGTGCGCGCCTCGGCTCGCCGTCCGGCCGCCAAGACCGTGCAGACGAAGACCGGCAAGGTGCTGGTATTTACCGGCGCCAAAGGCGGCTCAGGAGTAACCACAATCTCAAGCAACTTTGCCGTCGCGCTGGCCCAGGAACCCGGACATAACGTGCTGCTGATCGATCTCGATCTCCCTCTTGGAGATGCGGCGCTCAACCTGGGCATCGTTGCCGAGTACTCCACCATCAATGCTTTGCAGAATGCCAGCCGGTTGGATTCGGCCTTTCTCTCCAAGCTCCTGGTCAAGCACAGCTCCGGCGTTTCAGTGCTCGCGGCTCCGGGGAAATTTCCCCAGTTCAGGACTTCTGACGATGCCGTCGACAGGCTGATCGCCGTCGCCCGCGAGGAATTCGATTACGTGGTTGTCGATATTGGTTCGCGGCACGATTTGACTAGCACAACGCTTTTCAAGGATTCCCACAGAATCTACCTGGTTACCCAGGCCGGCATTCCCGAACTGCGCAACTCCAACCGCCTGATCAGCCAGTTCTATGCCAGCGGCGGACCCAAGCTTGAAATCGTGATCAACCGCTATGAGCCCCGCGCCCTGGGCGTCTCTGAAGAGCACATTACAAAGGCTCTCACCCGGCCGGCGCAGTGGAAGATTCCCAACGACTACGGCGCGGTGCGCAAGATGCAGAATACGGCTACCCCGCTGGCGCTGGCAGATTCGCCCATTTCACGGCTCATCCGCCAGATGGTTAAATCCATATCCGGCCAGACTGCGCAGCCCGCGGCGCAGGGCAAAAAGAAAGGTTTCAGTTTGTTCGGATAATGGTGAAGAATGTTAAGTAAGACTCTCGTTCGACGGAAGGTATGACGTGGAACTGCTGAACCTGGAAAAGTACAAAGCGGAAATTCACAAGACTCTGATCTCCAAACTGGATCTGGAGAAGCTGTCTCGCGTCAATTCCAGTCAGGCCCGCCAGGCTGTGGCCGGCATCGTGAAGGAGATCATCGCCGATCAGCGTGTGCCGCTGAACTACGACGAACAGGAAAAAATCCAGGCCGACCTGCTGGACGAAGTCTTTGGCCTCGGTCCGCTGGAGCCCCTGCTGAGAGATCCAGCGATCTCAGACATCCTGGTGAATGACAAGGATCACGTATTTATTGAAAAAGGCGGGTTGTTGCAGCGGGTGGATACCACCTTCCGCGACGATCGCCATCTATTGCAAATTATCGACCGCATCGTTTCGCGCGTAGGACGCAGAGTGGATGAGTCATCGCCCATGGTGGATGCGCGCCTGCCCGACGGCTCGCGCGTCAACGCCATCATTCCGCCGCTGGCGCTGGACGGGCCTTCGCTCTCCATCCGCCGCTTCGGCACCGGACCGCTGGCAGCCAACCAGTTAGTGAAGCTGCAAAGCATCTCCGCGGAGATGATGGAAGTGCTCTCCTCCGCCGTCAAAGCCCGCATCAGCATCATCATCTCCGGCGGCACCGGCTCAGGCAAAACCACGCTGCTGAATATTTTGTCGCAATACATTCCCCGCAACGAGCGCCTGGTGACCATTGAAGACGCGGCCGAACTTCGCCTCGCACAGGAAAACATTGTGCGCCTTGAAACCCGTCCGCCCAATATTGAAGGAACGGGCGCAATCAAACAGCGGCAACTGCTCATCAACTGCCTGCGTATGCGCCCCGACCGCATCATCATGGGCGAGACGCGCGGTGAAGAAGCCTTTGATATGTTGCAGGCCATGAACACCGGCCACGAAGGCTCGATGACCACCATCCACGCCAACACCCCCCGCGACGCTATCTCCAGGCTGGAATCGATGGTGGCCATGGGCAACATGAACATGCCGGAAAAATCCGTTCGCCAGCAGATAGCCTCGGCGATTACCATCATCGTTCAAGCCTCACGCATGAGCGACGGTTCACGTAAAGTGACCAGCATTTCGGAGATCACCGGCATGGAGGAAAACGTAATCAGCATGCAGGAAATCTTCGCATTCAATAAGAAAGGAATTGGGCCTGACGGCAAGGTGGTAGGCGCATTTGTGCCCACCCGCATCCGTCCCCGCTTCCTCGATAAGCTGCGCGTTGCCGGCATCGTTTTGCCATCAAATTTGTTTGATACTGAAACGCAGGTCGGCTGACCGGAAAGGGAGACGCATATATGGTACTGGTTGCAATTTTGGTTTTCATCAGCGTCTTCGCGGTTGTCGCTCTGCTGATGATGGCCGGCGCATCGGGCGCCACGCAGGAAGCCAAACAGGTAATCGCGTCGCTGGACTCGGCCCTGGCTACTGAATCGCCGATGATACGCGATCAGATTGTCAATCTGCGCAAGAGCGAAGTGCTCAGCGGCATTCCCTGGCTCAATCGCAAGCTGTTGAAGTTCGACCTGGCGCCGCGCGTGCATACCCTGCTCAACCAGGCCGATCTCAGGTGGACCGCTGGAGGCCTGCTGGCCGGTTGCGGGCTTTTGTTTGCCGTTCCCGCATACCTTGTTTTTCTGCGCTTCGGAAACATTCTGCTGGCGCTGCTGGTCGGGGTGGTGCTGGGCATGGCGCCTTTCGGCTGGGTTTTCTTCAAACGCGGCAAGCGCTTCCACAAGTTTCAGGAGGGTTTGCCTGAAGCTCTGGATTTGATGGTGAGCGCCCTGCGCGCCGGGCATAGCCTCAACGCCGCAATGGGCCTGGTGACGCGCGAGTGCCCTGATCCCGTGGGCAGCGAATTCAAGATTTGTTTTGAGGAACAGAACTACGGCCTTGAACTGAAAACGGCTCTCGATAACATGACCACGCGCATGCCCCTGCAAGATCTGAAGATTGTCAGCACCGCCATCATGATCCAGAAGGAGAGCGGCGGCAACCTGGCCGAGGTGCTTGAAAAAACCTCCCACGTAATCCGCGAGCGCTTCCGCCTCAAGCGGCAGATCGGCGTGCACACAGCTCAGGGCCGCCTTACGGGCTGGATCCTCACTTTTTTGCCCATCGTATTGGGTTGCGCTTTATACACGGTCAATCCTGACATGATGAGTATCCTGTGGAAGACCGCCATTGGCATCAAGCTGCTGTGGGCGGCTGGTATCGGCATTATCATTGGCGGCTTGATCATTCGCAAAATTGTCAACATGGACGTGTAGAGGGGAACTATGGGATTTATTTTGTTAACATTCGCTGCCGTTTTTCTCCTCATCGCGAGCGGGGGGTTGCTCCTGTTCTATCGCGAAGCCATGCTGCAGCGCATCTCGGAAGTGATCAATCCGCAACCCAAGAAAAAGACCCTGATGGGCACCCTGCAGCAGACCGGCGTTTCCATCAGCGAAGTGGTGGTGCAATTCCAGAACATTCTGCCCAAAAGCCAGGCGGAAGTCTCCGTGGTGCAGCAGCGTCTTATCCGCGCCGGCTATCGCAAGGAATCGGCCATCAAGGTTTTCTACGGAACCAAAGTATTGGTTCCCGTTTCGCTTTGCCTTCTGGCCCTGGTCACCGGTTTGGGCAGCCTGAGCCCGTTCTTCGTTTACGTCCTCTGCTTGGGACTGGGATTTCTGGCGCCGGATTTCTGGCTGGGGAGAATGATTTCAAAGCGGCAGGGAAAGATCCGCCGCGGCCTGCCCGATGTGCTCGATCTGCTCGTCATTTGCATTGAGGCGGGATTGAGCCTTGACCAGGCGACGGCGCGCACATCAGAGGAATTGCGCGATGCACAACCGGAGTTGTGCGACGAGCTGGGCATTGTGGTGCTTGAACAGCGCGCCGGACGCCCGCGCGCAGACGCATGGAAGCATATGTCAGAACGCACCGACGTTGACGCCGTGCGCAACCTGGTTTCAATGCTGGTGCAATCGGAACAGTTTGGAACCAGCATCGCCAAAACTTTACGCATTCATTCCGATACCCTCAGAACTCAGCGCGTGCAGGCTGTGGAAGAGGCGGCGGCCAAGACCACCATCAAGCTGATCTTCCCGCTCGTGTTTTTCATCTTTCCATCGCTGTTTCTGGTCGCTCTTGGTCCTGCGGTCATATCGATGATGGATTCGTTCAAACTACTCAATGGAGGCCATTGAGGAAAGGAGGAATAAATATGGACAGTACCACGATTATTCGAATAGTAGCTGGTGCCCTGTTTGTGATTGTGTTGATTCTGTTGATTCAACGCCGGCGCACGCGGGTCAAGTAACACCTGGGTTTTCGATTCCGGCGGCGCCGAAGAAACTGCTCGAGTTCCGCTGGCCGGCTCCGATGCCCTCAATGGACTGAAGAGCACATGAAATATTTTGTGGAGAAAGGGAGTTGCTATGGACGGTACTACGATTATCCGGATTGTTGCCGGCGCACTGTTTGTCATCGTGTTGGTTCTGTTGATTCAGCGACGCCGCACACGGGTCAAGTAGTACGGGTTTCGCAGGTGGGATAGTGGCGCTCGGCAGCACAAGCGAGCTCCACTACCCAGCCCGATAGTCCACCGGCCAGTGGTTTCCGGCGACTGGAATTTGTCGCCTGGATGGCTGACGCGGAGACGTTGCCGCATAGTCGGCATTGCCTCTGCTTCCTGTTCAGGGAACGGGAGTGGTGAAGTATGCTCTTGCGTGGTTTCCCGGTTTGTTTGATCGCCGGCTAAACGCATTGGCAAGCAAGGCCCGCACAGGCCGGGATTCACAGTGAAAGGACTTTGCTGAAATGAGCGTGATTGAAGAACTCGAATGGGAAGCCGGGGCGATCGAACAACGGCCGGTTGAATATTACTCGCCGAGAGCGGGAGGAATTATGGAATTAAGGAAACATTGCGCCTACAACCGCACTCGTGAATGCTTTCTCGGCCTGGAGGTCGCTTCCGCCGATGTTTCATATGCGAATCTCAAGGAACTGATTGCGACGCTTTCGCTCAAATCCGGCGAGGGCCTGTGGCTGTCGCCGTTCAGGGGAATACCCGAGACCGGCATGCGTGTTCCCATCGACCTGATTTATCTTGACGAGGATTGCCGGGTGATTGACGTTGTTGAAGCCTTCCCCACATTCCGCGTCACGCCTTCCAGTCCCAAGCCGGCCAGCGTACTGGCACTGCCCACTCACTCAATCTATTCGTCGCAGACCCAGACTGGCGACCAGCTGATGCTTTGCGAGGCCGAGGAGATGGAGCGCCGGCTGAGCGAGACTTCTGGTGGCGGCGCCGTTATACAGAGTGCGGTCCTGCTGAGGGAAAAGCCGCTTTGGAGCGGCGGTCCAGGCGTGCTGCAACTGGAGGAACGCTCGTCAAAGGCAAACACCGCCGCCCAGCAAACACACGAGATGGATCTCATCCAGCCGGGAGCTAAGACCGCCAGGCCGCCGAAGAATTGGCTGGAGCGCTGGTGGTCTCCCGATCCCAGAAAAGCTCCACGGGAATCCGCAGACGGATTGGCGGCTTATTACTGGAGCGGCGGCACTCCCGAGGCGCACAACATCAAGGACATCAGCTCAACCGGTTTGTATGTGGTTACTGAAGAGCGCTGGTACCCGGGCACCCTGGTCCTGCTGACTCTGCAGGATACAGAGAACGGCCAGCAGACCTCTGAACGCTCGATCCAGGTGCACTCCCGGGCCGTCCGCTGCGGAGACGACGGCGTGGGCCTGCAATTTATCCTGTCAAATTCAAAAGACTCAAAAGGGAAGAAAATTGTCGATGGCGTGGATCAAAAGGAACTTGAGAAGTTTCTCCAGCGCCTTAAGAAGGACAAGAGCTGAGGGAGTGAGCGTTGCGTTGACGCGCTGCAGCTCGTAACACAAAAGTGTTATCTCCGCACCAGGAATAACACCCAGCCTGAGTAACGCGAAGGTGGTATGGTCAACCCCGCATTGTCCCAGTAAGGTGGACAATGCCAGAAAGTGCATGATGATGAAAACATTGAACGAGAATCATCGGCAAGCCTCGGCCCTCACGCGCGGTGCGAATCGCGCCGGGGGATCACGGAGGTTGTGTTTCAATATCCGTTCCATCGCGGCATGGGTTCACGCCCGTCGCCGCAATGGTGAAGAGGGTGGAGCACTGGTTGAATTTGTCCTGGTGCTGCCTTTGATGCTCACCATGATGACCGGCATGTTCTCGGTGGTGATGGCGCTGATGAACTATCAGGAGCTTGGCAGCGCCACCAACGCCGCCGCGCAGTTGCTTATCACTGCCAGGGGCAACCTGACCGACCCATGCGCGTCGGTGGCGTCAACAGTTACCGGTGCGTTGCCAACCTGGACGTCAACCAAGTTTACGTATACGGTGACGCTCCCGGACTCGACCGGCGCGATTCATACATATGGGCCTACTACGCCAACCAGCGGTGCGCCGTTTACCTGCACCGCGGGGGCGACGGTTTTAAACAATGCTGAGGGCAACCCCGCCTCAGTATCGGTCACTTATCAGTACACGTGGATTCCGGCATACCTTTTGAAGCTGGCAGGCAATCTTGCGGCAAGCACAACGGTAATGGTCGATTGAAGAAGAAGGAGTAACCAATGAAATTAAATGGAGCGACATTTTTACGCAGGCTGCTGAAGGATACGAGTGGCCAGGCAATGTATATCGGTGTGGCTGCCCTTGCAGCGGTGATCGGGCTGTCTAGCATGGCGATTGACTTCAGCCACGGCTATTTTGCCCTGCAACAGCTCCAGGCGTCGACGAATGCGACCGCATTGGCGGGAGCATATGGCCTGCCCAACACCACTACTGCGGCCAGCAATATTGCGAGCTACAGCTCGGGGTCGAAGAGCTTGAATTACAGCACGCTGCTGACCAACGTAACGGCGACTCCAACATTCCTATGCCTGAACACACTGGTGAAGAATGACGGATTGGCGTGCGTCACAGCCACCGGCTCGACGAGCGGAAGTTTCAACGCCGTCCGCGTAATTCAGACAGCGAATGCCAACACCTGGTTCGGAAGCATGTTTGGTCTCACAAAATTCAATTTGACGGCAGTATCCACCGCGGCCTATAACGGCGGCGCCAGCACTCCGTGGAACGTTGCCATCGTCCTCGACACCACGGCGTCAATGGGCAATCCGGATAGCGGCAAGCAATGCTCCGGCACGCAAATCTCCTGCGCGTTGTCCGGTGTAAGAGATCTGCTTCTGGATCTTGATCCCTGTGCCTTGCAAACAACTTGCTCCACAAGCACCCCCGCCGTCGACAGCGTTGCCCTGTTTGTGTTTCCCGCCATGTCTACCGCTACGGATCAAGCCGACTATGGCAAATACACAACTTCGCACGGTGTAACTACGTTTACCGCTGGATGCTCCAGCACATCGCCCACATCAGTGCCATATACCTTCCCCAGCAACACAGGGACTGGTTTGACTGAATCGATACCTTCGACACTTGGCACATATGAGGTGATTCCATTCACAACTAACTACCGCACCTCTGACACTGCCGTATTGACTACAACCGCGGATATCGTGATGGCTGCCGGAGGGGGCGGTTGCACAGGCATCACAGCTCCCGGCGGTGAGGGAACCTACTACGCGCAAGTGATTTACGCGGCCCAAGCGGGACTGGTTGCCCAGCAAACGTCGAATCCGGGTTCGCAGAACGCCATGATCATCCTCAGCGACGGCAACGCAACCGCTTCTGCCTCCAGTAGTCAGATAGTGACAGCATCAGGCGGTGGCACTCTCAACGGAACCGGGACTGGAAGCAACAAGAACACGTATACCTATCCATCCGCGCTGGGCGAGTGCGGCCAGGCAGTGCAGGCAGCCAAGGATGCCGCTACAAGCTCTTCTTATAACAACACGGGGTCCTACACCAGGGTTTACACAATCGGCTACGGTTCTCCTACATCGGGATGCACTACGGACGCGACGTATAGTGCCACGGTAACCGGTGGAGGGGGCAACTGGACGCACGGTGACAGTCCATGCGCAGCGATTGCTGCCATGGCCTCTGACTCCGGATATTTCTACTCCGACGACGCTGACGGCTGCGCCTCAGCAAACGGCACAAACTACACCCAGCTGACGCAGATATTCCAGGCCATCGCGGCGTACCTTCTCAACCCCGCGGTTGGTACCTAACACCACGACATAGCCGCATAAAAAGATAACTAAAAGGCCCGCATCCAGCCAGGATGCGGGCCTTTTTTATTCTGGAGTTTCAGGAATCACCAGAAGGATTTCAACCTTCGCGTTTTGCCCGCCCTTTGTGGCCGGCCTGAACTCCCACCTGGCCAGCGCGTCCAGAACAAATTTCGCCTGCGCAAAATCCGGCGGGAAGGCGACGGTCAGACCCTCAAAGCGACCGGCTGCATTAATGAATCCATGAATCATCAGCGCATCGGCATCGATTGCTCCGGGAGCGATGTTGGGCCGCACAATGTTATACGGCCAGGGAGCCTCAATGTGCGTCACGTTGCCTCCCGCCGCCGCATCGTCCGCGCGCGAAACCGAGTACTGAAGAATCCAGCTATGGGCCAGGCCTACGTGCAGATAAACGGTGTATGCCATTCTGCCGCTCCATAGCTCGGCCGTCTCAGGATATTTATCTTCAAGCGACGAACCCACCACCACCGCGCCGAACTCGCCGTCTTTAGGCAGCTTGATCACTGCGTACTCAGGATGGCTGCCCGCACCTGTACCGGAGCCTGAATCAGCCCCTTGCGCAGGCCCGGTCTTTGCTCCGTTGTGGTTGCCGGCCTCACTTCCCTGCGTCGATCCTGCTTTGGCTGCGTTTTTATTTCCGGCAGCGCCGGCGGGGGCCGGTTTGTCTCCCTTGTCGCCGGCGCCCTGTCCCGCGCCTGCCCCATCGGCCTTGGCTCCCTGGTTGCCTTTCCCTGTTTGCGCCGCGTCCTTGCCCTTCCCAGGCTCAAGAGCTCCCGGCGAAGCCTTTGCCACCGTCTCGTTCACGGGCGGAAGAGTGACGGTTCCATTCGCCATGCGCGTATCAGAGAGCGACATAACCGCGGCGGGGGTTGGCTGCGCGGCCGAATCGGAAGTGGTTGCCGGAGCCAGTTGCGCGCGCTCAGGCCCGTGAACCACGATTGGCGAAGTGGTGCTGGGCAAAATGGGTTGCTTTTGCACGGCCAGGTCAGTGGCTGTGATGCCCACATCTGCCAGGTTCACCTCTTCGTTGGGAGGATCGAGCGATGGCTTCACATCGGCGGCTGTGGGCATGGCCGGCTTGGGCGGAACAATGGTCTTGGCCTCTGTCTTCTCAGGAGACCAGATCACCGCCGTGGGAACCGGAACTTCCTTGGCGAGCGTAAGAGGAGTTTTAATCTTGGGCTGCACCAGCGTTTGGGCGCCCAGCGCTCCCTGGGCAATTTCGCGCATTTGCTTTGGCTGTTCGCTTTGCTTGCCGCCCGGGGCAGGCGTCTGCGCCTTCTTGTGCGGGCCCGGATAGGCAACGCCGCTGCCCGCCGAGGCGCGCATCTGCGGCTCTGGGGCGTGCAAATCAAGATGCCGTACCGTATAGCGCTCAGTGACCACGCGGTTTTTTTGCGGTCCATACAAGACGACAAGCGCGACAAAACCGATAGCTGCGCCATGCATGATGACCGAAAAAAGGAACGAAGCCCCCGACACAGCCTCATCCGGCCGATCGGAGAAGAGCGTAATGGTGCGGGAAGACCTCACGGGATAGATTCCCTCCCCTTTACCGCCTGGTTCTTCATTCGGTGGTGGTTGATTGCATGCGCTTCAGCTAATATGAATGCCCAAAATGCGGAGTGCAAAATCCCCTGAAAGTGGAGTGCAAACTCCCCTGAAAGGGGTGCAAACTCACCATCAGAAGTCCATTGTATCCTCTTTCAGAATTGCAGACGTCTAAGGCAGGAAGGGAAGCCAATCGACTGAGAAGTTAAGACTTGACTTATGTTTTGAAGGGAATAAACTGAACACGCAATTGAATTTGTTTGGTTTCACGACAGCTAATTTCTCGGGTTCAGCGCTATGCGAAGCTCGTCTCCCAAAGGCTCGCCAATTACCATTGAATACAGAAAGACTGAGCTGGCAAATTAAACGGCTCGAACAGGCTTCCAGATGAACCGACGAGTTCTAACAATCCTCCTCCTCGCTTTCGTCATTGCCGGCGCGTGCGCCTTTCTGGTCTATCGCGTGGTTGGCAACCGCATGGTAGCTGCAAAACCGATTCTGACCACCAGCGTGGTTGCGGCGAATGCTGATATCAAGCTTGGATCTGTTCTGACCGCCTCCAATCTGACCACCATCCAGATCGCCGGATCGGCTCCCAAGGGCGCCATCCTCAAACCCGAGGATGCAATCGGACGCGGTGTTCTCGCCGACATCTACCAGGGCGAGCCTATTCTCGACAGCCGCCTGGCCGCCGTCGGCTCCGGCGGTGGATTGGCAGCCACCATTCCCCAGGGCATGAGAGCCTGCGCCGTCAAGGTGGACGATGTGGTGGGCGTGGCTGGTTTCGTCACTCCCGGAATGCGCGTTGACGTTCTCATCTCCGGCGTTCCTCCCGATGCCAAGGCACAGACCGCTCTTGAAGGCATTCAGGCCAGAACCATCCTGCAGAACATCCAGGTGCTGTCTGCCGGCACCGATATTCAAAAAGACGCTGAGGGCAAGGCCAAGCCGGTGCAGGTGGTCAACCTGCTGGTCACTCCGGAGCAGGCTGAGACGCTGAGCCTGGCCAGCAATCAGCAGGTAAGAATCCAGCTCGTTTTGCGCAACCCGCTGGATACCAAGACCGATCAGGTGCCGGGCACGGCCATGACCAACCTATTTGCCGATCCCGGCGCTAAAAAGCCGGTGAGCACAGGTCATGTTCGCAAAGCCCCATCCGACACATTCACCATCGAAGTGATCAACGGCGATAAATCGGGCACGGAAAAATTTCGTTCTACCGAGGGAAAGTAGTGAGAGCGAGAGCTGGCATTACCATCGCATGTTTCTGCGCAGTGACTCTTCTTTCCTGCGCCGTATCGGCTTTGTGGGCTCAAACCTCACCCTCTGAGGCTCAACCCGCCCCTGCCGCCATACAGGACTCCGCCAATGACCTCTACGTCTCAGTAGGCAAAACCGTACTGGTGGATACCGCCAAGCCCATCAAGCGCATCGCCGTCGGCTCGGCCGATGTGGCTGAAACCCACGCCATCAACCGCACCGAGATTATGGTCAGCGGAAAGGCTGCTGGTGAAACCAGCCTGATTATCTGGGACACGCTCGGCAACCGGCAGTTCTTCAATGTAAAAGTAACCCCCAGCACGGCGTCTTCTGACACCAGCCTTGAGGCCGTCCGCCGCCAGCTCAGAGCCGAGCTTCCCGGGCAAACCCTTAAGGTCAGCTTCGATAACAATATGATCTTCCTGCGCGGAACGGTCAATAACCTTAACAGCTCTGACCGCGCCGTCAGGATTGCCTCCACCGCCGGAAAAGTCGTCAACCTGCTCGACGTAAAAGTGCCTGCCTCCGATCCGCAGATTCTGCTCAAGGTCCACTTTATGAGCGTCGACCGCAACAAGGCTTTGCAACTCGGCATCAATATGTTCGATAACGGGCTTGGAAATGCGATAGGTGCGGTTTCTACCCAGCAGTTCACGCCGCCGTTGACTACCTCTACGGGAACGACCATATCGACCAATCAGAACATCACAGCCGTCTTCCCGGGCCTGGGTAACGTAGGCGCGACCATCCAGGCGCTCAATACCAAAGGCGTCACCGAGCAACTGGCAGAGCCAAATATCCTGGCGGTAAACGGCAAAGAGGCCAGCTTCCTGGCCGGCGGCGAATATCCATATCCCGTAGCGCAGGGCTCCTCCAGCGGCACCACCATTACCATCATGTTCAAGGAGTATGGAATCCGCCTTAACTTCATACCCACCATTACTCCTCGCGGAACCATCCGGCTTCAGATAGCTCCCGAGGTCAGCTCACTTGACTTCGCAGATGCCGTGGATATTTCCGGATTTGAAGTGCCCGCCATTACTACGCGGAAGATGAAGACCGAGGTTGAGTTGGGCGACGGTCAGAGTTTTGTCCTTGCCGGCCTGCTGAACAACACTGAAACTGAAACCTTCTCAGAAGATTCCCTTCCTGGGCGATATTCCCGTTCTGGGCGCGTTCTTCAAGTCGATGTCCAAGTCCAAGACCAACACCGAGCTGATCGTCACTGGTAACGCCGGAGATCGTGGCTCCCATTCAGGTGGGCGCGCCCCTGCCAGAGTTGAAGTTCCCAACCAAGTTCCTGCCGCCCAACACCGGCATTCCCATGAATAATCCGGATGCCAAGACGGCCGAAAATACGCCCGCGCCGGCGCAGGCAACCATGCCCGTTGAGAAGCTGGTTGAGAGCATGAAGCCCGAGACACCGCTGGAGATCGAAGGCGCAACGCAAGGTTTTGGCGCTGCTTCCTCCTCGTCGAACTCGAGTTCCACACAGTCGGCTCCGCCGCCTCAGTAGCGATTTCTACGGCAGGCGAAAGGATCTGAGACAAACGGATGAAACCCCTCAGCAGGATTTTTGCCTGGGCTGATAATCGCCCCGCTATGCCACGTCCGGCAGCCCTCCTGCAGGTTATAAACCTCACCCGCCAAACGGTGCTTGCCACACGTCTTGAGGTCGCCGGCAGCGGTTCCAGCCGCAGCAAGGGCTTGCTGGGGCGCCAGCAGCTCTCACCCGGCGAGGGCCTGTGGATCATCCCCTGTGAGGCGGTGCACACCTTCTTCATGCGTTTTGCCATCGACCTGGTCTATCTTGACCGCAAGAATCGAATCAGGAAGATCCGTCATGCGGTGCCGCCCTGGCGACTGTCCGCCTGTCTCTCCGCGCACTCCGTGCTCGAACTCGTCCCGGGAACCATCCTCAGCACGCAGACACAACCCGGAGACGTACTCGAAATCTCCCCGGCCGCTGTTGACCAGTGATGGCACTCCGAAGCCTCTCACCCGGCGTATCGCACGGCCTCACAAACGCTATCAAACCCTCCCAGGGCATAACTTTTAGCCCTTCGCCGGGAAGCCGCTTTTGCCTCCTATTCGCGCTACATGTCGCAGGCAGTCACATCGAACTGCGCAGCCGCAAGGATGAACTTTTCTTGATCTTGCCCATCTGAAACAGGGTTCGATGCCACTAATCCGGTATCACACCTTTAGGTCATGTATACCAAGCCGGTGATTCCTATGCGCCGTGTATACAACTGTTTACACTTCACCACTCTACCTTGCGGGTTACTAATTTGGTAAGTCATTGATATCTATAGGTAAATAAACATTGCCGCGAATGGCACGCTACTTGCTATATTGAGGGTGCCCCAGCGAAGGCTGGGAAAATCAATTTACGGAGAGACCACAAATGAATACCATGCTTCTCAAGCTGTATGTGAAGTTCCAGGATCTGATGAATCGCGAAGAAGGTCAGGACCTGGTTGAATATGCTCTCGTTGTTGCCCTTATCGCATTCGGCGCTACCGCCGGCATGAAGGCATCTGGCCACCGGGCTCAACACTGCATTCACCAACATCAACACGGTTCTGGGCAACTACACGGTCTAACCTCCTGCGAAGCAGGTTCGGGCCGGCACAGACCAGCATGTTTGCTCCTTCGCGGGAGAGTTTTCAGGCACCAGACCCGGTGCTAAGGGGAGCTCTCCCATCCAAAGGATCCAGACACCTCCAGGAAGTTTTAAGAGGTATCAACATGAACCCTGTACGTCAGAAACTCATCGATCGCTTTCAGGCCCTGATGAGGCGCGAAGACGGCCAGGACCTGGTCGAGTACGCCATGATCATTGCTTTGATGGCTACTGGTGCGACAGCCGGTATGAAAGGCCTCGCAGTGGTACTGCTCAATGCTATGGTCGATCTCAGTTCGACACTCGGCAGTTACACGGTTTAAACCCTGCAATGCGGGGCTGCATCAACACTTTCTCACTCAGTTGAAGTTAATCATGTGTGCTGCATGAAAAGCACCTTCATATGAGTGCGCCCGGGAAATCGAATTATCACACTGAAAGGTAGTCGCATGAGACTCGTTCTCTTAACACTCATTGATAGTTTGCAGTGCTTGATTAGGCATGAAGATGGTCAGGATCTGGTTGAATATGCTCTGGTGGTCGCCATGATTGCATTTGCGGCAACGGCCGGCATGAAGACTTTGGCATCAGGAATCAACACGGCATTCATTCATCTGAACACGACAGTAGGCAATTACACAGTTTAAGTACGCGGCAAGCATCTTGGATTTTGCAGTTTATCCCATTTGTTGTAACCAGGCGAGAGAGTCACGCGCTCGAATGTTCGCAACTTAGACGTGCTCCTCGCAAAATACTTTAACCCTCCCAGATCGCCTGTGAGGATAACTATGCTTCTTGACTGCTTGAAATTCACTCGCACTTTAAAGTGCCTTCTCTCACAAGACAGTGGCCAGGATCTGGTCGAATACGCCCTGGTCGTCGCTTTAATCGCTTTCGGCTGCACAGCCGGAATGCAGTCGCTGGCAGGCGGCATTAACACAGCATTCCTTAACATCGTCACCGTCCTGGGCAACTACACGGTTTAAGCGCTGGCCGAGCATGTTCAGGGTCTAGCAATCATTCCTGGGCGGGAGAGATCGGCAGGCCAGCTAATTGCGGGTGTGCGCTCTCCCTTATCCCTTGCCCCGCAACCGGAATTACTGGGTACTGCGGAGAGCGGAATGCTTGCGCTGAACCACACTGAGACGTTGCCTCGAATGCACAACTAACTCTGCAATGCGCTTCGCTGCGTCACAACATAAAATTAGCGGCACGCCCTGCAACGCGACAGCATAAAATTACCGTTATGCTCGTCTCCGCTGCCCCTCAAGGCGATCCTTCGCTGCTGCTGATCGAAGGCGGCCTTACCCTGATCGCCGTCGCGGGAGCGTTCAGCTTCCCGCGTCTCGCCTCTTCAGCCTTCCGCCGTGTGGAGCGCGCCTTCACACAGTTGGCGAGAAAAAAGGGATTGGCTGTCACGGTCGTCGGCCTTTCCACGCTCCTGTTACGCCTCGCTATTCTTCCCTTCGCTCCTATCCCCGTACCTTTTGTCCCTGACGACTTCAGCTTTCTGCTTGCGGCTGACACATTTCTCCATGGCCGGTTGGCCAACCCCACGCCGGTCATGTGGACACATTTCGAAAGCATCCACATCACCATGCAGCCCACCTATATGTCAATGTACTTCCCCGCCCAGGGGCTGCTGCTGGCTGCCGGCAAACTCCTCTTCGGGAATCCCTGGTTTGGCGTGCTCATTTCCAGCGCGCTCATGTGTGCCGCCATCTGCTGGATGCTACAGGCCTGGTTGCCGCCCACCTGGGCGCTGCTGGGAGGATTCATTGCCGTCCTGCGCCTGGGAGTTTTCAGCTACTGGATCAACACCTACTCCGCCGGAGGCTGCATCGCCGCTCTCGGCGGAGCACTGGTGCTGGGAGCACTGCCGCGAATGATGAAACACGCGCGGCATCGCGACGCTCTGGTCATGGCAATCGGTATTGCACTACTGGCCATCACTCGCCCCTACGAAGGCCTTCTTCTTTGCCTGCCGGTAGCCTTCGTTTTGGGCCGCTGGCTCCTGCGCGGAAAAAATCGCCCTTCCCCTGCCGCCCTTGTTCGCTGAGCGCATTGCCGCTGGCGTTAATCATTGCCACCGTCGCCTGGCTGGGATACTACGATTACCGCGCCTTTGGAAGTCCCTTCACTTTGCCCTACACCGTCAATCGCGCCACTTACGCCGTGGCGCCCTATTACATCTGGCAGCATCAACGCCCCACGCCCGTCTACCGGCACGAAGAACTGCGCCGCTTTTATATGGACAACGAACTGGGCGGATAAGAAAATCCATCAGCTCCGAGGCTTCTTTCCGGAAACCTCGTTCAAACTCATCCGCTGTTTTGAGTTTTTTGCCGGCTTCCTGTTGCTTCCTCCGCTCATCATGATGCGCCGCGTCTTTCTCGATCGCCGCATCCGATTTCTGGTAATCTGCACGCTCACCCTGGCCGCCGGTGCGGTGATCGAAATCTATCTCATCGCTCACTACGTCGCGCCCTTCACCGTCGTCTTTTACGCCATCGGCTTGCAAGGCATGCGCCACCTCCGTGTCTGGACTACTGGCGGCCAGCCCGTGGGCGCAACCATAGTCCGCCTCACGGTATTGTTTGTGATTGCCCTGGCTGGGCTGCGGATTTTTACCGGCCCCCTCCACATGGACGTCCCGAGTGGCCGCCCTCGGAATGGGCTGACAAATGGTACGGCCCTGAGCATTTCGGCACGCAGCGCGCTCAGATCGAAGCCGGCCTGGAACAGCTCCCCGGCGATCAACTAGCGATTGTCCGCTACACTTCCGACCACAATCCTATTGATGAGTGGGTCTACAACTGGGCTGACATTGACGGCTCAAAAGTCATATGGGCAAGGGAAATGGACAGCGCCAACAATCTTGAATTGATACACTACTATCACGGACGCAAGGTATGGCTGGTGGAGCCGGACGCGCTGCCGGCAAGCATTTCTCCATACCCTGTGCCGCAGCAGTTGCCCGCCGTCTCGCACTGAATCGGCCACCGGGTCCGGCGGAGCAAAATATATAGGAGCTTAAACCATGATTAACGGAAAGAAAGTCGCGGTTGTGATGCCGGCCTACAACGCCGAAAAGACTCTTGAACAGACGGTGCGTGAATTGTCTGACGTGGTAGACATCAAGATTCTTGTCGACGACTCCAGCAAGGACCAGACCGCCGCTCTCTCCGCAAGCTCGGCTTGCTGACCTTCGTTCACGACAAAAATTACGGTTACGGTCGCAACCAGCAAACCTGCTACCGCGAAGCTCTCGCCGCGGGTGCCGACATCGTGGTCATGGTTCATCCCGATTATCAATACACGCCTTCTCTGGTTCCGGCCATGGCCGGATGGTCTCCAGCGAAGTCTATGATATGGTTCTTGGCTCGCGAATTCTGGGTGCGGGCGCGCTCAAAGGCGGAATGCCATTTTATAAATACGTTGCCAATCGCATGCTGACGGCTTTTCAAAATCTAATGCTGGGCGTAAAGCTCTCTGAGTACCACACCGGCTTCCGTGCCTTCTCCCGCGAACTGCTTGAGACATTGCCGCTGTTAGAAAATTCCGACGATTTTGTCTTCGACAACCAGATGATCGCCCAGGCGGTGATGTTCGGCTACAAAATTGGCGAGATCTCCTGCCCGACAAAATACTTTGACGAAGCTTCTTCAATCAACTTCAAGCGCAGCGTGGAATATGGATTGGGAGTGCTGGCCACCACCGCCGGATTTGTCGCGCATAAGTGGGGAATCAAGCGCTTGCCAAGATACGACGCAACGGGAAGAAAAGTGCATCAGAAGTACTACTCTGAGATTCAACAGGGTTCGTAAGCACCTGCATGAATGCCATGGCAAAGCAAGACCAGCGGCAAATCGAGCTCCGTCCCTGGCAACAGGTTTTGATCTTTCTGCTCGCCTGCGCCGTAGTCGTCTCGCGCCGGCCTGACGCTTTATTCCACGCACAATTCTGGACAGAAGAAGGGCACGTCTTTTTTGCCGAAGCTTATAACTTCGGAGGTTGGACTGCGTTGTTCCGCACCTACGAGGGATACTTCCATGCCTTCCCTCGTCTGGCAGCCGCCCTCGCGCTGCTTGTGCCGTTATCGTTTGCACCCCTGGTTCTCAACATTATCGAAATCGTCTTGCAGGCCCTCCCCGTAAATCTTCTTCTCTCTTCGCGCTCTTCAGCGTGGGGCAGTCTGCGCTTCCGCGCGTTTCTTGCCGGCATTTACCTGTCCCTGCCCAATAACCGGGAGATGTGCAACGGCATTGCGCAGGCGCAATGGATTCTGGCTCTCTGCGCAATCCTTCTGCTCACAGCCTCGATCCCGAAGAGCATAGTTGGCCGCATCTTCGATATTTCAATGCTGCTGCTCTCGAGCCTCACTGGACCGTTCTGCATCTTCCTGCTCCCCATCGCGATCTTCCTCGCGTGGCGTCGCCGTCAGCGCTGGCTGTGGGTTGAGTCCGGCATTCTTGCTGCAACTTGCATAATCCAGGCCTGGGGATTGTTGAACGGAGGACTCACCAGCCGTCCGCATTTCTCACTCGGCGCAAGCCCTGCACTGCTGATTCGAATACTAGCCGGCCACATCTATCTTGGAACATTGCTCGGCGGCAACGTACTAGCGTTGCTCACGTCCCCGCGTGTCTTCATTTTCTTTATCTGTGTCGTCATCATCGGAACCGCGGTTGTAGTAGCCTGTTTTATCAGTTCATCTGTCGAGGTGAAACTTTTCCTTCTTTTTTCATCCCTTATTTTTGCCGCGTCGCTCTATTCTCCAACCGCTTATCCGCCTGCCGGAGTCTCCATGTGGCAGTTGCTTGCCGGAGCTGCAAGCATTCGCTATTGGTATTTCCCCACTCTCGCCTTCGCGTGGTCCATCCTCTGGTGTTTCCGCAGCCGGATTCCGCTCCTTAGAATCGTGTCAGCTTGCCTTTTATTAGTGATGTGCATCGGAATCGTTCGCGATTGGCATCATCCCGCCTACGAAGATATGCATTTCGCCGAATACGCAAAACGCTTTGAAGCAGCGCCCGCGGGAACAATTGTTACCATCCCGGAAAATCCCAAAGGTTGGACTGTGCAACTGGTAAAACATAATTAGGAAGGATAGCCACCCAGATTTCCGTGGAGATCGATCCATGACCGCGTTCGCGCCAGGCGCCCAATCTCAGCCGCAATTAACCGGCAAGCCGTCAAAGCAATTACAGACAATTGCTTTCCTGGTCGCTTTGACCTTAGTTGGCGTTATACTGCTCAGCCTTTATCTCTCCATTCTCAAGCTGAATGACGGCACCTTTATCTATTCGATGGACGATCCGTACATCACGCTTGCCGTCAGCGACCAAATCAGCCACGGCAACTACGGAATCAACGCCGGATTTCATGCAGCGCCCGCCTCCTCGATTCTCTTTCCATTTCTGCTTGCAACCGCGTCCAGGTTACCGATCCATCCCTACCTGCCATTGATCTTCAACAGCCTGGCGCTCTTTGCGACCATGGGCATCATTTGGCGATTCTTCATGCATCTGCAATTTGCCGCAGATAAGTTCGGTGTCGTTGTGCAGCCAACCTTCCTGCTGTTGCTGACTATCTGCACAAATCTAATTGGCGTTGTCTTTTGCGGCGCGGAACACAGTCTGCACATACTCGCAACCGCAGTCTGCATTTACGGTCTTGCAATATTTCTTGACCAGGGCAAGATGCCGGCCTGGCTTCCAGCAGTTATTGTTATCGCTCCCTTGTTGCGCTACGAAGGATTGCCGTTAAGTATTGGAGCGCTTCTGGTGCTTGCCCTGCGAGGACGCTGGCGCACCGCGGCCGGGACATTTGCGCTTATCGTACTTTTCATGGGCGGCTTCTCTGCGTTTCTCATTAGCTTAGGGCTGCCGCCATTGCCGAGTTCCATCCTCGTCAAGTCCGATGTTGCAGCCAATGGAGTCAGCGGAGCCGCGATGGGTTTATTGCAATCGGTGGGCATGAACATACTGATCATGGCCGTCCACCCAGCCGGCTTTGTGTTGCTGGTAATCGGCGTAGCTGCCGCAGCACGATGCTTCAAAGAGCTCCCAGCCAAACCATGGCAGTGGTCATCGCATGGCCTGATGGCGCTGGCTCTTGTGTGCATGATCGGTGGCCAAGCTGCCGCCGGTCGATTCGGATGGCTCGATCGCTATGAAGATTATGCCCTACTGGGCACGGCGCTGATGGCGATCTATCTGACGCAGGCAACAATTCGCAATGTGCTGTCGAATAGACGGTTTCGTCTCCTCGCCTGCAGCGCAACCGCCATTGTTCTGCTATCGGTTTGCTTTCGCTACATCAAGGCCACCTGGCTGGTTCCGCTTGAAGCTAACAACATTTATGAGCAGCACTTTCAAATGCATCGCTTCGTCAACGAGTTTTATCATGGGCCGGTAGCTGTGAACGATCTCGGCCTTGTCTCCTACCGCAACCCATACTTCGTTCTCGATCTAGGCGGCCTCGCATCTGAAGAAGCTCGCATCCTCCGCTTGAATCATGCCAGCGCCGATACCTATCAGGCCTTCGTCGCCAATCATGGAATTCATCTTGCCATCATTTACGATGAATGGTTCAAGGGCGAGATTCCGGCCAGTTGGGTAAAGGTAGCGAGCATGGATCTATCGCGAGAACGCTTGTCGCCCGACCGCAAAGAAGTCCAGTTCTATGCGACCGATGCCGCTACCGTAATCAAATTGCGCCCGGAGCTCGAATCCTTCAGCAAAGTTTTGCCGCCAAGAGTGAAGCTCACAATCTACAGCCCAGCTGCGGATGCCTCGCGCTGACTCTCGCGGGGAGCGGCTGTTACAATCCCGCTAACCACGGATGGTTGTAACACGAAGATCGTTAAACAGCCAACCGTACCATGAGGCGGCAGAATGCAAGACCAACCAGCGGAGCAGCCCAACCTTCGCTTCTGGCAGCAAAGCGCAATCTTTGTTTTCGCATGCGTTCTGCTGGCCACGCACCGGCTCGATGCGATTTTCAACGCGCAATTCTGGGCTGAAGATGGGCACGTCTGGTTTGCCGATTCCTATAACTACGGTTGGTTCGCTGCGCTTTTCCGCACCCAGGACGGATACGTCCAGGTTCTTCCCCACCTGGCAGCTTCGCTGGCGCTGCTCGCGCCTCTCTGCCTTGCTCCTCTTGTGCTTAACCTCCTGGCAATCGCAATCCAGGCTCTGCCCGTTACTCTGCTGCTCAGTGCCAGGTCTTCAGTCTGGGGCAGCCTGCGCTACCGCGCTCTTCTTGCAGGCGTCTTTATTGCGCTGCCAAATTGCTGGGAGATGCACGCCAT
This sequence comes from uncultured Acidobacteriaceae bacterium, assembly GCA_963780975.1. Lineage (GTDB taxonomy): Bacteria > Acidobacteriota > Terriglobia > Terriglobales > Acidobacteriaceae > Telmatobacter. The sequence goes on along the minus strand of CAWAEU010000021.1, from coordinate 43,382 downwards.
CGTTACCAGTTCCCAATGGATCATGGCTCTCTGCGCTTTTCTCCTGCTGGCGGCGTCCACACCCAAAAGCATTGCCGGGGGGTTCTTTGATATTTTCATTCTGCTGCTTTGCGGATTAACCGGTCCCTTCTGCGTCTTTCTTACTCCGATTGCACTCTTTCTTGCATGGAAACGCCGCGATAGCTGGCGATTGTTTGAAGCCGGCATTCTTGCATCGTGTTGCCTCATTCAAGCGTGGGGACTGCTCGTCGTGGACCCCTCAGGCCGCTCTCACTATTCCTCCGTCGGCGCCAGCCCCGCATTGTTCGCGCGCCTGCTCGCCGCCCAGGTCTATCTGGCAACATTAATTGGCGGCAACGGGCTTGCGCACTATTCAAACCCACTGCTCTTCATCTTTCTCCTCTGCGTAGCTATCGGCGGTACTGCATTAGTTATCATCTGCTTCTTTAAGTCATCCGTAGAGATGAGACTTTTCCTTGCTTTTTCAACTCTGATTTTTGCCGTGTCACTTATGACTCCAAACACAGGCGCGCCAAAAGGAGTTACGGGCTGGGAGTTACTAACCAGCGGTGGCGGAATCCGTTATTGGTACTTCCCCACTCTTGCCTTTGCATGGACGCTGCTTTGCTGCTTTCATAGCCGGATTCGTTTGCTCAAAATCGTGACCGCCCCGTTATTGCTCCTTATGTGCATTGGGATCATCCGCGATTGGCGCGATCCTGCCTTCAAGGATATGCATTACGCGGAGTATGTAGCGCAATTCGACGCCGCGCCTGCGGGAACTGTTGTCACCATCCCTGTAAACCCCGCCGGCTGGACAGTCCGTCTTGTCAAACGCCCGGCAGTAAGTGTGGGTAGGTGATTCGATGATGCTCCTCGCGCCCAACTCTGAATCCGGCCCTTCGCTGATGCTGGTTGAAGTCGGCCTCACGTTGATTGCGGTCGCTGCATCATTTTGCATTCCTCAATTCGCTTCCTCCTGGTACTCACGTATCGAACGCGCCTTCGCCCGTCTTGCACAACGAAAAAGATTATCGGTCGCAGTCACCGGCGCGGCCGTGTTGCTTGTGCGCCTCGCTATTCTTCCCTTCTGCCCTATCCCATTGCCCTTTGTTCACGATGACTTCAGCTTTCTGCTGGCCGCGAACACATTCGCGCTAGGCCGTCTCACTAACCCCACTCCCGTTATGTGGAAGCATTTTGAAAGCTTTCAGATCACCATGCAGCCGTCGTATATGTCGATGTACTTTCCCGCACAGGGCCTGGTTTTGGCCGCCGGAAAAGTTTTTTTCGGCAACTCATGGTTTGGACTCCTATGCGTAACGGCGCTCATGTGCGCAGCCATCTGCTGGATGCTGCAAGCCTGGCTGCCGCCCACATGGGCATTGCTCGGCGGATTGCTTGCCGTCTTGCGCCTGGGACTGTTCAGCTATTGGATCAATACCTACTCCGGCGGCGGCTCCGTTGCGGCCCTGGGCGGAGCGCTGGTGCTTGGCGCACTTCCACGGCTTATGCGTGCCACACGTTTTCGAGACGGAATACTGTTAGCAACCGGTATAGTCCTGATTGCCCTCAGCCGTCCCTTTGAAGAAATGCTTCTCTGCATTCCAGTCGCGTTCGTTCTCGGCCGCTGGATCTTCTCCGCAAAAAATCGCCCACCCGCTGCCGTTCTGCTTCGCCGCGCTGTGCTTCCTCTCGCACTTATCATTGCCGCCGTTGCCTGGCTGGGATACTACGACTATCGCGCCTTCGGAAATCCGCTCACTCTGCCGTATACGGTTGACCGCGCAACTTATGCCGTCGCACCTTACTGGGTTTGGCAAACGCCGCGGCCAGAGCCTGTTTACAGGCACAAAGTCATGCGTGATTTTTATGTCGATTACGAATTGAATTATGTGCACCACCTGCACACCCTGCGCGGATTCTTATCGGAAGACCTCTTCTTCAAACCCTTGCGGCAACTCCTATTCTATGCAGGCATTGCCTTGCTTCCTCCACTAATCATGCTACGCCGCGTCCTCCTCGACCAGCGCATCCGCTTCCTCGTGTTGTGCGTAGCAGTGCTGATCGCCGGAACATTGTGTGGAACCTTCCTGATTCCTCACTATCTAGCCCCGTTCACCGCGGCCTTCTACGCCATCGGGCTCCAGGCCATGCGCCACTTACGTCTCTGGCATCCAGACGGGCGCCCCGTAGGCAAAACCATGGTTCGCATGCTGGTCACAGTGTGCCTCGTCCTGGCAGCAATCAGGCTCTATGCAGAACCGCTCCACCTGCACCTCGCAACATGGCCCGGTTCGGAGTGGTCCTCAACCTGGTATGGTCCGGGAAGATTGGGCCTGCCGCGCGCACAGGTTCAGTTAAAGCTCGAACAGCTACCCGGCAAGCAGCTTGCAATCGTCCGTTATGCTCCCAACCACAGTTATCTTGATGAGTGGGTTTATAACTCCGCGGATATCGATAACTCGAAAGTAGTCTGGGCGCGTGAGATGGATGCCGCGAGTAATCTGGTACTAACTCACTATTACAACGACCGTACCGCGTGGCTGGTGCAACCGGACACTGAGCCGGTCACCGTAACTCCGTATCCTGAAACTAAATAATCGGCTACTCTTCGCCTGTATAAATACAGCCGCTGGTGCAGGTCTCTTTCACTTGCACCTTGCTCAACGCAGGCAGCTTCGCGCGCAGTTCCTTCCAAATCCATCGCGCCAGGTTTTCGCTGGTCGGATTTTCCAATCCCTCCACCTCGTTCAGGCAGCGGTGATCGATCCGTTCCTCGATGCTATTGAATGCCGTCTTGATCTCAGCAAAGTCGATAACCCAGCCAAGCTGCGGGTCCAGAGGCCCGCGCACATAAATCGCAACATGAAAGCTATGCCCATGCAGCCGCCTGCACTTGTGCCCCTCGGGCACGTTCGGCAGCCAGTGCGCCGCCTCAATTGCGAACTCCTTAAAAATCTCCATTGGCTTCCTTCCTTATGGAATGCCCAGGAACTTATGCGTCTGCAAACTCAATCGCCACTGCGGATGGTTCAGGCAATATTTCAGCGCCAGTTCTGTATTGATTGTGCGGCTGGGCCCATCCATCGGCTGCAGGAAAAAATGCCGGAAGGCAAGCGTTTCAAACTCCCCCGGCTCGGCTCCAGCCTGAGGATAGACCAGCTTCAATTCGTCGCCGCTGTGCTGCACCAGCTTCGAGCCCGCCTTGGGACTGACGCAAACCCAATCCAGTCCCGCCGGAGTCTCGACCGTCCCATTGGTTTCCACAGCAATTTGAAAATCGCAAAGGTGCAGCGCCTCAATCAGATTCTCATCCAGCTGCAGCAGCGGCTCTCCGCCGGTGCAGACAACAAATCTCTTCCCCAGCGCAGAGTCCCGCGGCCATTTCTCTTCGATTGCCGCCGCCAGATTCTTAGCCGAATCGAACATTCCGCCGCCCGGCCCATCCACTCCCACAAAATCCGTATCGCAAAAATTGCACGTCGCCGCAGCCCGGTCCTTCTCACGCCCCGACCACAGGTTGCAACCGGAAAACCGGCAGAAGACCGCCGCGCGCCCCGCCTGCGCGCCTTCCCCTTGCAGCGTATAAAAGATTTCTTTGACGGCGTAACTCATAAAATCAGCTTCCAGCTATTAGCTTCTAGCTCATCGTACAAGAGTTGGGCCATTAACTTGGCGATTACAAACTAAGAACTGGATTGTTCGTACCGCAACGGATCATCGATTCCATTTTCCCTGAAGCCCTTCCGCCTCAGCAGGCAGGAGTCGCACTGCCCGCATGGCGCGCCCGTTGCTGACGGATCGTAGCAACTGCTTGTCAGTCCGTAGTCCACGCCCAGCTCAATCCCCTTGCGAACAATCTCCGCTTTAGTCAGTGAAATCAGCGGCGTATGAAACCTCAGCGACTGGCGTCCTTCAACCCCGGCCTTGGTCGCCAGGTTGGCCATCTTCTCAAATGCCTCAATAAACTCCGGCCGGCAATCCGGATAGCCCGAGTAGTCCAGCGCATTCACACCGATAAAAATATCGCTCGACCCCAGCACCTCAGCCCACGCCAGTGCGAACGACAAAAATATTGTATTGCGCGCCGGGACATAAGTGATGGGAATGCCGTGTCCCATCTCGTCCGCAGTGCGCCCCTTGGGAACATCAATGTCTCCAGTCAGCGCCGACCCGCCAAATACGCGCAGATCGATCTCCGCAATCCGGTGGCTGGCAACGCCGATTGAAGCGGCAACCCGACGCGCCGCCTCCAGTTCAAAAATATGCCGCTGCCCGTAAGAGAACGAGAGCGCATAAAGCTCATACCCCTCGGTGCGTGCGATGGCCAGCACGGTGGCTGAGTCCAACCCGCCGCTCAACAGCACCACCGCCTTTTTCGCATTGGTCGCCATGATTATCTTGATTACTTCAGGTCGCCGCCCTTGCCAATATCCATCGAAGGCGAAATCGGATTTTCTTCATCGATATAAGCCTCGATGCATTCGTTGAGCAAGCCCTTCGCTTCAAGAATGAATTCAACCGCATCGCGCGCCGCGCCGTGCCCGCCCTTGCTCGGTGTCACGTAGTGCGCCTCAGCCTTCACCTGTAGCCGCGCATCGGCCACGGCAATCGCCAGTCCGCACGCGCGCATCACCGGCAAATCGATCACGTCGTCGCCCACATAGGCAATCTCTTCCAGCGTCACGCCTTCCTTTTCCATAATTTCGCGCACCGCCTGCATCTTGAAGGCATAGCCCTGATAAACAAACTCCAGCCGCAGGTCGCGTGCCCACAAAGCCACGGTCTCGCTGATGCGCTTGGTAATAATCCCAAGCTTCATTCCCCCCAGCCGCGCCAGCGAAATTGCCGTTCCATCATGAGCGTTGTAGCCCTTGGCCTCTACCATCTTGGTAGTCGGCTTTCCGTCCACGGTTACCGGAACCGGAATCAGCCAAATGCCGCCGTCGGTCAGGACGCCATCGACATCAAAGAGAATAATCTTGATTTTGCGCGCGCGATCATGCGCTGAAATAGTCATGCTTCTATTCTACCGATAGCTGAGTAGCTTTACCCTGAGGCCGCCGATTCAGGAGAAAATAAATAGATGGAACCTAACCCGCCTGCCGACGCTCCGGGGCTCCCCGCGCGCGAACCTGAAGACTATTATTACGATGGCCCCTACCTGGTCTTCACCGCGGCCTACCACCTCAAGCGCGGTTCCTGCTGCAACTCCGGCTGCCGCCACTGCCCCTACGGATTCGCGGGCGCAGCCGAACCGGCAGCTCCCGAAGATTGAGCCGCCGGCGCACGCACCAGAATCGCAAAGCGCGGAAATGCAAAGCTGCCCCCGGCATCGTCAATCACATTTAACTGGCAAAGATAAGGCCCGGGCTTGAGCGTGGTCAGCGGCACATCCAGCTCAATCGCAACCGCGTCGCGCCCCTCCACGTTGATCGCCCTCGCCTCTACCAGCGGCGTCTCATACACCTTCGTCGATCCTTGAATCAGTTCGAGGCTGCTCAGCAGATCGATGCCGGCCTTCGTACCCTTCGGCGCGTCAGCCGCTGGCTTAGCCTTGGTCGGAGAGTAGATTTCGTAGAAAAGATACAGATGCTGATCCTGGCGGAAGACGTGGGTAATATTAGGCACGTACTCTTCACCTTCGCGCACCAGCGGCGAATTTTTCTTGCTCGACTGGCGCATCGAGGCCAGCACAATCGAACTCATCTTGAGCGGCGCCTTTTTCATATCCGGCAGCGTGATCTCGGCTTCAAACGAACCCATCTGTCCGGTCTGATTCTCGCGCACTACAAATTTCAAGTGGAACTTGCCCGGCGGCAAATTAAAGCTGGTGGTGTACTGAATATTTTTCTGCCGCGCCTGCAGGCTCGGGTCAAGATTCAGTTTCACCGTCTCCCGAGCATGACCGATGGGCTGCTTCGCCTCGTTGATCACTTCTCCAATAATGTCGAGCGTGGCCTTGTCCTTGTCCCCGCCCTTCACAAAAGGAATCTGCGAGCCGGGAACGATCAGCGAAACCGGAACAAAGTATTGGTTCTCGCTCAGCCTGAAATACAGCGCATCCAGATAGACGGCCATATCGGTTGCCGGCAAGTCGCTGTCCAACTGCTCTTGAAGATCGCGCTCGCGATCCTCCTTTCCGGCGTGCTGAAAATCCGCTGGCGCATAGTAGCCCGGACGGTATTCCAGCTTCACCCCCGGCCTGCTGATCTTGATAGTCAGCTTGCGATATTTTCCGTCGCGCGCCGGATTCGAACTGTGAAAGCCAATGGCGTAGTAGGCCGAAGTATCGCGCTCCACCTGCGCAAATGCCGGGGCAAAATCGTTGGAATCAAAGAACGCCTTGCCGCCTGTATCGGCTGACAGCGTCCCCATCACCTCCTGCGTAGCGAAATTGGCGTTCATATTATTCGTGAGCGCGCCGCCGTTGAATGCGCCCGTCCCGCGAAGGCTGCCCGTTGAAGCGTCGCCTAACGGCGAAATCGCCTGCAACCCGCGTGTATCCACGCTATAAATCGCCAGGTTGGCGCGCACCGCCGAGTTGATCGTCGCCCGCAGCGAAGCCTGGTTCTCGATGCCATCGCGCTGGATGCTGCCGGAGAAGTAGAGCAGCGATTTCTTCTCTGTGATTTTTTCGAGCGACTTCGCCACGGACCGCAGCGCAAACAATTCGCGATCTGTGTTCATGTCGTTGTACTCGCTCTCGTCCGCCGTGTAGCCGCTCGCATCTTCCACCTGGTTTGAGTTTGCGGTCGCGCCCAATGCAAAGCCCTGTCCTTCCGTGCCGTTGTAGGCGCCCACTTCATTCGTTAACGCATCCTTGTCGGTAGTAAAGTCCTGGTCAACCTTGAGCGTGTTGCCAAGTGAAACCAGCGCCACCAGATCGGCCGGCTGCATTTTGCTTTTCAAAAAATCCTTCGCCGCGGCCACGCTGCGGTCCAGGTCCTCAGGCTGCATCGACGTAAGATCGAAGAACATCACGATCAGCCTGTGATTACGCAGGTCCTCGGGCTTCGCCACTACTGCGGCATTGTTCGCGTTACTACTGGGTCCGGCAGCTAGTCCGCTGACCGTAGCTTCGTTAAGCGGCACGGCTTGGTCCACATCCTCAAAATCGAAGGAATCGATTTGCTGCTTCTTGCCATTCTCGTAGATGCTGAAATCGCTCTGTTTCAGTCCCTGCACCACCTCACCCGTCTTTGCGTCGCGCACCACCACATTTGTCAGCACCAGGTCGCTGTTCAACTTCAGCACATATCCGCCCGGCGGCAACCCTGAGTCCTGCGGGCTCGATGCATCACCGGAGCTCTGCGCAGCCGCCGGCTGAGCGCCCGGCATAACAAGCGCCAGCGCCGCAATCCAGGCTCCAACATTTCGCATCCACCCCGTCATAAATTCCCTTCCGCAACAATCCCGTTCACTCGTTCACTTATTCACTTATTCACTCGTCAAAACCTGAATCTCGCAGTAAATTGAAACGCCCGCATGGTCGCCACCGAGTTCACCTGCGCAAAGGTCGGCGAAACCACATTTGTATCTACTCCCGAAAATTGCACCGAATTAAAAACGTTATTAGCCGTAGCTCGAAGCTCCATACTGCGTGTGCCGCCTAACTGCATGGTCTTCGAGAGCGACATATTGTTTTGCACTGTTCCCGGCCCGGCAATCGAGTTGCGCGATGCATTGCCAAACACTGCGCAGGGATAACTGGGATTGGCCGCCACAGGCGCAGTGAATGCCCCCGGATTGAACCACTGCAGCAGCGTGCCGCCACCCGTCGTCACAGATTGCCCAGTAAGTTCCGGACGCAGCGAGCCTGCTGTACCGCAGGCAACGCTCGACGCCGCGGCTTGATAACTCGGCGTAAGCGGCGTTCCGGTCGCAAAGGTAAAACTGCCGGAGATAGAAAACCCCTCCACAACGTGCGAAGCCGTACCGGATGTTATCCAGCGCTTATCCTTGCCGAAGGGTAACTCAAAGAGATAAGTCCCGCTAACTTTGTGACGCTGGTCGAAGCTCGAGTTACCTTCTTCCGCCTTCAGGGCCTGCCAGTTCTGCGCAACTACAGTAGAAGTTCCGCCCACCGATCCCGCATCGTCGATGGAGTGCGAGTATTGGTAGTTGGCTCCAAGTGCAATGCCTTTGCTTAGCCGCTTGTTTACCCTGAGCGTCCCCGCTTCAAACTTTGAAAAAGCCTCTGCCTGCTCATAGTTGAAGATCTGGTTCGTTGGATCGGTATCCGCGCTGGTTCCGCTCGCCCGCGGTGCGATCGTATCGTCCAGATGATTGCCCTTCGATCCGTTGTAACCGATGTTGACCACTACGTTCCAGGGAAAGGTCTTTTGCAAGTCCAGGTTCCACACCTGCACATAGGGCAGATGGTAGTGCGGATCGAGAGCATAACTGCCGATGGCATCCGGCGTGGGGAACCCATTTTGAAGCGAGTAGCAATCGGCGGGCGCGGACGGGCACGCGCCAGCTTCGTTGTTCTGCTCATTGGCAAAAGGCGGCTGATGCGCCATTGTCGTGGCCAGCGTCGCGTACTGGCCCACGGTGTAGTTGATGCCATAGCCGGCGCGCAATACAGTTTGTTTGGGCAGCCGCAGCGCCAGGCCAAATCGCGGCGCTATGGCTGTGCGGAACGGATAGACCAGCGCATTGGGTAGATTGCCGTTATAGGTTCCGGCAGTTCCGACCGGCTGTTCGTCGACTACTTGGAACTGCGAAGTGTAAGTCGAATTCGCTACCGGGTTGGTATCCACATCAGCCAGTTGTCCATACTTCTCTGTATAAGGCGCATAGAACTCATAACGTATTCCGTAGTTAAGAGTTAGGATCGGCAGCACACGCCAATCATCCTGGGCAAAGATGTCCATCACGTTGTCGCGCAGATAGCTCTTCGAAATCGCGGAGTCGATGCTGGTCTCCTCCGGCTCTCCAAGTAAGAAATCCGCCAGCGCGTTGCCGCTGAAAGCTCCCGTGAAATAGAAGGTCCCGGTCGAATTCGAGCCGCCCTCAAAATCGCGATGCACGCGTCGATAATCTCCCCCGTAACGCATATTGTGCTTGCCATGGATCCAACTGAACACCTCGGAGAGCGAGATGGTTTGCGTCAATGCAAAGTTCGGCTGCTGTTCGCTCAACCCGGTCAAATTGCTGAGAATCACATTGGGCAAGCCGTAATTCAGCGGACTGGAATTCAGCGCTGTGTCGCCCGGGCCCTGGATGCCAAGATCAGTGGCAATGTCAGTTGTATTGGTGAAGAAGTTCGTCGTCTGGCTGGTGCTGCGATTCCAACTGACGTTGAAGATGTTGGTCATCTTGTGGTAGCCCACTGTGTATCCAGCCTGCACGGAGTTCGAGTCAGTCGCAGTCTTGCCGCCCAACTGCGGGAAGATGTTGACGTTGTCCAAGGCAGTGCGGATCCAGTTGTAATTAAGACTGATGCTCTGCCGCAGTCCCTGGTTTTGCGATCTGCGCATGCCTCCGCGTCCTCCGGGCAATGTTGCGTTCTTTCCCAGGCTGCGCATATAGCGCGCGCCGGCCTGCGTAGTGTTCGTCTGCGCAGTGGTCAGCAGGTGGTAGTTCTGCACGTCGCCGGGAAGATTCGGTTCCGGAAAAAATGGCTGGCAATTCGTTCCAGGTTCAAACGGATTGGGGCAAGTTAACAGCGCCGTTGCCTGCGGAACCGGAGTGATGGGCGCAAGGCCGGAAATATTGCCTGCGCGTTCCGCATCCGTAGGCACGGTCGCGTACTGGTCAGACGGATTGGATGCGCGCGTGCCGGAGAGCGTAAGAAAAATCGTATCCTTGCCGCTCGGCTTGGTCAGATGTGGAATATATGGCTCGCTCATGAAAGTGATGCCGAAGCGGTTGCTCCCTGAGGGCGGCTGCACCTGTGACTGACCGCGCAGCGCAAACGGCTCCGCATTAATCGCCGAGTTGCTTCCGATCCAAAAAATAGCGCCGTGCGGCTGGCTGGGATCAAAGCCGCGGAAGTTTCCCCGTCCGCCTCCAAAGCCGCCTCCACCAAATCCTCCGCCACCACCAAAGCCACCACCGCCTTGCCCACCACCAAACAATCCACCCTGCGCGCGAACTGTCTCGATCGCGTCTCTGATCCGGTCTTGATCCATTCCGGCCAACGGGCTCACCGTTCCCGTTTGCCCGCTGATGGCCACTGAATCCGCGCCGAAGTCGGAGTTGCCCGCGACGGATGGCAGCTCCGCTCCACCTGCGTTTGCCGCGCCGGGAATCTCGCCCTGGGTCTCCGTATCGGCTTCCATTGCACTTTCCAGGCTCAGATTTTGAGCTCCATTTCGCCCCAGTTGCCTGATAGCGGAACTGGCTGCTTGCTGGCTGGCTGACTCGCTCTCCTGCTGCTGTGCCGCGCGCGAGGCAAGAATCAATGCAAATGTCACCGTCTGATTGTTGCTGGCGGCGTTGAGCACCGCCTCCTGCGTTCCCACCGCAAAACCCGCAAACTGAGTGCGAATCACGTAGCGGCCATTCAGAGGAATATTCAGCGACCACGCGCCGGTAATATCCGTGGTGGTTGAATATTTTTTGCCGGTAAGCGTGTTTTGCGCGGTCACCGTTACGCCAGGCAACGGCGTGTTGCCGCTCTTCACCTGGCCATGCAGCTTGCCTCCGGAGGCAGCTTGAGGAGTCGTGGTCTCAACAGCCGGAGCCTGCGCCGGAGCCTGCGTCCACGCCGCCGAGCAGCCTGCCGCAACCATCCCTAACCAAGCTGCCCACAACCTTGCTCGCCGCATTCACGCTCCCTTGCATTTCGCGCCGCATTCAGTCTGACGCTCCACGCGCCACTAAGGTTTACTAACTCTGGCAATCGCGCAGCGCTCACCTGATCATGACAGCCTGGTGAAGAAATCGCGCATCAATCAATTAATGCTCGAAATGAGTGCTCGCGGAAAAATAATTTCTTGACTCCCGCATCCTCCCCGGCTCGACAATCGTCTCAGAACCGAGGTCTCCCCATGAAGTCTCTGCGAACCATCCTCTGCGTCCTGCCAATCCTGATCACCGTTCTCGCATTGGATGCACGCGCCCAACAGGCGGTCACATTCCCCAGCGGCGATTCTACGGCCCTGGGGCTTCTCTATCTGCCGCAGGGCGCAGGCCCGCATCCAGCCATCATCGTCATCCACGAGTGGTGGGGCCTCAACGACTGGATCAAGCAGGAGGCAGCCGGCTATGCGGCCAAAGGCTACGTAACCCTGGCCGTCGATCTCTATCGCGGCAAGGTAGCCACCACCCCCGACATTGCCCATGAACTGATGCGCGGCCTTCCCCAGGACCAGGGCGTGCGCGACCTCACTTCGGCTTTCACTTATCTTGAGAGCCGCAAAGACGTGAAGCGCAATCGCATTGGAGCCGTTGGCTGGTGCATGGGCGGCGGCTACGCTCTGCAACTTGCTATCGCCGCGCCCTCACTCAGGGCCGTGGCCATCAACTACGGCGCGCTAGCTACCGAAAAAACTGACCTCGCCAAGATTCACGCCGCCGTACTGGGCAACTTCGGCGGACAGGATCACGGAATCACCCCTGACTCAGTCCACGCCTTTCAGGCCTCAATGCAGTCGCTGGGCAAACCCGTCGACGCCAAAATCTATCCCCAGGCCGGCCACGCCTTTGAGAATCCCAACAACGCCACCGGCTACCGCGCTGACGATGCTGCCGATGCCCTCGCCCGCGTAGACCAATTCTTCGCGGAAAACCTGGGCCACTAAAAATTCCTTCTCCGCGCATCATTGAGCAGCGCCGATAATAGCGCTTGCATTCTCCCGCTGAGCATGTTAACTCTTAAGCCAATAATCTTTTGATAGCTGCCATGGTAGTAAACCCTGGCAGCCGTCAGACAGGACGTCCCCGCCATGAAGATCGGCACCACCATTCGCACTTACCGGTTGCAGAAGGGTCTGTCTCAGGGGGATATTGAAAAGAAAACCGGCTTGTTGCGCTGCTATCTCTCGCGTGTTGAAAACGGCCATACCGTGCCCTCGCTCGATACCCTCTCGAAGATTGCCTTGGCGCTCGATATGCCCATCGCCCAGTTCTTCGCCGACGATTCGCTGGGCCACGATTTCAACCCGCAAAAGCTCACCGATGAGGAACTCCGCTTCCTCACCCAGATCCGCCGCTACTCCTCAAACCTGAACGAGAGCGACCGCAAGCTGCTGCTGGCCATGGTAAAAAAATTCGCCGCCACGGCGATCCGCTAGCACTCACCCCTATTATTTTGGCCAAACGATCGAGACGGAAACGACCATTTAACCCTTATTTATAAACGTTTCAGCCCACGGGAACGTCCAGTTCAGCAGGTGCGCAAACTAAAGTACACTTATTGTTTGCGGCGACAAGGGCTCCTGTGTGCCGAATCGTTTTGGAGAAGCCTATTATGCGTCTTATACGTACCCTCCCTCACCTTGCATTCGCCAGCGTATTGCTCTGTTCCGCTTTGGCAATGGCCCAGGCCGTCGCGCCCGCAGTGCGGATTGTCGATCGCATCGACGATAACAACCTGGTGACGCTGAAGGGCAACACGCACCCGCTAGCCAATGCAAAGAACGACCGCGGCCGGGTTAGCTCGAATTTGCCCATGACCGACCTGATTCTGGTCTTGAGCCGCGATCCGGCGCAACAGGCGGCCTTCGACAAATTCGTGGCCAGCCAGTACGATCCCGCTTCGCCCAACTTCCATCACTGGCTTACTCCGCAGCAAGTGGGTGCTGATTTCGGCCCATCCGAAACTGACATCGCCACCATCTCCGGCTGGCTCACCGGGCATGGCTTCTCCATCGGCGATGTAACCAAAGATCGAATGACCATTCGCTTCAGCGGCTCGGCGGCTCAGGTTCAGAGCGCCTTCCACACCGAGATTCACAACCTTGAAGTGATGGGCGTCCACCATATCGGCAATATGAGCGACCCGCAGATTCCCGCAGCGCTGGCGCAGGTAGTTGTAGGCGTCAAGTCGCTCCACAATTTCTTCCCGCGCCCACTCCTCAAGATGGGCAGCAAGGTTACCCGCGACTCGGCAACGGGAAGGTGGTTGCGCGTTGCCGGTGTTCCGGCGGAATCCGCGGTAAAATCCGTAGCCAGGCCCGCTGCCGCACGTCCACAGTTTGGCATCAATGTGCCCGCCAGCGGCAACTTTAGCGCCTACCTGATTGAAGATGTGACACCCTACGACTTCGCCGCCATTTACAACGTTCTTCCCCTCTGGACCGCGGGCACGCCCATCGATGGAACCGGCCAGACCATCGCCATTGTCGGAACCAGCGACATTGCAGTCTCTGATATCACCACCTTCCGCAGCAGCTTTGGTCTCCCCGCCTACACTGCCGCAAATCAGCCAACCGTCGTCTCCGGCAATAGTCAGCCGCTCACGGTTTGCACCGACACAACGGAGTTTTGCGACACCGACGACCTGATTGAGAACACGCTCGATGTGGAGTGGTCCGGCGCCACCGCCAAGGGCGCGAACATTGTGCTGGTTGCATCCTATCCCGCCTCGGAAACAGACGATGCACTCTACGATTCAGCAAACTATATCGTCAGCAACCAGACGGCAAGCATCATGAACATGAGTTATGGCGCGTGCGAACTATATAACAGCACCGCCGGCAACGTCCTCTACTACAATCTCTGGCAATCGGCATCCACTGAGGGAATTGCCGCTTTTGTAGCCTCGGGTGATGCAGGCTCGGCAAGTTGCGACACCGGCGGGGATGCGATCGGGACTCCCTATTCCGCTCAGCTTGGCCTATCGGTCAGCGGCATGGCGTCCACTCCCTTCAACACCGCGGTAGGCGGCACCGATTTCACCTGGTGCACCCCTTCAACCACCGTCGCCTGCACGGCGGGATCGTATTGGAACTCGTCCAACGCCGCCAATGGGTCCAATGCTACTGGATACATACCGGAGATTCCCTGGAACGACAGCTGTGCAAATTCTCAGTTGCTGTCATATATCCAGGAAGAGGCAACCTCCATTAGCGTTACCGGCGTAGTTGACGCTGAGAGCGCCTGCAACTTTGTCTACAACAATTGGCAATCAATCAATACAAACACCGGAATCGACCTTTCCGAATTAATCGATACAGTGGGCGGCGGAGGCGGCGCCAGTGGATGCGTAGTCAGCGATGGCGTCTCAACTTGCACCGCCGCCGCCACAAGTACAGGCCCTTCCAATGGTTCCATTACGCTTGTCACTGACGGCTGGCCCAAACCCAGTTGGCAAACCAACGTTAACATTCCCGGCCTTCCCGCCGACGGCGTTCGCGACCTGCCCGACGTCTCCTTCTTTGCCTCCAACGGATTCCTCTCAAGCGCCTACTTGATGTGTGTCTCCGCGCTTGGAGCTTGCACCTATTCCACCACCAGCGAACCGACTGCTCAGGAAGTAGGCGGAACTTCAGTCGCCTCGGCCACCATGGCCGGCGTCATGGCGCTGATTAATCAAAAGGCCGGCGAAGCACAAGGCAGCCCCAACGCCGAGCTCTACACGCTGGCCGCCGCTGAAACCTATGCAAATTGCAGCAGTGCAACCGTCGCCAACAGCTCCACCTGCTACTTCAACGACGTCAACACCGATACCATCGCCGTGCCCTGCGACTACGGCGCCGAGGAAGGCTATCCTTCTCCCATAACGGGCATCGATTCGCCCAACTGCACAGTTGAGACCGGTGGAGATCTGATCGGCATACTTCCCGGTTATAGCGCGGGAGCCGGATATGATCAGGCCACCGGCCTCGGTTCATTAAATGTAGCCAACGTGGTAAATCCCTGGCCGGCTGCCACTGCCACTGCCACTGCGACGGTAACCGTCTCTCCGGCTCAAACCACCGTGCTCTCGACCACTTCGCTCAGTGTTCCGGTCACAGTGGCTCCAACTGTCAGCAATGCAACAGTGCCCACAGGGACAGTTACGCTTCTGGGTGGTGGTTATACATCCGCGGCGGAGCCGCTTTCGGGCGGCACTTACACATTTACCATTCCAGCCAACAGCCTCGCTGTCGGCAGCGACACTCTCACCGTCTCCTATAGCGGTGACAGCACCTACCTCGCAGCCACTGGCACCGCGCCGATTACAGTCACCGGGACCTCCGGTTCCACCGGAACATTCACCATGTCGGCTTCAACGCCGGCGTCAGTCACCCCCGGAAACTCCGCGACTTCCACAGTTACCGTGACTGCCAGCGGCGACTATTCGGGTACCGTCACACTGGCCTGCGCGCTCACCTCATCGCCCTCGGGCGCATCCGATCCGCCCACATGCTCCAGCGGCAGCACAACGGTGACGCTGAGCTCAGGCACCACGAGCGGCATAGCCAGCGTATCTGTCTCCACTACGGGGGCCACCAACGGTGCGCTCACCAAGCCAACGATACGCAAAGGCAACGGATGGGCGAGCTGCGGCGCGGTGCTGGCGTTCCTCATCTTCCTGGGGATTCCGAAAGCGGCGGCGCATTTGGCGGACGTTGCTGGGCGCTGTTGCGGTGTTGGCCGTGTTGGGCGGCATGACCGCTTGCGGCGACTTCTGGCAAGCTCCCACAACAACAACTACCAATACTTCAGGAACCACCACCGGCACTTATACCTTCACGGTAACCGGAACTGGAGATCCAACCGTCTCTCCGGCCGTCACCACCACGTTCACTGTCACCGTGACTGCGGCAACTTAATTGAAAAATTACGCAGGCCTTTCGATCCCGAAGGGCCTGCTCTAATTTAAAAATTTGATGCTCTAAACGTCGTTACCCAGGTGGAAGATCGGTTCCACTCCCCGCCCGCCACTCATCAGTGCCTGTTCCTCATCCGCTTCAAGCGGCTTGTAATTCTGTGCTACGTCCATGGCCAGGCGAAAGTACTGCTCGTCTCCGGGCGGAATGGCTGCCGTAACGGGATGCCCCAGCGTCCAGCGCAGTCCCAGCGAAGCTTCGTCAGGAAAGCCGGCCGGCTTATACCAGCAATTGGGCTGCGGATGATGCGGCTTTTCGCTGGCCGGCCAAACCGTCTTGGCCATGCTCTTCAGCGCCATTGCGCCGATTTTCTTCTCCTGCGCGCGCTTCAGAATCTGCGGCCCAAAGTTGGCCTGCGTAAACAAAACCCAGTTCACCGGAAAAAGAATGGTGTCAAAATTATACCGGTCCATGGCCGCGAGCGCGGTTTCAACCGAGTGAACTGAAAAACCGATGTAGCGAATCTTGCCTTCCTTTTTCGCCGCTTCCATGGTCTCCATCGCGCCGCCCGGCCCCAGAACCTTGTCAAGATCGGCCATCTTGGTCAGCGCATGGAACTGGTAGAGATCGACATGATCGGTCTTCAAATCCTTGAGCGATTGCTCGAGCTGCGCACGTGAATCATCCTTCATGCGGCCTTCAGTCTTGCAGGCCAGAAAGCATTTGTTTCTGTAGGGAGCCAGCGCTGGCCCCAGCCGTTCCTGCGCATTGCCGTAGCTGGGCGCAATGTCAAAGTAGTTGATGCCGCGATCGACAGCCTCGGCCACCAGGTTCACAGCCGCGCTGGGTTCCCCGCCATCACCAGAATTCCGCCAAACGCAATGATGGAGAGCTGTTCGCCCGTCTTGCCCCAGTGCGCGGCGGGCAATCGGCGCGGAGGGCGTCGTCTTGCTCGCGTTCAGCTTGCCTGAAGTTGCAACGGCTGCGGCGGTAATGCCGGCTTTCTTGATAAATTCGCGGCGCTTCATCATCAGCCTCCGGGGATTGGGTTAAGACGGGCGGCGTACGAGAATATTTTTGCACAGGCTGCAAACGAACGTTGATGAGTTGCCAGCCGCTCAGCCCGCCAACTGGGCCAGATAAAACCCAAATAGCACCAGCAAGCCCACCACCATCCCAATCGCGATGCGCAGCCGCGTCTCAAAGAGTCTGCGCGGCGAGCCGATCCGCGGCACCATGGGAGCTGCAAAGAGCAACCCGCAGGTGCACCCGCCGAGGTGGGCCATATTGTCGATATTCAGCCCGGAGTGCGCTACCGTGTTGCCCAGGCTGATTGACAGGCCAAGCACCAGGTTGAGCGCGGCAAAGTAAATCACCGACCGTCGCAGCTTTTTCAGCTCCACAGGCGGCACCGGCAATCGATGCGACTTGAGCAGCACAATCAGCGCTCCGGCAATTCCAAAGACCGCTCCTGAAGCTCCCGCGCCTACTGGAAAAACCGGGCCTCCCGGCGCGTTATGGTAGTGAGCCCAGTTCACCAGTGTTGACAGCAGGTTGCCCGCCGCGCCGGTAAGAATGTAAACCGCCAGCGTCCCCACAGAACCCATCACCGGCTCAGCCAACAGGCCAAGATTCCACAGGCACCACATATTGGTGGCCAGATGAAGAATGCCCACGTGCACAAACATGGCGGTCACAATCCGCCACCACTCGCCATTGATCAGCACATAGCCCGGCGTTGTCGGCGCCAAAGTGCATCAATTGCCCGGTGGTTGGCGATATCGCGCTTACCCCGTGCATCACCATGGCGAGAAAAACCGCGCAGTTGATTCCCACCAGCAAATAAGTAGCCGGCGCAGCCGCCCACGACGGCTTCGGCTTGCGAACCGTAGGCGGCGGCGGCGACATATACCCGGTTCCCGGAGGCATAATCACAGGCTCTGAGCCAATCCTTCTTCGCGGTCTGCCGGAGGTGGGGAAGTAACTTCCCATAACTCCACTCTAAAGCATTTCAAAGCTCGGTAGCTTCAGGCCTTGAATTCTCAAAGAATTGCATACCAGTTAATCTGTGAGATCCATTCCGCAGGCATGCCTGCCCAATTACGATGTAATCTGTTCTTTGATCTTTACTTTACCGCCGGCAACCCGACCGCGCGGGCCGCGCACATCGTTCAAGAGGAGTGCAACCGTGAGCTCGGAAAAGCGAATCCGCAGAGCATTGTTAAGCGTTACCGATAAAAACGGCCTGGTCGGATTTTGCCCAGACTCTGGCCGGCTTTGGCGTCGAACTGGTCTCAACAGGCGGTACGGCAAAGGCTCTTCGCGAGGCCGGCCTGGCCGTCAAAGACATCAGCGATCTCACCGGCTTCCCCGAGATGCTCGACGGCCGCGTCAAGACCCTGCATCCCAAGGTCCACGGCGGCCTACTCTATATTCGCGGCAATAAGGATCACGAAGCCGCCGTCGCTGCCCACGGCATCGAGCCCATCGATATGGTAGTGGTGAACCTCTACGCCTTTGAGAAAACCGCCGCCCAGTCCGGCGTAGCCTTCGGCCACTTGATTGAAAACATCGACATCGGTGGACCCTCCATGGTCCGTTCCGCCGCCAAAAACTTTGAAGATGTAGCCATCGTCACCCGCGTGCTCGATTATCCCGCCCTCACTGAAGAGCTGAAGTCCACCGGCGGCTCATTTAGCCGCGAAACCCGCTGGCGCCTGGCACGGCAAGCTTTTTCGCTCACCGCCTGCTACGACACCGCCATCGCCAATACGCTCGAAAATATAGCAGACGCTCCTGCACCCGACCAGGCCGCCGCAAGGCGTCTGCCGCATCGCAGTTGCCCAGCGCCCTGCGCATCAACTACCCGTTGGCCCAGACGCTCCGCTACGGCGAAAACCCCCACCAGCGCGCCGCGCTTTACGCTGACCGCAGCGGCTTCGGCGTTGCCGGAGCGACCCAGCTGCAGGGCAAGGAACTCAGCTTCAACAACCTCGTCGATCTCGACGCCTGCTGGGATCTGGCCCAGGAGTTCACCGAGCCCGCCGTCATCATCGTCAAGCACACCAATCCCTGCGGAGCAGCCACCGGCGCAATCGTTCTCGAAGCCTACCAGAAGGCCCTCGCCTGCGACCCCGTCTCAGCCTTCGGCGGCGTCATCGGCGTCAACCGCACCGTCGACGGCGATGCCGCCACTGAAATCTCCAAGCTCTTTGTCGAAGCTATCGCCGCACCGGCCTTCACGCCGGAGGCCCGCGAGCGCTTCGCCGCCAAAAAGAATCTGCGCCTTATTGAGGTTCACTCCGCGCCGACGCGTCCGGTGGTCAAGCAGGTATCCGGCGGCATGCTTTTGCAGGACGCCGATACCGCCCGCATCACCGAATCGGAGCTCAAGGTCGTCACCTGGCGTCCGCCCACCGCCGAGGAGCTGCGCAGCCTGCTCTTCGCCTGGCGCGTCTGCAAGCACGTAAAATCGAATGCCATTGTCTACGCCCGCTCCGGCCAAACCCTCGGCATAGGCGCCGGCCAAATGAGCCGTGTTGACGCCGCCCGCTTCGGAGCCATGAAAGCCGTCCTCCCGCTCCAGGGTTGCGTAGCCGCCTCCGACGCCTTTTTCCCCTTCCCTGACGGCCTTGAAACCGTAGCCCAGGCCGGCGCAACCGCCGTAATCCAGCCCGGCGGCTCGGTAAAAGATCAGGACGTAATCGCCGCCGCCGACAAACTAGGCATAGCCATGGTCTTCACCGGTATCCGCCACTTCCGGCATTGAAGCGCGATTTCGCTAAAATCCCGCATTCCACCGTGCCTTTGCGACTAATCCCGCGTAGAATCGTCTTTATAGTAGGCAGATTTTTTTCGACCGGCTGTATTGCCTTGCGATCTCCCGGCGCGATTTTTCCCGTATGCCCGGCTCAATAGGCATGGAACTCCCAGGATGATGAAACCAAAGACCGTTTTAATCCCCCTACTGGCTCAAATTTGCCGCCGCGATTCTTGTCTTGCTGCCGGCTACCCTTTCTGCGCCCAAACCACCCCCGACAAGACGCCGCAGGATAAAGCCGCTCCGGCCAATTCCAGCCCCGCGCCCGCGAAGCCCACCACAGCCGCGCCCGCCCCGGCTGAGACACCCGCCACGCCGCCAGACCGAGCCGTCGCTTACTACCACATGGCGCTGGCTGCCACCTATGAGTCCGAAGCCATGGAGTCGGACCGCCCGGAGTACATCACCCGCGCCATCGATGAGTACAAAACTGCTCTCAATGCCGATCCCAACTCACCGGAGTTGAATAACGGGCTGGCCGAGCTCTATTTCCGCACCGGCCGTTCGCACGACGCCGAAGTCACGGCGCGCGCGCTGCTCAAAATCTCTCCCAACGACATTGATGCCCACAGGCTGCTGGGCAAGATTTACCTGCGCCGTTTGAGCGATGCCTCAAACGCTATTTCTTCCTCCTCGCCCTCCGGAAATGTTCTTGACCAGGCCATCGCCGAGTTCGAAAAGATCATCGCCTTGCAGCCAAAAAGCGTCGAAGACCGCATGATTCTTGGCCAGCTCTATACCGTCAAGCACGATCCCAAGAAGGCTGAAGACGAGTTCAAGACCGCGCAGGCCATCGAGCCGGATTCTGAAGAAGTGGTGCTCAACCTGGCCCGCGTTTATGCTGAAAGCGGCGACCTGCAGCATGCCGCCAAGGTGATTGAGGATGTTCCCGCGGACAGACCGCACGGCCAAGATGGAGTTGGCTCTGGGCGCGGCTTATGACCAGTTGAAGCAGCCCAAAGACGCCATCGCCGCCTATCAGCGCGCCGACGACATGGAGTCCGGCGACCCGCACACCATCGACGCGCTGGCTGAAGGCCCTGCTCAGCGATAACCAGCTCGACGAGGCCCTGAAGCAGTTCAAGCTGCTGGCCGAGGCCGATCCTGAGAACGCTGAGGCTTGCGTCCACATCTCTGAAATTCAACGCCGCCAGGAAAAGTACGAAGATGCGCTGGCCACCATCCGCATCGCCCTCAAGAAAGACCCAACCTCGCTTGAAGCCGGCTATAACGAAGGGCTGCTTCTCGACGTGCTGGGCCGCCTCGACGAAGCCGCGCAGACCTACGAGAATTTGCTTGAGCGCCGACCTCCCACGCCAACGGCGCCTACACTGACGACGAGAAAGAACAACCGCAGCATCTTTCTTGAGCGGCTGGGCTCTATCTATCTCGAGCAGAACAAGATCGATCAGGCCATTGCTACTTACCAGAAGATGATCGACATTGGCGGCGACTCGGCCTTGCGCGGCTACCAGGGCCAGGTGGATGTCTATCGCGACGCCAAGCAGTTCGACAAGGCCATCGAAGTCTCCCGCAAAGCGGTCGAAGCCGACCCCAAGAACCGCGATCTCAAAATGATGCTGGCCGGCGAACTGGCCGACCAGGGCAAGTCCGACGAGGGTTTCGCGATGGCCAAGAGCGCTGCTCGACAACACCGCTAGACGATCGCACCGTCTGGCTGGCAATGGGCCAGATGGATGTTCGCCTGCGCCGCTGGAAGGATGCCGAAGAAGCCTTCGACAAGGCCGCTCCCCTGACCACCAAAAAGGAAGACCAGATCTACCTCCTCTTCCTCAGGGGCGAGCTGGCCGAGCGCCAAAAGCACTATGAGCCGGCCGAGCAGTTCTTCCGCCAGGCCCTCGAGATGGACCCCACCAACGCCATGACCCTGAACTACCTCGGCTATATGCTGGCCGACAAGGGCATGCGTCTGCCTGAGGCCCTCAAGCTGATCCGCAAGGCCGTTGAACTGGAGCCGATGAACGGCGCCTATCTCGATTCCCTGGGCTGGGTCTACTTCAAGCTGGGAGAATACGAACTCGCCGAGGAGAACCTGCGCCAGGCCGTCGACCGCGACCAGTCTGACCCCACGGTTCACGATGCACCTGGGCGACCTCTATGAGAAGACCGGGCGCATCCGCCTGGCCGCCGCGCAGTGGGAGTCTCGCTGGCGGAGTTCGCCAAGTCGGCGCCCGCCGACGTTGAGCCCGGCGACATGGCCAAGGTGCAGAAGAAGCTTGAAAGCGCGCGCGTCAAACTCGCCAAGCAGGAAAGCGCAATCGGTTCGCCCAAGCCGGAGTAAAGCTGCAGACCGCTCCGACATGGCCGCCAGAAGTTCCGCAATGGATTGCTGAAACCATCGTTCGCCTGCCATACTCCCGCCGGGAATCGCCGTCCGCGGGAATGGGACAACGACGAACTAGCCGCACGCGCTTACGCTGAAGCACCCCACCCCTATCGCACTCCCTTTGCCCGCGATGCCGCGCGCATTCTGCATGCGCGCGCCTTTCGCCGCCTGGCCGGCAAAACCCAGGTCTTTACCCGCCTGCCCGGCTGAGTCGCCCGTCGGACCACTTCCGCAGCCGCCTGACCCACACGCTTGAAGTCACGCAGATCTCGCGCACCCTGGCCGCGGCCCTCGGCCTGAATGCGGAACTGGCTGAGGCGCTGGCGCTGGCGCACGACATCGGCCATCCGCCCTTCGGCCACGCCGGAGAAAAGGCTCTCGACCCCGCCTGCGCGCCCACGGCCTCAGCTTCGACCACAACCTGCACGCCCTGCGCATCGTCACCTGGTTTGAGGAGCGCTACGCCGGCCTTTCGCGGCCTCAACCTGACCCTGGCCGTGCGCGAAGGCATCGTCAAGCACTCGCGCGACTACTCCGCCGCCGACCATCCCGAGCTGGCCGAGTATTTCCTCGACCAGTTTCCGCCGCTCGAAGCCCAGCTCATCGACCTCGCCGACGAAATCGCCTACCTCACCGCCGACCTCGACGACGGCCTCGACTCCGGCATTCTCACCCTCGCACAGGTTCGCGAAGGCGTGCCGCTCTTCCGCGGCTTCCACGACGCCGTGCTCCGGCAATATCCCGCCGCCCCGCCGAAGCTGGCCGTCTATGAGACGCTCAACCGCATCCTCAACGCGCTGGTCACCGATCTGATGAATGAAATCGCTGCGCGCGTAGCCGCTCTCGGCGCCACCACGCTCGACGACATCCGCCGCGCGCCCGCAGCGCCTCGCCGCCCTCAGCCCGCAAATGGAAGCCGCGCGCGCCGCCGCCAAGCAGTTCCTCTACGCCAACCTCTACAACTCCCCCGTCATGGAAGAAGCCCACGCCCACGCCGACCGATGTCGTTGAGGAGCTGTTTGCCGCGCTCATCGCCGACCCCGGCCTGCTGCCCGAAGACCACCGCGCGCAGATCCCCACCGCAGGGCCTTGCCCGCACCGTAGCCGACTACATTGCCGGCATGACCGACAGCTATATTGAGCAATTATGGGAGCGCTGCGGCAAGCGATAACGCGCCTTTACTGCACCGTTCCCTGCGGCCTCAGCCTACGCAAATCCAGCGCGCACTCCACGGCATTCTGCGCATGCAACCGCAAATTGTCCGATGCCGCCCATAACCATAAGCGCGAAACCTGATTGGACGAACGCGCCCCCGCCGCCTCCGGCCGCAACCGCACCAGCACATCGTTCTGCCCGGTTGCGGCAAGGTTCGACGGCGAATCAGTATCTTCGAGCACCAGGTCCACGTGTTCTCCGCTCAGTGCCTCTTCGAGCGCCGATATCTCCACCGCCCGCTCCAACTCCACGGCAATTGAGAACGTGTGCCCGTGAAACACCGGCGCCTGAATCACCTGCAAGGCCAACGTCGGCCAGTGCCCTCCGACAGCGCTTCATAGTGGCGGCGAATCCGTGCCTCCACTGCGTTCAAACTCACCGTCGCGCCTTCGCCCAGTCCGCTCAGCAGGTTATAGGCCACCTGCGCATCATAGAGTTCGCGCGGCGTGCCTTGAAAGCTGAGCAGGCTCACCGTCTGCTGGTGCAGCTCGTCCATGGCCGCGCGGCCAAACTCGCTCGCCGGCTCCAGCACCGTGGCGGCGGCTAAACGCACCGGCGCAGCCTGTTGCAGCCGCTCCAACATCAGCGCCAGCGCTAGCGCCGCGGGGTGCGCCGGAACCACTGCGGGAGTAAACAAGTCGGGCGTCACCGCCTCGGAGCCCAGCCACGGCGCGCGCACCAGCACGCCCGTCTCCCGGTCCAGCGCGCCGCTCAGGTCAAGCACCGTCGAACCCGAGCGCAGAGCCTGGCGCCAGTGCTTGCGGGTCAACTCTTCCGATCCGGCAAAAAAAGTAAAATCCACATGTTCAAATGCATCCGCGGCAATCGCCTGCACAATGGTTACTTCGTCGCCCACCTGGTCCAGTTGGCCCTGCGCTTCTTCCTCGTCCAACAGAAAAATCGTCGACGCTGCAAGCGACGAATCTGACAGCGCATCCTTCAGTTCCCGGCCCAGCAGCGTCGAGGCTCCGGCAATGGCGATCTTATACACAGGCATCCTTCTTTTGTTTGATTGGAAATCTACAGTGGATTCAATGAATCCGGCTCCACCGCCGTTGTTCCCGTCGCGTCAGCGCCGCCGGGCCTTCTGCGCCGACGGCGTGACCACGAGTACGCCGCCCGAGCCCAGATGCCGCTGAACATGTAAACCAGAGCCCAGGCGAAGAGCACAACTTGGAAAACCGGATAATGATATAAAGCGCGATCGGCAGCACAAATAGTATCTGGAAAGGATGGCTGCGGGAGAGGTTGATCTCCTTGGCAGACCAGAACCGCCAGGTGCTAACCATCAGGAAGCCGCCCAACCCCACCAGGATGAGCCAGGGAATCGCCACCCACCACTCCTCAACCGGATAGCCGTAAAAGAAGTGCACAGTGGCAGCCAGCAGTCCCGCCGCCGCCGGAATCGGCATACCCACAAAATATTTGCGTCCCGGCCGGCCCGGATTGCGCGGCTGCGCGTCCTGGCTGATGTTGAAACGCGCCAGCCGCGAAACCCCGCTGATCAAAAACAGGAAACAGATAAATGCTCCAGCCTGGCGCAGATGCTGCATCAACTGCGGGTTGATTGAATTTGAATCGGGCAGAAAATGGAATCCCCAAATCAGCGCCAACAGGCTGGGCGCCACGCCAAATGTGATGGCGTCGGCCAGCGAATCAAGCTCCTTGCCAAACTCGGTGGTGGTGTTGGTCATGCGGGCAATGCGCCCGTCGAACAAGTCGAAGGGAATGGCGAACAGGATGGCGATGGCCGCCCAGTCAAGATGCGTGTGCGCATCACCGTTGAGACTGATGGCCTTGATGGTCTCGGTAATCGAAAAATATCCGGCGGCAATGTTGCCCACGGTAAACAACGAAGGCAGCAGGAACATTCCCCGCCGCAAACGGGCCTTAGCTTTTGCCTTTATCAGTGCTGGATCACGGCCGTTCATGAGGCATCTCCGTTGGGCATCGCCGCCAGCACGCTCGAGCCGCCCTTTACCCGCTGGCCCACCTTCACGCGCAGTTCAGCTTCGGCCAGCAGCAGCACATCTACCCTGGAACCAAATTTGATCAGCCCTACGCGCTGCCCGCGCTCCACCTTGTCGCCCAGCTTCGGCACAAAAACAATGCGCCGCGCCAGCAGGCCGGCAATCTGTTTGAAAGTCACCTCGACGCCATCGTCGCCGCGCACGGTCACAATGTTCTGCTCGTTCCTGTCAGCCGATGCCGGATTCATGGCGTTCAGATATTGTCCCTTCAAATAGCGCACACCGCTCAAAACGCCGCCGATCGGCGAGCGATTCACGTGCACGTCAAAAACGCTGAGGAAGATGCTGATGCGTTGCCGGGGGCCTTCTGTTGTTGAGATAGTCACCGTCTCTGTGACCAGCCCGTCTCCGGGCGACACAATCAACCCGGCGCCGGCAGGAACCGTCCGCCCGGGATCGCGGAAAAACCATAAGAAAAACGCCGCCAGCAGAACCGGCGCAATGCTCCACGCCCAACTGCCAGTCGCCCACGTCAGCAACCCCGCCACCGCCAGAAAGCTAAAACCGTAAATGTAACCGTCACGAACCATTGTCCCAACGATTATACGGTTATTCCGGTCGGTATTCCGACTATGGCTTCGCTCTCGCCCTACTCGTGCTTTGGCGCATGCCATCCGCACCCAGGCTTCAAGGCTGGCGCATAACTATATCGCCTGCTTTTTCTAAACTGCTCTACCGCCCTAAGCTACCGCCGGAGACCTGCGTTCCAACGCGAAAATCAGGTCTTTGGCGTGCAGTTTTAACTTCTTCAGCCGCACTTCCTCGAGCTGTTCTTCTTCTGATAGGTAGGGTTTTTCAAGCAATTCTTCCAGCCGCTGAGCGTAGCGATGATGTTCCGCGTGCAGGCGATTTATTTCTTCGCCCAGCGTTGGATCTTGTATTTCGTCCATCAAGCACCCCCTTGTTACAGAACCATTACATATTCCCCCGCAAGAGCGCAATCTGCAAGAGGGTAACTGGCAAATAATGAGTGAAAGTCATTAGAAATTTGTGGATCGCTGTACGAAAATCAGTCAGTTTTTACCGCGCATTTCGGCCCTCCGCAGGCCATTTCCACCTGCTGAGTCACCCCAGCCGCAACCCCATCAGAACCGCATCTTCTTGAGGATCAGCGTAGTAGCTCGTCCGTCGCCCGCTCTCTAAAAATCCCAGCGCCTGGTAGAGCCCCAGCGCCGCCTGGTTTGAGGCCCGCACCTCCAGAATGACCTCCGTTACCTGCTCCGTTTTCAGCAGTGCCAGCAGTTCGGCAAACAGCCGCCCGCCCACGCCGCGGCGCTGCCCCTCGGCCACAACCGCAATGGTTTCAAGTTCAGCCTGCGGAGGCAGCAGCGCAGCCACCAGGTACCCGGCCACTTTGCTCTCCGCATCAATCGCCACCAGCGGAATTCTTCGCTGCGCAGAGTTCGGATTGATGGCGGCAAGATAAGCGGCGAGCGGCCACGCAGGCGCATCTTTCAGCCTCCGCCCAACCTCCATCACCTGCTCCAGGTCTGCCGGAACCATACGCCGAATTCGCACTTCAGCAGCTGCTGAACTCATGCATGCCTCCCCTCAGCCTTGCCTTGATTCCCCGCCAAAAATCTCCGCATCCGAACGCCGCAGATAGTGCCCATCCAGCAGCGCAAGGTCAACAAATACTCCCGCATCCACGCGCGCCACACCATATAGCAGCGCATCCGCAGCCGTCGGTTCCGCAACCCGCACCAGTTCCGCAGCCGGCCAGCTCGCCGCCAGCAATCCGGCAGCAGCCTCATCGCAAACGGCAATTTTCTTTGGCGCAGGATTAACAGCAGCAAGTTCCTGAGCGCCGGCCAGCAACTCTCTTGCCTGCGCTTCAGGTTCGCCCACGCGCAAAAAAATCTCGCTGCGGTGAGCATCGAGAGCCGTCGAAGGAATGCCCGATTTATGCGCCAGCACCTGCAGCCGCGAAACCGCAACCACGGGAATCCGCCACGATTCGGCCAGCCCCTTCACCGCAGCCAGCCCCACGCGCACCCCGGTAAAGCTGCCCGGCCCGTTCACCACGACAATCGCGCTAAGCAGCGGCAATTGCACTTCCGCCATGCTGAGCAGCTCACTGACTGACGAAATCAACTCAGCAGCGCTGCGCTGCGAGCCCATGGTTTTTTCACCCAACAGTTGGAGCTCCCCAAAAAGCTGTTGCCCTAGCGCCACCGAGCCGGTAGCCCCGCATGTATCGATGGCCAGCAGATAGGCATAGTCCCGCATGGCGCTTGATTATACGGCCTTCAGCGCCTGCTCCAGATCGGCAATCAAATCTTCCTTGTCCTCGATGCCGATCGAGAGCCGTATCCGCCCCTGGGTAATCCCCATCGTCGCACGCACTTCATCGCTCACCGACCCGTGCGTCGTAGTAGCCGAGTGCGAAGCCAGAGACTCCACCCCGCCCAGCGACTCCGCGCTCAAAAACAGCTTGATCGCCGCCAGAAACCGTCCCGCAGCCTCCCGCGAATCCACTTCAAAGCTCATCATCGAGCCGAAGCCCTTTTGCTGTTTCACCGCCAGCGCATATTGCGGATGCGTCTTCAGTCCCGGATAGGCCAGCTTCTTCACCTTTGGGTGCGTGGAGAGGTACTCCGCCACAGCCATGCCATTTTCCTCATGCTGCCTGATCCGCAGCGGCAGCGTGCGAATCCCGCGCAGCACCAGGAAGCACTCAAACGGCGACATCACCCCACCCGCCGCTTTCTGCACAAACGAAAAACGCTCCTTGTGCTCCGGCGTCGAGCCGATCAGCGCCCCACCCAATCCATCCGAATGTCCGTTCAGATATTTGGTAGTCGAGTGCATCACAATGTCCGCGCCCAGCGCCAGCGGACTTTGCAGCATCGGCGACAGAAACGTATTGTCCACGCTCACTTCGATGCCGTGCGCGTGAGCAATCTTGCTCACCGCCGCAATATCGGTCAAAACCATCAGCGGATTGCTGGGCGTCTCAATGTGAATCAGCTTGGTCGTTGGCCGTATCGCCGCTTCCACAGCCTTCAGGTCGCTCGAATCCACATATTCGATATCAATGCCGTAACCGGAAACGATCTCGTTAAAGAGCCGCACTGTCCCCGCGTAAACATCTTTGCTGCAGATCATGTGGTCGCCCGCCCTGAGCATCGCCACCAGCGCGGAGATGGCCGCCATTCCGCTGGTAAACGCATGGCCGCTGTGCCCGCCTTCAAGCGCCGCCAGAGCCTCTTCCAGCCGGTCCCGCGTTGGGTTTCCGGCGCGCGAGTAGTCCCAGCCCCGGTCCGTGCCGATGCCGGTCAATTGAAATGTCGATGAAAGGTATACAGGCACATTCACAGCGCCCGTCAGAGGGTCCGGCTGCTGCCCGGCGTGAACGGCAAGTGTCGAGTATTTGTAGGGGGAAGGTTTCATCTTTCGCGATTAAGCTCCTGTATTCAAGCTTATCGCAGCAAAATGGGAAAAGAATAGTGGAATGCTATTGGGTCGAGAATGGCTGAATGCTGATGGAGAGTGAATAGCGGAATGCTGCGCATTACCAGCAGCATTCCGCTATTCCCATTTAAACTGTCATCCTGAGCGGAGCGCAGCGTAGTCGAAGGACCTGCGGTTCAACTCAGCTTCCCAGCCAACTGCTCTGGCGTATACCACTCTTTACTCAAATCGCTCCATGTCGGATTGGTCTTCTCAATTAGGGTGATCTTCTTTGCACGGATCCAACCCTTCAACTGTTTTTCTCTCTGGATTGCTTTCGTCGGGTCCATGTGACGCTCAAACCAGAACAGTCGATTGCAGTTATAAGTTGCAGAGAATCCTTCATATATCTTCCGCTTGTGCTGAAAAACCCTCTTCAGCAGATCGCCCGTCATCCCGATGTAAAGCGTGTGACTCCGGCTGGCTACGATATATGTGAAATACACGCGCTCTTCCATGGCAAAACTAATCGCATCTCCACTGATTGTTGCGGCAATGAAGTTACTGAAAAAAACAACCGCAGGTCCTTCGACTCCGCTGCGCTCCGCTCAGGATGACAAATTTAGTGCAGATGCGCAGCGCCGACTATTGTCGGCGCTGCGCATTATTTCCCTATTTCGTACTAACCCTCAACAGCAGCACCCCATGCGAAGGCACCGTGGCCTCATAAACGCCGCCGCTAAACTGCACGTCCTTGTGCGCCCAAAGATCGCGCACCTTCTTCACCGCACCGCTCAGTTGCAGATCGCCGGCCTTCACCTTAGCCTGCCCCGCGGTCGCGCCCATATTCACCACGCCCACAGCCACGCCACCATCGGCCAGCGGCTTCACCCAAATCTCAAAGTCTCCGCTCTTCACCGGCGAAGCCTGTTTCCCCAGCGGATCCTGATCGATGGCAATCACTTCCTTGTTCAACAGAATCGATTTGGTTTCATCCGTCATCACGCGCACATCGTTCCCCGCCAGCAACGGCGCGGCCGCCAGCGCCCACAAGCTCATATGCGTGCGATATTCATCGGCCGTCATATGCCCGTTGCCAATCTCCAGCATGTCCGGATCGTTCCAGTGCCCCGGCCCCGCATACGGCGCCGTCGGCACCTGCTTTTCAATGTTGGCGATCATGCTATCCCAGTGATCGTTGATGTCTCCTGTCGTGCGCCAAAGATTCGCGCCCACCTGCGCGCCCCACTTCTGCACATCGCCCAACCCGTACTCGCACAGGCTATAAACAATCGGCCGTCCCGTCGCCTCGAGCGCGTCGCCCATCTTCTGGTAAACCGGCTGCAATTGAGAATCCTTGTAAATATTCCCCGCGCTGCACCAGTCGAACTTCAGATAATCGAAGCCCCAGGCGGCAAAGGTCTTCGCATCCTGCTGCTCGTGCCCATAAGTGGCTGGATACCCGCCGCAGGTCCGCGGCCCCGGCGAAGAATAAATTCCAATCTTCAGCCCCTTGAATGCACATAATCGGCCAGCGCCTTCATATCGGGAAACTTCGAATTCGATCCGAGATTGCCCTGGGCATCGCGCACGCCTTCCCATGTATCGTCGATGTTCACATACACATAGCCGGCGTCGCGCATCCCGCTTGAAACCATCGCGTCGGCCATGGTGCGCACCGTCTGGTCGTCGATCTTCTCCGCAAAGAGATTCCAGCTGTTCCATCCCATCGGAGGAGTCTTCGCCAGCCCGTTATAAGGCACCTGGTGCAGCGCCGGCGGCTCAAGATAAGGCAGCTTGGGAAACTCGTCAGCGGGCGTAGCCACGTGGGCCACAAAAGTCCCGCCCCACTGCTTATAATGCAGTTCGCCATTCACCAGGTCGCCTTCAATGATCGGCTTCTTGTGTTCCCATGCATAGAGCGCAAAGTGGTTTCCCGTGGCTGTGCCCGTCACGTCCACGCCATATCCCAGCGCCGTCAGCTTACCCTTGATCTCGCTGCCGTTCTGCGTGAGCGAAAGAATCGATTTATGCAACTCGCCGTTATGCAGCGGCTGCCCTGTCGCCGCCCAACGTCCCGTAAAGCTCTGCCCAAACGCCGGAGCCGCAAGCAGCGCCAGACAAAATAGAAGCGCCGTGGCATTGATCGCAAAAGCCGCCGGCGTCTTTCGTCCATTCCATAATCCCTGCATCATTCTTTCTCCATTCCGTTGTTAAATTGTCAGTCGATTGCGTTGCCGCGTCTTCAGCAATTTGTGCCCACCGCTAATTCAATGCCGTCCCAGCCGGTTTTCTAACCCTACGTGTACTCGGAAAATAACCGGTGCGCGTGCGCACGGTAAGCTTGCCCTTGCCCCTGGCTTCAGCCTTCACCTCCACGTGGCGAAATCCCGGTTCCGCCATCGGCTTGGTAGAGTGGTAGCCCAGCGTGTATTGGTTGCGAATATCGCGCGCCACCTCGGCGGCAATCTCGTCAACCTGCTCAATGTTTTTTGGGAAAAAGGCCATGCCGCCGGTCTCGTTTGAAAGCATCTCCAGCGCCTTCCGCGCATCGCGAGCCTCTCTGCGCGGTACATCGTCTCCAAACAGCAGCCCGATGGAGTAAATTACCGGACCGGAGTGCAGTTGCACACGATGGATAGTCTGCTCCATGCTCAATGTCGAGGCATTGTCATCGCCGTCGGTAATCACAATGAGCACCTGCTTGGGATTCTTGGCATCCGCTGCCAGCTTGTCTGCAGAGGCTACCAATGCATCGCGGAGTGCCGTGCCGCCTCTCGCTTCAAGATGCGCCAGCCCGTCGCGCAGCTTGCCAACATCCGAAGTAAAATCCTGGTCGATAAAAGCCTCGTCGGAAAAATTCACCACGAAAGCCTCGTCCTGCGGATTTGAAGCCTCGATCAGGTCCAACGCGCTCTTGTTCACTGAAGGCCGCTTCCGCGCCATTGATCCTGAATTATCCACCACCAGCGCGATCGAAACCGGAAGGTCGGTGTGCTGGAAGCTGATCAGCGCCTGTTTGACCCCATCCTCGTAGACAGCGAAGTTGTCTTTCGTCAGACCCGGCACAAGCTTGTTGCCTTCAAGCACAGTGCAGTTCAACACCACCTCATCCACATCGGTGCGCAAAACGTACCCTTCGCCCTGCTTGCGGACAATCCCAGCCGGATTCGCTGCCGGCTCCCCATCCGGAGAACGCACGGGGTCGCGATCTACCGTCAGTGAAGGAGCCTGCCCCGCGGCAGGAGCCGGAGCAGTTTGAGTCGGAGCCTGTTGCGCAGCCGGCGTGAGCGCCGCAGCGGAAAAAAAGCCGCGAGAATCGCATGATGACAAAGACGCATAGGAACCGTAACGTGCATGGGCAGACTGGGTAGCAAATCCTGCGTGAGGATTCACCCTAACCTTAACTTTACGCCACTTCCCGCCGCAGGGTCGGTTCCCGTGAAAACGTGTAGCGCCGGCCTCCCGGCCGGCTGTAGTGTGGGCGTCCACGCCCGCACTTGTGCCCGCCGCCACGATTTATCCACGCGGCATATCGCCTGTGAATGTCCTCGACGAATACTGCGATACAATCGAGCCTGAGCGCACCACGGTCCACGGATCAGCAGAACGGCCCTCAGGCGCTTAATTTCCGTCACTTCCCACGTGGAGCAAGACCTTCCGTATGGCCCGCATTTATCCATTTCGCGCCTGGCGCTACAATCCCTCCATCGTCCGGCTGGACGACGTTGTCACCCAGCCCTACGACAAAATCTCCCCCTCCATGCAGCAGGCCTACTACCAGCGCAGCCCCTATAACCTGGTGCGCATCATCCTCGGCCTGCCGGAGCTCTTTGACGCCGAAGGCGGTGAAAATGTCTATACCCGCGCGGCGCGAGATTTTCGCTCCTGGCGGGAGCAGGAAGTTCTCGTCCAGGAAAAAGATCCCTGCATCTTCGCCTACTCGCAGCGTTTCAAGGTGCCCGGAACAGACGTGATGAAAGAGCGCCGCGGCTTCATCGCCCTCGGCAAGCTCCACGACTACTCCGAGCAGGTCGTATTCCGTCACGAGCAAACCCTCAGCAAGCCCAAGAGCGACCGGCTCAACCTGCTCAAGGCAACCCGCGCCCACTTCGGCCAGATCTTCATGCTTTACTCTGACCCCGCCGGAAGCGTGGAGAGCATTCTCTACAGCAACGCGGGCCCCGCCGAAGCCGAGGTCACCGACGAGTATGGCGTGCTCCACCGTCTGTGGCGCGTCAGCGACCCGGCGGCCATTCGCCTGCTCATCACCTCCATGGCCGACAGAAAGCTGATCATCGCCGACGGCCATCACCGCTACGAGACCGCTCTCAAATACTCCAAAGACCACGCGCCTGCCTCGCCCGCCAAGGCCGAGTCCAGCACCACCCAATTGCCCCAGCCGGCTTATCCTGAAGCCGCCGTCATGATGACCTTCGTCAACATGGACTGCGACGGCCTGGTGATTCTGCCCACCCATCGCGTCGTCCACAGCCTGCCCAGCTTCGACCCCGCCGCTTTTGCCCGCGCCGCCGCCGAGTTTTTCACCGTCGAACCCCAGCCGACTGCCGATGCATCCGACTACATCGCAACCCTCACCAAGCAAAAAGGCACCGACTTTGTCGCCGTCACTCGTACCGGCGCTCTGCTGCTGCGCTCCAGACCGGATGCGGTCGCCGCCGCCCTGGCCAGCCTGCCCGAACGCCAACGGCAGCTCGACCTGACCCAACTGCACTCCATCGTGCTCGACCGCCTCCTCGGCCTCGACGCCGAAAAAGTCCGTGAACAAACCAATATCCGTTACCTGCGCGATGCCAGTGAGGCGGTGGAACAGGTCCGCCGCGGTGAAGCCGACGTCGTCTTCCTCACCAACCCCGTCACCATGGAGCAACTGCGGGAAGTGGCCTTTGCCGGCGACGTAATGCCGCAAAAGTCCACCGACTTCTACCCCAAGCTGCTCAGCGGCCTGACCATCTATGCGCTGGAATAGCGTCGCAGGATGCGCGCTCTGGCGAAATGCTGCACTCTCTTATGCGCAAACGATATTACGGACGGCAGAGATACGACATCAAGGTCACCACCGACTCAGTGGAAGCACGGTGTAACCTGCCATTCGGCCCTAAACGGAACTGCATCTTACTTAGCGCCATGATGATCGGCCTCACAGTTTGGGGGATTTACAAAGCGTGGTTGTCCCCAAATTCCAATGGGCATAACAATTGGTGGTATCTGGCACATCACTACACCGTTCTCGATTTCGGCACAGTCGAGATAGGTACTGTTGTCTATGTTCTGCTTTTGCTGATGGGAATCCGACTGCTTTGTCCGGCCGGCGCGATTCTGGTCTGTGATCGCAATCAGGTGACGACAACAAGAATCCCCTGGTATAGCTTCACTGGACACTGGGTAACCCGTATCTATAACGTCTTGGACGTATCGGGATTTCGTCTTAAGTTCTACGGCTCCGGCAGGAGTGGGAACGTTTACGGAATTCGGTTCCTCGTGAACGGAGAAAAGAAATCGATCTTCCGGGGAAGCATCGAACCGCCCGAAGCCTATCGCATCCTGCTTGGGTTGAAGAGTCTGGGAATGGATGTCGGGTCAGATCCGAAGCTTCTCTCACGAGTTAAGCTGGAGCTACTGAATCGCAAGGAAGAGGAACTGGATCACAGGATGAGAAGCTGACTTCCACCATCGCCTCTGTGATGAATGCTTGACCTGCGCTCGTGGTGTAGCCTAACAATTATGGGATCAACACGGCGGAGGTTCTATTTTTTCGCCATGGTGCTGGCTCTTATGAGCCACACTGTACTCTCCTCGCAATCAGCCCCGCCTGCCCCCTATGCCCGCTTTGTCGTAGTCCTCGATGCCGCCCACGGCGGCGACGACCCCGGTGGCCGTCTCAACGGCCAGGATGAAAAGGCCCTCACCCTGGCCCTCAGCGTGCGCCTTCGTTCACTGCTCGCCGCGCGCGGCATCCAGGTCGTCACCACCCGCGAATCCGACGCCACCATCGACCTCAACCGTCGCGCTGAGCTGGCCAACCACGCCAATGCCCAGGCCTGCATCAGCCTGCACGCCACCCAGAGCGGCTTTGGCGCTCATCTCTTTGTCTCCTCGCTTGCCCCCGCACAACCCGCCCGCATCGCCGCCTGGAAAACCGCCCAGGCCGCCTGGGTCAACCGCAGCCTGGCCCTTGCCGGCACGCTCAACTCCGCCCTGCTCCACGCCGGCTTAACCGTCAGCCTCGCCCGCACCGCGCTGCCCGCCATCGACAGCATGACCTGCCCCGCCGTAGTCGTTGAAGTCGCACCCGAATCGGCTCAGTCCAACAACTCAGGCCAGCAAAATCAAAGCGCCCTCGACGATCCCGATTACCAGGCCAAAATCGCTGAGGCGCTCGCCGCCGCGCTGCTCCAGTGGCGCATGGAGGCTCGCCAATGATCCCCCGCTACCAGGCCGTCGCCTTCATCGTTCTGCTCGTTGCCTCGGTGGTTATGGGCGTGGCCCTGTGGCAATTGCGTGAGCGCGCCCACCAGCGTCTGCTCTCAGCCCGAGACACGGCGCCCACGCAAGCCCCTGAAGTAGCGCAGCCTGAGCCGGCAACCCTCCTCGTCGCCAACGATGCCGACAGCTCCCTGCTCACCCAGGTCCAATCTCTACCCCTGCCCCAGGACCCCAACGCCCGCGCCCGCGCCGTTCTCGGCCGCCTGCTCGATCTCTACGCCGCTCCCGATGCCGCCCACCCCGTCCCCGGTGGCGCAACTTCCATCGCCCAGGTCTACCTCCTGCCCACCCAGAACGCTGACGGCTCCAGTGCCACCACAAACCTCCGCCAGTCGAAAAACTCCCCACAAGCAAGCCCCGAACTAGCCGTAGTCAACCTCACCGGCGCTTTCGTCTCCACCCACCCCTCCGGCCTTGAGACCGAGAATCTCACCGTGCTCTCCATCTGCGGCACCCTCCACGCCAACCTGCCCCGCATCACCCAGGTCCGCTTCCTCGTCGACGGCGAACCACGATCCACCCTCGCCGGCCATGCAGACCTTACCCGCACTTATCTCTACACCGATGCCGTCCCCACCGCGGGAGCCCATCAATGACCCCCATCATCGGCGTCTTCGATTCCGGCTTCGGCGGTCTCACCGTCCTCCGAGCGCTCATCGATCGCTTTCCCCACGCCCGTTTCGTCTTTCTCGGCGATACCGCCCGTCTCCCCTACGGTTCCAAATCCCGCCGCACCATCGCCCGCTACGCCACCCAGAGCGCCCAGTTCCTGGTCCACGAGCAGGGCGCGGAATTCCTCGTCATTGCCTGCAACACCGCCAGCGCCCTCGCCCTTGACGCCATTCAACAGTCAGTTCCAGTCCCCGTCCTCGGCGTCATCGAGCCCGGCGCATCCGCCGCCCGCGCCGCATCCAAAACCGGCGACGTACTGGTCATCGCCACCGACGCCACCGTCCGCAACCACGCCTACACCGCCGCCTGCAACGCCCAGGGCCTGCGCGCCCTTGAGAAAGCCTGCCCGCTCCTCGTTCCCCTGGTCGAAGAAGGCTGGACCGACCATCCTGTTACTGCTGAAGTCGTCCAAATCTACCTGGCCGAACTAAACACCGACGCCGCCATCGCCGGCCTCAACCCTGACACGCTGCTCCTGGGCTGCACCCACTACCCGCTCCTCCGCCCGCTGCTCGAAAAAACCGTCCCCGCCGGCATGCGCGTAATCGACTCCGCCGAAGCCGCCGCCGATGCCGCCGTGCGGCTTTTCAATGGCCAGGCTTTGCCTATGAAGGGTGCGGGCTTCAGCCCGTACATAAACCAGTCTGAGTCACTCCGGGCTTCAGCCCTGAGGCAAGCTCTACCGGGGAAGCCCAAATCCGCTGCTTCGCCACCGACTCCGTTGAAAAATTCGAGCGTCTCGGCTCCCGCTTTTTAGGCCGCCCCGTAGGCAAAGTCGAGCTGGTCGACCTCGGCGGCTGATCATTCGCTGATATCCTATAAATCGGTTCTAAATTCCCCTCAGCAAGCCTGAACACACCCTCGGAGGAAGCAAACCAAGCATGATTGATCTGGCAGGTAAGACGGCCGTAGTCTTCGGGCTGGCAAACAAGCGTTCCATCGCCTGGGGCATCGCCCAAAAACTCCACGCCGCCGGCGCGACCCTCGCCATCTGCTACCAGAACGAGCGCCTCAAAGCCGACGCCGAGCAGCTCATCGCCGAGCTCCCCGGCGCATCAGGCTTCCAGTGCGACGTCTCCAATGACGCCGAAATCGACTTCCTCTTCGCCGCCATCCAGCAGAAATACACCAAAATCGAAATCCTGGTCCACGCCGTAGCCTACGCCCCCGCCGACGAGCTCCGCGGCGAGTTCATCAACACCAGCCGCGAGGGCTTCCGCATCGCCCACGACGTCAGCGTCTACTCCCTCATCGCCGTCAGCCGCGCCGCCGCCCCTCTCATGACCGAGAGCGGCAGCATCATCACCCTCACCTACTTCGGCGCTGAAAAAGTCGTCCCCAACTACAACGTCATGGGCGTAGCCAAGGCCTCGTTAGAAGCCACGGTCCGCTATCTAGCCTGGAACCTCGGCCCCAAAAACATCCGCGTAAACGCCATCTCCGCAGGCCCCATCAAAACCCTCGCCGCCCGCGGCGTAGGCGCCCTCGGCGACATGCTGAAGTCCCACTCCGACCGCGCCCCCCTCCACCGCAACGTGGACCAGTTAGAAGTAGGCGGCGCAGCCCTCTTCCTAGCCAGCGACCTGGCCAGCGCCGTAACCGGCGAAGTCCTCTACGTAGACTGCGGATACAACATCATGGGGTTTTGAAGCATACGTACAAGACGATGACACTCGAGTTTGATACTATGTGAGCCACAATGCCTCCACTCATAACAGACTTCGATAAGAATGTGCTTGAGGCCGTTATTGCTAACCCTGGTCAAAAGGCACGCGTCATAGCCCATAGTCTAGGCGTGGATAAGAGCCGTGTAAACGCAGCGCTTCGCGGGCCATTGAGAGGTAAGGTTCGGCAAGACAGTGCTTATTGTTGGTATCCACAGGCAGAAGAACATCGTCGCGCCGCCTCTACCCAACAACGCACAGCGACGAATACACCTTTAGCTCAGTTATCTCGATACTATCTTGATTGCCTGAGTCACGATGACTTAGGAGGCGTAAGTGAATTTGCGTCGTCCAATTTTGGGGACTTAAGCTATGTCGAACTCAAAGAATCCCCATCATCGGAGACAATAGATCCGTTTGAATCATTGGCCGCCCGCAACCTGTTGACTAAAGCTCGCAATGATAGAAATCGAAAAGTATTTTATCTCGGATATCCAACTAGACTGAAATTTCTTCAAGGTCGTAACGGATGGGAGGGATACAAAATTGAACCAATTCTGCTGTTCCCTTTCCAGGAACAAATTTCGAGATTTGAAACCCCAAAGCTTTCGGACGATCTTCCCCAGTTTAACTTCGCTGCAATCCGCTCCATAAACAACACCAATGCCGCAGGATTGATGGAAGAAGCAATCCAACTCGCAGATGAATTGGGATTCGGAAACAATCCTAGCGATAGACCAGATCTCGATGAACTCCTTGAGCGGTTGAGAGAAATTCGCACTGAGTGGGATTGGCAAGAAGAAATCGATCCACATTCTCTCAGTGTGGGAATTCCGATTTCAGATATTAATAAGCAGGGGATTTTTAATCGATGTGTATTAGTCTCTGCAGAGCGATCACCATACACAAAAGGGCTAGAAACTGAACTTGGGTCTTTACAGACAATCGAAGAAGAGAATTATAGCCGTTCAGCAATTGGATTATGGCTAGAATCTGGTTCTATTGAATCACCTCCTGCAATACAGCAACCATTGATTGAAGTGCTTCCGCTGAATTCGGAACAACGACAAGCAGTTCAGCAGTCTCTTTCGAACCCCCTTACAGTTGTCACGGGACCGCCCGGTACAGGCAAGTCCCAGGTAGTGGCATCTATTCTCATGAACGCCGCCTATCAGGGAAAGACTGTGCTTTTCGCGAGTAAGAACAACAAAGCGGTTGATGTGGTTGAGACTCGGGTTAACTCGCTCGGACCACGACCTGTTCTATTGCGCCTTGGAATCAATAAATACCAGGAAGCATTAGCGCAGTACCTCGTAACCCTCCTTGGAATTACAGCGACCGATGAGGACACTAGAGACTTTGAAGAGGCAAAGGCTCTACATGCAGAAGCTGAAGCAAGTTCACAGTCTTTGGATGGAGATTTCAAGGCCCTTATTGACCTCCGAAATCAGGTAGATCGTATGGAACGGGAGGCTGAAGAGCTTCGGAAACAAATGGGCCATGAGGCATTTTCAAACCTCCGCGAACTTGACTATAAGGTTTTAGAGCAAACTGCTCATTCATTACAGTCTGCGATCAGAGCCTCGGATAAAAACAATCAAAGCCTCCTTATTCGACTGATATGGCCATTCGTATCCGACGGGCGTCTCGCCCGATTGGATAAGCAAGCGGAAATATTTGAAAAACATGCTCGCAATTTGGCGCTACCAATGCCGCATGAACCTGTAAGCTCGTCCAATATAGACGCGTGGATTGAATACAATTCAAATTTGACAACCAGGCTTGCACAGATAAATAAATCAAGACATTACCTTCAGATACTCGAGGAATTAAATAACGCGACACCGATTGAGGAATTGACTCGACGTAGGGGAGAGATAGTACAGGACTTTTCGGAGTATTCAGAAAGGCTTTGGCATGCTTGGCTACGTCTACAACCAACACGTATGACCCCACCTCAAAGAAGGCTAATTGGAGATTACACAGCTTTGCTCCAGATGATCGCAGGGGCGAATGCGGCAGGAAATCAACTCGGTGGTGGGGTGTTCCGTCGATTTTACGAACTATTTCCTAAAATTACATCTATCCTGCCGTGCTGGGCTATCACTGCGCTGGCGGCACGCGGGAAGCTTCCATTCGAGTCAGGATTTTTTGACCTCTTGGTCATTGATGAGGCCAGCCAATGCGATATTGCGTCGGCCCTGCCTCTACTTTATCGAGCCAAACGGGCCGTAATTATTGGCGACTCTATGCAATTGCCGCATATCAGTGCACTTAGCAAACAGCAGGATCAGCAAATTTTAGAAAAGCATGATCTGATACAAACTCGCCCGGGATGGTCATATTCTACAAAATCGCTCTTTGATCTTGCAGCCAGTCTATGTAGACCTGAAGATGTTGTGATGATTCGAGATCATTTCAGGTCACATTCAGACATCATCCGATATTCAAATGAAACTTTTTACGACGGACGACTACGGCCAGCAACGGCTTACGAGAAACTGCAAATACCTTATCCCGACATGCCAGCTGTTCGTTGGATTGATGTCCAAGGGAACGTTGTGAAGCCTAGCAACGGAGGAGCAGTTAATGAATCCGAGGCACAAGCGGTGGTAGCAGAGCTAGAAAAGCTTATAAAAGCAGGATATCGCGGGTCTATTGGTGTTGTGAGTCCATTTAGGGCTCAAGCAAATCGCATTCGGGACATCGTTAGCCAGAGGCAATGGATGGCAATGGCTCTCACAAATGCAGATTTCCTAGTGGATGTTGTGCATAGTTTTCAGGGTGACGAGCGTGACGTTATTCTGTTTTCTCCAGTTGTGAGTCGTAATACGCCACGCGGTGCCTTGTGGTTTATTGATTCCAATGAACACAAAGAGAAGCTTTTTAATGTATCCGTCACGCGTGCAAGAGCCGCCCTCATAGTAGTCGGGGACAAGAGTGCGATAAGTGGATGTGCTAGCGAGCATTTGAGAAAATTCGTAGCGTACACGGAGAAACTGAAGAAGGAACGAGAGCCCGAGGCTTCTGAACATTCTATGGATTATGGGGAATCATACCCATCTGTGAGCAACCCCGATCAAGTTTCCCATTGGGAACGATACTTCTATGCGCCTCTTTACGAGCGGCTTAAAAAGCACGGCATATGGCCAATGCCTCAATACTCGGTTGATAAATATCACCTCGATTTTGCTCTGGTCAGCGGCAAGAGGCGATTAAACATAGAGATCGACGGAGAGCGGTACCACCGCAACTGGGATGGTGAGCTCTGCCGCCGCGACCAGATACGTAACCTCCGACTCATGGAGCTCGGTTGGGATGTGATGCGGTTCTGGGTTTACCAGATTCGTGACGATCTTGATCGGTGTCTCGATCGCGTCGAAGAGTGGTGTGATATCAGATGAGAAATACCCAGATATAGCACCATCCTCAATGATGATAATCCGGATAAGCCGGCCTCTCCACCGGCACAGCCGGATGCTCCTTCATCCCCTCCATCGCCAGCGCCACAGCCTTTTCCAGTTGCGGATCGTGCCCTTCGCTCACCGCCTTCGGGTCCTGCTCCACCACCACATCCGGATCGACGCCGTGATTCTCCACGTCCCACACGCCCTTCGGCGAGAAGAACGCCACGCTCGGCGAAGTCACATGCCCGCCGTCCATCAACACCGGAATCGACCCAATGCCCACCAGCCCGCCCCATGTCCGTTTCCCCACCAGCGTCCCCAGCTTGGCCTGCTTGAAGAGCCACGGCAGCGCATCGCCGCCCGACCCTGAAAATTCATTCGCGATCATCACCTTCGGCCCGTAGATAGCCCCGTTCGGCGTGTGCTCAATGTTGCCGTAACGCGGCGACCAATAAGCTTCGAGCTTGCGCCCCATCACCTCGACAAAGTAATCGGCCACCTGCCCGCCCGCGTTAAAGCGCTCGTCAATCACCGCGCCCTGCTTGTCGGTCTGCGCAAAGTAGTAGCGATTGAAATTCGTAAACCCGCCCTTGCCCGTATCCGGCAGATAAACATAAGCCAGCTTCCCGCCGGATAGCTGATCCACCTTGCGCTGGTTGCCCTCAATCCAATCGATATTGCGCAGCGCCGCCTCGCTCGCAATCGGAGTCACCGAAATTTCACGCCCGTTTTTCCCCTCGGCGTTTTCAACATGCAAGCTGATCACATGCCCGGCCGTGCCTTCCAGCGGCTGCTGAATATCCGTCGCCGCAGTCAGCTCCTGCCCGTTGATAGCCACAATGCAATCGCCCACTGATAGGTTCAGCCCCGGCTGCGCCAGCGGAGCCTTCTCTTCCGGATTAAATTGCCCGCCGCTATAAATCTTGGCCAGGCAATAGCGATTGTTGTGCAGCGCATAATCTGCTCCCAGCAACCCTCCCGGCACATGCATAGCTTTGGGAATGTCGCCGCCGGTTCCGCGAAGATGCCCCACTGAAAACGCGCTCAGCATCTCCTGAAAGACGTAATTCAAATCCGCCCGCGACGCGATCGAGGCAACATACGGCTCAAAGCGCTTCTCATCCGCCACGGTATTGGTTCCGTGATAATGAGGATCGTAAAAATACGACCGCTCAATGCGCCAAACCTCGTGGTACATCTGCGCCCACTCCTTGTGCGGGTCGACGCGCGCCTTCAGGTCGGCAAACGAAATCGCCCCTTCACCCGGCTTAACCGGCGCATCGGCAGGCACAATCACCCACTCCGGCGGCGCGCCTCCACCACCGGAATCGCCGCCTCCCTCCGCGTTGTGCTTTGAAATCGCCAGCAGCATCTTGTCCCCGTTGGCCGAGAGTTCAAAGCTCGCCACGTGCTCGGCCAGCTTCTCCGTCTTTGGTCTCTCCGGAACCCAGCGGCTCAGCGTCA
Organism: uncultured Acidobacteriaceae bacterium; assembly: GCA_963780975.1. GTDB lineage: Bacteria > Acidobacteriota > Terriglobia > Terriglobales > Acidobacteriaceae > Telmatobacter. The sequence continues at coordinate 1,152 of CAWAEU010000021.1, read as the reverse complement.
TCGGATGCTCGCCAAAGCGGTTCGATTCCGGAATCGATAAAAAGTAAAGACTGCCTTTTTTCCCCGTCGCAAGTCCTTCGTAGTCGGCGTCGGGCAAAGGCAGCGCCACAATGCGCGACTCAATTCCCGCCAAATCGATCTTCGTCGGCTTCACCGGTTTGTCCGGCTTATTAGCATTCTCCTTTTTCTCCGCCTTTGCGGGATCTTCCTTGCCGCTCTTCGCCGCGTCCTTATCGCTCTTGCCCTCGTCAGGCGATTTATCCGCATCCTTCTTCTCGTCCGCCTTGCGCTCCTCCGCAGTCTTTTCGTCGTCCATCTCCGGCGCAACAGGCGAAGCCTGATGGCAGCCAGCACCGCCGCGTAGATATGCGAAGTTACATCGTAGAGATCGCTGGTCATATCGATCCCGTCTGAAGTTGCTCCCGCATTGGTGCTGGCAATGAAGTAGAGATACTTCCCCTCGCGATCAAAAGCCGGCTCGCTCGACTCCGCCGCCGCGCTCGTCACCTGCGTTGACTTGCCTGTCTCAACCGAATAGAGGAACAGCGCATGCAGATGATTGGCAAGCAACCGCGGGTAAGCGATCCATTTGGAGTCCGGCGACCACGCTACATCGAATGTCCCGTTCGAAAATCCTCCAAACACGTTCTTATCGCCCAAAGTAACCAGCTTGCCCGTCGTCGTATCGAGCATGTAAATATTCAGCCGGTTGTCGTGGAAGGTGATGAGCTTCGAATCGGGTGACCACAGCGGATCGAAGTAGTATGCAGCCTCCGGAGCCAGTGCAAACTTCTTCACCGGCGCGCTGCCATATTGCGAATCCCCAACCTGCGAAGCCACATGCAGCGCATACAAGCCTGACTCATCAGAGAAATAAGCAATCGACTGACCATCCGGTGACCACGCCGGCGACCGCTCCATCACTCCCGGCGTGTTGGTAATGTCGCGCGTAGGTCCATGCTTTGCCGCGACAGTAAAAATCTCACCATGCGCCTCCACAGCCATGCGCAGCCCCGTCGGTGAAATCGACGTATGTTCAATCTCGTCCGCCACGCTCTCAATCCTCGGCCGCACCTCAGGCAAATCGCCATCAATCTCAATCGGAACCAAGTGGCTCTTTCCGGTTGCCGTGTCGAAAAGGTAAATCTCGCC
>CAWAEU010000020.1:0-32685 GCA_963780975.1 uncultured Acidobacteriaceae bacterium | reverse complement strand
CGCGGATTGGAATTGTGGGCGCGATTATGCTGGGGCTGGGGCGCGCGCTGGGAGAGACCATGGCGGTGACCATGGTGATTGGAATACGGCCGGAGATTCACCGCTCACTGCTTTCAAACGGAGCGTCAATGGCATCGGTGATTGCCAATGAATTTACTGAGGCGGTTGGCGACTTGCATTTGAGCGCGCTGATTGATATTGCGCTGGCGTTGTTTATTGTGACGATTATCGTCAACGCTTTTGCACAGTTGCTGGTTTGGGCGGTTACGCGGGGAACACCGGCGCGGGTGAATTGATAGAAAACAGGGACTAACCACCCCAGAGAGCAAAGACCGCTCTCCGGGGACCCCGGCAGGGACTAGGGAATAGAGACTGGCCAGGAGAGTTTGAGTGGCGAACGAAAACAAGCTGAAGGCGGGGATTCGAACTCTGATTGATGGCCTGGCCACCGGTTTGGCAATTCTGTCTACAATCCTGGTGATCGTTCCGCTGGTGGCGATCTTCGCTTATCTGATTTACAAGGGCGCCAGTTCACTGAATCTGGATTTCTTTATCCAATCACCCAAACCACCGGGCGAGTTGGGCGGCGGCATGGCCAATGCCATTGCAGGCTCCGGGATTCTGCTGGGATTGCAAGCCTAATCGGCGTTCCCATTGGCATTGGCGGGGGAATTTTTCTGGCCGAGTTTGGGCGCGGAACAAAGCTGGCCGATGCGGTGCGCTTTACGGCTGATGTGCTGAACGGCGTGCCGTCGATTGTGATGGGCCTGGCGATTTACTCTCTGATTGTGGTTCCGCAGGGCCATTTTTCAGCGGTCTCGGGCGGCGTGGCGCTGGGCATCATGATGATTCCCACAGTTTGCCGCACTACCGAAGAGATGTTGCTGATGGTTCCTCATGCGGTGCGTGAGGCGGCCCTCGCGCTGGGCGTGCCCAACTGGCGGTCGGTGCTGTCGATTACCGTGAAGACAGCTTCGCCGGGCATCATTACCGGCTGTATGCTGGCCTTTGCGCGTGTGGCGGGCGAGACTGCGCCGCTGATGTTTACGGCACTGGGCAACCAGTTCTGGAGCGCGAGCCTGAATGAGCCGATTGCCGCGCTGCCGCTGCAGATTTACGCATACGCGATTTCGCCCTACGATGACTGGCATCGGCTGGCGTGGGCGGGAGCACTGGTTTTAATTGTTCTGATTGTAGCCGCGGTTTCACTGGTGCGATTTGTAACCAGCCGCGGCGTTTTGAAGGGAGCTAGCTAAGTGGGCGTCGGCATTGAGGTGACAAACCTGAACGCGTGGTACGGAACCAATCACACGCTACAGGACATCAATCTGAACTTACCGGCCAACCATGCCACGGCGCTGATTGGTCCTTCGGGCTGCGGCAAAAGCACCTTTGTGCGTTGCCTGAACCGCATGCATGAGACCAATCCCATTGCGCGGGTAACGGGCATGGTGCGCATTGGCGACCTGGATATTTATCAGGATTGCAAGCCGGTGGAGATCAGGCGCCGCGTGGGCATGGTCTTTCAGCGGCCCAATCCATTTCCAACCATGTCTATCTACGACAATGTGTGCGCGGGGTTGAAGCTGAACGGGTATAACCATCGCCACGCGCTTGACGAGATTGTGGAAAAATCGCTGAGGAATTCAGCCTTGTGGGACGAGGTGAAAGACGATTTGAAGAAGAAATCGGGCGCCAGTTTGTCAGGCGGTCAGCAGCAGCGTTTGTGTATTGCGCGCGCTTTGGCCGTGGACCCCGAGGTATTGCTGATGGATGAGCCGGCCTCGGCGCTGGACCCGGTTTCAACCTCAAAGATTGAAGATCTTATCTTTCAGTTGAAATCGCAGTACACTATTGTGATAGTGACCCACAACATGCAGCAGGCGGCCCGCGTAGCAGAGAATACGGGATTCTTTTTGAATGGGCGAATGGTGGAGTACGACTCCACCCACAAAATCTTTACCAATCCCAGCGACAAGCGGACTGAGGATTACATTACGGGCAGGTTCGGATGACGCGCATAAAATTTCAACAAAGTTTGGACGAGCTGAAGGAGCAATTGCTGGTGATGGCGGGACTGGCCGAGCAGGCCATCCAGAGAGCCATCGAGGCATATCGCGTGCGCGATCTCTCGATCTGCGACCTGGTAAGCCGCAGCGAGATGGCCATCAACCGGCTGGAGCGCGAAATCGATCAGTCGGCACTGGATTTGCTGGCGATGGAGCAACCTATGGCCATCGACCTGCGCTTCATTTTGGCGGTGATCAAGATCAACGCCGACCTGGAACGGGTGGGCGACGCGGCCAAGGCCATCAGCGACCGGGTGCGAAGCATGGAACAAATGGCCGTTGTCGAACTGCCGGTGGATATTCCGAGAATGGCATCGTTGGCAGCGGAGATGGTGCGCAAGTGCCTGCAGGCGTTTATTGAAGGGGATGCGGCGATGGCGCGCTCGATTCTGGCGATGGACGATGCCGTGGACGCGATGAATAAAGCAGCCTCAAGGCCCTGACCAAGGTGATGGAGGAGCAGAGCCATCTGGCTCCGCAGGCTCTGAATGCGCTGATGATCAGCCGCAACCTGGAGCGGGTGGCCGACCACGCTACGAATATTGCCGAGGACGTGATCTTCTGGGTTGAGGGAGCGGATGTGCGCCACCACAAGAGCGTTACCGGCGGGCGTGATCCTGAGGCCGGGTTGAAGGTTGAGCCGGCTCCTCAGGCGTAGTACATCCACTCAGGCTAGATCTCCCACCAATCGAGCAATTGCATGCGCGGATAGTAGAGGCCGGCGCGAATGGGCAAGCCTGCGCCGCGCAGGTTGCGCAGGATTGTGGCATAGGCTTCGAGCTGGGGCGCGAAGATTTTTCTTAGCACGGGGAGAGCTGCGGCGGGGTCGAGATTATCGGCGTGGGCGGTTTTGTAGTCGACGATCCACCAGCAATCATCTCCATCTGATGCGGGAGTGGGGCCAGCACGGAAGACTCGGTCTACGCGGACTTTGCTCAGGTTGCCAGCGACTACCCCAGCCCAGCGGGCTTCGCTGTCGGCTTCGACGTGAGGGGAAAGAATCCATTGGCCTATGGGGTCTGTGGAGGCATTGAGCGCGAACTGGAGCGCCTGCTCGGCGATGCGGGCGGCTTGCGCCTGCTCCACACCCGAGGCGCGCACCTGGGCGGCGATGCGGGGTTCGAAGAGCTTGAGGGCTGTGCGTGCGGAATTCCAATCTTGCGTGGTGCGCAGGCGGGCAAGTTCTTCAAGAAACGCGTGAACGGCGGTGCCTAAAGCGCGGGAGAGCAGACCGCCTTCGTGACGGCTGTAGAGTCGCGTGGCGCTCATTCCGGTAACAGGTGAATCTGCGGTTGCCGGTGAGTGAGTTTCGGCTGGAGTGGGCTGGTAATCAGGCGGCAGGCGGCGCAGTGGAGTGGGTTTGACGGCGCTGGACATTACGAGCAGGTTGCTTTCGCTGGCGGCGATGGATTCGACCACCTGTTCTTCAGCTGCGGCAGCTTTTGCCCGGGCGGACTTCCATACTTCAAAGCGTGCGCGCACTTCCGCTGCGAGCGCGGGCCATGCGGTAGCCAGCAGGCTTTTGCTAGGGTCTGCGAGAATGAGATTCCCACTTTTGTCTGTTTTGCAGGACGGGCGGGCGAAGAGATGGAGTTCTTCGCGGGCGCGGGTGGCGGCTACGTAAAGAACGCGCCGATCCTCCTGCGACTCGCGCGCAGTGTAGACGCTATCGACCCACTTTTTTGCCTGCGCCACCATCTGCGCCCTTGGGTTGCAATGGCGCGACGAGGAATTCGGTAATCTCTCCGGAGTCGTCCGGTTGAGCCAGACCGCGTTCAAGCCAGGAGAGCAGCTTGCGCTCGCTGTGGCCCATGCCGGCCTGCATGTCGGGGACGATGACTACTTCAAACTCCAGGCCTTTGGATTTGTGGATGGTCATCAACTGCACGCCGTAGTCGCTGTTGACCTCGGGGTCGGGCAGTGCGGTGAGTTTGTCGAGGGCAGCGTCGAGAGCTGGGCCGAGCAGGTCCTGTTCGCCGGCAGGCAAGTGGTCGAGGCAGCTCCAGAGAAGGTTAAGGTTGGCGCGTGCGGTTGCGTCGACGCAGGCAGCGCCTCCAAGTCGTAGCCAGACTTGCTCGAGCCACGTGCCTGGTTTGGCCGAAGGCTGAGCGACGTGGAGAGTGGATGCGGCAGACGAGCGCATCGAGCACGCGCTGGGCTGCACGTTGGCCCTCGGCGCTGAGCAGCTGCAGGCGCTCGGCAAGCAGCTCCGGAATGGGACGGGCGAGCAATTTCGGATCGTCGGCGCTGGTGAGCGGTGCAGGTCGTCGAGCGCAAGGCCGCACCAGGGAGCGCGCAGAATGCCGAGCCAGGCGACGCGATCGACAGGGTTGAGCAGGGCGCGGGCGAGGCGCAAGGCATCGAGAACCTCGGGGCGGTCTTTCAGCTTTTCAAGATCGATGGCGCGGAAGGGAATTGCCGGCTTCGCGCAGGGCGTGGGCGATTGGCGCGAGCGATCTGCGGGCGCGGGCGAGGATGGCGATGCGATATTTTTCTCCATTGGCGCGGGCTTGCTCGATGCGCCCGCATGTGCTCTGGATCAGAGCGACGATTTCATCAATCTGCTGCGTTCGAGCGATTCTCGTTTCAGCTTTCTCTTCAGAATTTAAAGAAGCTGTTATAGGCAGTTTGCGGCACAAAGTTCAAGTGCAACTTGAAGTGTGGATCGGGGCTGGCTTCGCTCTCACGCGCGGGCAGAGCCGCGGAGAAGCTGACGCCGCTGCCGTCGTCGATTGCGAAAATTTGTGCGAAGACTTCGTTGAGGCGATTGACCAGCGGCGGCGTGGTGCGGAAGTTGGCCGGGAGGGGGACGAAGTCGAAGAGGAGCGGGTCAGAGTGGGTCGGCGCTGGGGATTTCAAGGCCGATATCTCTTACGCGCGGAAAAAGCTCGGCATCGGCTTCGCGGAAAAAGTAGATGGATTGCATGGGGTCGCCGACGGCGAAGCAGGTGCGGCCTGTGCGATCGGACCAGGCGGCAATGAGGCTGGCGAGCAACTGGTGCTGGCGGCGGCTGGTGTCCTGGAACTCGTCGACCAGCAGGTGACGGATGCCATCGGCAACGGCCAGGGCGGCTTCGGTGGGAAAGCCGTCGGGCATCTCGCAGAACGCTTTGGGCGATCTGCGCGACTTCAATGAAGTCCACTGCGCGCGGCTTCGGCAAAAACGACCTTCAGTTGGGCAGCGGCGTGGCGAAGCAGAGTGAAACAGGCGCGGACGATGCGCCAGTCATCGTCAGTGTAGCGAGCGGGCGGCAGCTTGCGGACGGCGGCGAGCGAGGATTCGAGGCCGGGAACGGCGGCGAGGCTGGCGATCAGATCGAGAATCTGCGCCTTTCTCGCGCTTGCGATCGGCAGGGAAGCCTAGGCGCTCGTCGACCTGCTTTGCGGAATGCGCCTTCGCCGGTAAGCAGAAGATCGGCCAGGCACGAGTAAGCCTCGCGGGCATCTTCGAGTGCTTCGAACGGAGGGAAACGGGCCGGAAGGAAACTCGGCCAGCTCGGCAAGCTCGCGATGGAGCTGGCCGTCGCTTTGCGCACAGGCGAACCGCGCCAATTCCAGAGCTTCTTCGCAGCGCGCCGGATTCTGGTCGAGAATTGGCTCAGTTCGATGAGCGCTTCGCGAACGGCATTCGCGAAAGGCCGTTCCAGGCGCTCGCGCAGCGCATCCCAATCCGGCTCGCGGTCGAGAACAAAATCGTGCATCCAGCGGTCGCGGCTCTGCGAGCATTTCGACCAGCAGGTCTTCCATCTCCTGCCAGTTGTTGTCGCGCCAGAGCAGCAAGCTCTCGATTGCCTCGCTCAGGGCTGATCGTCTCTGATCGATCTGCTCCAGGGTTTGGCGGGCGGCGCGGCGATAGAGTTCGTCGGGCTGCTCGGCGATGTCCAGGCCGCCGCCAAGGCCGGAGAGCAGTGGCTGCTGCAGGGCCAGGTCGCGGCAGAAGGAGTCGATGGTGGAGATGCGGAGCTGAGCGGGCAGGTCGAGCAGATTCCAGCCGAGGGCTTGCGAGTGCTCGAGGGCGCGGTGGGCGAGGATCCATCGAGAATTCGTCTGTATCGATGGCTGATGCGAGTTGCGGCTTTTTCAAGCTCGCTGAGAATGCGGTTGCGCATTTCTGCGGCGGCGGCGTTGGTAAAGGTGATGGCGACGACCTGGCCGGGTCATCCACCTCGGCCAGCAGACGGAGAAAGCGGCGCGTGAGCAGATCGGTTTTGCCGGAGCCGGCAGGGGCCTGGACCAGCACGGAGCGGCGGGATCGAGGGCGCGATCGCGCTGAGAGCTGATCGGGAGGCGGAGTTTAGCCGCGGTCTTACTCATCGGCATCCTCCTCATCTTCGGCGGATTCGTCCTCGGCTTCGAGTTGCGCGCTGATGCTCCTGAATGCGGCAAAGAGTTTGCAGGCCGCAGCGCTCGCAGGTCTTGGGATATTCGCGCGGGTCGACTTCGGCGCGGCCGGCGAGAAAATCTTTGGCGAGTTGCTCGATGTGCTCTCGCCAATCGATGAGTTGTTCGGCGGAGAGCTTGTTTCTTGACCAGTTTGCTGGTGCTCGAGAGACCGGCGAGCAATGTGGCCTTGGCATCGCCCACACGACCGGCAAACTCCAGATCTCCGGCGCGTAGTTTGGCGAAGACCAGGCCGCCGAGTTCTTCGTCTTCATTCGAGAGCGAAGCCGGCGTAGAGCGGCAGTTGCACGTCGTCGGGGCGGGGAAGATCCCAGGATTTAGGCGAAACTTGCCCGGATTTGTAATCGATGACCAGCAGGGAATTATCGATGAGGCGGTCGATGCGGTCGAGACGCAGGTCGAAGGTGAGGCCTGCGATTGGGATGGTGCGGTCAACCTCAGTATCGACGACTTCGAATTTGATTCGAGTGGATTCGTAGTCCAGCCACTCGGCTACCAGGCGGGTGAGGCGTTGCTCTTCCAATTCGCAGATAGCGACGGGGCAGGCGCTGGCGGGTTTCGGCGGAGATTTTTTCGCTGAGAACGCGATGGACTAGATCGGCTAGTGAGGCTTTCAGGTCATTCAGGTTTTGGAGAAGTTCATTCTGTGAACGGATACCATTTGGCGGACCGCCCCAGACGGCGTGCAGAACGGCATGGAGGAGTGTGCCGCGCAGGGCAGGGGTGAGGCCGGCTTGGGCGGGATCCCAGTTTGCGCAGCCAGGCGCGCCGTGGCGAAGGCTTTGAAGGGGCATTGCGACTGGGAGGTAAGGACGCTGGCGCCGCCTTCAACTTTGCCGGGCGGAAAGGGAACGCGGCTTGCGTCTTGAAAAGTAATCGTGAGCGGCGATGGACTGAGCGGCGCGGTCAGCTCTGGCGGCAGCGGCTGAGGCAGACCAGCGAATTGCGTGATGAGGCGCGATGGGCGGGCTTCGACGGTTTCGTTTTGCCTGGCGTAACTGAAGTGGACCTGAGGCGCGGCGGAGATGAGTCGGGTGGTGATGGAGTGAGCCAAGTCCCAATCGAGTTGCGCGGTGGCGTGGGGCATGTTGGCCTCGCGCTGCACCTCAAGCGGAAGCAGGGGATTGGTTGTTCCCCTGGGCGGCCATGCATCTTCGTCCGTGCCCAGGAACCAGACGGCATCAGCCGTGAGGCCTGCCGACTCGGCTGGGCCGGCGATCTGGATGGGTGCGTCACGGGATTCGGGGGCATAGAGGGTTTCATCCAGAGTGCGGGCCAATGCGGAGAGGAACTCGGGCCATGGAATGCGGCGGCCATCGAAGCCCAGCGAGCCGCAGGATTCAACGGCTTGCTGCCAGCGGTCGAAGGCCTGGTACTCCGAGCTGGTGAGAGGGCGAGCGAGGGAGAAGCCGGCATCCTGAAGCAACTGCGGAACCAGCCCGGCCCAGTCGAATGGGTCCGCCGCGGCGGACGGGCGGCGCGCGAAATCTGCCAGGCGGTGTTGCGCTTGTTTTATGCAGGCGACCCAGGCGGGCGGCAACTTTTGTTCACGGCCGATAAAGCTATTCAGGGTCCAACTGGGCTGCGCCTTATTTTGGCTACGGAGCGCGCGCATGTGTGATTGCAGCGCGGAGTTTTCTTCATAGCTGGCGGTGGCGAGGCCGGTGGAGAGCAGCCAATCGAGTTCATGCTCGGCAAGCGGGTGAGAGAGCCAGCGTAGCAACAGGTGAGCGCTCTCAGTGATCGGAACCTGGCTGAGAGTTACGCCGAGCGAGAACTCGAAGAGCGGGGCAGCGGCTGGGCCAGTGTGGCTGAGAAATGCGCGCTCAATTTCACCGCGGCGGTCGGATACGTTTTGCGTGACCACCAGCAGGCTGGCGCGGGGGTTGGCGGCGAGTTGGCTGCCGCACCAGAGGGCGCAGGCGGTTAGTTCGGCCTGGGCGTCTGCGGCTTGGTGAAAATGGATTTGGGTGGCGGGCTGATCGAGAATTACCTGCCGCCACTGGCCCCAGGCGTCGAAGAGGACGCGCTGGATGGGAAGGATGCGGTCAAAACCGGCCAGCATCAGGGGTGGGCGCTGGGTTTGGCTGGTGTCAGTCGTTGGGTTTTCGAGTAGTTCGATCAGTTCGAGAGGCAGACGGGCTGGACTAAGCAGGTTGCCGGTGCGGCAGGTTTCGTCGAAGGCTGTGAGCCAGCCGCTGAAGGCAGACGCATCCTGTTGCCAGCCGCTACGCGCATTTTCATTGAGAAAACGCGGAGCGTAATCGCAAAGCAGTTTGTGGGCCTCGATTGCCAGAGCGGCGAGGCGGTGGCGCGGGCCTTCAAGCACAGTGGCCAATTGACGGTCGGCGCCGGCAAGGTCAGCCCATAGAGATTGTTCCTGAAGGGGGTTAAGCAGCAGGCGGCCGTCGAGGGCGCGTTTTTCCCATTCAGAACGCGCAAAGCTCTTCCAATCAAGGATGTTAGGGGCAGGCCAGGCGGCAAGTCCCTCGAGCCCGGCGGGCGCGATGGAAGGCGGCTTCAAGAGCGCGGGCGGCACGGTCGCTGGCCGTGACCACAAGGCCGCCGCTACGCAGCCATGCGTCTATTTCAGCCTGAGAAGCTGGCTCAGTTTTCTGTCGCGCCCCCATTCCAGCGTTATACGCTGCGAGGCGGGGCGGGTGCCAATTTGGGTCAATCGATGGTGAGTGTTCGCGCACAGGATTAGCGTCAAAGGCAGCGCTTTCCCGGCCGCCGGAGGGTACCGTCCGGATGATAAAGTGTGGGTATGAACGTTTGCAGACGTTGGGCCATGGCACCAGCCTGCCGCGCCCTGGCGGGGTTGGCAGTGCTTCTGCTGATGGCCCCCCTTGCGGCTGAGGAACCTGGAGCGCCGAATGGGGCGGTTCAGTTGGAGCGCGATTCTGACCGGCCGGCATTTGTCTGCATGCCATCCAAATTGGGCTCGCCTTACATACCGATCGACAGTTGGGTTTATCCTGCCGTGCTGCGGCTCTACTCGCTGGGGTTTGTGGATACCGTCTATCTTGGCTTGCGGCCGTGGACTCGCGCCAGCCTCGAGAACATGCTGGAAGAAGCCGGCGCACGGATTGAGGACGCAGACGACGGGCCGGCAACGGACGAGGCGCAAGGGATTTATGACTCGCTGATGCACAAGCTGCTGAACGATATGACAGGCCCGTGCCTGTCGCACGAGGGCAACTCGCGGGTGGAAAGTGTTTACGAAGTGGCGCGTTCAATCAGCGGCACGCCGTTGCGCGACAGTTATCATCTCGGGTCGACCATTATTAACGACTACGGGCGTCCGTACCAGAGCGGCTTCGATAACTATTCAGGCGCGAGCGGTTACGCAGCAGCCGGCCGGTTTTTGTTCTACGCGCGCGGCGAGTTCCAGTCTGCTCCTTCGGGCCCTGGCTACTCGACCCCGCTGGCGCAGGCACTCGCAGTAATTGACGGCACTACAGATTACCTCAATACCTCTAACCCGCTCCCGTTAAATTACCAGACCACCATTCCGGTAGGACCGATCGCATCAGCTACCAATGGACGTTTGATGGAAGCCTACGTATCCGCCCAAGTTCTCAACCACGTAATTTCGTTCGGCAAGGAGGACGAGTGGCTTGGGCCGGCTCAGGGTGGCGCTTTTGCATACTCCAATAACGCCGAGAACATCTATGCCTTCCACATCGACCGCATTGAGCCGCTGCACGTTCCGGGGCTCTCCCGCTTCACCGGCCCCTTTCGCTATGAGTTCCTGGTCGGTCCTCTCCGCGGCCACATCTACCCCATCGACTCCTGGGTCCACACTGAGAAGATCAGCTTCAGGCCCACGGAAAACCTTGAATTTGGCTTTGAGCGCACCATTATCTGGGGCGGCAAAGACCACGAACCGATCAACCTGCATACATTTTTAAAGGGGTTCTTCAGCCTCACTGCGGGTACCGCCGCGGTAAAGAACAGCACCGACGATCCCGGCGCACGCTTTGGCACATTCGACTTTAACTACCGCCTTCCAGGCGCCCGCAAATGGCTTACGATCTATCTTGACTCGTTGGTGCATGACGATCTTTCTCCCATCGACAATCCCCACGGCTCCTCGTGGCGGCCCGGTCTTTATCTTTCCCATGTGCCCGGCATTCCGAAATTGGATATACGCGTCGAAGCAGTCTCCACCGATCCGCCGGTCACTGAACCAGTGACCAACGAAGGAGACTATATGTACTGGGAGGAAATCCAAAAGCAGGGCTATACCAACCAGGGCCAGATCTTTGGCGACTGGATTGGTCGCGCGGGCAAGGGCGGCCAGGGCTGGATTACCTATCATCTGAGCGGCAATGAGTGGCTCCAGGTGGGCGTGCGCAATCAAAAGGCGGACAAGGGCTTTATCCCCGGCGGAACTACGCTGAACGACATTAACTTCAAGGTGGTGAAGCGCGTCGGCAAGGATTTCGAGATCAACGGCAGTTTTGCCCACGAGAATTGGCAAGCTCCTATCTACCCCACCGGCAGCCCCGTCTATCCCGCCGGCAAGCAGTCGGTGAATACGACCACAATCCAGCTCACCTGGTTTCCAGAGCGGAAGATCAGCTTCTAAGAGGAATGAACCAAAGATCACAAATGCAAGAGAATGCAGAGCAAAAGATGGCGTTGCCAGTGCAGCTTGAGCACGCGCCGGAAAAACTGGCGCTGGTGATTCCCACGCTTCGTGAAGAAGAAAATATCGGCGGATTGATCAACCACGTGCGTTCCGTCCTCGATCCCCTCAATCTTCCTTACGAAATTCTGGTGGTCGATGATGACAGCACGGATGGGACCGGCGCCGTGGTCTCGGCGATCGCTGAAGAAGATCCGCGCGTTCATTTGCTGGTTCGCAAGGGGCAGAAAGGACTATCCGGCGCAATTCTTTATGGTTGGCGGCATACGGATGCTCCGATTCTGGGCGTGATGGACGCCGATCTGCAGCATCCTCCTGAGTTGCTGCCGCAACTGCTTGCAGCCATCCACAGCGGGCGCGATATTGCCATCGGGAGCCGTTACACTCCCGGCGGCGGCGTGGGCGGGTGGAATCCGGTGCGGAAGTTACTCTCTTCAGCGGCAGTATGGGCCACATGGCCGTTGCAAAAGGCGAAGCTTCGCGCCAAAGATCCCATGTCTGGTTTCTTCATGGTCCACCGTAGTTGTTTGGATCGAATTCAGTTTCAGCCTGACGGATTCAAGTTGCTGCTGGAGATTCTGGTGCGCGGTCGTATTCAGTCGCTTGAAGAGGTGCCCTTCGCATTCGGTTCTCGTTATCACGGGGCCAGCAAGGCTAACTTCAAGGTGGGCTGGGATTATGCGAAACTGCTGGCGCGGCTCTACGCAGGGAAATTAGGTCTTGGAAATAGAGCTTGAAGCTCTCACCTTATAGCGCGGGCAAAATCATGCGCAGCAGCAGAAACCCGGCTACCCCTGCAAAGAAGACCAGCGCCATGCGGATGCCGGGCTCGCGGTTTACTTCGGGCACCAGGTCGGTGGCGGCTACGTAGAGGGCAACGCCGGCTGAGATGGGCAAACCATAAGGCAGCCAGCTTGGAATCAGCTCGATAACCAGCACACCGGCCAATGTAGCGGCGGCCAGCGCCACGGCTGAATAAAGCGCCGTCTTCCGGCTCCGTCCGCTGGCGAGCATCACACTGGCCATGGTAAAGCCCTCTGGCGCTTTGTGCAAAAGAATAGCCAGAAAAATCAACCAGCCCAGCCAGCCCGAGACCAGAAATCCAGAGCCGATGGCCACGCCGTCAAAGAGAGCATGAAGGCTGAGGCCGGCCATGACCGAGTTGCCTGTGTGCCGGGAGACGAATTCGTCGGCGTGCGTCTCCTCGCCAAAGTGGAAGTGGGAGTTGATGGTGTGCTCGAGCAGATGCACCACGCAATAGCCGGCCATGATCAGGACCGGTCCTAGACGCGGACTGATTCGCAGGCTCTCGGGCGTCATCTCCAGCAGCGCCGTGGCCATGAGGAAGCCTGCGCCGAGGGCTACAAAGTAACGGAGATAGCGCTCCACTCCACGGGCACGCACCAGAACCAGTCCGCCGGCTACGTCGGCCAGCGCGGCGATGGTGCCGAGGATGAGGGAGAGTTTCAGCAATCGATTTACCCGCTGTGCCGGATGTGCATTACATCGCCATCCTGCACTACGTATTCCTTGCCTTCAAGTCGCAGAGTGCCTTTGGAGCGCGCCGCTGCTTCAGAGCCTGCTTCGAGCAGATTATCCCAGCGGATGGTTTCAGCGCGGATGAAGTGATGCTCAAGGTCAGTGTGGATCGCACCGGCGCCCTGTGGGGCTTTCGAACCAACAGGAATGGTCCAGGCGCGGCACTCGTCCTCGCCAGCTGTGAAGAAGCTGATGAGTCCCTGCAGCTCGTAGCTTTTGCGGATGAGCCGCACGAGGCCGCTTTCGCGCAGCCCATAGCTGCCCAGAAATTCCGCTGCTTCTTCGTCGTCCATTTCCGCAAGCTCGGCTTCCACCTTGCCGCAGATAGCTGTGGCTCCGGCGTTGGGGCGGTGGGCAACTTCCTCCAGCTTAAAGCGGGTTACCGCTGCCTCAAGATCGTCACCCAGAGTGGTGCTTTCGCCGATGTTGAGCACGTAGAGAATCGGCTTTTGCGAGAGGAACATGAATCCGCGGATGAGCTTTTTCTCTTCGGGCGTCATCTCCAGTTCGCGCAGCGGTTGCTCTTTTTCGAGAGCCTCTTTCGAGCGCAGCAGCAAAGCCTGTTCGCGCTCCAGCTCGCTGGTGCGACCTTTTTTCAGATCTTTTTCAAGGCGTTCAAGACGCTTTTCGACCTGGGTCAGATCGCTGATCATCAGATCGAATTCGACGTTTTTGATATCGCGCAGGGGATCGATGGGGCCTACGTGCGCAACGGCATCGTTCTCAAAGGCACGCAGCACGTGAATCAGCGCGTCAACATTGCGCAGGCTGGTGAGGAATGCGGTCTCTTTGAGCGCCTCCTGCCCGATGGCCGCCACGTCGACGAATTCAACCGATGCGTAGGTGGTCTTCTTGGGGGAGTAGAGCGCGGAGAGCTTATCAAGCCGCTCGTCGGGCACGCGGGCGACGCCGATGTGCTCCTGGCGGGAGTGGCCGCGCTCCTCGAGTTTGGCCTTGGTAAGAATCTTGAATAACGAAGTTTTGCCTACCTGCGGCAGGCCGATAATGCCAGTTTTCATATGCGTTCCATGAGAGCTCCCGCACGATGCATTGCGCGCTTCAGAGCCTCTTCGATGATACAGGAACGGAGAACCGGGATCAGGGACTAGGGACTAGGGAAAAGGGGTCACCCCCTTCTGATTGGCTCGTAGCGAAGAATTACGTAGCTGTTGGACAATGGCCGCGCTTCCAGCAGCTTCATTTTGGTCTGAGTCAGATCTCTGCCGAATAGTGTTGCTCCGCGCCCGAGAACCAACGGAGCCAGGCCCAGGCGAACCTCGTCGAAGAGGCCTGCCTCAAGCAGAGCGGCGCACAATTTGCCGCTGCCGAAGACGAAGATATTTCCTTTCACTTGTTTTTTCAGTTCTCGGACCGCGCTTACCGGGTCTTCTTTAACCAGAGTGGTGTTTGCCCAGCCGGCTTGCCGCATGGTTTGTGAAAAGACGGTTTTGGGCAGGCTGTTCATGAACTCAGCTACTGTGCCCGTGGCGGTTTGCCAGTAAGCGGCCATGCCCTCATAGGTAGTGCGACCAAAGAGCAGCATACCGGTCGTGCGCAACTGCTCGATCGCAAAGGCTTCGAGCTCATCATCAAATGTGGATTGCATCCAATCCAGTTCCCAACTCTTTGCACCTTCAAAGAATCCGTCGAGCGTGATCATGTTCCACTGAATAAGTTTGCTCATTGAGAGTTACCTCGAGGGGAAAAATTTCGATCAGGCCTTGATGCTTTCCGCCTGGGCCACAAGCACCACTGACGCCAAGCCTAGCAGAATAATCATGCCTTCAACGTTCTCGCTGCGGCTGTGCAGTTTCTTGAAGTCGATGCGGCTGGGGTTGGATAAATCCGCGGCATCGACTACTCCGCCGGCGGCGATGCGATCGCGCTCCATGGCGGGAGTGATGCAAAATTGGGAGTAAAGCGTGAATAACGCCATCAAAAGGATTAAGGCCATGGGCGCCAGCACTGTGCGCGGCTTGTAGATGCCTCGCGCAGCGGCCAGAGCAAGCAAAGCCAGCGCGACCATCCCTGAAACCAGGCCCATGCCGTGCAGAATGCGCAGCAACTGGCCGACGATTGTTCCGGCTGTGTGCGTATCCGGCAGCAGCGTTGTGAAGGTGATGGCGGCCACGATGGGAAAAAAGATTTCCGCGCCCAGCCAAACGATGAGCGCGAGATAGAGGAGGGTGCGGAGCAGGGTCTTCATGAAAACAGATTACAGTGAACAGCGAACAGTGGACAGTTTATTCGGTGGCGAAGCGGGCTCGTGAAGATTGAACGAGGACGTCTCATCTGTTTGCTGTCCACTGTTTACTGACTACTATTTCTTGTTCAGCGCGCGCTTTAGCACTATCTCCAGAGCTGCCTTTACCTGTGCGTACTCTTCGGGTTTGATGGCGCCGTTGATTTTATCGCTTTCAAGTGCAAATAGCTCTTCCTTCAGAGCGTTCAGAAGGGCGAAGTTTTTTGCGGCCGGCGAGGCGAACGCTTGTGGAGAGGCTGTGCCGGCATCGAAGGTTGCGCCGGGCGCGGGCTTGCGCAGCAGGAAGGCTGCGGCTACGACCAGCAAAAGTCCCAGGCCGCCGAGAATCCACCACTTGTATTTGCTTAGCGGATCGGGGGTGTTGATGGGGTTGCCGATGCCGCCGCCGGGCGTGCCGGGGCCTGCTCCCTGGCCGTTGTTATCCTGCGCTCCCATGCCGGCTTGCTGACCACCTCCGGCGCCCTGATCCTCGCGCGGCATTGACCCGACACCGGAGATGGTGAAGTTAATGCCTTGCCAGCCGCGATGCCTCTGGCCAGGAGGGTTTGCACGCCCGGATCTCCCGGGGCGGACTTGAAATCCGATCCGGAGCCGGGGGTGAAGGTCATGCTCTTGGGCAGCAGCACGGCCACGTTATCGGCCGGCAGCGAGACCTGGGTTTTGCTAAAGCTAAACTTGCCGCTGCTGTAAGGCACGTGATAGACGAGCTGGAAGAGCGTGTCTTTTTCGCCGTTGTCAGGCTGGATGGGGAAGTTGAACGCGTAATGTCCTCTTGTCCCGTAGGGGTCAAGCGTGATGGACGTGGGCAGGCCGCTGGGGCGTTGTGCTTCAGCGCCGTCGATGGTGGCATCGGCGGGCAGGACAATTTCAAAGGAGTGCGCGCTCCACTGGGTGACGGGCGGCGAACTGGTGTTGTGGACGAAGTAGCGCTCGGTGACCTGGAGCTGGCCGTTCGCGGCCTCGACCTCCATTACATCGGCTTCGATGGAGACACCCAGCACTTTGGCGGCTACGTCGTAGACCATGATGTTTCCCGTCTCCGCTGCCCTGGGGTGCGGCGATAAAGTAGCCTGCGCCCTGGTGCATGGCGCGAATCAGATAAGGACCGGCGCCGGGCTCGCTGAGCGAATAATGTCCGCTGCCGTCGGTGGTTGCGTGCGCCGCTGTGCGCATACCGGCCTGTACGTCAACCAGTTCCACGGCATCGCCTGCGGCGGGCTTGCCGGTGGTTTTGTTTGTTACTGTGCCGGTGACGGTGGCGGCCTGCGCCAGTGCGCCGCCGAGGAGAATGCTCAAGGCAAAAATGCGAAGTGCAAATTGAGTGGTTTTCATAGTCGTCAGGGAATCCTTCTTAGCTTTCATGCTTGCTCTAAATGTTCAATCTCGGCCAGCAACTGCGCTGTTTCGTTTTCAAGCTGCGCGCGCTGGACTGTGAAATCTTCTTCAGGATATTTGCCGGCGCGGTATTCAAAGTTGAGGTCGCGCAGATTTTCGTAGAGCTGGTCCTTACGCTCGAGCAGATAGTCGAGGCGCGTTTTTTCGCGCTGGCTGGCGAAGACATTCTCAGGCCAGAATGTGTAAATCAGCAACGCAATGGCTAGAAACAAACCGGCTAATTCGCCTTCCAGTGTAGTCATGGCTCAATATCCTCCGTCACTACCGGTTTCCCGGCGAATCTTTTCTTTGAGCGCATCTGTCGCAGGATCGGAGATCTCGGCGGCTTGCGTCTTTGCGCCGGGCACGTTTGCCCAGCGGCGAATGAGCAGAATGGTACCCAACAGCGCGGCTGCAAATACCGCGAAGGGTGCAATCCAGGCCACCAGGTTGAAACCCTCGGTAGTGGGAGCGGCGAGCACGGTGGCTCCGTATTTGGCCTGGAACATATTGAGAATTTCTTTGTCGCTTTTGCCGGCAGTGATGGCCGCGCTTAGCTCGGCTAGCTCCTGACCGGAGGCCTGGCAGCCAACATGGTTGCACTCGCCGAGAATTTCAGCGCAGCCGCAGGTGCACATGAGGCGGTGGTTCAGGTTGATGTAGCGCGAGCTGGCATCGGTGGCTCCGAGAGAGAAGCAGACGACTATCGCCAGCAGGATTGCCTGTACCGCTCGCGCGCAGATTGAAAAGGACCGGAAGCTCTTCATCAGTTGCTTCCTTTCAGCGCGGGTTCGGTGGGAACCGTGCGCGCAGGCACGCGTAATGCGGCAGTTGCCGGGCTCAAACTGGGAACAAGCGCCACAAACGTGCCGAAAACCAGCAATACCAACCCGGCCCAAATCCATCCGACCAGGGGATTGAGGAAGGCTTTGATGATCGGCTGGCCAGTATCGGGATTGGTGCCCTCGAAGACTACATATAGATCCCAGCTGAGAGTGGAGTGGATGGCCACCATGGTCTGCGGCTGCTGGCTGGCCAGATAGACGCGTTTTTCTGGAGCCATCTGGAACTGCTTCTTGCCATTTTTGTAGACGTCGAGAAGGGCATACTCCGAATTGAAATTCAGATTGGAGTCCTGCGTAAAACCAACGCACTGGAGCGTATAGGGACCGAGGCTCATCTTGCTGTTTAACGCCATCTCGCTTTCAACGTCGCGATTGAAGGCCGAGCCGGCCAGGCCGATAACCACAATCACCACGCCGATGTGGATGATGTAGCCTCCGTAGCGGCGGGTATTGCGGCGTGTGAGCAGCCACGTGGCCACGAGTAGATTTCGTCCGGTCTGTTTGGCGATGACCGCTGCTCCGCGCAGGAACTCGCTGGCGATGGCGGTGAATACGGCAGCGGATAATGCGAAGGCTACCAGCGCGTAGAAGTTGCCCTGATCGATTGCGCCGTCTTTCCACGGCCGCACGCCGACGGCGAGGCAGACGATGACCATGGCCCAGAGAGCGATGACCGGCAACACAAAGTTGCGTTTGATGCTTTTGAGCGAGGTTGCACGCCAGGGAAGCAGCGGGCCTACGCCGGTGAGAAACAAAAGGAAGAGGCCGATTGGTATGGCGACGGCGTTATAGAAGGGCGCGCCCACGGTTACCTTGCTGCCTTCAACGTATTCAGAGAGGATGGGGAAGAGCGTTCCCCAGAGAATGACAAAGCAGGCCGTGAGCAGGACCAGGTTGTTAAAGAGGAAGCTGGATTCGCGGTTGACCAATGACTCCACCTGGTGATCGGTCTTTAGGTGGCTGCGCTGCACAATATAGGTGAAGATGCAGACCGCGAGCACGATGCCCATGAAGACTACAAACCATGTGCCGATGGAGGATTGCGCGAAGGCATGGACTGAGCTGACTAATCCCGCTCGGGTGAGCAGTGTGCCCAGCAGCGTGAGCAGGAAGGTGCTGAAGATGAGCCACACATTCCAGCTTTTCATCATGCCTTTCTTCTCCTGCATCATTACGGAGTGGAGAAAGGCGGTTCCGGTGAGCCAGGGCATGAAGCTGGCGTTCTCGACCGGGTCCCAGCCCCAGTAGCCGCCCCAGCCGAGTACGGCGTAGGCCCAGTGCATGCCGAGGAAGATGCCGCAGGTTAAAAAGAGCCAGGTCACCATGGTCCAGATGCGGGTGATTTTGATCCATTTTTCTCCGGGATAGCGCATCATCAGAGCGCCCAGAGCGAAGGCAAAGGGATCTGAGAAGCCTACATAGCCCAGGTAAAGCATGGGCGGGTGGATCACCATTTCAGGGTATTGGAGCAGCGGGTTCAGGCCGTTGCCGTCGTCGGGAATTGCGCCGCGGTAAAGGGCAAAGGGAGGGGCGGCGAAGTTTAGGACGGCAAGGAAAAAGACCTGGATGGCGGCCAGGATTGCGCCGGCGTAGGCGTATAGCTTTACGTCCTGCTTATGGGTGAGGCGGAGGACGAAACCGTAGGCGCCGAGCAGCCATGCCCATAGGAGCAGCGAACCCTCCTGGCCGGACCAGAGAGCGGAAAACTTGTAGGCGGCGGGCAGGGCGCGGTTGGAGTGCTCCATGATGTAAGTGATTGAAAAATCATCGGCGAAGACCGACCAGACGAGGGCAAAAGCGGCCGCGGTGACGGCTACAAAACCTGCGATTCCGGCCCGGCGAGCCGTATCGGCCAGACGCTCGGGTGAGATGCTGGCCTGCCGGCCGGTGGCGATCAGGCGCAGGGCAAGCGCGCCAGCAAGCAAATTCCAGGCGGCCAGTGCCAAGGCGATAATCAGTGCAAAACTACCAAACGCAGCCATTATGACTCCAGGACGATCTTCGGACGGGAAACGGGGACCGAAATGCCTCCCAATGTGGGTATTCTCGTATCATCATAGTCGCTTACGGTGTGATCTGGCTCACACTGCTCTCAAGGCATATAAGATCAGGCCGATGATGGATACGAACAATCAGGATACCTTTATTGGGGTAATGCAGGAAGCGGGAGGGTGAGGACCGTAATGGTATTCATTGTGTTTACAAATGGCACGTAATCCGCCGAATCCATCGATAATTTTCTCATCTTTTGTTGTTATTTACACGATAACCCTGCCATGAAATCGCTTCGCATCGCACAGACAATTTATTTACTTCTCGGGCTGGCCCTGCTTGCGGGCGGAACAGCCTCAACTTACCTGATGGTTCGCTGTGCAGTAATCAGTTCAGATTACACCGCGATCATACAGGGTGAAATAGCGCAAGCTCAACAGGTTAGGGTAATACAAGTCAATTTTAAAAAGCAGGTGCAGGCGTGGAAGGATATTTTACTGCGCGGCAAGGACGATGCGGCACTGTCTAAATATGAGACAGAATTCCACTCTCTCGAAGGTCAAGTGAAGGCGGACAGCACTGCGTTGAGCGAACAGATTCAGGATGAGCAGGCCCACTCAGGCCTGGAAAACTTTGAGCGGCAGCACCAACTGCTAGGCAATCAATTTGAGGCTGCACTGGCGGATTACAAAGAGAACCGGGATTCTGCTATCGTCGATGCGGAAGTGAAGGGAAAAGATCGCCCACCGACCGATTCGCTGGATGGTGTAGTTGGTCGGCTAGCGGATTTGTCCGCAACGGTTCCAGCGGAAGAGGCTGCGCGTCTTCGCTATGAGCAATGGATCATGGCAGCGGTACTAATCGTGCTTTGGCTTGCGCTGGGGATGTGGAGCGTCGTTTTTGCCCGTTCGCTGGGAACTCGCCTGAATCGATGTGTTTTGTTTGTGCGCAAGATAGCCGATGGAGATTTGACTGTTGAGGCGGATGATAAATGCAGCGGCGATGAGTTGTGTATGTTGATCAAGGCCATGGCGCAGATGCGTGATCAATTGCGAGGGCTGGTTGGCGGAATACAATCGGCGGCCAAATTGCTCTCAGCAAATGCGGAGAGCGTCTCCAGCACGTCTGTTCAGATAGCGGCTGCCGTGGCGGAGCAAAGGAACCAGGTTTCGCAGGTGGCGGCGTCGCTGGAAGAGATGATCGCCACGGTGCGAGAAGTTGCGAGGCATTGCCATGAGGCGACCAACGATGCCATACAAACCGGCAACCTGGCCATGGGCAGCAGCCAATCAGTTGAAGCTGTAGCCAACGAGGTGCGTGATATGGCCGGCGAATCGCAGCGCAACGCAATCACGGTGCAGGAGCTTGGCGAGCGTTCAAACCAGATTGGAAATATTGTGAACCTGATCCAGGAGATTGCGGGTCAAACAAATCTACTGGCGCTTAATGCAGCCATTGAATCGGCGCGCGCCGGGGAGCATGGGCGCGGGTTTGCCGTAGTGGCCGGCGAGGTGAGGCGGCTAGCCGAGCGCACTACATCGGCCACCAAAGAGATTACCGAAGCTGTCCAGTCGATTCAGCATGGAACCCGCGAGGCAGTTGACGGTATCAGAGGCAGCAGTGAGCGGGTGGAAAAGGGCGTGGCCACGGCCGATGCGGCGGCGCAGTCGCTGACGGTGCTGGGGACCAGCACCGCTGAGGTGCGGCATCGTATTGAACAGATAGCCCAGGCTACCGAGGAGCAGTCGCAGGCATCGGCGCTGGTCGGCCAGTCAATGAACGAGATTGCAGCCAGCATCACATCATCGGCTGAGGGCGCCGAGGTAAGCGCGCGTACAGCTAACGACCTGGTTATGCTTGCCAACCAGCTAACCGATCAGGTGAGCAGGTTTAAAACCGGCGCGGAACATGGAGGACCGCAACTGGTTGCACGCGACCGCGCGGCTTGATGATTTAAAAGCTAGCTGAAGAGAAACTCTTTTTCGCGAAGCTCTTTGATGGTGTCGCGGAGTTTTGCGGCTTTTTCGAACTCGAACTTTTTTGCTGCTTCGCGCATCTCTGTTTCGAGCCGGACGATGTAGGCGTCTAGCTCCGCCTGGGAGGCTAGTTCCGGAAGGCCCTCGGTCTCCTGCTCTTCGACTTCGCCGTATTCGGCTTTCAGGATCTGGGCCAGGCCCATATCCATAGTGTTGATGATCGATTGCGGGGTAATGCCGTTTTCTTCGTTGTAAGCGCGCTGAATGGTTCGGCGGCGGGTGGTTTCGTCGATGGCGCGCTGCATGGAGTCGGTCATTTTGTCGGCGTAGAGGATGGCGCGGCCCTCAAGATGGCGCGAGGCGCGGCCCATGGTCTGGATCAGCGAGCCGGCCGAGCGCAGGAAGCCCTCCTTATCGGCGTCGAGAATGGCTACCAGGGAAACTTCGGGCAGGTCGAGGCCTTCACGCAGAAGATTGATGCCGATGAGGACGTCGTACTCGCCTTTGCGGAGGCCTGCGAGCAGCTTTACGCGCTCGAGGGTTTCAATTTCAGAGTGCATGTAACGGCAGCGAACGCCGACCTCGGTGTAGTAGCCGGCAAGGTCCTCGGCCATGCGTTTGGTGAGGGTGGTTACGAGGACGCGCTCATTGCGCTGGGCGCGGTCGCGAATTTCGCTGAGCAGGTCGTCGATCTGGCCTTTGACGGGGCGGATTTCAACCTCGGGATCGACCAGGCCGGTGGGGCGAATGACCTGCTCGACGACGACGCCTGCGGAGCGGGTGAGCTCATAGGGGCCGGGCGTGGCGGAGACGTAGATGGTTTGATGAATGCGGTTCTCAAACTCCTCAAACTTGAGCGGACGGTTGTCCATGGCCGAGGGGAGGCGGAAGCCGTAGTCGACTAGATTTTGCTTGCGGCTGCGGTCGCCGTGCCACATTCCATGGACCTGGGGAATGGTGGCGTGGCTCTCATCGACAAAGAGCAGGAAATCGCGGGGGAAGTAGTCGAGCAGAGTGGGCGGAGGCTCGCCGGGCAGACGGCCGCTGAAGTGGCGCGAGTAGTTCTCGATGCCGTGGCAGTAGCCCATGGACTTGATCATTTCAAGATCAAAGCGCGTGCGCTGGTGAACGCGCTGCGCCTCGACCATGCGGCCTTCGGACTCCAACTGCGGAACCCAGTCGTTTAGCTCGGCAACGATGGAGTCGATGGCCTCGGCTTTGCGCTGCGGCTGCACTACGTAATGGCTCTTGGGATAGATGGGCAGGCGCGAGTATTTCTGCTTCACGGTGCCGAAGAGCGGGTCGATTTGCGAGAGCGATTCAATCTCGTCGCCGAATAGCTCAATGCGGTAGGCGGTTTCGTCGTAGGTGGGGAAGACCTCGATCACATCGCCGCGCACGCGGAAGGTGCCGCGACGGAAGTCGGCGTCGTTGCGCTCGTAGAGGATTTCAACCAGGCGACGGGTTATGTCCTGGCGGCTGATGTGCTGGCCTTTTTCAAGCAGCAGCAACATGCCGTAGTAGGCCTCGGGCGAGCCGAGGCCGTAGATGCAACTGACCGAGCTGACGATGATGGAGTCGCGGCGCTCAAAGAGCGAGCGGGTTGCGGAGAGGCGCAGCTTGTCGAGTTCCTCGTTGACGGTGGCTTCTTTCTCGATATAGAGGTCGCCGGCGGGGATGTAGGCTTCGGGCTGGTAGTAGTCGTAGTAGCTGACGAAGTATTCGACCGCGTTGCCGGGGAAGAACTGCTTGAACTCGTGATAAAGCTGGGCGGCGAGGGTCTTGTTGTGGGCAAGGATCAGAGCGGGGCGGTTGGACTGCTCAATGATCTTGGCCATGGTGAAGGTTTTGCCGGAGCCGGTGACGCCCAGCAGGACCTGGTGCTTCTCACCCGCGGCCAAGCCCTGCATTAGCTCGGCAATCGCCCGGGGTTGATCTCCACGGGGCTTATAGGTGGTGACCAGTTGAAAGTCCATGGGTAGCATTATAGCCGAATGGCGAAGAATGGGCGAAGAGGCGATTAGGGATTGAAACTGTGACCAAGGCAGCATTTCAATGGTCCGCCATGGTTTCCGGCTCTCATTGCGACTTAGTCGAACACTCGTTCGCGGGGAAATTTCTATTCCACACCACTTACGGCTCGTGCTAAGATCGCAGCAATTATGCCAGACCAATGGAAATCGATCACAGGCCTCGTTGAACTTGAGCAACACGTATCCACTGACCCGCCTGAGCCTTCAATTGAGAAATTTGCGGACCCACCCGTGAAAAGTAATGCGGCTTTTGCGGGAGGCCTTCTGATGGGCATTAGCGCTGCCATTCTGGGGCTTGTAATCACCCTTTTCTTTGATCTCTTCACAGAATTCGGCTTAATTTGCTATCTCTCTCCGGCAGTGGGATGGCTGATAGGTAAAGCCATAAGGAAAGGATCGCGTGGTGCGGGTGGATTGCGTTATCAAATTGCTGCCATAATTCTGACCTACTTCGCTACAGCCCTGCCCACAACTTCTTATTATTTCTTTTTCGCGGAACAAAAGCGTGCGCAACAGGCGAACACGTGGTTGGCCCCCGGCTGGGAGAGATTATATGCAAGATGCGCTATTTCAGGATCTTTGTCGCCGTTTCTTTCTGTACAACGTGGGGTTATCGACATAATAGGATTGGCAATTCTCTTCGCAGGCCTGTACGTCACGTACAGAATGACCGCCGCCGGGCACCGAGTCCCGTAGGTCTCGCTTTGAGACTTGGGAATTAGGCTATTTGCCGTTATGAAAGTTCTGCCAGAACATAGCCAAGGCTTCGCACGTCTTATTCCCCTCAGACAAGAATGCCGGTGTTCCATCAGGCGTCAGGGACTAAGGGCTAAGGAAAAGCATTGTGCACATATTGGCGGTACCATTGCAATTCGCTGGGTCTATAGGTTGATAAATGGGTGGATTTTGTGAGGGTATAAGCGTGTGATTTCTGCTATGAGGTACATGAGAGGAAAATGACTGGTTACAGGCTTAGAAATATCGGTTAAGGCTATGTTTATAGGTTGAGTAAAAGTTGAAAAGCCAGTGTACATTGTTGCGTTTTGGAGTTCATTTGGTTTGCTTTTGAGTGTTTTTAAGAGGCCTTAAAAAATGAATGGCGACCTACGCTCAGGATGACAATGCAGTGGGATATATGGAGGGTTGTGGTATCCCACCCGTGACGCAAAGTGCGCGTCATGGATGGGGCACCCAGATGTTTCTCCATGGTGGGAGTAGGAAAGTGCCAGAGGGCCGGTGGTTGGGTTTTGTGCGATCCCAGGTCTCAAAATCGAGACCTAGGGCAACCGGTAGCCTGTTCTGATTTGTTTGCGGGTTGGGATTTTTTTATTTTCTTTTGTTTTTTAATTGGGCCTGGGCAAGAGCTAGATTTACTCTGGCGCGGGCGTCGGACGGATCAATTTGTATTGCGTCGTTGAACTGCTCGGCTGCTTTTTCATAATCTCCATATTGAAACAAGGCTACGCCGAGGTCATTATGCGCATTGCTGTTTGTTGGGTCATAACGTAGTGCCTGGGAAAACTCATCCACCGCCTCGGGGAGCTTATGCGACGCCGCAAAGATTCTGCCCATTTCAGAATGCGACCTTACCTGATCGGGTTTGATGGCCAAAGAAAGCTGAAATTCCTTGATCGCTTGCTCTGTCAATCCCTGTTTGTTGAAAACAACACCCAAGTTGGTATGCGCTTCAAAACTATCCGGTTTTATGGCAAGCACCTGGCGGTTTTCCTGAACGGCCTCGTCAAATTTTCCCTGCGACTGGAGAGCATCGGCAAGATATAGCCGTGCCTCAGTAGAATCCGGCTGCGAGGCTATCGCCTTTCTGCTATACATCTCCTCATCGTTCGGCTTGCCCATCAGTGAAGACCACAGAGCCATGTTGCTGAGCGCAAAGACGTCGTTTGGAGCGACACTCAATGCCAGATCAAGACGTTTTTTTGCGAGAGGCAGATATTGGCGTTGGTGGGTTTGCATCAGGCAATGGGCGGAATAAGAAAGAGTTGAGGGGTTGTAGGGATCATAGACCAATGAGCGCGCAAAATATTTTTCCGCTTCCGCAAGGTTGCCCTGGGTTGCGTAGGCCATGCCCATGCGTAAATTGGGACGCTCTCCGCGCGGATCAATCAAGAGCGCGTGGCTGAAGAGCGTCATGGAATTTTTCCATACTTTTACCTGCGCATTGGTTTTAATGGCGCAGGCTACGATGACCGCGACGGCAAACAGTTGAGCCGCGACCTTGATTTTTGGTGAGTTGGCAACCGCATCGGCGGCCAGCCAGACGACGGCGAGGAAAATGCCGATGGATGGAAGATAGGAATAACGCTCTGCCATGGCCTGATCGCCAACCTGGATGATGCCGATTACGGGCACCAAAGTGCCGAGAAACCACATCCAGCCGGTGATGCAATATGGCCTTGACTTGCGGAAATGCCAGCAGGCGTAGGTAACAAGAGTGAGAGCAAGAATGGATAACACCGTTGCAGCGACGGAGATGTAAGCGCGGTCGTAGTAATAGTAGGAGGTGAGCGGATCGGGCCAGAATAGAATCCGCAGATAGCGGCAGTAGCTGATGGCCGCGTTGCAGATTCTTTGGCCAAAGGGAATGGCTTGAAGCGCAGCTACGGAGCCACCGGCGCGCTGCGCGTTGAATGTGATTACGCTGGAGATGATCGCCATGATGAATAGCGGCCATTTCTCCACGCACAACTTGCAAAAAGAGGAGAACCAGCGCGTCTGCGGGGCGAAGGTGATTCTGCGGAATGGCCAATAATCGAGCAACAGAAGGGTAAAGGGAAGAGTGACGATCATCGGCTTCGACATGAGGCCGAGAGCAAAGCCGCAGATGACCCACAGGAACCGCTTCCAGGATGGCTTGCGCACATACCATGCATAGGCAAACATAGTGGCCAGCCAGAAAAAGGCGCATAGAACATCTTTGCGTTCGGCAATCCAGGCAACGGATTCAACATGCGCGGGGTGCAGAGCAAAAAGGAATGCGACGATTGCGGAGCGGCCCATGTAACCGGTGATGTACAAAAGCAAAAGGAAGAGGATGATTGCGTTGGCAGCGTGCAAGCAAAGATTGGTGATGTGGTGGCCGGCAGGGTTATTGCCGTAAAGCCGCCAGTCAAGCATGTGGGAGATCCACGTTAATGGGTGCCAATTCGAGTTATAGAAGGTTGTAAATGCCCACGCGATGCTCTGCGCGGTCAATCCCTGGTGCACCTGCTGGTTCTCAAGGACATAGCTGAAATCGTCCATGGAGACGAAATCGTTAGTCCGCACATCACGAAAGACAAAGATCGTAACCACTGCAAGAATTATGCACACAGAGGCAATTTGCCACGGCTTGTTGTGCGCGGGAGCAATGGGAAGGGGATTGGCGACAGACGAATCTGACGGCCGCTTGTCATGGGATTTGCGCTGACGGGATTTCTTCGACATGATTAAAAGCCAGCAATCATTCTAACAATTACAGTGTTGCACTTCTTTGCCGGATGCCGCAGAGGATTATTTGAGCGAGGATCTATTTCGTTTTGCCTATAGTTTTTGCGGACGCTTTGGTTTTTAACTGGGCCTGGGCTATTTCGAGATTTTCTTTTGCGTCGGCCTGGGAGGGATTAATCCTTATGGCTTCTTTGAACTGCTCGGCGGCTTTTTGATAATCGCCCAATTGGAAGAGGGTTGCGCCGAGGTCAGAGTGCGCGTCAGCGTCTTGAGGGTCAAAGCGCAGCGCCTGGGTAAACTCTTCTGCTGCCTGAGGGAATTGTTGTGTCTGGGTAAAGATCCAGCCGATGTCAGCGTGGGCTGCTGACTGATTGGGGTTGACGGAGAGGGAACGATGGAATTCCTTCAGCGCTTCACCAGTCAATCCGCGCCGGCCCAAAAGCATGCCTAATTTGTTATGGGCTTCAAAATCAGACGGGTCGAGCATATAGGCAAAGACCTGACGATTCTCCTGAGCCGTTTCATTGAGAATTTCCTGGGCGCGAAGAGCCTGAGCCGGATTTAGCCCTGCCAGCGGATCGTTTGCAGGGTCTGTGCGCTGGTAAACCACGACGGCTACGGAGGACTTTAGCTGGTATGTTCCGGCATCAGCCCCCCAACGGTATTCAGTGTGAGAATCGGAGATGACGTCGGCCACTCCGACTATTTGTTTGTATCGTTGCGGCTGATATGCGGCCCACCAGTCAAGAATCTTTAACGAGGAGATTTTGGTGAGCTGCAGCCATGACGATTGATAGGTGACGAAGACGACGTAATCGGGCTGGGAGTATTCGATATCGCGAATGAATTCGTCCTGCATGGTTAAGGCGTATGGCTGGGGCTCCATGAGGCCGTAGGTATAGATGTGGCCGGTGGCGGAGAGGCGGTGTGCGTAGAACGGGATTTCAGGCTCGGAGCCGAGTATTGCGACGCGGGAGCCTGGGGCTGAGTGAGCTTGAATATAGCTGGCGATTTGAACGGCTTCAGGGAAGGGACTTTTTCCATACATGGATCGCGCAAGCTGGAGTGGAGTCATCTGAAAAAGAAATTCGCGCTGCCACACAACTGAGAGGAGCAACACCGCGGCGAAGACGCCATAGGCCAGCCATCGCGCGCGCGGCCATTTCATCTGGACCACTTCAACAGCTGCGCCGGCTAGCAGAGCGATTGCCGGAAGCATAAGAACGAAGTAGTGCAAGCGAAAGTAAAGGCCGGGGCAGATGGCGAGGAAAGAGCAGAGCAGAAATCCGGTGATAAAAACTGCGGCGAAGCGATTTTGTCTTCTCCACCAGATGAGGACCAAACCGGCAAGAGCCATGATCCAGATGGCGAGATTTGGCCCAATGACGTCGGGGAAGGTTAAGCGCATGTTGTCAAAGCCGATTGAGAACTGGACCTCCTGCGCATATTCGCGAGCGTAGGTGAATGTCCAAAACCAGAATTTCGAGAAGACCCCAGACCACCAAAGGGCGAGAGCGGTGAGCGCCAGTGGAAGCGAGACACCGCAGAGGAATATTGCCAGATCTCTCACTTTTCGAAACCAGGCATCGCGGCGGGTGAAACAATCCCAGGCGAGATAAGAGAGGCCGAAGAGCACAAATAAAGCGCCGTGCTGCTTTATCAATATGGCGACGCCGTAGAGCACACCGCTGCCGAGGAGGGTCAGCCATCGCCGTGTATCGATTGCGCGCAGAAGCAGCAGGGTTGCAGCGAGCGCTGCAAAGACCACAAAGTGGGTGGCGTGAGCCTGGGTTCCGAGAACGCCTTTTCCGAAGGAGAGCAGCGCGTAGGCCGCGGATGCGGCAACACCGGCGGTGGGCGAAAGCAGCCGCTTTGCGAGCAGGTAAATCAGGACGATGGTCGCGGCGTTGACGAGCATGAAGCCGATGTGGATGCCGATGGTGGTTTGCCCAAAGACGGCCATGATAGCGGCGTAGGCCGCATATATGCCGGGAAATTTCATGCTGTAGAAAAGTTTGTAGGGTGGGACTCCATGGAGCAGGAGCTGGCCGCCATAGGCATACTCACCTTCGTCGCGCTCCAGAGGAATGGCTAACAGATGGATACGAACGGCGATGGTGAGCACGACTACTATCGCTAACTGCATCCATGCCGGCAACCAGGGCTTTAGCCGCGAGGGCCGGTTGGCCGGACCAAATGCATTAGGCACAACTTTATTTTGCTTTTGCGGCTTTCTCTTCATGTAATTTTATCTCCGTGCGGGCATCCCAGATATTGTCCCACACGGAGTGATTACAAGCTTTATTTCGCGTAGCTACTGCAGGCTGGCCATGAGGCCGTCTAACGCGGACTTGGGAGGGCGCGTTACTGACTCGGGCAGCGTGGACAGGGGCTCGTCGACCACGTTGAGCAGGTCGATGAAGGTTGGCTTCTCAGTGTTGATGTAGAAGACGCCGGTGAGGATTTCGTTGTTGTCGTGGGCTTCCATGAGGGTACGCACGGCGTTTGCCTTGTTGGTGGGGTCGTAGTCCTCGTGAAGTTTGCGCAGGCGGAGGTTGGAGCCGTCGTGCATCTGCACTTCGTAGACCTGACCGGAGTCGTAATCGACTTCAATGTCGTCGAAGCTGGCTACAAAGTCGATTTCGTTGATGGGCTCGTCGTTGTCCTGCATGAACTTGTAGCTCTTGGTCGATCCCTCGTGGTCGTTGAAGGTGACGCAAGGGCTGATGACGTCGAGCATGACGGTGCCCTTGTGGGCGATAGCGGCCTTGAGCATGGAGAGGAGCTGGCGCTTGTCTCCAGAGAAGGAACGGCCGACGAAGGTTGCGCCAAGCTGGATGGCGAGGGCGCAGGTGTCGATGGCGGGGAGATCGTTGATGACGCCGGTTTTGAGCTTGGAGCCGAGATCGGCGGTGGCCGAGAACTGGCCCTTGGTGAGGCCGTAGACGCCGTTGTCTTCAATGATGTAGATCATGGGCAGATTGCGGCGCAGCAGGTGGACGAACTGGCCCATGCCGATGGAGGCGGTGTCGCCGTCGCCGGAGACTCCGATGGTGGTCATGGTGTGGTTGGCGAGGATGGCGCCGGTGGAGACTGAGGGCATGCGGCCGTGGACGCTGTTGAAGCTGTGCGCGCGGCTCATGAAGTAGGCGGGGCTCTTGGAGGAGCAGCCGATGCCGCTCATCTTCATGACGCGCTCAGGCTCGACGCCCATCTCCCACATGGCGTCAATGATGCGCTCGGAGATGGCGTTGTGGCCGCAACCGGCGCAGAGGGTGGTTTTTCCGCCGCGGTAGTCAAGAACCGGAAGGCCGATGTAATTCACTTTGGGGGTTGGCGTGGCAGTTGCCATTTTTTTCCTCGGGGGCTAAAGCCCCAAAATCTTTTCAATTCGACGATCGGCACAATTAAAATTGTGCCCTTTCAAAGCCGTGCTATTAAAGGCTCTCTTTGGCGGCAAATTCTTCAGTGATGGAGCGGGCGTCAATGGGCAGCCCGTTGTAGTGGAGGATGCTGCGCAGCTTGACCAACTGATCGGTGGGCAGGTCAAGCTTTAGCAGGCTGAGCAACTGCGCGTCGCGATTCTGCTCAACGACGTAGACGCGCTCGTGGGAGGCGACAAAGTCGTGAATCTCATGCGCGAATGGGTAGGCGCGGATGCGCATGTAATCGATGGTTTGCGAGTATTCCTTTTTGATCTGGTCAAGGCTCTCGCGCAGGGCAAAGTCAGTGCTGCCGAAGGCGAGGAAGCCGATTTTTGATGCGCCGTCTCTGAAGGTGATGGGAGCGGGAACCAGCTTGCGGGCGTTCTCGAATTTGCGCGACAGGCGCTCCATTACGGCTACGTATTCATCGGGCTTTTCAGTGTAGCCTGCTGCGTCGTTGTGACCGGAGCCGCGGGTGAAGTATGCGGCCTTGGGGTGACGGGTTCCGGGCAGAGTGCGCCAGCCGATGGCATCGCCGTCAACGTCGCGATAGCGGGCGAAGCTGCCCAGGCGCTGGAGATCTTCGGCGGTGAGCACTTTGCCGCGGTCCTGCGGTTTGTCAGGATAGTCGAATGGCTCGGACATCCAGTTGTTCATGCCGAGGTCAAGATCGCTGAGGACAAAGACTGGGGTTTGGAGGCGCTCGGCCAGATCGAAGGCGGCGTAGCCAAGCTCGAAGCACTCTTTCACGTTGCCGGGCAACAGAACTATGTGCCTGGTGTCGCCGTGGGAGAGAAAAGCCACGCTGAGCAGATCAGACTGCTGGGTGCGCGTGGGCATACCTGTGGACGGGCCAGTGCGCTGCACGTCGAAGATGACGCCGGGGATTTCAGTGTAGTAGCCGAGGCCGGCAAATTCAGCCATCAGCGAGATGCCGGGGCCAGAGGTCGAAGTCATGGAACGCGCGCCAGCCCAGCCTGCGCCGAGCACCATGCCGATGGCCGCCAGTTCGTCTTCAGCCTGCACAACGGCAAAGGTCGCCTTGCCATCGGGGGTTACGCGGAATTTCTTGAGCAGATCAGTAGTTGCCTCAACCAACGACGTGGAGGGGGTGATGGGATACCACGCCACTACAGTGACACCGGCAAAGACGGCGCCCATGCCGGCGGCCGCGTTG
Organism: uncultured Acidobacteriaceae bacterium; assembly: GCA_963780975.1. Classification (GTDB taxonomy): domain Bacteria; phylum Acidobacteriota; class Terriglobia; order Terriglobales; family Acidobacteriaceae; genus Telmatobacter. Next base: position 1,490 of record CAWAEU010000020.1, on the reverse strand, counting down.
CCGTCGATGATGATTTTGCCGGCGGTCTGGTCCATGCGCTCGATAAAGTAGGGGTCCTGCTTGGTGAGCTTCTCTGCCGCGTAGTCGCGTCCGGCCTTGACGGCGTTGAGGTTGAGCTCGAAGACCTTCTGCTTTTTGGCAAACTGCTTGCGCAGGCCGTGCTCTACCACTTCAAGATCGATGGCGAGCAAGTGGGCAACGACGCCCACGTAGACCATGTTCTTTACCAGCTTGCGCAGCTTTGCCTCAGGGCAGATGGACGCAGTAATTTTGTCCAGCGGCACGGGGTAGAAGACCACGTCGTCGCGATATTGCCTGAGGTTGAGGTTCTCCTCGTAGATGGCGACGCCGCCGGAGGGCAGCGCCAGGGTATCTTCGCGGGCGGTATCGGCATTGAGCGCCACAAGGACTTCAGCGCCGCGCTTGCGCGCCACGTATCCGTCTTTGCTGGCGCGGATGGTGTACCAGGTGGGAAGTCCGGCAATGTTGGACGGGAAGAGGTTCTTGCCGCTGACCGGAACGCCCATGCCGAAGATACTCTTCAGGAGTACGCTATTGGCCGATTGCGAGCCGGAGCCGTTAACCGTTGCCACGTTGATGCTGAAGTCGTTGATAATACGAGCTTTGGTGCTGATTGTGCCCTGTTCTTGACCCAGGGCGAGGTCGCCTATCGCCATTTGGCGGAATTCCCTTCCAAAGAACTCTCAAAAGAGTCGATCTTTCCTTCTCAGATGTGATTATAGTCACTTTCTACCATGCCGTCTTTGCCCGCATCCATACCGTCACCTTTGAGTCACCCAGTGGATCAGGACAGGAGAATAATTCAGGACCGGTAGATGGGCCGTGCGAGGGGGCAAAAAACAATCGCATCTTTCATCCCCGGCTATATGCCGAAGATGAAAGATGCGATGCAAACGGCCCAGGACGAGATTCTGCTGCGTCCCGGGGTTAGTTACTTCGCCTTGTAGGTGTAGCTGACGTAACTCCAGGTACCGTTGGCGAGGTAATAGAGAGTGGCGTAAATCGTTTCTCCATTGGTTGGCAGCCCGGTCACGGTTACTGTATGTGCGGTTATAGTTCCCGAGTTGTAAAGGGTGCTTCCCAGCGGAGTGGTGCCCAGATAGAGTTTGAACTGCGTGGCGGTGTTGCCGGGCGTCCAGGTGAATGCTTGGCTGGTACTGGCAAATGTGCTGCCCGACGCAGGAGAGGTCATGGCTGGAGGAGTTACCGAGCCATATGCCGTGAAGGTGTAGTTGGTGGCACTCCAGACCGTTCCGATTTCCCAGTAGAGCTCAGCATAGATTGTCTCCCCGTTGCTGGGCAGTCCGGAAACCTTTTCAGAAGTAGTAGTCACACTTCCTGAGTTGTACAGGTTGTTCGAACCCACACCGGTGGTGCCGAGGTAGAGTTCGTAGTGTGTTTCGCCACCTGCGCCCTTAGTCCAATCGAAGGTGACGCTTGTGCCCGTCAACTTGCTGCTTGGAGCGGGA
>CAWAEU010000019.1:0-6767 GCA_963780975.1 uncultured Acidobacteriaceae bacterium | reverse complement strand
ATCTTGCTGAAGCTCACTGGCTCGGCTGTTCCTACGTCATCACTGCCGTCGCCCAGGGCAAAGCCGCCGTCACCAACTCTTTCCTCCTCGCCGGCTCAAGCGAAGAAGACAAACGCTTCGAGCAGCAGACCATCCTCATCGAAGATGAAATCGTCTCTCCAAATCTCAATTGATTTTGAGTCAGTGCCGGTTCGCAACCAGGAAAAATATCTTCAGTTCCAATTAAACAAAATCCAATCCCCGATTAAATTCCATCTGTGAACTCAGAATCATCTTGACACCCATACCATTGGTGGAGAACAATCGCCAAGGCTTGAGGTGTTCGCATTTCCCCGGTTTTTCCCCTCCCCCCGCGCGAGCACATCCCCAGGCAAATCAAGGAGGAACGTGTATATGAATAAGCTCAAACCCATTATGTTGGGATTGTCTCTTGCGGTCACATGCAGTGCGATGGCCGTGGCACAGCAAGACGCAACAAAACACGCTGTCTTGCAAATCACCCGTGAATTCGTCAAGCCCTACAGGGCCGGAATGGCGCATGACAGGACCGAAAGCGCATTCATCGCGGCTGAAACCCGCGCCAAGTTCCCCATCCACTACGTAGCCCTGAACTCTCTTTCAGGCAAGTCGCGCGCCCTGTTTCTCACTCGCTATGACTCCTACGAAGCATGGGAAAAAGGCAACGCCATCGTCGACCATAACAAGGAACTCGCCGAGGGATTTGAGCGCGCAGGCCTCGCCGACGGCGAACTGCTTTCAGATGTGGACTCTAATGTCTTCAACTACAGCGACGAACTGAGCTACCATCCCCGCGGTGACCTCGCGCACGCGCGTTACGTTGAGATCAGCGTCTTCAATGTTCGCCTCGGCCATGATGCGGAATGGCATAAATTGTCCAAGATGTACCGGGACGCGCTCGATAAGTCCGGCTCATCTGCCCACTGGGCCATGTACCAGGCTGCCTATGGTGCCAACGATGGCACCTGGATCGCCCTCACCGGCGACAAGTCCATGGCGGATATCGACGCCGCAATGCTCGATGGCAAAAAGCTCGTCGAGACCGTCGGCGAAGATGAATGGAAGAAGCTCGATAAGATGTACGGTGAGTGCGTGGAATCAGCCCACACCGAGTTGTTCGCCATCAATCCGCGCCAGAGCTATCCTCCTGAAGATTGGGTCGCGGCCGATCCGGAGTTCTGGAAGCCCAAGCATGCTGCGCCCGCAGCGAAGCACGTCGCCGTAGAAAAGAAAGCCAAGTAACCTCTGCTGTTTTTCAGCACCGAACACCATCCAACGGCTCCGGCAATCCCGGAGCCGTTCCCTTTACGCATTTCTAAAATCGAATAGCCGCTTAAGATCATCTAATAGCTCGTAAGCAGGAAACCGATCAGAATGACCATCTTCATCCCCACACCTTTGCGACCCTATGCCGGCGGCAAGGATACTGTCGCAGTTGAAGCAGCCACCATCGCCGCGGCCCTCGAATCGCTCGCCCAGGCCCACCCCGACCTGCGCAACCACCTCTTCACATCCGAGGGCAAGCTGCGCGCTTTTGTAAACCTGTATTTGAATGACGAAGACGTGCGCTATCTCCCCGCAAAAGACGCCACACCCGTCACCGCCGCTGACACGCTCTCCATCATCCCCTCTATCGCCGGCGGAAGCTGATGTTCACTTTTTCACTCGTTCACTTTTTCACTCATTCACTTTTTCACTGAGCCAACACCATGACCACCACAACTGAAACCACATCGCTCCCCGAGCTCACCACCGACGATCTCTCCCGCTACTCGCGCCATCTCATCCTGCCCGAGGTGGGCATTGAGGGCCAGCGCAAGCTGAAAGCCGCGCGCGTGCTTTGCGTAGGCACCGGCGGCCTCGGTTCGCCCCTTGCCTTATATCTGGCCGCCGCCGGCATCGGCACCCTCGGTCTCGTGGACTTCGACGTCGTCGATCTAAGCAACCTCCAGCGCCAGATCATCCACTCAACTAAAGACATTGGACGCAAAAAGCTCGACTCAGCCGAAGAAAAGCTAACCGCCCTCAATCCCGCGCTCAAAGTAATCAAGCATGAAACCATGCTCACCAGCGCCAACGCCCTCGACATCCTCAATCGCTACGACATCGTCGCCGACGGCACTGACAACTTCCCCACCCGCTACCTCGTCAACGACGCCTGCGTGCTCCTCGGCATACCCAACGTCTACGGCTCCATCTTCCGCTTCGAGGGCCAGGCCAGCGTCTTCGCCACGCGCGAAGGCCCCTGCTACCGTTGCCTCTACTCCGAACCACCGCCGCCCGGCCTCGTTCCCAGTTGCGCCGAGGGTGGAGTTCTCGGCATTCTTCCCGGCCTGGTCGGCGTCATCCAGGCCACTGAAGTCATCAAGCTAATTCTCGGCAAAGGCGAACCTCTCATCGGCCGCTTGTTACTCATCGACGCTCTCAACATGCGCTTTCGCGAGCTCAAGCTGCGCAAAAATCCCGACTGCCCAATCTGCGGCCCTCACCCCACCATCACCAAACTCATTGACTACCAGCAATTCTGCGGCATCGTGCCCGAAACCAAAGAGGAGAAGACCTTGAAGAACGGAATCCCCCAGCTCACCGTGAAAGAACTCAAGCAGCGCATCGACGCAGGCGAGGACGTGCAACTAATCGATGTCCGCGAACCCTACGAGGCACAGATCGCTCAGATCGGCGGCAAGCTGATCCCGCAAAATGATATCCCCAACCGCCTCGCCGAAATCGACCGCGACCGCGAAGTCATCGTTCACTGCCGCAGCGGCCAGCGCTCGCAGCGCATCGCCGAATTCCTAAAGCAGGCCGGCTACCCCAACGTCTCCAACCTCGCCGGCGGCATCCTGGCCTGGTCCGACGAAATCGACCCCAGGGTACAGAAGTATTAATGGATTTTCAGGATTGACTCGAGCAAAGATAGTTGGTTGCCCCAAGTCTCGCCTTTGAGACCTGGGATACCATGAAACTCAAAGTGCCAAATTCTCCGGTTACCCCTAGTGAGCAATCTCCACCGGTCCCGGCCGCGACCCGTCGCCCATCTTCCCGTTCTCATCCATCTTGCCAAAGATCATCTTGCCGCTGGCGGTCTGCAGCACGCTGGTCACGGTCACGTCAACTGACTTGCCAATCAGCCGCCGCGCATTATCCACCACCACCATCGTCCCGTCGTCCAGGTACCCAACCCCCTGGTTAAACTCCTTGCCTTCCCTCAGGATGAGTACCGTCATCTTTTCGCCCGGCAACACCACCGGCTTCAACGCGTTGGCCAGGTCGTTGATGTTCAGCACTTCAACGTGATGCAGGTGGGCAACCTTGTTCAGGTTAAAGTCGTTGGTCACCACCTTGGCCTCCCACTTCTTGGCCAGCTCAAGCAGCTTCAGGTCCACCTCGCGAATCGACGGAAAATCGTCAGGAACAATCTGCACCTGGATATTTGCATTGGACTGCATCCGTTGCAGCATATCCAGCCCGCGCCGTCCCCTCTGCCGCTTCGACCCGTCAGTCGAGTCGGCCACAATCTGCAGCTCCTTCAGCACAAACTCCGGCACCACCATCATGCCGTCGATAAAGCCCGCCTCGGCAATATCGGCGATCCGCCCGTCGATGATTACGCTGGTGTCCAGCACCTTGGCGTTGCGCCGCGTGGGCCGGTCCGAGGCAAACACGGTGCCCAGCGCCGCCGGGTTCAGCAGGTCGCCCTTGTTGGCCCCCACCAGCAGGCCCACATAGGTCATCAGCAACAATACAAAGATTTGCAGCACCGCCGAGGTCGATCCTGAAAGCGGAGCCGAGCGCAGCACCAGGCAAAACAGCGCCGCGCCAAATATCCCCAGCACGCTGCCGGTAACCGCGCCAATCAGCCGCCGCAGGCTCAGCGCCCGCACCCGCAGCTCAAACACAATCACCGCACAGGCAGCTCCGGCGCCTGTAGCCGCACTCACCCATCCTGTCAGGCCGAAGGGATGAAGAAAATAACAGACCCCGCCTAGAAGGGCCACAAAAAGAAGACGAAGCAGAACCAGATCCATATAAAGCCAACTTCCGCTGGCGCAATATAAAACCCCCCAGCATGGGCACAATGGCAGAGTATGCCCCCGAACCGCGTAGATCGTCAAGAGCAAAACAGGGGTTAGGGATTAGGGGACGGATGGATGGGATTAAGTTCAAGGTTAGAGTTAAGGGACTAGAGGTCAGAGAGTAGCTAACCGCACTCATCAGCGGAGATCTATAACACTACAACCAGCATATGGAATCCACCACCGTCTGATTGAAGAGCAGATCCCTAACCCCTAACCACTAATCCCTAACCCCTGCCTTTACGACGCCGCCGCCAGTTCCGACACCGGCGCCATCCGCAGCGCGCCTTTGCGTGGTCCGCGCTTGCGCACGCTCATCACTTTAATGCGTTCCAAAAGCTCATGCGCCGAACAGTTCTTTTTGGCCAGCAGCGCATCGGCCGTAAATATGTCGCCTCCCATCTTCTGTGCATCCCCCCACAGAATCATGGGAATATGCGGCGCAATCTGTTTCAATCGGTCAACCAGTTGATTCCCGTCCATATTCGGCATGGTCAAGTCAGCCAACACCAGGTCCACCTGGGTCTGGGTAAATATGTTGATCGCTTCCTGACCGGAGCAGGCTGATACCACCCGGTAGCCGTTCGTTGAAAGCATGAACTTGAGCACTGATAGCTCCTGTTCGTTATCGTCGACACAGAGAATAACTTTCTTTGGCCGCATGTCTGGGTTAGCTCCTCACTTTAAAAAAATGCGTTCTGGCCATGCGCCAGGAAATACTTCGCCCTCGCCTGTACTGATGGCGTGTGGCTTGCTGAATTGCGGGGCCCGGCGATCGGTTTTTAGTTGTCCGTCTCCCGGTTGATCTTGCAGTCCGGTTTGTTAGACTCCTGGCCTGCACTCCCGGCGGGCGCATTGGCCAAAAATCAGCAACCGGCATCCGATTCACAGGAGGCCTTCTTCGGTCGCATCAAATTGTGTTTAGTGCGTGGGGTTAGTTGTGTTGGTTCCTGGGGCAAGACCGGCTAAAGAGCAGGTCAAATACGTTCAATGAAAGGCAAGCGTACGAGGAATCGAAAAACATGGAAAGAGAGAAATCTAAGCGAAAATCAGGTCTGAAAATCTTCATTAAAAATTGATTATTCGCTAGAGCCAACACTAACCATCACTTGCGAAGATGAAAACCTGTTGAAAGCATGTGCATCACGGCAGGAAAAGCCGTCCATTTGCCACAACAACAGTGCTGCCCGCAACGCGCACATCGCTCACCTTTAAATTTTCCATCTTTGCGGAAAGCAAAATTTCGCTTGGCCGGCCCATTTCCACTCCCTGCCGCAGAGCAATCCGCTTGCCCGGCGCCACGGCCCCATGCCGAACAAGATAGCTGATCGCGCATCCCGCCGCCGATCCCGTTGCCGGATCCTCGCCCCCGTTAAACTGCATACGCGCCCTCCACGCAGGCGCTTCTTCCCCGGTTGGCCCCAGCACATAGAACCACCGCGCCCCGCGCGCGCGCAGCCACTCCGTAGCCTCTTCCTGCTTCACCTTGAGCCGTGCCAGCGGCACGTGCGAACTCAGCGGCACAATGGCAAACGGATTTCCCGTGGAAACAATCTGCGGCGGCAGCCCAGGATCCAGCTCCAGCTCATCCAGCCCGATCAGTCGCGCCACCTCGCGCGGATCAAGCTCCGCGCCAAACTCCGGCTCCAGCTGCGTCATCTCGCCAAACAGTCCCTCCCCGTCAAACCGCACCGGCACCGGCCCAACCTTCAGCCCCAGCTTCACCGTATCTCCATTGAAAGCTTCTGGAGCCTTGAGCCTCAGCACGCTCGCCGTACCCAGCGTCGGATGCCCGGCAAAGGGCAGCTCTTCCTGGGTGGTGAAAATCCTCACCAGCACCCCCTCAACCTTCTCCACTGCATTCAGCCTGCGCTCAACAAACGTAGTCTCTGAGAGGTTGAACTCTCGCGCAATCGCCTGCATCCGCTCTGTCGTCAGCCCCGCGTTATTCATCACCACGGCCAACGGGTTCCCCTTGAGTGCCGTCTCCGTAAATACATCCACCACAAAATATTCCAGTTCCATAATCCCCCGCACACAGTAGAGTTGCTTTTGCTTCTTCTTGCGGAGGGAGCAGGGGTCTTCAGACCCCTGAATCCAGCGCAAAAAAAGCGATGAGCTTTAGCCCCTGAGGGATTGTTTTTATCACACCTGGCCGACTACCTTTTCCAGGCATCGCTTGACATGCATTCGCCAAGCCTCTAGTCTACAAATAATCGGTGAGCAGCACCCTGTTGAAAGCGCTCCCCGTAAAGGATTTTTCGTGACCCAGTTCTTCACACCCGCAATCTGTATGTGCCGCTGCTGTCAAAGCTGCTGCGCCCCGCGGGCGTGTTCTCTGGGATAGATTCCTCGAAGCAACGAATCCCCAGACCACCCACCCGCCAAAAGGCGCGGTGGGTTTTTAGTTGCAGTAAACAGCAAATAGCTGGCAGCTAACAGTTTCAAACACACAGCAATCAACTGTTAACTGTGTACTGTCAGTTGTAAGCTGTTTTTCAAGCACCGGTGGCGAAGCGGTTAACGCGCAGGTCTGCAAAACCTGTATACGAGGGTTCAATTCCCTCCCGGTGCTCCATTTATTTCATTTTGGGTCAGTTTGAAGGGTACGGGCTTTAGCTTGAAGGGTACGGGCTTTAGCCCGTACATAAATCGAGCCATAATGATCAGGGC
>CAWAEU010000018.1:0-38926 GCA_963780975.1 uncultured Acidobacteriaceae bacterium | reverse complement strand
TGTCTGCGTGAGAACTTCACGAGGCACTTGTAATCATCGCGTAGTTGAGCGACAACAGAAGTATGTCGCGATTTAAAGTTTACAGCCCGGATCAGGCTTATTTGCTGCCGCCGAGCGTGCGGGATGAGTTGGGTTCCAAGCACCTTTGCTTTTTCGTCCGCGAGGTGGTGGAGCGGTTGGATATGAGCGTGTTCGAGTTGAGCTACAGCGCCGAGGGCGGGGAGCTTTATTCGCCCCAGCTGCTGCTGGGCGTGTGGCTGTACGCTTACGCGTTGGGCATCACCAGTGCGCGGCAGGTGGAGCGGCGGCTGGTCGAGGATCTTGCGTTTCGCTATCTGGCTTCCGGCGAACGGGTAGACAACTGGGCCTTGAGCGCGTTTCGCCGGCGTCACAGCCTGGCGCTGAACGACGCCTTCACGCAGGTGCTGGAGTGGGCGCGGGGCAAAGGCATGGTGAAGCTGGGGCGGGTGGCGATTGACTCGACGCGCATTGCAGCCAACGCCTGCAAAGACAAGGCGGACTCGGAGCAGGCGCTGCGCGATACGCGGGCGCGGTTGAGGCGCCAGGTGCGCATCTGGCAAAAGGCGGCGGATGGTGACGACGCGGAGCCGGGCGGATTGGAAATCGCCATTGCGGAACTCGATCAGGCTCTGGCGGAGATGCCGCGGCGCATGGAGCGGTTGAAGAAAAGCGGCTTGAAGAAGCTGTCGCGGACCGACGTGGATGCGCGCTTCCTGCGCCAGCGCGGAGGGTTTGTGCTCGGCTATACGGGCGAGATCGCCGTCTCCGACGACCACCTGATTGTGGCCCAGCAGGTGACGCGTAACGTAAACGACAACGCGTCGTTGCAACCGATGCTGGACGAGGTCGAGCGGCGCTGTGGCGCGCCGCCGGGCGCGGCTCTGGCCGACAGCGGCTTCTTCTCCATCGACAACCTGGAAATGATGGAGCAACGGAATATCGATGGTTATGTACCGGACTCGAATCTGGCTTGCGAATTGAATCTGGGCAGGCGTTGCCCTAAAAAGGCGCGCGCCGCATCTCATCGCAGGATGCGCGCCAAGCTGCGAAGTCCGGCCGGGCAGGCCGCCTATGCGCGGCGCAAGGCGGTGGTCGAGCCGGTATTCGGAGTCCTGAAACAACAACGTGGAATGCGTCAATTTCGTACCCGTGGATTGCAAAACGTAAACAACGAATTCACCCTGGCCACGCTGGCCTATAACATCACCCGGCTGCACCGCACGCTGGCAGCCTGAAAACAACCCCCGCCACTACTGGCGGGAAAAAACTCAAAACTAGACCGCCGCTGCACAGGGCCAACGGCGTTCTCACGCAAACACTAAAGCCCCAATCCTTTTGGAGACCGCATTCGGCACCCTTCGGCTTCGCTCAGGGCAGGCTACAAGACGTGCCCTTTTAAAAAACTACGCCAGGACGAAGGAACAAGGTGTTGAAACTTCACAAGCACACGGCTTCGAGGCAACCAGCATTGAGTTTGTGATTTCCCACTCTTCGATAGAAAAAATCGAAGGATGGGGCACCCGATCTGGTGTGCAAAACGGCAAAAAGCCCGGCGGTGAGCCGGGCTTTTTGCTTTCATTGGGTGCAAATTACTTCTTCTTCTTGCCTGCCTTTTTATTCCCCTTCTTCTTGGGTGCGGACTTCTTCCTGGCGGGGGCCTTTTTCTTTGACACTTTTTTGGCCACGGATTTCTTCGCGGACTTTTTCGCGGACTTTTTGACGGATTTCTTTTTCGCGGCCTTCTTTCCCTTTTTAGCAACTTTCTTGGTGGCCTTTTTAGCCGCTACTTTCTTTTTGGCAGCCTTTTTGGGCGCTACCTTTTTCTTGGCGGCCTTTTTGGCAGCTTTCTTTGCCGGGGCCTTCTTGGCAGCCTTTTTGGGTGCAGCTTTCTTTTTCGCGGCCTTCTTTGCGGCCGGTTTCTTAGCCGGCTTGGGGGCCGGTTTTGGAGCCGGCTTAGCTACCGGTTCGTCCACTATGATAACCACAGCCTCTTCAACCACGCCTTCATCGTCATCGGAGGTGGTTAATATGCTGGAGGTTTCCACTTCTTCGTCTTCATCGTCATCAAAGCCTTCGTCGAAACTGCGGTCCAGTTCTTCCGGCTCGTTGTAAGGGTTGCCGTCACTCGTCGCATACATCTTGAATACTTCTTCCATCATCGCCTCCAGCGGCTCGCCGCTGACATCGAATTTGTTTGCGTCTTCGCGCAGCGAACGCGTCTGCTCCCTGTGCGAAAGCCTTTGTACAATAGCTTGCACGTAAACACTATGAAAACACAAGCACGGAATGAGTGCTTCGTCTAATTTTGTTGCCGGGTTGAAGAATTTGAATGCGCGACGGGCCTGTGAGGGTGGGATTTACTGGTGCCTGAGGCGCGATTCTTCCTCGTCGAGCCTGCCGTGCCGGGCTTGCGGGAGTGCTGGCTTTTCGATGTAACCGAACCATGTTTTTTGGACGAAGGCGCACTTGGATTGGCTGAAAACTCCTTTTCAGGGAGTGTTTTATGCCCATCGGCGCCACTTTCAGCCGAGGTTCTGTGGCGATGGCTACCCGCGGCAGACCGCACACTCGCAGGCTCGGCCACATGCAACCGGCGGCCCGGCGCAACCCGGATGCCGGAGATCTTGTTCCAGCGCCGCAACTGGTTGAGCGAGACGCCGAACCGGTCGGCGATGGTGACCAGGGTATCGCCCCGGCGCACCGTATACATCATGCGCGCTGACGGCACGGCGGCTGGGGCAACGGGCACCACCAGCGCCTCAATGCCCTGAAGACTCTCGCTGGCGCGCAGATGATTGGCCGTGGCCAGCTCCGGCTCCGTTACGCGATACTCCCGCGCCACTGAGGCCAGCGTGTCGTCGGCGGTGATGCGGTGGTAGCGCCAAGCGTTGCGACGGGACTCAGGAACCGCGGCGATGCGCTCGGCGAATAAAGTGGCAGTGCCGGCAGGGAGATGGAGGTCAAACGATGCGTCCGGCGGGGTAAGGAGCCGCAGCAGGCTGGGGTTCAGGGCCATCAGCTCATCCACAGGAGCACCCACAACGTCAGAAACCAGCCGCAAATCAACTGAATAATTGACGGTAACCGTATCAGTGAGCACCGGCGGATCGAGGGTTACGTCGTCAAAGCCATATTGCCTGGGATGGTTGGCAATGATGATGGCGGCCAGAATTCAGGCACGTAGTTCTGGGTTTCGCCGGGGAGTTCGTGGCGTTTGTAGAGCTCCCAAAAGTCAGCGTAGCCGGTTTTCTGCACCGCGCGTTGCACGTTGCCCGCGCCCCAGTCGTAGGCGGCCATGGCCAGGTACCAGTCGCCCAACTGGCCATAAAGAAACTTCATATAGCGGGCGTAAGCGCGGGTGGACTTCTCCGGGTCGAAGCGCTCATCCATATAAACGTTATGGGCCAGGCCGTAGTTGCCATGGGGCATAAACTGCCACATGCCACCGGCATGAGAACGGCGATTCATGGCCTGGGGCTGGAAGCCGGACTCGGCTACGGCAAGGTAAATGAGGTCCTGGGGTACGCCTTCTTCGGCCATTACCCGCTGAATCATCGCCTTGTAGCGGCCGGCGCGCTCAAACGAGTGGGTTAGCGTATTGTGTCCGCGTTGCGAGTAGGCAAAAAAGTTGATGTAACCGGCCACATATTCGTTGACCACCAGGGGAAGGTCGGACTTGGTGGTAGCCAGATCGGCCTTGGCCTTGGCCATGATGTTGGGATCTACCTCGAAGGTCACATCCTCGGCCACGTCGGCCGGGGTGGGCTCCTCTTTGGGCGCAAAACCGTTGCCCTGCTTCAGAGCATCCATCTCCAGCGTATTTACCCCGTCGACAATGCGGTTGAACTCATCCTGCAAATCCGCATTGCCCCTGATGTCGATGCCGCTTGAGAGCATGAGATCCACGGCGCGATCGAAATCGACCTTGGCGTCGGGCAATTTTCCTTTGCGATAGGCGGCCTCGCCTTTGGCGTATGCATCTTCCACCTCCTGGATGAGCAGGCGGACGCGTTTCTGTTCGAGCGTCAGCGGCGGAGGCTGGTCGGGGGTGGGGGCTTGCTGAGGTGTAGTCAGAGCAGGCGCAGTGGCCTGTGGCGACTCGTTGGCAGTAGCAACCTTGGGCTCAGATGGATCGCATCCGGCCAATAGGAGCAAAGGCAGGGCGAACGAAAGCAAACGATGTAGGTTCCAATGATTGCGCATGAGAATTTGCGGCAGCCCCGGCTCGAACGCTGCCGCGGAAGACACTATCCCGATGATAAGCGATAAGACGGAACCGAGGGCCAAACCATGCTGAGGGTGCCCCCGGTCCCTCGCTTTTGGGGACCGGGGATGGAAGCACCACGCCGCCCAAACTTCTCGGTTGGAGTATTCTCGCAGTGTATGAAAGGCGCAGCGCATCCGTTATCAGCAAACGGGGGAGTTTCACTTCCTCACCTTCAGCAGTTTCCGGCGTCGGCCATACCTGTCGACGGTCGCGGCGATGGAGCTTTTTGAAGATGCGTTGGAGCGCGTTCGGCTGCGTTATCTCTTTGCAGTCGCTGGTTACGTGGTCATGCCGGAGCACGTGCATCTGCTGGTCAATGAGCCAGGGCGCGGGCTTTTATCCAGAACCGTTCAGGCCCTCAAGCTGTCGGTTTCGATGCGCAGCCGCGAAAGACCCTTTTGGCAGGCGCATTATTACGATTTCAACGTCTCATCGCACCAGAAGTTCGTGGAGAAGTTGCGCTACATTCATCGCAATCCGGTGCGGCGAGGGCTGGTGGCTAAGCCAGAGGATTGGAAGTGGTCGAGTTTTCGCCACTATCAGACGGGCATGCGCGGAACCGTAGAAATCGAATCGGAATGGACCGCCTGCGAGAGAGGCTGGCAACTGCCTGAGTGGATGCGCTACCGGCAGTTCGATTCCCCCTCCCCGGTCCCCAACTGCGAGGGACCGGGGGCACCCTCAACTTGATAAATTACGGTATGAGACCAGGGCCACCCGCCGCAGTGGCCTGTGGCGAGTCGTTGGCAGTAGCAACCTTGGGCTCAGATGGATCGCATCCGGCCAATAGGAGCAAAGCAGGGCGAACGAAAGCAAACGATGTAGGTTCCAATGATTGCGCATGAGAAGTTGAGGCAGCCCCGGCTCGAACGCTGCCGCGGAAGACACTACCCCGATGATAAGCTATGGGCTGGAGGTCCGCTGACCACCCCAGCGACGAAGACCTGTCGCCGGGGACCCCGGTTTCGCGGCGGACGCGCAAGAAGGGCGCAATTTCTCCGTTCGACAAGCCCCTCATGGATGCACGCTTCCTTCGTAACTTCGCTATCATCGCCCACATCGACCACGGCAAGTCGACGCTGAGCGACCGTCTGCTGGAGCTGACCGGATCAGTGACCGGACGCGAGATGCAGGCGCAGATTCTGGACGACATGGACCTGGAGCGGGAGCGCGGAATCACCATCAAGGCGCATGCCGTGCGCATGATGTACAAGGCCCAGGACGGCAATACCTACCAGCTCAACCTGATCGATACGCCCGGCCATGTGGATTTCAGCTATGAGGTTTCGCGCTCGCTGGCCTCCTGCGAAGGCGCGCTGCTGGTGGTGGATGCGAGCCAGGGCGTGGAGGCGCAGACGCTGGCCAACGCCTATCTGGCCATCAATCACGGCCTGGAAATCATTCCCGTCATCAACAAGATCGATCTGCCCTCGGCCGATATTCTGCGCACGCAGGAGGCGATTGAGAAAGCCGTGGGGCTGGACGCCACCGACGCTATCCCGGTGAGCGCCAAGACCGGCCAGGGCGTGGCCGAGGTGCTCGAAGCCATCGTTCACCGGCTCCCTCCGCCAACCGGCAATCCAGATGCGCCGCTGCAGGCGCTGATCTTCGACTCCTGGTTCGATGCCTATCGCGGCGTGATCGTGCTGGTGCGCGTGATGCAGGGCACGATGCGCAAGGGCCAGCGCATTCGCCTGATGTCAAATGGCAAATCGTTTGAAGTGGAATCGATGGGCGTGCTGATGCCCAAGCCGGTCGAGATCGGCGAGCTTCGCGCCGGCGAGGTGGGCTTCTTTGCGGCCACCATCAAGAACGTCGGCGACACCAAGATCGGCGACACCGTTACCGAGGACGCGCGGCCCGCGGCCGCCCAGTTGCCCGGCTTTGAAGACATCAAGCCCATGGTCTTCGCCGGCCTCTACACCGTGGACTCGCACGAGCACACGCTGTTGCGCGACGCGCTGGAGAAGCTTCGCCTCAACGATTCGTCTTTCTTCTTTGAGCCGGAGAGCTCAGTGGCGCTGGGATTCGGATTCCGCTGCGGCTTTCTCGGCCTGCTGCACATGGAGATCATCCAGGAGCGGCTGGAGCGCGAGTACGAGCTGGACCTGATCACCACCGCCCCCGGCGTGCGCCACCACATCACGCTCACCGACGGCAGCGTGGTGGAGGTGGACAATCCCTCGCGCTGGCCCGATCCCACGAACATCGAATCCATCCGCGAGCCGGTGATCACCGCCAAGATCCTCACCAACGAGGAATATGTGGGCGGCATCTTGAAACTGGTGGAGGAAAAGCGCGGCAAGCAGTTGAACTTTGAGTACGTGACCCCGACCCGCGTGATGCTCACCTACGAGTTGCCGCTGAATGAGATTGTGCTCGACTTCTATGATCGGCTCAAGACTATCTCCCGCGGCTACGCATCGCTGGATTATCAGCTTTCAGGCGAGTGGGAGTCGCCGATGGTGAAGCTCGACATACTGGTATCGGGCGAGCCGGTGGATGCGCTTTCAATCATCGTGCATCGCGACGTTGCCTATGAGCGCGGCAAGGCGCTGGTGTCAAAGATGCGCGAACTTATTCCCCGCCAGCAATTCGAAGTCGCCATCCAGGCCGCCATCGGCGCCAAAATCATCTCTCGCGAGACGGTAAGCCCGCTGCGCAAGAATGTGCTGGCCAAGTGCTATGGCGGCGATATCTCGCCGCAAGCGCAAGTTATTGGAAAAGCAAAAGGAAGGCAAGAAGCGCATGAAGCGGATCGGCAAGGTCGATATCCCGCAGGAGGCCTTTCTAGCCATATTACGGGTAGGCGAAGATCAGCAGAAGTAGCGGCTGTATAGTGGCTGATTAAATACTTTAGTCACCAGATGTTCATCAGTAGATTGTGGAAACCGCGAATACCGGGTGCCTATTTTGCTCACCAGTAAACCATGCTTAAGACAATTTACAATATACGTTTCTCGTTGATAAATAAGGAGTTATGTTGATTATCAGAAATCGACCGAGGTTGGCAAGAGGAAAAAGGGATTTTGTGTGCGGTATTAGGGAAAGTTTTCCACATTTTTTTCCACAAATAATGCAGCTGGAATCGTGAATTTCCCGCCGGTGAGCCACGCAACCTTTTTGCTCTGTCAAATAGCGCATCACAAAGGCCCCGTCTTGCGGAGCCTTTGTGAACATTTGAGTCGCGAGCCTTAGTGGGCGGCAGGCTTGTGGACGGGGCCGGCTTGGGCGCCGGCTGCCGGCTGGCTGCGCCGGCGGAGCTGGCACACCCGACTTCACGTTATAGGCTTCGATGATTGCCTTGGTGATGTTGGTCGACTCGGTGGCGTACAGCACGGGAGTCTGCTGCTGGGAACGTCCAGAACCAGCGTGTATCCCTGCTGCTGTGCGTAGCTGGCCAGAACGTCATAGACCTTGGAGGCCAGGCTGTTGTACATCTCCTGCATCTCCTGCTGGCGTCGTTCTTGAGCATCCTCGGCGTCGCGATCCAACTTCTTCTTCTTCTCGTCGATGGCCTTGGCGCGGCTGGCGCGCTCGGCGTCGCTCAGTTTGTCGCCCTGCGCCTGCAACTGCTTGGTCAGGGTGTCGATCTCATCGCTGAGGGCTTTCAGCTGCTTTCCTTGGGCGCGTACTTCTTCTGGAGGT
This sequence comes from uncultured Acidobacteriaceae bacterium, assembly GCA_963780975.1. Taxonomy (GTDB): domain Bacteria; phylum Acidobacteriota; class Terriglobia; order Terriglobales; family Acidobacteriaceae; genus Telmatobacter. The sequence continues at coordinate 30,990 of CAWAEU010000018.1, read as the reverse complement.
CGGCAAAGTTGCGCTGGCCCTCGTTGGTTTGGCCCACGGCCACCTGGAAAGCAATGACGGCAATTTTGGCAGGGCCGGCGGGCGCGGCGGGAGCGGGCGATGTTTGGGCGGCTGCGCTCAGGGCGATACCCGAGGCCAGCGTAATGGCTAGTGCAAGCGAACGCTTCATTTGAATGAGAACTCCTTCAGAAATCCTGTGCGGCTGTCCGCGCACGGGCAGAGGCAGAAATAAACGCGGACGGAAACGTCAGCGGGAACTAGGTTGATTATAAAAGGGCCGGATTAGAAGCGTCAAACTGAGGTGGAATCAGGAATACACGGCAAATCGCTATCAACACAAAAGCCCCGCAGAGCGGGGCCATTGTGAGCGTTTGAGCCTGGGGTTTAGTGGGCGCCAGCAGGCTTGGCGGCCGGCCTGAGTGTGCCCGGGCTGGGCGCCGTGGCCGCAGGCTGTGGCGGAGGAGCCGGGACGCCGGACTTGAGGTTGTAGGCGTCGATTATCGCCTTGGTGATGTCGTTATTTTGGCCTGCGAAGAGTACCATAGGCGCCTGTTGCTGATTCGCGGTTTCATCGAGGATCAGCGTGTAGCCCTGCTGCTGCGCGTAGTTTGTCAGGACGTCATAAACCTTGCCGGCTACGCTGTTGAAGACTTCCTGCATCTCACCCTGGTAGTCGTTCTGGGCATCTTCGGCGAAGCGCTCTGCCTGCTTTTTCTTGTCTTCGATGGTCTTGGCGCGATGGGCGCGCTCGGCATCGCTCAGACTGTCTCCTTGCGCCTTTAACTGCTTCGTCAAGTCATCCACTTCGTCAGACATGGTCTTGAGCTGCAGACGCTTGGGTTCATATTTCTTTTGCAGGTCGGAAATGTTGCGTTGGAACTCGTTGGTTTGACCTACGGCGGCCTGAAAAGCGATGACGGCAACCTTGGCAGGAACGGCAGGCGCGGGTGCAGGCGATGTTTGTGCTGTGGCGCTCAGAACAAAGCCCGAGGCCAGCGTAATGATGATTGCAAGCGAACGCTTCATTTGAATTTAATACTCCTTCGGAATTCCCGTGTACCCGTCAGTCAATAAAACGCGATTACGGGACGCTGTGCTCCTGAGAAATCTTACCGTCTTTCTTTAAGGGCTCTACGCCATATGGGGCAGAGACAACAAAAGATACTGGAGGAGACGTCAGCAGGAACTGGATGGATTATAGGAGGGCTGGGTAGGAGCGTCAAACCAGGCAGAAACGTGAATTTCTACATGATTCCGCCCTTGGCGCCGAATATTCTCAGCGCATCTCAGCGCACAAACGAAAGGGCCATCGCAACGCGTTGGACGGCCCGGAAAGATTGATCATTATGCTCGACAGAGCCCTAGAAGGTTGTGGACACGGTAAAGCGGAAGGTTTTGCGCGGCTCGCGGAACAGGTATTGCGCTCCGTAGCCTGCCTGCGCCTCAGCATAGGTGTAGTCGCCTGCGCCGCCGGGCGGGAACATATCGCGGGTAATCAACTGCGAGGAGCAGCTCTCTTTGCCGCCTCCCAGAGTAACGGTGTTGCAATAGGGCATCTCATACAGCCGTAGCGGGTTGTAAGCATAGTAGATGCGCATGGGCGCGTTGATGACCGGCATAATGACTGAAAACTCAGCGCCGAGAGACATGCGGGGCACGAAGTTGGTGCCTTCGACGGGTCGAATGTTCGGCACGGAACCCTACCTGCGAGCCCGGAATCCCACCCTGGCAGGCGCCGTTGTTATAAACCGGGCAGCCATAGAGGGGTGCGGTGAGCGATGCAAAACCCTCCGGGCTCTGCAGCAATTGCCCATGGTTTATCGCCACGTCGAGGCCGAAGTCGTCAAACAACGAGACCATGACCGGACCGGCGATAGGAATGCGATACTCTGCATTTGTAACCAGGTTGGTATCGCCGCCGATGGAGGCAATGCCGTACACGGGCAAGGGCACCTGGATGCACTGGTTGTCCTGCGGATTGTTCGGATCGCGTGGAACGCAACTGCCGTCGGGATTGGTCAATTGGATGTTGACCCGGTTAGGAACGTATCCATATGGCGTGGCTCCGCGGATATCGAATCCGCGCAAGTCGCCCTCGCCGCCGGCGAAGAAGCGGTTGTTGGGTGGCGCCACGTCGCCGCCCCAGCCTTGCACGTAACCTAACTGCGCGCGCAGGCCCAGTATGTTTCGTCCGGTGGGCGATAGCTTCAGGTAGTGGATGGGCATGAAGCGCTTGTAGGCCACCAGCGGCGAGATATAGCGCACATTTCCGCCTGCTGCCAGCCACCTGAAACACTGCCGAAAATTCCTTGCCGCTGCGCGGACGCAAGGGGTTGTTGACGGTGTTGTAAACGTAGCTGAACGACGTTGAGCTGTTGACAATGCCCGCCAGCGCATTGGAACCCTGAATGCCCGACCGGAAGCTGATGGTCTGGAAAAAGGTTTGCGAAGCGGTGCTGAACGCGGTAATTGAGGACCGGGAGAGCGCATAGGTCATGCCGACCCGCTGGAAGCTATGCTTGCGCAGCGGATAGCTGACCGAAAGAGTAAAGCCCTCGGATGCCTGATTGTAGTTTTGCGTAAGCGACTGCTGCGCCGCGGTCAGGTTAACCGAAAGGCCAGTAGTGACTCCGTAGCTCTTGGCCGCGTTGTAGTCCTGTTTGGAATTGAAGACCTGGAAGCCTATGTTGAAGGGACGGTTGCGAACATAGGGCTGCGAGAAGCCGAAACTGAACTGGCGGCTCACGTTGCCCAGATTGCCCTGCAGGCTGAGCGTTTCACCCAGGCCGAGAAAGTTGTTGGTCTGGTAGTTGACACCCAGAAACGCGCCCGACAGACCGCTGATGCCGCCGTTCAGGCCGATCGAGTTCTTGCCCTTTTCCTTCACCTTCAGCAGCAGGTCCACGGTGCCGGCATCGGCATCCTGGTGGGCTTCAGAGTCCTGATCCACCTTGAGCGGCTCGAAGTATTCCAACTGGTTGAGCCGCAGCAGGCTGTACTCCCAAAGCTGAGAGTTATAGACCTGGCCTTCATCAAGCAGCAGTTCGCGGCGAATAACCTTGTCGCGTGTAGTGGTGTTGCCCTGAAACTCAATGCGGGAAACGTAAAAAGGCTTGCCCTCATCGATATCGACAACCAGTGAAACGGTCTTCTTTGCGTCGTCGAAGACGGGCTTGGGGATGGCGCCGAAGTTGATGTAGCCCAGCGCTCCATAGGCCTTCTTCAGGTTTTCAAGTCCCTTGCCGATCAGCGTAGCGTCGAACCAATCGCCATCCTTGACGGCGAAGGCGGCGCGCAGGCCTTTGGTGTTTCTGACCGCCTTGTTGCCGGTGAAGGTGATGGTGCCCAGACGGTAGCGGGCGCCCTCTTCAATGGGCATCAGGATGTCAATGCGCTTGCCCTTGTTGGGGCGGAAGGTAAACCAGTTGAGTCCGCCCTGGTCGCGGATTTGCGTTTTGGGCTCCTCGACCGCGGCGTTGTAGTAGCCCTTGTCGCGATAGGCCTGGCGCACCCGTTCAGTGTCTTCTTCAAGCTTTGAGGAGTCGAAGGTCTGGGGGAAAAGATCTTCAAAAATAATCGGAATAAGGTATGCCGATGGGCTTCAGGTTCTTCATCGATCGGCGCAGCGTCAGCGAGTTGATGTGCTGGTTGCCGGTGAACTTGATCTGGCCCACCTTTACCGTAGGACCTTCCTTGATGTTGAAGTTCACCTGCACTGAGGCGGGAGGAATGTCTTTGATGTCAAGCTTGATAATTGCGAACTGATGCCCGTGCTCTGACAGCATTGCCTTCAGTACGGTGGTGGCGCGCAAAATCTTGGCCGGGTCGTACTGGCTCTCAACCGAGAGGCCGACCTTTTCCTTCTTGAAGCGGTCGAGCACGTCAGAGACAGAGACGGCATTGAGACCCTTGTAGTTGATCTCGCGGATGGTGGGCTTCTCCTTGACGAAAATGTCGAGGATGATGCCCTTCTCTGAATCCTCGCGCTCGATACGCAGATTTTCAAAGTACCCGGTGTTCCATAGCGAGTTGAAGTCGCGCTCGATCGAGATGGGGTCGTAAGTGTCGCCGGGATGGGTAAAGAGCCGCGCCAGGACTGTTTCCTTGGGTATGCGGCGGTTACCGATCACGCGAATCGAATCGATGGTCTGCGTCTGTTGGGCCTGGGCAGCGCCGGCAAGCAGCGCGAGGGTCAGCAACAACACAACGCGCGCCAGACGGCTGGAACTCCGCAGGACGCGCGAGATGCAATTGCGCTTTGTCTTCACCGGGCTGGAGCCCTGCGTCGAGCAAACGTACTGGTGCGGTCCATAGTGCTGCTTCACGGGAAGAATATGCACACCCTCAATGCTTAAAATCTGAACATGCTTCAATGAAAGACTGATTTTACCATCCCAGCGGCGGTGTGGTCGCTGGGGTACCCTCAAAGATCGGGGCATAATTATTACCCCGGTCGTCAGGGACCCCGGTTATTTACCACCCCAGCGACGAAGACCAGTCTCTGGAGTTCCGGCTATTTGGAACCCAGACCTCAGTCTACCGGACGCAAACGGGTTGGGCTGGCTGTTTGCATCCTGGCTGTTCCTCGCTGCATCACTCTTTGACGCGGATGGGGCAAACAGGACACTCTCTCCCTGTGGAGGTTTATTTCAGTGGTTGAAGAGCCTCAAGAGATGGTGTATGAATTTTCAGCCCCGCTTCTGGATGGGAGCACAGTCAAGATGGCCGATTTTCGGGACCGGGTGCTGCTTATCGTCAATACCGCTAGTAAATGCGGCTTTACCCCGCAATATGCAGGCCTTGAAGGAGCTCTATCGCGCCTATAAAGACCGCGGCCTCATGGTGCTGGGCTTTCCATGCAACCAGTTCGGCGCTCAGGAACCGGGCACCGCAGCCGAGATCGGCGCCTTCTGCGAAAAAAATTATGGCGTGAGCTTCCCTGTCTTCGCCCGGATCGACGTGAACGGCGCCCATGCCCATCCGCTCTATCGCTTCCTCAAGCGGGCTGGGCCTGGAGTCCTGTGGGTTCCTTGGGCATGCGAAGAATCAAGTGGAACTTTACCAAGTTCCTTGTCGACCGGAAGGGCAACGTGGTGGCGCGCTTCGGCGCCGCGAAAGAGCCAAAGACCCTGGCCGCTTTTATTGAAAAGCTACTGGACCGGAGCAACTGACAGGGGATTGAACGGCATCCTGCTTTGCACTGCGAAATCCATTTCGGGAATTCGCCCACATTATCTCCCGCTTTCGCGTCCTTCCCGGCCCTGAGGTATTCTTTCTGCATACTTTGATTGCGTGCCGGGCTTACCCTAAAATCGGGCAGGCCTTCCCACAAATCCCAGTGCCGGAGGAAACGATGCGGCAATCTCTTCCCATGATCCTGATCCGAGTGGTTGTCGGCCTGGTGTTCCTCACGGAAGGCGTTCTGAAATTCATGCGCCCCGACGAACTGGGATGGGGACGCTTTGCATGATCGGTCTGCCTTTTCCTAGCTGGCCCCGATGGTGGGCGGCACGAGATCGTTGGAGGCGCGGCGATTCTGCTGAATTTTTTTGCCGGCGATGCCGCAATTCTGTTGTTGCCGGTGATTATTACCGCGCTGGTGACCACCAAGTTTCCCATCCTTCTGGGCCGGCCTCTGGGACAGTTTGCGCTGGTCAAGCTGCCCCATTACGGCTGGCTGAGCTTTCTGCACGAGGCGCGACTCGACTTCACCATGGCCTTCGCCCTGCTGGCCATCTTATTGACTCAGGCCAGCGCGTTGGACGCAGGAGACAGTGGTATCAATCAAAGGAACTGTAGTTGATGGCCGTGCCGGGATGGACCAAAGCAGAATTGAAATATTTCTTACAACGGAAGATACACAATTCCGCTAAAAGAAAAGGTGGTCCTGCTTGAGTGTGGCAACCACCTGCGTAGCGGGATCGGTAAGGGCGGAAGCCTGCGGAGCACCAGTCGGCTGAGGCTTGAGCTCAACCTTTAGAGTCATGCGCTTTTTGGCGACGAAATCCGCGCTCACTATCTTCGATTTCTTTTGTGCGCTCGAGGTGCTGACGATAACGCGAAACTCATGCACACCGGGCGGAACGCACAGGTTGTTATAGTCTGACGAACTTATGGGAGCACTTTTGAGATAGGTCTTGCCATCCATCTCAACTGCGAAGTTCACATTGGCCGGCAAATTCTCCAAATCAAACTTTAATCGCGTGTTCTGTTTTGGATCGAGTTTTCTAGGATCGAATGCGACCACTGCCGGTTGAGAACTGGGCGCGGGAGCGGCAACAGGTGCTGCAACAGGCTGCGTGACCGGCGCCGGCGCTGGTTGTGCGACGGGTTGTGGAGCGGGCGCTGCGGCAACATTTTTTCCAGCCTTTGGTTTGGCGGCCCTGGCTGCGGCAGCTGCCTGTTCCTTCGTGGCTGGGGATGTTTTCTCGGGTTTTGGCGGTTCCTGCTGCGTTGGCGCTGGCGTTTGAGGTGCGGGCACAGCTGCCACAGGCGCAGGTTGGGTTTGCGGCGGAGCAGGCTGGTTGTGGTGCATCAGCAAAATCCCCGCACCGGCGACGACGGCTGCCAAAAGAACAAGCGATGCGACGATCAGCACCAGCTTTTTGTTCAGCGGCTTTCCCGGAGTTGCAGGCTTGGCGGGTTTGGCAGGCTTGGCCGGTGGTGCTGCTTGCTTGGGCGGCGGAGCAAGTTGCGTGGGCGCCGACGCCATGCTGGATTTAGGCGGCAGGCTGGTGGGAGCTGAATCGCCACCTACAATCACGGCCTCGGGAACCACGGCATGCAGGCCTGATGCCTTGGCATTGGTACGCAACTCCGCCAGGGCCTGGGCAAGTTCATCGCCGGTTTGATAGCGGTCCGCAGGGCTCTTGGCCAGGCACTTCAGAATCACGACCTCCAGCGTGGCGGGTATGGCGGGATTCAGTTTTGCCGGTGGAATGGGCTCGGTGTGGACAATTTTGTAAGAAACGGCGGTCATGGTTTCGCCGGGGAACGGCTGCTCGCCGGTGACCATCCAATAGAGGATCACGCCCAGCGAAAACAGGTCGGTGCGGCCATCGATGGTCGCGCCGGTAAACTGCTCCGGCGGCATGAAGGCCGGCGTTCCCAGCATCTGGCCGGTGGTGGTGATTTCTCCGGCGGTGAGTTTGGCGACGCCGAAATCCGTAATCTTGGGCCGCTCGTCCCCGTAGGTCTCGACGCGAAGTCATCAGAATATTTGCGGGCTTGATATCGCGGTGAATCACGCCGTTGCGGTGAGCGTATCCGAGGGCGTCGGCGATCTGCTGTCCGATTTCGCAAACCCGGTCAAGCGAAGACCGTTCTCCCGACTTCATTGCGGAGGCCAGGGTTTGCCCATTGACGTATTCCATCACCAGAAAAGGCATGCCCTCGTACTCGCCGACGTCAAAGACGGGCACAATTCCGGGATGCGCCAGGGCGCCTGCGGCACGAGCCTCACGGTAGAAGCGCTGGCGGAATTCCCCGCTCTGGTCGCCAGCCAGGTTCGCCGTAAGGATGGTTTTGAGGGCGACGACGCGATCCATTGCCGGATCTTTGGCGCGGAAGACGCTGCCCATGGCCCCGTGGCCAAGTTCATCGATGATTTCGTACCGCCCGATATTCTTCGGAATCGTCATAGCCTGATTCGATCACTCTAGCACACGGACGGACAGCCTCGAAACAACTTTGATGCCACTTAAAGGCTATTTATTCAATGGCGAATACCGCGTAGACGGTTGCCTCCTCACGGATGGTCTGGGGACGGATTTCAAGCGGCGGGCCCGTGGGGATAGAAGAAACCGATGCTGAGTCGATTCTGAGCGACACATTTTCTGACGTGCGTGCAAAATAAATCTTTGTATTCGGTGTCTCGTTGCTGGCGTAAATCAGCGCACCCAACTTCACGTGCAATCCATCGGCCATCCTCGACGCAACTTCACGCGCCTTTACCAAGGCATTCTCAGCGGCTTTTGCCTGTAGCGCCTTTCGGTCGGAAAGCCGCCAGCTGATAGTGCCACTCTGATTCGCGCCCGTCGCAATCGCTGCGCGAATTGTCTCCGCCGCGGATTTCGGAGCAACACTTACATCCCACGATTGCCGAAATACGAACTGCCGGTTCGCTCGCTGTTCTTCTGTATCCTTGTCAGAAAAGTAGGAAGTGCGCTCTAGGCCCTGCGCGGAACTCTCGATAGCCTTATCATCGACCCCAGCTTTGTGCAAAGCATCCATAATTGCATGGGAAAGTTTGCCGCCATCTGCATATAAGGACTGCGAATCGGGTCCATATATCTCGAATCCGATGGTAATGGCGGCAATATCGGCCGTCGCATCGGCCTCATCCGTGGTGCTGATTGCAATCGTCTTGTTTTCGCGATTGATTTGAATGTTCTGCGCCTGAGCGATGCCGACAAAAACCATTACCATCGCCGACAAAACCAATGAATGCGAATAACGCGACATACTAGCCTCCTAAACTCGCAGCGGAAGGATAGCACAAACAACTTGCGTGAAGAGTTAGCTTTGTACCAAAGCTCAATCCTCTGTTTTTGCTATCAAAAAACAATATTTCGTGGTCGCAGCCTGCCGACGTTAGCCTTATTCAATGGCATAAACCGCGTAGACGGTTGCCTCCCGGCTCACTTTACGCGGCTCAATGGCCAGCGTCATCGGTGGCGCTGCATCGGCTCCTGTGGGAGCGCCGTTGTTGGCATAGGCAGCCAGATATGTTGGCGTGGAAATCTGGTTGGTCACGTAGACCAGCGCGCCCAGGTGCACGCCCATCCCCTTGGCCAGCACTGCGGCTTCTGCTTTGGCTCGCGAGGCGGCCTGGTCCAGCGCCTGGTCATCCAGAGCCTGCTCATCCTGCACCGTCCAGTCGATCTGTCCGCTGTCTGTGGCGCCCGCTGCCACGGCAATATCCAGAATTTCCGCGGCCCGCTCCGGCGGAGCCTTCACCGTCCACTGCTGTGCCAATGTGAATTTGTGCGGTTTGCCGCTGGCGCTGTCAAGCCTCTGCCACTCGCTGCGAATTGCGGTTTCAGGAATTCCGGCCTGCTTGAGCGCGGAAATAATATCGTTTGAAATCTTTGCGCCCGCCGCGTAGGCCGATTTGGCATCCGAGGGTTGGGTCTGGAAGCCGATGTGCAAGATGGCCACATCCGGGTCGACGGTTACCCGCCCCATCGCGCTGACGGTGAGGGTGCGGTTGGTGGGTTCGATCTTTAATTGGACCTGGCTGATTTGCTGTGCATTGGCAGCCGCGCAAAATGCCAGCAGGGCAAATACCGCAAATCCCTGTTTTACGTTCATAGGTCGTTCTCCTTCACACCATGAACGCAGAGCACACGGGAACTTGCAGATCATTTTCTGGAAGATTTTCGGAGGTGGGTCGGTTTGAAGGGTTGCGGATTGAGCCCAGAGGACCTGGCGACCTCATTTACTCTTCGTCGCGAACTTCGACCCAAACTGCCGTAGCTTTTCGAGAGTCGCCGCAGCCTGACCTGAGTCGATGGCCTCGGCGCCCTTGGCGACTCCCTCTTTCAAATCCCCGGCCAGACCGGCGGCCACCAGCGCTGCTGCCGCATTCATCAGCACAATATCGCGCCGAGCGCCGGGAATGCCGGTGAGCACGTCGTAAAGCAGGGCGGAGTTGGTCTTCACGTCACCGCCCGTGAATTGATCGAGTGTGGTTCGCGTCAGCCCGGCCATCTCTGGCGTCACGCGGGAGGCCCTCAAAGTAGTTTCGCCCGACTCCGACTGTTCTATGCGCGCCACAATGGATTCGCCCGTGGTCGTCAGCTCGTCAATGCCATCCGTCCCATGCACGACAAAGGCGCGCTTCGCTCCCAGCTCCTTCAGTGTGCGACCCACCAGTAACACGCGGCTGGGCGCCAGCACGCCGATGACCTGCACTCGCGCTCCGGCTGGATTAGTCAGCGGCCCGCAGAGATTGAAAATTGTTCTGAAGCCCAGCGCCCTGCGCAACGGCCCCAGAGCCTTCATGGCCGGGTTATAGAGCGGTGCAAGGAGAAACATGAATCCGGTCTCGCGCAGGCACGCGGCAGCCAGCTCGGGCCCCAGCTCGATGGGAACGCCCAGGGCCTCAAGCACATCTGCCGCGCCGCACAGCGATGTGACCGCGCGGTTGCCGTGCTTAGCTACCTTTGCGCCAGCTGCCGCAGCCACCAGCGCCGCGCCGGAGGAGATGTTGAAGGTCAGCGGCCCACCGCCGCCGGTGCCCACCACATCCACCAGTTCGTCCCGCTCCGCATCCGTAAAGGGCAGCGGCATGGCGCGTGCGCGCATAACATCAACAAAGCCGGCTAGCTCCGGCGCCTGTTCGCCGCGGGTAGCCATCACGGTAAGCAGCGCCGCGGTCTCAACATCCGGCACCTCGCCGGACAAAATCTCAACCAGCGCGTGCGCAGCCTGTTCGCGGGTAAGAGCCGCGCCGTCTTCGGCCAGCGGTTTCAGCATTTCCTTCACAGATGCCATATATTTTCATGATACCGGCGCGTGGCCGACGCAGTGCGAGCGATCAACGACCTGGTTTGGATAAGAGGCAGACGCCGGACCATGGGCGCGATCCTTGACGGCCGTTCGATTCCGGCAGCATCGACATGAGACGCATTCCAAATGAAAGGCGTTTGAGACCAGCAGCCGCTTTCAGTGGAGATCGCACATCCACAGGCTTCCAGCCGCTGGGAACGAAAAACTCCGGACCCTCAGCCGGACCAAATTTCAGCGATGCGCCGCTCTCTTCAAGTGCGGGGCCCAGGTGTTTCTGCAACATGCGCAGCAAACCCGGCGACGCGAGATCGACGATCCAAGCTTGAAACGCCGCAGGTGCGGCGAGATCCCCAGCTAACGCACGCACCTCATCGGCGCTGAAATAGATCAATAGCCCTTCAGTAAGAATCAGGCATTTGGTCGCCCTGCTCCCGAGCGCGGCGAAAACTTTCCGGCGCGCTGTCGTGTCTGCCAAATCGAGACGGACGCGTTCGAGAATGCAGGCCGGTTTTTCATGGGCCAGGATTTCTTCTTTGTAAGTGAGGATTCCCGGCAAATCAATCTCAATCCACTGCAGCGTCGGAGGCAGATCCATGCGATAAGGACGCGTGTCGAGCCCCGCCGCGAGATTGATGACCATATCCGTGCCCGTCCGGCACTGCTCAACAATGAACTGGTCATACAAATATGTTCGCGCCACCCAGGCCCAGGCGGCGCGATTGCTGAAAGGGATGGAGTCTGCGATCTGCTCGCCGCGTGTGCCCAGCAGACGCCGCGCCAGGGGATCGTGAAAGACAGCGTCCTGTCGTTCTGTCTCCCTGGCCCGATAGGCCGCGGCCAGGAATGCAGTGTCAGAGATATCGCGGATCAGAGCTTCAGATTGAGCCATATCATCACCATTGGGCAGGCGAAGAGCTATCGTGCGCTCATGGTACCACTGGTTTCATCTGTTGAGAATTTGGGATCTGGAGTTGAATGCCGGTTTGCCCCTACTTCGCCGCGCAAGATAGTATTTGGATGCTGCTGACAAGGTTTCGCTGATCCGTCAATCACCGGCTCCGATCCCTAATCCTCTAATATCAGCGGCCCCGGCGGACCGAAACTTTGAAGATTCACGAGTACCAAGCAAAAGAAATCCTTGCAAAATACGGCGTGGCCGTGCCCAGGGGCGAAATGGCCAACACGCTGGAAGAAGCGATGGCAATAGCCCGCAAGCTGTTTACCGAAGGCGCTACGGGCGTAGTGGTCAAGGCACAGATCCATGCCGGAGGCCGAGGCAAAGGCGGAGGCGTAAAAGTTGCCCGCACCCGCGAAGACGCCGAGCTCTACGCCAAAAACATTCTCGGCATGCAGCTCGTGACCCACCAAACCGGCCCGCAGGGCCAGAAAGTGCAGCGGCTGCTGATTGAAGAGACCGCGGCCATCGATCGCGAGCTCTATCTCGGCATTGTGCTTGACCGCGTTACAGGCAAGATTGGTCTTCATGGCCTCGCAGGCCGGCGGCATGGAGATTGAAGAAGTTGCCGCAAAGACTCCCGAGGCCATCTTCAAAGAAACCATCGACCCGGCCGTGGGCTTCGGCGCATGGCAGGCGCGCAAGCTCGCCTTTGCGCTCGGCCTCAAACCCACGCAGATCAATGCTGCGGTCACTTTCCTTCAGAATTTGTATCAGGCATTCATTGATACCGACGCTTCGCTCGTCGAGATCAATCCTTTCATTACGACCAAGGACGACAAGTTTTTCGCTCTCGACGCCAAGATCACCTTCGACGATAACGCGCTGTTCCGCCATCCGACATCAAGGCTCTGCGCGACACCGCCGAAGAAGACCCGCTGGAAGTGGAAGCAGCAAGTACGCACTCAATTACATCAAGCTCGACGGCTCCATCGCCTGCATGGTAAACGGCGCCGGACTGGCCATGGCCACGATGGACATCATTCAGTATGCCGGCGGCAGCCCGGCCAACTTTCTCGATGTAGGCGGCGGAGCAACCCAGGAGCAGATCGAGCACGCCTTTGAAATCCTGCTCTCCGACTCGAATGTGAAGGCCATCTTCATCAATATCTTCGGCGGCATCCTGCGCGTCGATCGCCTGGCCACCGGCGTAGTGGCGGCGGCGCGCAACCTGCACGTCAACCTGCCGATCGTGCTGCGGCTCGAAGGCACGAACGTCGAAGAGGGCCGCAAGATTCTCAAGGAGTCCGGTTTGAATTTCCAGGTAGGCGCAACTATGAAGGATGCGGCGAATTTGGTGGTGAAGGCAGCTTCCAGCCGCGAGTCTTAGTGCTGAGCTGCTAGCCAAACCGATGTAAGAAAGAGCAGTCAGATGGCACAAGCTTTTCGTGAACTACAGTTTGGCAAAGAGGGATGGAGTTGTCGGTTTGCATTTATAGCCTAACGAAACTGTTTCCAAACGATGAGACCTATGGGCTTTCTCCCAGTTGCGCCGGGCCAGCGTATCATTCCAAGTAATATTGCCGAAGGCAGGGGAAGAATAACGGACTGGCGAATTTCAAGTCAGTTCTTCGGAATTGCCCAAGGTTCCACCTTTCGAAGTTCAAACGCAATTCCGGTTGCCAGAGAATCGAGATTCGGAGAAATTGAGCAGCTACGCGAAGCCGAGATGCTCGAAGAAATGCGCGAATGCTCTTCGTGCATTCGAGTGTTACGCGCAAAGCAGGCGGGTGCGCCGATTCACACTCACACTCACACTTAGAAGCTGGAAGCTAGAAGCTAGGAGCTGATCTCAATGGCTGTACTGGTAGATAAGAATACTCGACTGATCGTTCAGGGAATTACCGGCAAAGAAGGAACTTTCCACGCCAAAGGCGCTGCCGAATATGGCACCAACGTTGTTGGCGGCGTAACTCCCGGCAAAGGCGGCACGACGCACGAAGGCTGGCCGGTTTTTAATACCGTGGCCGATGCAGTGGAGAAGACTGGCGCCAACGCCACCGTAATCTTCGTCCCTCCGCCCTTTGCCGCCGACGCCATTCTCGAGGCCGAGGACGCGGGCATCCCGCTCATCGTCGCCATCACCGAGGGCATCCCCACGCTCGACATGATCAAGGTGTGGGCCAAGCTGAAGAACTCAAAGTCGCGGCTCATCGGCCCCAACTGCCCCGGCGTCATCTCGCCCGGCAAAGCCAAAATCGGCATCATGCCCGGGCGCATTCACAAAGAGGGCTCGGTCGGCATCGTCTCCCGCTCCGGCACGCTGACCTATGAAGCCGTACATCAGCTGACGCAGCGCGGTATCGGCCAGTCGACCGCCATCGGCATCGGCGGCGACCCCATCATCGGCACCACGCATATCGACGCGCTGCGGCTGCTCAACGACGATCCGGAGACCGAAGCCATCATCATGATCGGCGAAATTGGCGGCTCAGCGGAAGAAGCCGCGGCAGAATTCGTCAAGCAGTATGTGAAGAAGCCGGTAGTCGGCTTCATCGCCGGGCAAACCGCGCCTCCGGGACGCCGCATGGGCCACGCCGGCGCCATCATCAGCGGCGGCCAGGGCACCGCAGCAGACAAGATGAAGGCTATGACGGCAGCGGGTATTCACGTAGTGGTTTCGCCGGCGGAAATCGGCGCAACGCTGGCGAGGGTGATTGGGAGAAACTAGCCTTTAGCTATTAGCTTTTAGCTTTTAGCTTCTTGCTATGGTCTTTCGCATCTGATTCGCAGTCCTTGAAGGTGACCCCATGCAGTGAGCACCAGCAAGAAGAGCTAATAGCTAATAGCTAAAAGCTGTCTTTTCACCATACCCGGCAAGGCTTCGGATTCACCATTGCCGCGTGCTTCCTGCAACTGAAGCTTTTTGCAAACTCAGGCAAATCTTGCAACACCGTATTCGTCCGGTACTCATCCGGCGCGTGCGGATCGGCCTCGGCCTGGCTGCGCAAATGCTCGGGGCGCGTCTGCGTGCACCACTGCTGCGCATAGGCGATCCAGAAGCGCTGGTCGGGCGTGTAGCCGTCGGTCTTCGCCGCCATATCGAGGTGTGCCGCTTCGGACTTATCGAGCCAGGCCAGCCACGCCAGCCACAATCCGCCCAGATCGGCAAGGTTTTCGCCCAGCGTGAGCTTGCCGTTCAGGTAGACGCCGGGCACGGCCTCGATGGCGTCATACTGATTCACCATGCATTGGGCGCGCTCGGTAAACTTCTTCTCGTCTTTTTTGGTCCACCAGTTCTTCAGGTTGCCGTCTTTGTCGAACTGCCGGCCCTCGTCGTCAAAGCCGTGCGTCAGCTCATGCCCGATGGTCGAGCCCATATCGCCGTAGTTGGCCGCGTCGTCCTCAATGCCGCTGAAGAATGGCGGCTGCAGAGTACCCGGCAGGAAAGTTTACGTTGTTCATCTGCGGATCGTAGTAGGCGTTCACAGTCGGCGGGGTCATTTCCCACTCGCCCTTGTCCACAGGCTTGCCGATCTTGGCCAAATCGCGCGCGCGTTCAAACTCGCTCGCCCGCATCTGGTTGCCCAGGGAATCTCCGCGCACAATCTCAAGCGTTGAATAGTCGCGCCACTTATCGGGATAGCCGATCTTGTTCATCACCGCGTGCAGTTTTTCTTTGGCCTTCACTTTGGTCGCGGCGCTCATCCAGCCTAGCCCGTCGATATCCTTATCCATCGCCTGCTCGATGGCCAGGGTCATCTCTAGAGCGCGCTGCTTCTCTTCAGGCGGAAAATACTTCGCTACGTAAGCCTGGCCCAGCGCCTCGCCCAGTTCGTTATCCACGCGGCTGGTGCAGCGCTTCCAGCGCTCCTGCTGCTTCTCAGCGCCGTTCAAAATGTGCGCATAAAAATTCCAGCTCTCGTGATCGAAGCTCTCCGGCAAGCTGGTTCCTGCATAGGCATGCAGCAGATGCCAGCGCAGATAAGTCCTGATCTGCTCAATGGGCGTATCGGCCACCAGCGCGTTGAACTCCGCAAAGAACTTCGGCTCTGTGTCGTTCACCTTGCCTGCAGCGGGCGCATGCGCGGCAACAACATAGTCGGCCAGCGAAAAGTGCGTCAGCTCTTTTCGAAAGCTGGCCACGTCCGTGGGATGATTCAGGTTTTGCGGATCGCGCTGCTCGGTGATGGTGAGCGAAGCCTTTGCCAGCCGGGTTTCGATTGCCATCACGGTCTGCGCATCTTTGGCGGCCTGCGCCTCCGGCTCGCCCGCCAGCGTAAAATCTTTTGCACGTGATCCACGTACTGCTGGCGCTGCTCGACGATTTGCATCGGTGCGCGTGTAGTAGTCGCGCTCCGGCAAGCCAAGCCCGCCTGCGCTATAGAACGAAGATCATGGCGCCGGAGTCGGCAAATTCCTGGTTCGATCCCATGCTGAAAAACGCATTCACTCCAATCGAGTGCAGATGCGCCAGCAACGCGGGTAACTCGGCCGGAGATTGCAGTGCGGCAATGCGGTCCAGCTCCGGCGCGAGCGGCGCAAGTCCCCGCTTGTCCACCGCCTCCGCATCCATGCAGCTTGCGTAGTCGTCGCCAATCTTCTGCTCGTTTGCCGAGCGCGTGGCCGAGGGCACGGCCGCTGCTTCAAGAATTTGTCGCAGATGTTTTCTGTTCAGCTCATACAGCTCGGTAAAGCGCCCATATTCGGCCTGGTCTGCTGGTAACGGATTGCGCTTGAACCAGCCATTGCAACTGTAGCGATAAAAGTTATCGCAGGGGTCCACAGTTTTGTCGATCAGCGAGGGATCGAAGACGCGCAAGTTAGTTGTGGAAGCCGGCGCGACGTTTTGGCTGTGCGCCGGAACAGAGGATAGTCCAACCGCTAAAACGGCGGTGACTGCGATTGAAACGTGAGCAGATGCAAAGCGAAACATTCCGAAACTCTAGCAGATTTCAGTCTTCGCGGGCAGCCGTAATCGAGGGCAATTACAATAGAAGACGCAGAAGTAAATCATTTTCGAGGAGTAATTCAAGTGCCGCAACGCACCTTCAGCATTATCAAGCCCGACGCGGTAAGCAAGGGCTTTACTGGGGCAATTCTGGCCGAGATTGAGAAAGCCGGCTTCCAGATTGTAGCCATCAAAAAGCAGTCCATCTCAAAGCAGGAGGCCCAGGGCTTTTACGCAGTCCATGCCGCCAAACCGTTTTTCGACGCGCTCTGCGAATTCATGTCCTCGGGGCCGCTGGTGCTGATGGTCTTGGAGAAGAAAACGCCATCGCTGACCTGCGCAAGCTGATGGGCGCGACCAACCCCGCCAACGCCGACGCGGGAACCATCCGCAAAAAGTTTGCCGGATCGCTGCAGGAGAACGCCATTCACGGCTCCGACGCGGAAGATACTGCCGCATTTGAAATTGGGTATTGGTTTGCGGGCTACGAGCTGATTTAACGTCGCAGTTGGCTACTCTCAATCTCCAAAGAGGTCGTCGATTCTCTTCCGTAATGCGGCAATTTCCTGTCTTAACCCAGCCACGGTGGATTCCAGTTGCGTGATGCGTTCCTCGTGACCTGCATCCGCATCGGCATCGCGTTGCATTATCGACTCGGAGGCTGCCGCATGCACTGCCTCCACCGGCCCTGAAAGCAGATGCGCATAGCGCGACTCCTTGGTCCCCGGCTGGCGTGGCAACACAGCAACCAGCGACGGCTCGCGCTCCATCAGCTTTTGCAGCCCGGCAATCACTTCGCCGATCTCTTCGAAGCGATGCAGCCGCTCTGTGCGCCCGCGCAGCTCGCCGGGAGTTTGCGGCCCGCGCAGCAGCAGCACGCACACCAGCGCCGTCTCCGCGCGGCTGAAGTTGAAGACCTCGCCCAGCCAGTGCTCATACTTGGCCACGCGCCCATCGGCCCCGCGCGCGCGCCCGGCCAGCTGCATGTCTTCCAGTCCGTGCAGCGCCTGGCGCACCGCCTCCTCATCCAGATCCATCACCGGCTCGCGGTTTGAGCGCTGGTTGCAGGCATTGATCAACGCGTTCAGCGACAGTGGATAGTAGTCCGGCGTGGTCACTTCCTTTTCAATCAGCGCGCCCAGCACGCGGGCTTCGGAGGCGGGTCAGCACAATCGGCTCAGGCTGGATTGGATCAATGGGCGTCATATTTTCTATTTTCACACTTCGCCGCAGCTATCAACTGAACGGCCATCACACAAGAATTGGATGGGTAATTACAAAGCCCAATGACACGCTGACCAGCTGCCTCACGGCTTCACGCCCGGCACTTCCTTTTCCTTCGGCCCCAGCAGAATCTGCACTCCCACATACGCAATCCAATTCGGCTCGCTGTTCTCCGCGTCACCGCCTGGATGCCCGCCCGCCCATGAACAGCAGGCGCAGATGCCCGCCGCGGTCCAGCGTTTGCCGGCCGCCCATGTCCAGCGTCAACTCCGCTGCTTGGGCCGTGCCGATGCGGTTGGCGTCCTGCAAGTCGTAGATCTCGCCGTAGAGTTCCAGCCGCTCGTTGAATTCGTGCCCCGCAATCAGCCCGCGCCCCCATCGGCTGGGAACAAGTTTGTTGCCGAACCAGCGCCCCACCTCGCCGTTGAAGCCAACTGGCCCTAATTTGGCTGTGAACTCTATCGGCAGATAATACTGCGGCCCATTCTCCACAATTCCGCGGCGAACGGCGCTGGTGGGATTGTTGATCGAAGCCTGCGGATAAGTGCCCAGCGAGAAGGTCATGTTTTCGTCGGATTTTGGCTCACCCGCGCGTGTGATGCTCGTAGGGCCGCCACTTGATGCCCAGCAGCGACTCGCCCAGACTGGCGCGCGTGGTGTTGTGCTGATCGGTAGCCGCGGCCAGCGGCAGCTCGTACTTGAGCTGAATGCGGTCGCCCCAGCCGTAGTTCATATCGATGTCGGGCAGTTGATAGTAGGCATTGCCGGGGTTGTGGTTGGCGATCCAGCCGAGGTTGACCTCCCAGTGGTGGTTGCCGGGCGTGCCAGGATCGTCAGTGATAAAAGGCGGACCGCCCTGTGCATGCGCCAGGGCTGTCACAAGCGGAATAAGCAATAGAATGAACCCGCTGACTCGAATGACAGGCCTGATGCGTCGAAATGAAAGTCGTAAATAAATCGGAGTTCCCTTGGCTTAAAAGTAACATTCCCGCTGGCGGCGACGTGGTGGTGATCCGCTACGAGGGGCCGAAGGGTGGGCCCGGGATGCGCGAGATGCTGAGTCCCACGGGCGCGATTGTCGGCAAGGGTCTCGGCAGCGCCGTGGCACTCATTACGGACGGCCGATTCTCGGGGGGCAGCCACGGGTTCGTGGTGGGACACGTGGCGCCGGAGGCGCAGGTCGGTGGGCCGCTGGCCCTGGTGCGAGACGGGCGATGAAATTACCATCGACGCGGAGCGTCGGGAAATCACCCTGCATGTGAGCGCGGCCGAACTGAAGGCCCGCCGCAAGACCTGGAAGCCACCTCGGCCGTATGCGCGCCGCGGTGTGTTGGCCAAGTATTCCAAGCAGGTCAGCAGCGCATCGCTGGGTGCCGTAACCGACTTGGAGTAAGTCGAAGTCGTGCTTGCAGTTCGGGCGCGATATGTGTCAGTCTCTTTACTCGCAGAAGGGAAGTGAAGCACGAAGGGACGGTGCGTTGCACACCTCAACTTGGTTCGAGGAAGATGCATCAGTTGGGCGCGGTGGGCGGATGCGCGGGCGGGTCAGGTCCGTGGGTCGCTAAAGAGAAAACGTAGGGGCTAAGGTCGCAATCAGACTTATGTACAGATACGAAGAGCCATCCATATATTCGGGCAAGAGAGGCCTCGCCCTCCTGGTTGTCATTCTTTTGCACATCCTCGTAGGCTGGGCATTTTATACCGGGCTGGCGAGCCGGCTGGCGGCGAACATCATACCGCCGGTGGAAATCGCCCAGATCGACAAGCCCAAGGACATCGACAAGCCGCCGCCCCCGCCACCGAAACTCGAAGAAATCAAACCCTACGTTCCGCCACCTGAATTCGTCGACATTCAAGCGCCGCAAGAACAGACCACCGCGATCACTCAGACCACGACGGTCGCTGCACCGGCACCGGCTCCCGTGGTCGCCGCGGCGCCGCCAGCCGTCCCCGGGACCCCGCCACGACAGGATCCGAAACACCCGTTGAAGATCGGCGAGGAGTGGTATCCGGACGCATCCAAGCGCGCTAACGAAGAGGGGCGGTGCGTGGTGACGATGACCGTCGCCGTGGATGGTCACGTATCGTCCGAGAGCCTGCAGACGAGCTCCGGTTTTCCGCGGCTGGATGAGGCGTGCCTCAAGGCCGTTCACGGGCAGAGAATGTTGCCCGCCACCGAAAACGGCAAGCCCGTGGAGAAGACTGTGTCGATGCCAATTTCATGGAAGCTGACCAATAAGTAGCGTTCGCTCATGGGGCGACATTTTTTAAACCCGTCAATATAACTTGTCTAAGTAGAGGAATCGGTCCATGCCAGAGACTACAGTTGAAAATCCGTTTGGCCTTGGCGCCCTGATCCAACAGGGTGACTTGGTCGCAAGGTCGACGCTCGTCATCCTGCTGGTCATGTCGCTGCTGACGTGGTTCATCATGATCACGAAGTTCTTCGATCAGCGCCGGCAGCGCATACAGGCCATCGAAGCTGAGCGAGAGTTCTGGGCCTCGGGAGTCTGACCGATGCGCTCGGCAAGCTGAAGGGTTCTTCCAATCCGTTCCGCGCCCTGGCCGAGACCGGCAAGCAGGCCTACGAGTATCACGAGACCAACAAGGCCCGGTTGACCGGGGCCATCGGCACCAGCGAATGGATTACCGAGTCGTTGAAGCGTACCGCTGACTCCATCATCGGCCGCATGCAGGCCGGATTGCCGGTGTTGGCCTCGGTGGGTTCCACCGCCCCGTTCGTCGGACTGTTCGGCACGGTGTGGGGCATCTACCATGCCTTGATCGCGATCAGCGCATCGGGCTCGGCATCCATCGAAAAGGTCGCCGGCCCCGTCGGTGAAGCGTTGATCATGACCGCCATCGGCCTGTTCGTCGCGGTTCCTGCGGTGCTGGGCTACAACGTGCTGTTGCGCCGCAATAAGAATCTGCAGGAAGCGGTCAGCCACTTCACCCACGAGCTGCATGCCTATCTGATCTCGGGCGCCAAGATGGGCCTGGGGATGGAAAAGGCCGCCCCTGCGGTAGGCAAGCCCAGCCCAGCCGCGGCACGCTAGGAGTTCGCAGCCGTGGCGGTGAGTTCAAGCGGTACCGAAGGCGAGGTTCTGTCGGACATCAACGTGACGCCCCTGGTGGACGTCATGTTGGTGCTGCTGATCATCTTCATCATCACGGTTCCCGTGGCACTGAAGGAGCACAAGGTCAACCTGCCGAAGGCCAATAATCTGCCGACGGTGACCAAGCCCGAGGACGTCACCATTGCCGTCGACAAATCCGGCGAAATCTACTGGAACGCCCGGCTGCTCCAGAATCAGGACGCCTTGAAGGCCGAGTTGCGATCCATTGCGCCAATGAATCCTCAGCCCGAAGTGCATATCCGCGGTGACAGCGACGCGCGCTACATGTATGTAGGCCAGGTGTTGGTGGCCGCGCAGCAGATCGGAATTCGTAAAGTGGCATTCTTGACTTCGCCGCTGCACCCCGGCGAAGCACCGTAGGAGATTATCGATATGGCGATGGCAATAGGCGGGGGCGAGGGCCAATCCTTCACGGACATCAACATGACGCCGTTGATCGACGTCATGCTGGTGCTGTTGATCATTTTCATCATCTCGCTCCCTCCGCAGACGCACGCAGTCAAGATCGATAATCCGTTGCCGCCGCCGCCCAATTTCGTACCGCCGCCGCCGCCGGAGGTCATTAACCTCACCATCGATTTCGACGGCACCATGGCGTGGAATGGGAATGCTGTGGATCGTCCGACGCTGCAGGGATACATTACCCAGGAAGCCGTGAAAGATCCGCAGCCGGAAGTGCACATTTCGGTGGACAAGTTCGCCAAGTATGAAAAGGTGGCTCAGACTTTGGCCGACCTGCAAAGCCGGGGCTTGAAGAAGATCGGTTTCGTCAACAACAATTTGTTCTAATAATAACGATTCGGCGGGTATTACGGCGCGTCAGCCCCTTGACGCGCCTTTTGTTTGATGGACGCAGCAAAACAAATTCGAAATTTAGGTTACGAGGTTCGCCAATGACTCACTCCACGCGGAATATTGGACATAAGTTGCTTCTCGGTTTGGTGCTGGCGGGTGCCTCACTGGCCGCGACGCAGGGTTCGCTGGCGGCTGACAAAGCGGAGAAGAAGGAAGTAAGCCGCGTCATCGCCAAGGAAATGACCGCGGCGCAGAAAGCGCTGCAAGCCAGTCAATGGCAGGAAGCGTTGAAGAATCTCGAGGCCGCCGAGCAGAAGTCGGGTCTGACGGCATTCGACAAAAAGACGATCTACGACTTCAAGGGCTTCGCCAACATCAAGCTCAACAAATACAAGGAAGCTGAGTCCGATTACGAACAAGCGATGACCACCGGTCAATATACGCCGGAGGAGACCGCCAAGACCACGCGCATGTTGTTTCAGTTGAGCGCCCAAAATCAGCAGTACGCCAAGGCGATCGACTATGGCAAGACGATCACGGAGAGCGGCTCGGCCAAGCCCGACGATATTGGTTTGGTGAGCCAGCTGTATTACCTGCAAAAGGATTGCAAGAACTCGGGCATTTGGTCCGACAAGGCCGTCGCCGCCGCACGCAAGGCGGGCGAGGCTCCGAAGGAGAATTGGTTCCAGTTCAAGCTGCAGTGCGCCTCCGATGCGGGCGACACCTCTGGAATGGCTCCCGTGCTGGTCGATCTGATCAAGCTCACCAACAAGACCACTTACTGGAACACGCTGCTGCGCATCGAGCGACAGGACGAAAGGGATGATCACAATTTGCTGATGGTGTACCGCGTAATGTATGACACCAACTCGATGGACAAGGGTTCGGATTACATGGAAATGGCCCAATTGCTGGGCGATGCGGCGCTGCCCGGCGAGGCCCAATCCGTTGTCGAGAAAGCGGTGGCCGGCAACCTCTTCACCGATCAAAAGGACAAGGATCGCGCCGCGCGGTTGATCAATTCGCTGAAGCCGCGCGCCGAGGCCGACAAGAAGGGCGAAGCGCAGGAGGACGCGGAAGCGGCCAAGAGCGCCGCGGGCGAGCTCGACGTCAAGATGGGGGAGGTTTATTACGGTTCCGGCGATTACCAAAATGCCGTGACCGCGATCAACCGGGGCATCCAGAAGGGGCAAATCAAGCATCAGGACGAAGCATACGTGTACCTGGGACGCGCGCAGGCGGCGCTCAAGAACTTTGCGGATGCGAAGAAGGCGTTTTCCGGTCTGAAGAACGTTCCGAACATCAGTCCGAGAGTGCTGAAGCTGTGGGACCTGTACTCGGAAAAGCTCGGCTCTTAAACCTCAACGGAGAAAAGACCATGGCAATTAAAGTCGGCGACAAGATGCCCGAAGGCAAATTCATGCGCATGACCAGCGATGGTCCCAAGAAGCTCACCACAAGCGAGCTGTTCGATGGGAAGACCGTGGTGCTGTTTTCGGTACCCGGCGCCTTTACCCCGACATGCGACGCCAAGCACCTGCCGGGTTTCGTCGAACTGGCCGACGCCATCAAGAGGAAGGGCGTGGACACTGTCGCTTGCACCGCGGTGAACGACGTGTTCGTGATGAATGCATGGGGCAAGTCGGCCGGTGTGGGCGACAAGGTGCTCATGCTCGCGGACGGCAACGGCGAATACGCCAAGGCGCTGGGTCTCGAGTTGGATGCCACCGGTTATGGCATGGGGCACCGGGGTCAACGGTTCGCGCTGGTCGCGAAGAATGGCGTGGCCACGCACGTGCTGGTGGAAGCGCCGGGTGAGTTCAAGGTTTCCGCCGCCGACTACGTCTTGAAGCAATTGTAAGATTGCGGCGCGGCGCAGGCGGCCCTGCACCGCGCTTCATTCTGGAGGCCTGGCGCAACAGCCGCGTCCGGTTAGCCGCCGCCCAACAGCCGCTCGAATTCGGGTACCACCTGGAACAGGTCGGCGACCAGTCCGACGTCAGCCACTTCGAATATCGGCGCCTCCGCATCCTTGTTGACGGCCACGATGGTGCGGGCGTCCTTAATGCCGGTGAGGTGTTGAATGGCGCCGGAAATGCCGAAGGCGATATACATTTCGGGCGAAATGATCTTGCCTGTTTGACCAACCTGCATTTCATTGGGCGCGTATCCAGCGTCCACCGCCGCACGTGAGGCGCCCACCGCGGCACCCATCTTGTCGGCCAGGCTGAAGAGCATCTTGAAGTTCTCTGCACTTGCCAAGGCTCGACCGCCGGAAATCACGCGCGCTGCCGTCTGCAGATCCGGACGGTCGGTACTGCCGGATTTGGCGCCCAGGTAGCGCGTGTGCGCGGGGAGTACCGCGCTCAACGATTTTGATTCGATCGCGCCGCCGCCGCCGCCGGCCCGCCGCTTCGAAGGAGGCGACGCGCACTGTTGCCACCAGCTTGCGCGACGGCGTCGGCCTCGACCGTAATGATGGCGTTGCCCGCATAAATGGGTCGGCGGAAGCGGTAGGCGCCTTCCACGGACATAAGATCGCTTACCTGCGCCACGCCGAGCAGCGCCGCGACGCGCGGCATGAGATCCTTGCCGAAGCTTGTCGAGGGTCCGAACACATGGCTGTAGTCCGCGGCGAGGGCGGCCACCTGCGGCGCCAAGATCGCCGCCAAGGGTGTTCATTTTCCGGCCTGATCGATTCGCAGCACCGTCTTGACGCCGGCCAGCGCCGCGGCTTGCGCCGACCACGGCGGCGGTATCCTTGCCGAAGACGCGCAATGCGTGATTTCGGAATCGGGGATGGCCGTCGCGCACGTGACGCATTTGGCGGCTGCGGGATTCAGGCTCTTGCCGTCGTGCTCGCCGATTATCAATACCTTGTTCATCAGATCAGGCCCTTCTTCTTCAATACGTCCACGAGTTCGGCCACGTCCTTCACCATGATGCCGCGCTGGCGCTGCGCGGGCGGCTCGGTCTTCACGGTCTTGAGATACTGGCCGGCGCTCACGCCCAGCGCGTCGAAGGTCGTGACGTCGAGCGGCTTCTTCTTGGCCTTCATGATGTCCGGCAATTTGACGTAGCGCGGCTCATTGAGCCGCAGGTCGACGGTGATCACCGCCGGCAGATCCACCTCGATGGTTTCCAGACCGGCATCGACCTCGCGCGTGACGGCCGCCTTTCCGCCGTTGATCTCCACCTTGGATGCGAAGGTTGCTTGCGGACGCTCCCACAGCGCGGCCAGCATTTGTCCGGTTTGATTGGCATCGTCGTCGATGGCCTGCTTGCCGAGGAATATGAGATCGGGATTCTCCTTCCTCGCCAGGGCGAGAAACGTCTGCGCCGCCGTCGAGCGGTTCCACCGGCGGGTCGGTCTGGACCAGCATCGGCCCGGTCGGCGCCCATCGCCAGCGCGGTGCGAAGCTGTTGCTGCGTGTCGGCCACGCCGATGCTGACCGCAACGACCTCGATGTTGCCGACGCGCTCCTTGATGCGCAGCGCCTCTTCGAGAGCGATCTCATCGAACGGATTGACGCTCATCTTGACCCCGTCGAGCATCACGCCCGAGCCGTCGGGCTTGACGCGCACGCGCACGTTGTAATCCACGACCCGCTTGATGCAAACCATTATCTTCTGCATTGACACTCCTTAAGCGGCCCCGCGCGGCGCGCTGGCCGATGGCGCCTGGGCCTGATTTTCCGACAACAACGTGGCGATCCTGGCGGCGCACTGCGCGCAACTCCGGCAAGAAACCGCTCCAGCCCGGTCTTCAAGGGCACGGCCGAGGACATGAATCGCACGCTGAGCGCCGCCCACAGCCGGCCCGGGCGAATCACCGGAACGGCGACGCTCACCTCGTCGCTCAACGGACCGCGATCGCGCGATCACCACGGCGTAACCGTGAGCCTGACGTCGCCGAGCATGTCCGCAGCCATTCAGATTGCTGGGACTCGGCGGGCTCGTCCCCCTCTTGTTCGGTCGGCGCCAATTGGTGCGAGCAGATTATCACGCTCGGGCTCCGGGCAGAATGCGAGATACGCCCGGCCGGCGGCGGAGCCGAGCAGCGGGCGCGAAGTCCGGCCGACCGGCGCATGGCGGCCAGCGGCGTCGTGTGGTCGGTGGTCTCGCGCACCAGCATGTCGGTGCCGTACAACGTCGCCAAGCGACACGGGCCAGAGAATGTCGCCGGCGAGTTCGTACGATGCAGGGCTTCGCGATTCGCGCCACCCAGGCCTCGTCCTCGAATCCGCCGCTCAAGGCGCGCACGCAGCCGGTCACCCGATAGCGGTCGTCGAAGCGTCGCGAAACGCGAAGCCCGCATCGCACAGAGTTTCCAGAATTCGATAGACGGTGGTGCGCGGCAGGCGAATTTCCTGGGCGACCTCCGATACAGTCGCGCCGTCGCGCGAATTGAGTACCGTGAGCGCATCAAGGCCGCGCATCAGCGCGCGGATCGGGCGGGTGGATTCCATGAAACCTCGTTGCTAGGATCAAACCGGCGCGGTAGTTTAAGGACGGCCGCTTCGCTTGTCCACCTTGCGGTCAATCGCTAGACTGCTCCGCGAGATGACTCGCTATTTTCTCAAGCGGCTGGCCGGTGCGATACCCACGCTGTTCATCATTATAACAGCCGCATTTTTTCTGATTCGCGCCGCTCCGGGCGGCCCCTTCGATCAGGAGCAGACGCTGCCGCCCGAGATTCTGGCCAATCTGGAAAGTGCCTACGGGATGGATCTGCCAATCTGGGCAGCAGTATGGCCGATATCTTGGTGCGCTGGCTCACGGCGATTTCGGCCCCTCGTTCAAGTACAAGGACTTCTCGGTCACCGAACTCATCGGGCAGGGCTTTCCGGTCACCCTGCGAGATTGGAGTCGTCGCGCTGGCGCCTGGCGCTGGCTGCTCGGAATTCCCGCGGGCGTTTTCGCGGCGCTTGCATCACAATTCCGCCGCCGATTACGCCACCATGACGCTGGCGGTCATCGGCATCGCGATTCCCTCGTTCGTGGTGTTGCCGTTCTCGGGCCTGCTGTTCGGCATCTATCTGCACTGGCTGCCGGTTGCGGGCTGGGAGCCGGGATCGCGTCCGCCATCTGGTGCTGCCGGTGATCGCGCTGTGTCTGCCGCCGCTGGCGTACATCGCGCGAATGACCCGCGGCAGCATGCTCGAGGTACTGCGCAGCGATTTCATCCGCACGGCGTTCGCCAAGGGCCTGCCGCTGCGCGTGGTGATCCTGCGGCACGCGCTGCGGCCCGCGCTCGCTGCCGGTCGCGGGCTATCTTGCTCCCGCCGTGGCTTCCATCATGACGGGCTCCCTGGTGGTGGAATCGATCGCCGGACTGCCCGGCATCGGCCGCTATCTCGTGCAAGGCGCGCTCAATCGGGACTACACGCTGGTGATGGGCATGGTGATCATCTATTCGGCGCTGCTCATCGGCATGGGACTGGTTGTGGACCTGTTGTATGCGTGGCTCGATCCGCGCATCAGGTATCGCCGTGAGCGCGTTGGCGAGCGGCTGCGCGCCAATCCAGGCGCCATCGGCCGCGCTCGGCATCATGTCTGTCTGTTGATTGCGGCTGCGCTGATCGGACCGCTGTTCAACCCCAATGACATCGAGTCGCTCGATTGGTCGCATGTTGCGGCGGATCCGGGCCTCGTCGGACGCGCATTGGTTCGGCACCGACCGGCTTGGGCCGCGATCTGTTCGCGCGCACGCTCGAGGGCACCCGCATGTCCATGGCGGTCGGACTGGCCGCAAGCGCGATCAGCCTGTGCGTTGGAATCGCCTATGGCGCCATCGCCGGCTATCTGGGCGGCCGCACCGACCATTTCATGATGCGCGTGATCGAGATCCTGAGCGGGCTGCCGCTGGTGTTCTTCGTCATATTCCTCACCGTCATTCTCGGGCGCAGCCAGTACGTGCTGTTCCTCTCGATTGGCGCCGTCGGGTGGCTCACCATGGCGCGGATCGTGCGCGGGCAGACGTTGAGCATTCGGCAGCGCGAATTCATCGAGGCGGCAGTGGCTTCCGGGGCGGGCACCATGCGCATCATCGCCAAGCACGTCTTGCCGAATCTCATGGGGACCGTGGTGGTGTATGCGACGCTCACGGTGCCGCAGATCATTCTGTTCGAGAGCTTTTTGAGTTTTCTCGGGCTGGGCGTGCAGGAGCCGCATTCGAGTCTCGGCACATTGATCGCCGAAGGCGCGGGCGAAATGGAGGCGGCCCCGTGGATGCTGCTGGTGCCAGGCGGCATTCTCGCGCGTGCTGCTGCTGTGCCTGAACATTTTGGGCGATGGACTGCGCGACGCGTTGGACGTCAAGGAGACCGGCTCCTGATGCACCGTCCTGCGGTCGAGAATCTGAGCGTGCAATTCGCGCCGCGGCCGCGGGACGATCGCCGCCGTGCGCGCCGCCTCGCTGGCCGTACAGGCCGGCGAGTGCGTGGGCATCGTAGGCGAATCCGGATCCGGCAAGACCCAGATGTTCATGGCTGCCATGGGACTGCTGGCGCGGGGCGCGCGTACCGGCGGCAGCGTGCGATTCGACGGGCGCGGAAATTCTGGGCATGACGGGCGCGAAGCTCAATCGTATTCGCGGTTCGAAGCTTGCCATGGTGTTTCAGGATCCAATGACGTCTCTGACGCCGCACTTGCGCATCGGCACGCAGCTCGCCGAGGTGCTGGTGAGCCACCGGCCTGCTCGTGGCGCGATGCCGAGCAGGCCGCGCTGCGAATGCTGGAGCGCGTGCGCGTGCCCGAGCCGCAGCGCCGCATGCGGCAATATCCGCACGAGCTGTCCGGCGGGATGCGGCAGCGGGTGATGATCGGCATGAGCCTGCTGTGCGAACCGTCCTTGTTGATCGCGGACGAGCCGACGACGGCGCTCGATGTCACCGTTCAGGCACACATCATCGATTTGCTGCGTGCCATGCGCGAAGAACTGCGCATGGCCGTCGTGCTGATCAGCCATGATTTTGGGCGTGGTCGCTGGATTCGCGGACCGCATCGTTGTGATGTACGGCGGCCGGGTGGTCGAGAGCGGCAGCTCCCGGAATATACTGCGCAGTGCGGGGCATCCCTATACGGCCGGCCTGCTGGCATGCGTTCCCGACCTTAACGGTCCGAAGCTCACGCGCATGCCGAGTCTCGCCGGCCAGGCGCCCGACCCTGCGGAGATCGACATCGGATGTGCCTTCGCTTCGCGATGCGCGCGCGCGCGGAGCGTTGCCATGCGGAACGCCCGCTGCTGCGGCTGAGGCTTAATATAGCTGAATGATGTATAAAATCTCTCGTAATCATATTATTAATATACTCCTATTTAAAGCAGACCCCCGTATGAAACTGTACTCCTTCATTAAAACGATTACGGTTACGCGATTTGTTCCTACGTTTACGAACTTACTAGCATTACCTGTAGGTAAGATATGTAATATCCTCGTAACTACTACTCGCATAGCAACAAGCATTCTATAGGGTAAGTTAAAGTTGAACTACTAGCATCTGTAATAGTAGAGCTTTTAGTTAGGATTGTTAAAGCAAGACCATTTTTGTTATAGAGGTTTGTGTTCTTTAGGTTCTGTAGTAGGAATTACGTTATTGCCTGAAGCAGGATCACACTTGAGTGATGATTCGACAGAAGTGAACTGGTGTACCCCAAGGGACTAGGTCGTTAAGGTTTACTTGCCAACCAGAAGCATATTTGCTCCTAAGTATTTACCTTAGCTAGTTTGTTTTGTTTTGAGGACCCTAAAGGTAGTTCTTTTTCTATGTACCAAACAAAGTTGAAGTATCTAATTGATCTTCCATTAAAGTTCAGAAAAGCTAAAATAGGTCATCCCAGGGAATTGTATACTCTTAACCAGTGACAGCGTGTGCTAATACTCCCTGGGTATAAGTAAACTGTTAGTTGCCAGTAAGATCTAACAGTGTCAGCTACAATACCATAACTAATTTCATTATGTGGAACGCATTGTTGAGGATTTATTTCAATTTGTTTGTTTGATTGGCTCTGTGGCTGTATTTATACATTGAATTTAGTTAGTTTGTTTTCGGTTAAAAGCTAGTTCAGTACCACTAATTGCACCAGCTTCAGCAACATTAGTAAACTGAATAGTACCTGTTAAAAACAGGCATAAACTGCAGGGCACCAATCATTTTGTTGTACATTACCGTCTGCAAAGATAACACCGTATTTAGTAGGTTTTTCATAAACTACTGTATTAAATTCAGGATCAGTACGGTAGCACCACCATCAGCACTTACTGCGTCATTTGCATAACCTGCTTTTTCAGTATAGATCTTCAAATCTTCCACCTTCATAAGCCTTCAGTGCATATAATTCACCAGCAAATTCGTTAGGCTCTTTAATTCTTTCTTGATCTTTATTTACTAGAGCTTTAATGCCCATGTAAAAACGTCGTTCTTTTGACATTTTTGCTAGAGGACTCTTAGGTAGTAAGGGAAGCCTTTAATGTAAGTTTTCATCACCTGATTCAAAGTATCTCTTTTGAAGTTGCTTGTGAATAAGTTCACCAAATGGCATAATTCTTTTTTATCAGTGTTGATGTTACTTTTATTAACTTCTTCTTCATCTGTATCTTTAATAACTTTTTTATTAGTATGTTAAATTTAGGTACAGAGCTTCTGCCGCACTTTTAGTGGCATCTTCAGCTACTTTAGTGATTTTTTCATCTAGGTTAGCTTTTTTAACTACATTTTCTGTAATTTCTTTTTGTAATTCTGCGTCTATTTCTACTTCCTCATAAGATTCAGCCCTTTCGTTTGACTAATTTAATTATTTCTTGACCGTTTCTACTTATTTCAATAGTGCTTTTTTCTAATTGTAACTCTAATGACTTGCTTTTCAGTTTTGTTATTGCTTGTAGATCGTCGTCTGCTAGACTTGAGCACGATAAGTAGCTTTTTCCTATTGTTTCAATGAATTGCTTACGCTCATTATTGTCGATTCCTTTTATTTTGTCAACAGCAAGCTTCTCCTTATATAGCATCATGAAATTCTTTAGAAATATCATCAATAGATTTACCTGTTAACTCTTCAATACTTGAGTAATTTATAATAGCATTCTGATTAATGGTATAGGTTACTGAAAATTCCAACATATTCATACCCTGAATAACTGTATAGTCTTCATTCCAGCTTGTCACTCTGTCCGCCTATAGAAACTGCATTAAGATAACCGCCCTTCATTAAAGCCTGCTACTGTGGCGCAAAAAGGGAAGATTCCGCGATGGCTAACTGAAATTGAAGAACCATTTTATTCTTAAATTGACTTAATTTAGTTCGTTTTAAATATAAGCTTGAATAATCGTGACCATATAAAACTACAGAATTTTTCATATAATCGGCAATGCTTATCCCTTGAGTATCAATACTTTCTCCTGTTCGATCAACGTCTGAAGTAGTGACATAGAACTCACAGGCTCCACCACCTAAATCTTTAATAGTCTGTGGCTCA
>CAWAEU010000017.1:0-99989 GCA_963780975.1 uncultured Acidobacteriaceae bacterium | reverse complement strand
GTGTCTGCGTGAGAACTTCACGAGGCACTTGTAATCATCGCGTAGTTGAGCGACAACAGAAGTATGTCGCGATTTAAAGTTTACAGCCCGGATCAGGCTTATTTGCTGCCGCCGAGCGTGCGGGATGAGTTGGGTTCCAAGCACCTTTGCTTTTTCGTCCGCGAGGTGGTGGAGCGGTTGGATATGAGCGTGTTCGAGTTGAGCTACAGCGCCGAGGGCGGGAGCTTTATTCGCCCCAGCTGCTGCTGGGCGTGTGGCTGTACGCTTACGCGTTGGGCATCACCAGTGCGCGGCAGGTGGAGCGGCGGCTGGTCGAGGATCTTGCGTTTCGCTATCTGGCTTCCGGCGAACGGGTAGACAACTGGGCCTTGAGCGCGTTTCGCCGGCGTCACAGCCTGGCGCTGAACGACGCCTTCACGCAGGTGCTGGAGTGGGCGCGGGGCAAAGGCATGGTGAAGCTGGGGCGGGTGGCGATTGACTCGACGCGCATTGCAGCCAACGCCTGCAAAGACAAGGCGGACTCGGAGCAGGCGCTGCGCGATACGCGGGCGCGGTTGAGGCGCCAGGTGCGCATCTGGCAAAAGGCGGCGGATGGTGACGACGCGGAGCCGGGCGGATTGGAAATCGCCATTGCGGAACTCGATCAGGCTCTGGCGGAGATGCCGCGGCGCATGGAGCGGTTGAAGAAAAGCGGCTTGAAGAAGCTGTCGCGGACCGACGTGGATGCGCGCTTCCTGCGCCAGCGCGGAGGGTTTGTGCTCGGCTATACGGGCGAGATCGCCGTCTCCGACGACCACCTGATTGTGGCCCAGCAGGTGACGCGTAACGTAAACGACAACGCGTCGTTGCAACCGATGCTGGACGAGGTCGAGCGGCGCTGTGGCGCGCCGCCGGGCGCGGCTCTGGCCGACAGCGGCTTCTTCTCCATCGACAACCTGGAAATGATGGAGCAACGGAATATCGATGGTTATGTACCGGACTCGAATCTGGCTTGCGAATTGAATCTGGGCAGGCGTTGCCCTAAAAAGGCGCGCGCCGCATCTCATCGCAGGATGCGCGCCAAGCTGCGAAGTCCGGCCGGGCAGGCCGCCTATGCGCGGCGCAAGGCGGTGGTCGAGCCGGTATTCGGAGTCCTGAAACAACAACGTGGAATGCGTCAATTTCGTACCCGTGGATTGCAAAACGTAAACAACGAATTCACCCTGGCCACGCTGGCCTATAACATCACCCGGCTGCACCGCACGCTGGCAGCCTGAAAACAACCCCCGCCACTACTGGCGGGAAAAAACTCAAAACTAGACCGCCGCTGCACAGGGCCAACGGCGTTCTCACGCAAACACTTTAGCCCATTACTATTTTTGCAACTATACGGCACGGCTGAAGCCGTGCCCTTATTACAAAGCCTTTTATTGTTGTGGCCCGTGACTCCGACCCAGAGGATACCCCGGTACGCGGTCGTGCGCTGACATATTTCGCAGTCTCAATGGAGTTCTTCAAGAACCCCAGTTGGCTAGCAAAACGATGGCCGCGAGCAGAATCAGATCTGTTTCTCGCGGCAGCGGCGGGCGAACCTTAGCCCGTATAGGTTGATGGTGATGGAGAGGCCGAGCAGAAAGCCACAGACCGCGTCGCGCCAATTCTTTTCCAACTGATGGGAGGGGTGAACGAAAAGCCACAGCAGCAGGCCGATGACCAAAGCCATGTTGCCGATGGCCATTAGGCGGCGCGTCTTTCGATCAAGCAAACGATTGGGAATGCACATTTGCGAAACTCCTTTCCGAAATTAGTCGGTGAATCGATACCAGGCCATCATGGAGAGCTTGATGACCGCGAAGGTGAGCGCGACGGAGAGCACGTCCCAACTCCAGATGTGGTCGTGGAACATGCGGTACTCAAAGATGCCGATGGCAACCAGGCAAGCGATGATTCCGGCCAGGCTGGTGGAGCGGCGACGGTGCTCCATGGAAGCGCTCGTCCGTTTTGATGCCGAAGATTTTGCAAACGAAGGCCATGTTCATTTTTCATTCTCCAGTTGAAAGATTTGATCGGTAGAAGAGTTGAAGATGCGGGCGAAGATCAGCGCCAGTTCGAGGCTGGGGACGTAGCGATTACGCTCGATGGAGTTGATGCTCTGGCGGGATACTCCTGCTGCTTGTGCCAGTTGCTCCTGAGTCCACTCGCGGGCGGTGCGCAATTCCTTCACTCGATTGGTAATTTTAGGCGTCATGTAAAGCCTGCTTTCCAAATCAGAGTAGCCTGAGTCTAGGGGAATGTCAAGCCTGCTTGCCATTATATCCATGACAAATCCAAGAGGGTTTGGCATAGTATTTAGCACGAGGTTAACGCTATGACCGATAGAGAAGAACTTAAAAAGGTTGCCCTGCTTCTGGCGGATGTTGTGGATGCGCTTGCGCCTCTAATTCAAGCAACTCAACCACACCCCTCTCCTCTCGGATCTGAGATTCATCATCCAACTCCAAATGAAGTGGCCGCGTCGCTATGCACAAACGCAAACGCGCTTCGAAAAGTCTTCCAATAACAAGCAAATCTTCAAACTCTGACGGTGTCTTTATGAACCTCAATTCAATATCACAGCATTTTTTCTGACCCGGCAAACGGTTGATGCACAAGCAAGTAAAACATTCCGTTAATGGCCTGTGCTAGAGTAGTTTCACTCTCCGCTGAGGTGTCAGGTAGAGCGTTGAAATACCCGAAAGGGCGATTCCATTCAACGGAGTCTGTATGATCCTCACGATAACCGGGGCGGTTCTGTGTTTTCTGGCACACCGCTTGGTCAAGAAAATCAACGTGTCAGTCAAAATCAAAATCGTCTGTCACTAAACCCGTGTCCCCGGTCCTAGGCCGGGGCGCGGTTTGTCCATTAACCGGAATTCAGGAGGATTCTCACATGGCATGGCTTTCATGGAAGAACCACCCGTATGTTCGCATGGCACAGCAAATCAAGGGCGATTTACAGCAGCGAGAACGGGAAAAGGATTTACGAGAATACTGACCGTTGTGCGTAGAGGCGGCACACGGCGACCTGAAAAGCGCCCGACGCTCGTTTGAAATGTACGCACTCAATAAACCGGCGTGGCTCAAGCTCGGAGAATACATGGTTCGGCTGTATGTGGCCGATCTAACCCTTGAAGGGTACAGGAAAGGCAGTGCCGCCCAGGAGAAGGCCAAAGGCTAACGCTTATTCGGCCAACTTCACCTTTGGTTTCTTCTTGCTCCGGTAAAGCCTGCCCGGTATTGGCCCTACTTTCTGCTCATCTTCCTTCAATGTCGGAGTTCTGGCGATCTTACGGAACAGCGCACCAAACTTTGATTTATCTGCCTTAATTTCATCGGGCATCGGCGCTATTCCTGCTTGAAGTACAGCCGAACCCGGACCGCTTTCTTTATGTCCCGCATCCGTTTGTAATAGGTAATCCAGTTGTAAGTCTGTTTTGCCTCAACATTAAAGCTCTTGAGGTATTCGTCAGTTCCGCATCCGGGGCAGGAACGGTCAACAGTTGCCGTTTGATCCTTGAGTATGTCAAAAATGGATTCTGTCCCGCAATTTGGACAGACTACCCCTACCCGCTCCAAATCCTGCTCATCGAAAACAGTAAGATGCTCCACGGCTTTCCTACCTTCCGCTTTATTAGATACCCAAGACGGCGCTTTCGCCAAAAATCAACCTCCTAAGTAAAAGGGATATTGTAAAGTATGCTTGTCATAATTTCCCATTTTATTTTGGTCTGGAATGGAGCCAGTTTGGTTCAAGGCGGTTTGGCCGTATGCAATCCTGATAAAATCGATTTTTCGGCCTTCCTCGCCAGCGTAAATACCCTACGCAGAAAGCCTTTGCCGTGCCTGACGAACCCAAAGCAAAATCCGTGACTTATGCCGACGCCGGCGTGGACATCAGCAGCGGCGATCGCGCCAAGGAGCGCATCAAGTTTCTGGCGCAAGAAGACCTTTAACCGCAATGTATTGGGCGGGATAGGCGGTTTTGGGGCGCTGTTCCGGCTGGACTTGCAGCGCTGGAAGAATCCGATCCTGGTGAGCTCGGCCGATGGGGTGGGGACCAAGCTGAAGGTGGCATTTGAGCTGGGGCTGCACCGGACGGTGGGCGCGGACCTGGTGAACCACTGCGTGAACGATATTGCGGTGCAGGGAGCGACGCCGCTGTTTTTTCTGGATTACCTGGCTACCGGCAAGCTGGACCCGGAAGTGACGGAGAGCGTGGTGACCGGGCTGGCCGATGCCTGCAAGGCGAACGGATGCGCGCTGATTGGCGGCGAGACGGCGCAGATGCCGGGGTTCTATCAGGAAGGCGAGTACGACCTGGCGGGATTTATTGTGGGCGCGGTGGATCGCGACAAGATGGTGACCGGCGCGGGGAT
Organism: uncultured Acidobacteriaceae bacterium; assembly: GCA_963780975.1. Taxonomy (GTDB): domain Bacteria; phylum Acidobacteriota; class Terriglobia; order Terriglobales; family Acidobacteriaceae; genus Telmatobacter. Next base: position 95,595 of record CAWAEU010000017.1, on the reverse strand, counting down.
CAAGGCCGGGGATGTGCTGATCGGGTTGCCGTCGACGGGGCTGCATACCAATGGCTACTCGCTGGCGCGGAAGCTGCTGTTTGAGGTGGCCGGATACAAGCCGACGCAATATGTAACGGCGATCAAGGAAAAGGCCGGAGCGGCGCTGATGAAGACGCATCGCAGCTATCTGCACGTGATTCAGAAGCTGGTGACGGCGGGGCTGACGACGGGCATGGCGCACATTACCGGGCGGCGGGATTACGGAGAATCTGCCGCGGATTTTGCCGAAGAATACGGGGGCGCAGATCGAGATTGGGTCGTGGCCGGTGCTGCCGATCTTTGAGCATCTGCGGGAGCTGGGGCAGGTTCCGCAGGAAGAGATGATGCGCACGTTCAATATGGGCGTGGGGCTGATTGCGGCGATTCCGGCGGCGAAGTTTACGCGGGCGAAGAATCTGCTGGACCGGGCGGAAGAGAAGTTCTATGTGATTGGGCGGGTGGTGAAGGGCGAGCGCCGGGTGCAGTACACATGAGCGCGGTTGCCTGAGTGAAGGCGAGAGTGGCGAGAGCCGGTTGCGGCTGGGGATTCTGCTTTCGGGGCGGGGATCGAATTTTCTGGCGATTGCCGAGTCGATTCGCGCGGGAAGGCTGAAGGGCGTGGAGATTGCGGTGGTGATTTCGAACGTGGCCGAGGCCGGGGGGCTGAAGGCTGCGCGGGAACTGGGGCTGCCGCATGCGGTTCTGGTTTCAAAAGGGCGCAAGCGCGCGGAGCACGACGCCGAGATGATTGCCTGCCTGAAGGCGCACGGCGTGGATCTGGTTTGCCTGGCTGGTTACATGCGGCTGCTTTCGCCGGAGTTTGTGGCGGCGTTTCCGAATCGCATTCTGAATATTCATCCATCGCTGCTGCCGGCTTTTCCGGGACTGGAGGCGCAGGAGCAGGCGTTTGACTACGGCGTGAAGGTGGCCGGATGCACGGTGCACTTTGTGGATGAGGATCTGGATCATGGGGCGATTGTGGTGCAGCGGGCGATTCCGGTGCTGGAGAGCGACGATGCGCACTCGCTGGCCGAGCGGATTCTGGTCGAGGAGCATATTGCTTATAGCGAGGCGATCGGGATGGTGGCGAGCGGGGAGTATGAGATTCGCGGACGGCGGTTTGTGAAGCGGGATGCTGAAAGCCGTTGAGTGTGAGTGTGAGTGTGCCGGACATGGGTCAGGCGTGCCCGGACTCATGCACTGGGTATATTGACTCTGGATTGGCTATAAGCCGCATTGCCAGGACCGATACTCTCGTTGTTGTGCAATTTGGTCTGTCAAGCATGCGGAATTAGATTTGCCTTATAGTATACTGATTCAAGTGCTTTTAAATTCCTTTCCGCATTTGCAGATGTTATATATCGCTGATTGCTTAGGCTTAGAGATAGCCAGACAAACGACGGATATGCGGCGCCGAGGCGTATGAGTTCGCCTTGCTTCCGCTGAGGGTGCGGGACCGCGCTTGTCTGCGAGGCATGGACTCTCCACTTGAGCGAGACCGGAACCACGGCAACTTGAAGCACTGAGAGCAGCCGAAGTCCCGGTTCGTCGGCCGGTTTGCGGCTGGGGCTGGCCGATGGACGGGACTCGATAAGCGGGAACAATCTCCTGGCGTGCGTTTCAAGAAGGCTCTGCGCACGTGGATGGTAATTCCTCAGGGGCTAAAGCCCGTTGTTTTTGCGGCCATTATCGGCACGATTAAAGTCGTGCCGCTGACGCTTCTCGCGGCTCCGTTGGGATTTTTGAGCAAGCGTCAAGTCGTGCCTTGATACAAAGCGGATTCTTCAAACAAGCACAAAACAATTCTTCAATTAACCATGGCGGCGCTAGCCGCCTTTTTTGCTTCTGGAAGGAGCATTCAAATGAATTTGATTTCGAATATCTGGAATCATCCGAAGACATCGGCAGCGGGGCTGCTGATTGCGGTGGTCAGCATTGCCGGAGTTCTGTCGCAGCAGGGGATTACGCTGGGCTCGGCGGGAACGGGCACAGTGGTTACGCTGGTGGGCGCACTTGCCACTGCGCTGCTGGGGTTGCTGGCGCAGGATCCGGGGGAAGAACGACTTCGACGTCAGCGTGAGGCGAGTCAGAGTGCAAAGCTGGGCGCGTGGGCGCTGATTGCGCTGCTGCTGCCGTTGCCGTTTGTGAGCGGCTGCTCGGGGACAACGGTTGCGCAGGACATTGTGAACTGGACGCCGGCTTTGCAGAGCGCGGTGGCAACGGTGGATTCGACGGCGGCGTTGCTTGCGCCGGCGGATGCGCCGATGTTTGCGGCCGCAACGGTGGGGTTTGACGCTGCTTCAAATCTGCTGGCGGCGCAGGCTAAGGCTTACCTGGCCAATCCTTCGGCGAGCGCGCTGGCGCAGTTGCAGAATCAGATTGTGACCTTTCAGCAGCAGGTGAATGCGGCGCTGCTGCAGGCGGCGAGGATTGTGGATCCGGCGAGCCAGCCGCATGCTCTGGCGGCGATTCAGGCGAGTGGGGACGATTGTGAGCGCGATTCTGGCGCTGGTTCAATCGGTTTCAAGCAAGGTTGCCGTGGCGCAGATGGCGTCGCAGTCGACGATCAAGCTGGCCCGGTGCGGAGTTATATGAATGAAGGCAAGGCGGCGGAGATTGTGGCTGGGCATTATGGCGAGCCGGTGGGGTTGGCACGGATGCAGGTTGTTGCAGGTGGAGCGGAATGAAACGATGGCCGGGTTTTAGAAGCAGTTATCAGTTGGACTCAGTTTTCAGTGAATCGGCACTTGTCGTGGATTGGTGCTACCCAGGTGCTCAAGAAGCGAGACGCTGGGGCACCCAGCTCTTAGTTAGGGCAACAACACGGAAATTCTTATAAATTCGATTTGAATCTCCCGCTCTAGCTGTTTTCGTCTCGGGCTTCTCCGAGAATCAGTTTCAGGGTGATCTGCTTGCTGGCCGCGATAGAAGGTGACGCTGATGGTGTCGCCGGCCTGGTGCTTGTCCATCAGGGCGTTGATGTCCTGGGGATCGGTGACGCTGTGGCCGTCGATGGCGACGATGAGGTCGCCGCCGAGCATGATGGGGGTGTTGCCGACGTAGGCTTGCTGGTTGCCGCCGTGGAGGCCGGCGCGCTCGGCTGCTCCGCCGGGAATGACTTGCTGGATGAGTACGCCGGAGTCGGCGGCGAGGCCCATTTGCGAGGCGAGATCGGGACCGATGGCGTAGGAGACGATGCCCAGCGAGGGACGCTTGACGCGGCCGTAGCGGGTGAGGTCGGCGAGGACGGCTTTGGCGGTGTTGATGGGAATGGCAAAGCCGATGCCGGAGCTTTGGTCAGCGCCGTTGGAGGCGATCATGGTGTTGATGCCGATGACTTCGCCGCGGGAGTTGAGCAAGGGACCGCCGGAGTTGCCGGGGTTGATGGCGGCGTCGGTTTGGATAGCGTCTTCAATGGGAGAGCCCTCAGCGCCGTGAATGGAGCGGATGGAGCTGATGATGCCGCGGGTCATGGTGCCGCTGAGGCCGAAGGGATTGCCGATGGCGTAGACCTTCTGGCCTACGGAGAGGCCGCTGGAATCGGCGAGCGTGACCGGTTGCAGGTTGGGCGCGTCGATTTGCAGGAGGGCAAGGTCGTGGACGCGGTCAGTGCCGACAACTTTTGCGGCATAGCGGCGCTTGTTGCTGAGCATGACCTCAATGCCGCGATTGGCGCCCTCGACTACGTGGAAGTTGGTGAGGACGTGGCCGGCGCGGTCAAGAATGAAGCCCGAGCCCTGGCCGTGCTGGGGAACCGTTCCATAAAAGAAGTTGAAGACCAGGGTAGTGGACGTGATGTTGACCACCGAGGGGAGCACGCGCTTGTAGACAGCGATATTGTTCTGCTCCTCGGGGTCGTAGGCGGGCGCGGCTTCGGCCTCGGTGAGCTCGAGGGGAGAGCCGCCGTGAGCACCAAAGAGCGAGATTTTGTTCAGAGAGAAACGGTCAAGACCGGCGGGGAGATGGGTGGTGACGAACCAGAATCCGCCCACCAGCAGAACGACCAAAAGAAATCGGCGCAATAGCTTCATGATTTCGTTAACCGGAGAACCTTTCTGAAGGGATCAGTTGTCAGTGGTCAGAAAAAACTCGTTAGCGGCAAGATCGGCTGCAACTGACCACTGAACTCTATTTTAAAGACTCGCCGGGGAGGGAATTGTTGCTGTCGGCCTTGAGGCGTGGCCAAAGAGCGTTGACCTGGGCCTGGAGTTGAGCGATATTTCCTGAATTATCAAGCACATAGTCGGCGAGAGGGGCTTTTTCGGCATCGGGAATTTGGTGGGTAAGGCGGATGCGGGCATCGGCTTCAACGGCGGCGCGGCCGAAGACGGATGGGCTGATGCGGGATGCATAGCGGGCGATTTTCAGCTCGTCGGGAGCGGTGACTACGATGACGCGATCGATGCGCTTGCGCCAATTGGCCAAGGCGCTATCGGTTTCGCCGCGGGCGCGGGCGTCGCGGACTACCTCGAAGATCAGCGCTGACTCAATTACAGCTACAGCGGCTGGGTCTCGCGCAAAAACCTCTTGCATCCATTGTTGTTGGGCTGCGATTACCGCGGGATGGACGATGGCGTTCAGCTCGTTGAGACGGCCACCTTCGAAAGCTAACTTGGCAAGACTGGCCCGGTTGAGGCGTCCATCGGGGCTGACAACTTCGGGGCCGAATGCTTTCACGATAGCTGCATAAACTTGCTGGCCGGGCTCCATCATCTTGCGACCCAGCTCGTCGGATTCAATGACCTCGGCGCCCAGTTCGCGCAGGTAGCCCGCGACGGTGCTCTTGCCGCTGCCCAGGCCGCCGGTGAGTCCTACTCTCAGCATGATCTTGAAAACTCCCAAGCAAGTTTGCTTCTGTACATTGGCATTCCGTCAGGGGTTAAAACCCGTACCCTTCAAGACGATTCGCCTACACTGGTGTTATCGTCACAGCGATGCTATTGGACCAAACCATCTCGTTCGTCATATTGTCGCGATGGCTTACGCGCAGGTTATATACCCCTGGCTTACTCAAATCCACGAGCTTATCTACATACATTTCTTCAGATGTGGTCTTGCCGTGAACTATGCATTCGCTAGAAATGCTCCATGCTCTAAGCCGTTTCTGTTTCAGCATGGGATATGTTGTGCCGTCAGAATCCGTCGCTTCCACATTGTAGCCATTTAAATCTGCCCTCCCAGTTTCACCAATTACCTTATGACAGTATTTATCCTTGTGCATATTCTTCATTGTGATATGAAGAGTAAGAGTATCTCCAACCCTGACAACCTTATTCTTTACGGAGATTGTTAATTCAGTGCTGCCATCCGTGGATACAGTTGCCTGTGATTGAGAAGAGGCATTAGACCCCACCGACAATGCAAGAGCGAGTGCCAGTAATGCATTTGCGGGTTTCATGAGATTCCACTCTCTCTTCGTTGCGTGTTGTGCTTCTCTGCTGTAGCCACAGGATTGTTGTCTAGATTGCTCGCCGCATTTTGGCGGCGTGCACAGTGTTGGCCATGAGCATGGCGATGGTGAGCGAGACCCACGCCGCCGGGGACGGGCGTATATGCGCCGGAGATTTCGAAGGCTTTGGGGTGGACGTCGCCCACGAGGGTGGAACCGCGCTTGGCGAAGGCGGCTTCGCGACCGGCGTTGCCGGCAAAGTAGCGGTCAAATTCCTCGCGGGTGGTGATGCGGTTGATGCCTACGTCGATGATGGTTGCGCCGGGTTTGACCATCTCAGGGGTGATGAATCCGGGGCGGCCGATGGCGGCTACCAGAATGTCGGCCTGGCGGGTTATCTCGGGGAGATTTTGGGTTTTGGAGTGGCAGATGGTGACCGTAGCGTTTTGGTGGAGCAGAAGCATGGCCACCGGCTTGCCTACAATATCGCTGCGGCCTACTACCACGGCGTGCCTGCCGCTGATAGGGATGCCGCTGCGCTGAAGAATCTGGATGATTCCCGCCGGGGTGCATGGAGCAAGCGCCGGACGGCCGGCCTGCAAACGGCCTGCGTTTACCGGATTGAAGCCGTCCACATCTTTGTCGGGACTGACGGCATCGAGCAACAGCTTGGTATCAACGTGCGCGGGAAGGGGCAACTGGATGAGGATGCCGTCGATTTCGTCGCGGGCGTTGAGAGCGGCCACCAGGTCGAGCATCTCCGCGGTGGTGACGGACTCGGGAGGGGTGATGAGGTCGCTGAAGAGGCCGAGCTCGGCGCAGGTTTGCACTTTGCTGCGCACGTAGATCTCTGACGCGGCAACGCTGCCCACTAGAACAGCTGCCAGCCCGGGGCGTATGCCCTGCGCGGCGAGCGTGCCTACCTCTTCGGCTACTTCCCGCTTGATTTCGGCGGCAATCGCCGCGCCATCCAGAACTTTTGCCATTCAGGGCTCCCTGGTTCCATCGTATCGTTTCCCGGCTGCGTGTACGGAGGTTAGCGTGGACGCCAACTCTGCCGGACGAGTCAACACTGAATCGCTGTAACGGGAAGGAATGCTAAGTTCTCATCACAGAGACTTGTGATTTGTCTCACATACAGTCAACTAACAGACTCCGTAGGGTCAAGCTTGCTAGGTGTGCTAGATCACATTGGACGTGTACAGAAACCTCAGGGCTGGGGCGTTACGGAGATTGAAGTTGATGAGCGGACTCAAGGATGCAGGACATCTTTTCCGGTTTGCGGGGCTATTCGTCCTCGCCTTTCTGATTTTTCTGGTGGCGCGCCACTACGTTGTGCCGAAGAGTTTTGGAGAGTATGGGCACTATCGCGGGGCGGCCATCGGTGAGATAGCGGCGCATCCGGCCAAATTTGCCGGCCACGAGACCTGCGAAGGCTGTCACTCCGACGTCGCGGAGGTAAAGATGAAAGGCAAGCATGCGCATGTGAACTGCGAGGCCTGCCACGGAGCGCTGATTGAGCGCTCGCCTGCGCCTCCGCAGCCAGCGATGAACTTTTTTCAGCGATTCATAGCATCGATCATTCCGCCAGCTCCCATCGAAGCCGCGTTCATACGTCATGCCGACGATCCGGGCTCGGTGATTCCTCAACTGCCAGATACAGCCGTGCTTTGCGCCCGATGTCACACGGCCAGCGCCGCCAAGCCAAAGGGTTTTCCGCAGGTTGTGCCGGCAGAACATTCACAGGGACTTGCATGCGGCAGCTGCCACAAGCCGCACGATCCGGGCATGGATGCGGGAGGTGCAAAGTGAATATCAACCGGCGTCAAGTAATGGTTCTGTTGCCGGCGGCGGCAATTGCATGGAAGTACGTTTTGGCCGGAACTCCGGAAGCGTCGCCCAACTACAAGATGAGCGAGCATTGGTGGAGCATGCTGATCGATATCCCCAAATGCATCGGCTGCGGAAATTGCGTGCGGGCCTGCCAGACTGAGAACAATGTGCCGGATGGATACTTCCGCACATGGGTTGAGCGCTACCACGTTTCAGATGAAAACATGACCAACCCCGAGGTCATCTCTCCCGACGGCGGCAAGGAAGGATTTCCGGTTGCCGCAGAAGATGGGGAGAAGTATTTCTTTGTTCCCAAGATGTGCAACCACTGCGCGGATTCGCCGTGCACACAGGTTTGCCCGGTTGGCGCGACGTTTATCAGCCCGGACGGAGTGGTGCTTGTGGATCAGAAATACTGCCTGGGATGCGCCTATTGCGTGCAGGCCTGCCCTTATGGCTGCCGTTACATTCATCCGGAGAAGAAAGTGGCGGATAAGTGCACGCTTTGTTACCACCGGATTACGCAGGGATTGACCACAGCGTGTTGCGAGGCCTGCCCGACCGGGGCGCGGCAACTGGCCGATTTGAAGAACCCGAAGGATCCGATTCACGAGTTTCTGAAGACGCACAACGTGCAGGTGTTGAAGCCGCAGATGGCTACGGGCGCGAAGGTCTTCTATAACGATTTGGACGGTTCGGTGCGATAGGTAATACAGCTACTAGCTTCTAGCTCCAAGCTTGTTCACGGAGAGTTTGAAATTTTCCGATCTCCGCGCGAAGAGGCTATGAGCAACAAGGTAAAAGCTAGAAGCTGAAAGCTGAGAGCTAGGAGCTGATTTTATGAGCGGAGTTGAAGGCTTCATGTATCCCAACGAAGTGGGGCTGCAATGGAGCGTGCTGATCGTTCTGTATCCGTATATTACGGGACTGGTGGCGGGCGCGTTCATTCTTGCTTCGCTGGAGCGCGTGTTCCTGGTGGAAGCGGTGAAGCCGACTTACCGGCTGGCGCTGCTGACGGCGCTGGCATTTTTGCTGGTTGCGCCGCTGCCGCTGCAGTTGCACCTGGGGCACCCGGAGCGCTCGCCGGAGATGTACTTTACTCCGCATAGCACTTCGGCGATGGCCATGTTCGGGTATGTGTACCTTTGGTACCTGATGGCGGTGCTGGTGCTGGAGATCTGGTTGGACTATCGGCGCGAAATAGTTTTGCTTTCGCAATCGGCTCCGGCGTGGAAGCGGTGGATTTACAAGGTGATGACGCTGGGCTCGACCAACATCAGCCCGCGCTCGCTGGCGATTGATGAGCGGGTGGGTTGGATTGTGACGCTGATCGGAATTCCTTCGGCGTTTCTGCTGCACGGATACGTCGGGTTTATCTTTGGGTCAATCAAGGCAAATCCATGGTGGTCGTCGCCACTGATGCCGGTGGTGTTTATTTTTTCGGCCATGGTTTCGGGGATTGCGGGAGTGATGGTGCTGTATATGGCCATCAGCAAGCTGCGCAAACAGAAGATCGATATGCGCTGCGTGGATACCATTGCCATGTACCTGTTCTATACCTTCATTATTGATTTCAGCCTGGAGATGCTGGACCTGGTTCATCGCATCTACGAGGCTGATGAGTCGTTTCGCAGCTTGAACTTTCTGGTGCATACGCAGCTTTACGTTTCGCATATCGTGATCCAGATATTCCTAGGCACGCTCACGCCCATCATCCTGCTGGGCATTACGCAGGTGGTGAAGCTGCCGGAGATTGTGCGCAAGCGAATTTATTCCGTAGCCGGTTGCCTGACGCTGATCGGCATCTTTGCCATGCGATGGAATGTAGTGATCGGCGGGCAGTTGTTCAGCAAGAGTTTTTTGGGCTACACCACCTACAAGATGGCCCTGGTGACGCGCGAGGGACTGCTGGTGGCGATTTTCCTGACCATTTTGCCGCTGATCTTTTTGTGGGTGCTGGTAAAGCTGCTGCCTCCGTGGCTGAAAAAAGTGCGCACGGAGTGGCGGCGGACTGAGCGGGATCTAGTGACCGCGAGGACTCCACCCCACAGACAAAGACTCCGTAGGGACCCCAGAGGGCACCCAGATTCGGTGGATGGGATTACGAAATCACGAAGTCGCGGTACTAAATCGGGTGGGAAATATGGATGATCTTCCCGGCGCCTTAGAACAGCTGACGACCCACATGGAACAATTGGAGCGCCGGGTCTATGCCCTGGAGCATCCTGCTGGGGCTGCCGCTGCGCTGCCTGCTTTGAAGCCAAATATTTTGCCGACGCAGGCCGTGGAAGAGCGCGTCCTTGCGCCGGCGGGTGGAATTTTTTCTGTGTTGGGCAGGGCGATGCTGGGCATGGCCGGGGCTTACCTGCTGCGGGCCGTTGCTGAGGCGAGCTTGCTGCCCAGGCCGGCTGGGGCGGCTATCGCAATCGCATACGCGATTCTATGGCTGGTGTGGGCGACGCGTGTGCCTGTGGGGGCGTGGTTTGCGAGCATTACTTATGCCTGCACCTCGGCGTTGATTCTGGCGCCCATGCTTTGGGAACTTACTTTGCGCTTCAAGGTGATGTCCGCCGACGTGACCGCAGGCGTTCTGTGCATGTTTGTGATTGCTGCTACCGCACTGGCCTGGAAACGCGATGTTGCGTCGGTTTTCTGGGTGGCAAACATTACAGCGGCCGCGGTTGCAATCACTCTGGCGATTGCAACGCAGGAGTTCGCGCCTTTTATTGCGGCGATGCTGCTGATGGTTTTTATCTGCGAGTACGCGGCGGGACGAGACCGCGAGCTGGGCGTAAGGCCCCTGGTGTCGCTGGCTGCAGACGTGGGGGTGTGGGCGCTTATCTATATCTATTCCAGCCCGCCAAGCACGCGACCGGATTATCCGGCGATGGGAACGGCGGCATTGCTTGCGCCGGGATTGGTTTTGTTTCTGATCTTCGCTACCAGCGTAATTTTCAAAACAGTGGTGAAGAGGAAGCCGATCACGGTTTTTGAGACGGTGCAGACGATGATAGCGTTTCTGCTGGCTGCTTCGGGCTGGCTCTATTTTGGGCTGGGCGGCGGTGCAGCGGAGCTGGGAATCTTCTGCCTGGTTATGTCGGCTGCGGGTTATACGGCGGTTTTTGTTATTTTCGATCGCGAATCTGAGCGGCGGAATTCAGTGGTGTTCTCCACCTGGAGTGCTGCGCTTTTTCTGGCCGGTGGTTGGCTGTGCATGCCGCAGCTATGGATGGGAGTGTGTTTGGGTGTGGCCTCGATTTTCGCTGTCGCTCTCGGCGTTCGGCTGAAGCGGACGGCTCTTGAAGTTCACGGCGCGGTTTATCTTGCGGCGGCAGCAGGGGTATCCGGGCTGATGAGCTATGGATTCCACGCGCTTGCGGGGACAATATCCGGAGTGCCCGCGTGGAGTGTTTGTTTTGTTGCGGCCTGCGCAGCGATTTGCTATGCGGCATTGAAGCCGGGCCAGAGTGGCGAGTCGTGGAAGCGGCAGATTCTTCCTGTTGTCTTCGCATCGGTTGCCATTGGCGTGATTGCGGCGATGGTGGTGGAAGGCTTGATGGGCCTGACTGCGTTCAGCATTATTCCTGGGCCTCAGCACCTTGCCTTTCTGCGCACGCTGACGTTATGCACGGCGGCTCTTGCGCTTGCCTTCAGCGGTGCGCATTGGCGCAGGAAGGAACTGACTCGCATTGGCTACACGCTGCTGGCGTTGGTTGCGGTGAAGCTGGTGTTTGAAGATTTGCGGCACGCGCATCTGGAGTTTATTGCCGCTTCAATCTTTTTATTTGCGGTAACGCTGATTGCTGTTCATCCGATTGCCCGGGTGGGGCAGAAGACTTGATTGACTACGAGGATGGTTAGCGAATTACTAGGATAAGTTGGATGGTTGGTGTTGTGGTATCCCACCCTTCGCAAAAGCGCGAAGGATGGGGCACCCAATTTTTATGATAGTCATTGAATCCCAGGTCTCAAAATCGAGATCTCTACCCCGCGGACCACCCCGGACCTGGGGCACCCAAAGTTTCCTGACGGGCAATCAGCGGTAAATTTGCGGGTCGTAGGGGCGCGGGGGCTTGATGTGCGCTTCGGCGTTCCTCAGCTTGAGTTTGCTGATGTGGACGTCGTAGTCTGCTTCCGGCAGTAGCGATTCGAGCACGAAGGTCTCAGTGTTTCCCGATTTGAGTTCGCGATAACGGTAGACGCCTACGTCACCTTCGCTGGTTTCAGTGCCGCCGGAGGGTGCGTTGAGGAAGTGCTGCGCATTGGCCACGGTGGGCGTGGTGTCGGTAGTCTCGCCCTCGGTGAGGCTTTCAGCCGCATAGGAACGAACCAGCTTGGTCCAATAGCGGGCGAGTAGATCGGTGGAGGCAAAGAGGTCGGCCCAGACGATTTCGTTGCGAACGGCTACTACTACGCCGATGGCGTGTTCCTCGCGAAGCCTGGCAAGGACCTGGTCGCGCGACTTCATTACCGGGGCTGCGGCTTCATCCACTTTATCGCTGACGGCGCTGTCCTGCATCACCTGCGCATAGCTGGTGGTGCCCAGGGAGCGGGGATACCCATTTCTGGCAACAGGACCTCCGCCCATTTCACCCGTAGGCATAGGTGCAGCCGCGACTTCCATCTGGGAGATGCTTCCTCTTACCGAGTCCCAAACCTGCTGCTGATCTTTGGCGACCATGGCCTTTTGGCGGACGGAGGGCTGAACCATGATGCTGTGGGAGGACGCCTTTGCCGACGCGCCGAAGGTGGACGAACTCGCCGTCCAGCGACCCGGCTCGATGCAGAAGACGCCGAGATCGATGGGGTCAGCGTTGGCGGGGACGATGCGATCTTTGGCGATGACGCGATCCTGCTTGCCGCCGGTGACGATTTCGCCGGCCAGCAGCAGCAGAGGCTTGTCAGAATGGTTGACGAGGACCAGCGTGTTGACTTCGTCTCCGCGCACGTGGTCATCGGGATAGTCTGGAGCACCGCGAAAGCGGTCATCGTGGTAAGGCGGAACGCCAACAGTTTCCCTGTGTCGTACCAGTCCCTGTACCTTTCCCGCTTCGGTTACTTCAACGTCTCCGCTTTTGATTCCCTCATCGAGGGTGATAAACGGAGTTGATGCGGGAGATTTACCATTTGCGCGGACGACTGGAAAGAGCAGCAGATTGCCGCTCTCAATGGGAGCCAGCACGCGGTAAGGGCCACTTTCGTCAGGCCCGCCGGCCGCTTTTACTCCGCTACCCTGTTCAAATGCCGCCAGCGCCAGCAGCATCGCACCCACAAGCCCGAACCTGTACAAATTCTTCATTGCTCTCCTCCGCCGGGTAATCGATCGCCGGCCTTTGACTTAAGGAACGCCGGTCTGCTGGTTTTTTGCAGAGTATTTTTAGCGTATTTTGAGGGTGTGGGGATTACGCCAACCCAATCCGTTGAAAACACAGCCGGGCCGGGGATTTCGACGGCTGCGGTTGGACTTGACGCCGCGTTGCTTGCGGAGTTGTGGCGGGAGTGCGAGGCGGGGGGCTGGGGGCTGGATCAGGGCGAGTGCGGCGAGATTTTGGTTCGCGTAGGAACGGAACAGAACTATGGGCTGGCTGCGTTAAAGATTGCTTCGCAGAGGCAGCAGGCGGAGTATTTTCGCGGACTACGGCTGAGCGATCTGGTGCTGGCGAAGGCTTGCGCCAACGGCAACGAGCGGGCATGGGAACGCTTTTTTGCGCTTTACCGGCAGCCGTTGCTGCGGGCCGCGATTGCGATTACCGGCAGCGAGACGCTTGGCAGCGACCTGGCCGATCAGCTTTACGCGGAGCTCTACGGGCTGACGGAGCGGGGTGGAAAACGGCGCTGCCCGCTGGAATCTTACCGGGGCAGAGGATCGCTGATTGGCTGGCTACGGACTACACTGGCGCAGCGCTTTGTTGATCATCATCGCCGCAGCCATCGGGAGCAACCGCTGGAGGAATATGACGCTCCGGTGCAGGAGTTGGAGGCAGAAAAATCTGCGGATGAAATTACGGCGCTGGGTAAAGCAATTGAAGTAGCTCTTGAGCGGAAGGGTGCGGAGGAGCGTTTTCTACTGGCTGCCTACTATCTTGATGGGCGGACGCTGCTGGAGATTGCCAAGGTGCTGGGCGTGCATGAGGCGACGGTTAGCAGGAGACTGAAGCGCGTGACCGACGGATTGAGGAAGCAGGTAATCAAAAATCTGCAGGAGACGGGCCTTAGCAGGCGCGCTGCGGAAGAGGCGCTGGGAGCCGATCCGCGCGATCTGGACCTTAATCTCAAGAAACTGCTGCAATATTCTCAATCGGAAGCGTTCCAAGAGAAGGCTGCACCATGAATGCAAACTCCCAACTCGATTTTCATCCCGACGCGGAGAGCCTGAACGCCTTTGCTGAGAAGGCTCTGTCAGAGCGGGAACGCGGGCAAATTGTGGCTCATCTCGCCGTATGCGGCCGTTGCCGGCAGGTGATTTTTCTTGCCGGGCAGGCAGCGCCGGAGCTGGAAATGGCGGCTGCTGCTGCATCTGCTCATTCCGCGAGGCGAAGCGGGTCATGGCTCAGCGGCTGGCGAGTGGCGTGGATACCGGCGGTTGCGCTTGCGTCGGCGGCCGCGCTGATTGTTTTGGTTCATGTGCGGCATGTGGAACCGAGCGCGGAGATGGCAAAGGCCACGATTCCGGCTGCACCGCAAAATGCGGCAAGCATCGCGAATACGGCTGTGAACAATCGGTCAGTTGCAGAAAAACCGAATCCGCCGGTTTCTCATGCCATGGAAAAGCCGCCAGAATTAGGGCATCAAACTTTTTCGACCGGCGCGGCCTACGTTCCAAATCCGGAAGAAACTGCGCCACCCACCGCAACCGCAAACCAGCCGTTGAATCGAGCAGCAGCGCCTCCGCAGTTTGAAAACGGAATTGTCATGTTGCCGACGGCGCCAGCTGGACAAGAATATTCCACATCCGCGCCAGTTCCGCAGCCGCCCACAGCGCATATGCCCCAACGTGAAACAGGTGCGTATTCGAGCAATTCCGCAGCGGTCTACGCGCCCCAGGCAAAGATGGATGAGATGGGGGCACGCGCCGGAGCAGCCAAAAAGCGCAGGCCAGGTTTAACGGTGCGGGCGGAAGTTCAACTGCGCAATATAAGAAGGAAGCCGCACCAGGCAGCAGTTACGATGCCAGCTCTCAAATGCCGGCGATCGAGTTTGAGGCTGCGCGCAGGTCGATTGCCGCAACGCTGCCCAGCGGGCTGGCGATTATTTCCACCGCGACGGCGCTAAATAGCACGCTGGCAATTGACCAGGCGGGTGCGCTGTTTCTTAGTGAAGACTCAGGAAGCAGTTGGGTAGCTGTGCCCCAACAATGGACTGGCCGCGCCGTCGAAGTGATTCTCCTCCAGTCTGCGACAAGTGCTAAGTCTGTCGTTACGCCAACCGGCTCTGCAACAGCCACACCTGCTGCAGCCGCGGTGTTTGAATTAATGAACGATAAAAATCAGGTTTGGGTGAGCATCGACGGTAAGAGTTGGAAAGCGCAGTGAATTTATAACTCCACAATATCCGGGCGCTGTTTTGACGATCGATTTCCGCCTGCGCCGGGAGTTCCGATTCATGGAAAGCTGTACTCCTGCCGAAATAGACAGTACAGGAATATCGAAACGCGAGGCGCGTCTGGCTCGATGCTGCAAAAGCTAAATCGAGCAGGACGCACATTGAATGTAACCATGCCTGGCGAAGTGGAGTTAGAAAAGTGGCGATCGAGAAGCAACGGCCCGATGTGGACAATGTTACCTGGGCTCATCTTCGTCTTCCCCCGTTTCCTCAGGTCGCCATTCGCGTGCTGCAGTTGGCGAATAAAGAAAATGTGCAGTTGCACCAGATGAGCAACCTGATCTCAAGTGATATGGCTTTTGCCAGCGAGGTACTCACCATTGCAAACTCGCTTTTGTATGCTCCGCGCTTTCCGGCCAGCAGCATTTTGCAGGCGATTGCGGTGCTGGGCATCAACAATTTGCAAGGGATGTGCCTGACGGTAGCCGCAAGAACCTATATGGGCAAAGCGCTGAATCATCCTTCGATGCAGATTATCTGGCGTCACAACGTGGCCTGTGCGCTGATCGCCGAGCAGTTGGCTTCAGCGGGTTTCATGGACAAGGACATCGCTTACACTTCAGGCATTCTGCACGATATTGGACGCCTGGCGCTGGCGACTGTGCGCCCTAAAGATTACGCCGCACTTTTGGAGACACATAACGGATCGGGCGAGAGCATTCTTGAGGCGGAGCAAAAAATGTTTGGGGCGGACCATTGTGGAATTGGGCACCAGCTAATTTCAGATTGGCAATTGCCTTCAGATTTTGAAGCTGTTGTTTACGAGCATCATTCGCCACGGCGGGCGGAAGGCCCCTGGGATCTGGCTGAATTGATTAAGATGAGTTGCAAAATGGCTGACTCGGCAGGGTTTCCCGCATTCCAGGGTTGCGAGACTGCGCTCTATGAAGATCTGCTGGGTGAGCTTCCGGCGCGGGAGCGCAGGCTGTTTCCGCCGGAAGTTGAGGCCCTATCAATTGATGTTGCCAACAAGATACAGGCGATTGGTATCGCTTGAGGCAACGGACGAGGGAACCAATCAAGAGACATTCGAGCTAAAACGCGATTCTCCTATAGGGAGCCATCAATATAAAGTATTGATTTACTTAAGTTATGAATACCTGGCAATGGGAAACTGGTTCTTTCTGCTGAGGCAGCTTAGGCCTGGTAATGATCGCCATAAGTGTTAGCCGTCACACCATGCGGGCGAGGATTGCAGTACGAATTGGTTTTGAGCCTGACGCTCGCGACCGATTATAGGCTCAGCGGAGTCCCCTTATGAACTTAGTGCATGGCGCAAGCCGGCGGGATTTTCTAAAGGGCGCGCTTGTGGGCGCTGCGGTTTTCGGCGCAGGCGGCACGGAGCTGCCGGCGGCGGAGCAGGGCGTGGCGAAATCAAAAGTTGTGATTGCGCGCGATGCGCTGCTGCGCGGTACCGGATCAGAGGTGGATTCAAGCCGGATGCTGGCGCTTGTTGATCGCGCTGTGCAGGCTCTCTTTGAGCGGGATCATGCCCTTGAGGCCTGGAAGATGCTGGTGAAGCTGGGCGAGCTGGTGGGATTGAAGGTGAATACGCTGGGCGGGCGCGGAATCTCAAGCAACGTGCTGCTTGTGGAAGCGATTTGCGAACGGCTGCAGGAAGCGGGAATCCGAGCTAACGCTATTGTGGTGTGGGACCGCGAGACAGAAGAACTGGCGCGCGCCGGGTTTCATATTGCGACGGATGGAAACGGAGTGCAATGCTTTGGGACTGACCGGGTGGATTATGAGCAGGAGCTGGTTGCTTATGGCAGCGTGGGCAGCAGGCTGTCAAAGATTCTGACCCAGCGTTCGAGCTTGCTGATCAATCTTCCGGTGCTGAAAGATCATGACGGCGCGGGGGTAACTATCGGCCTAAAAAATATGTATGGAGTTATCAATAATCCGAATAAGTACCATCCCAACGGATGCAATCCATACATAGCGGACTTAAATATGCTGCCGGAAATTCGGACGCGGATGCGATTGACAATTTGCGATGCGACTACAGCGATGTACGATGGCGGGCCTGGATACAAACCGGAACACAGTTGGCACTATAACGGCTTGCTGGTTTCTCAAGATCCAGTTGCGCTGGACTATACGGGCTGGCAGATTATCGAGCGCAAGCGAGCGGAAAAAGGATTGAAGACGCTGGAAGGCGACGGACGAGCGCCAAACTATATTGTGACGGCAGCCGACAAGGAGCATCGGCTGGGCACGAACGATCCGAAACGCATCTCGACGATGGAAGTTTAGTTGGGAGCGTGAGTGGGAGGTTCGATATGTTTTGTGAATTCATGCGAGAGAGTGAAGGTTCAGTTTTTGGCGGGAAACAAAATCCGCTGAATCGCCGCTTGTTTTTGAAGTGCGCGCTGGCGTCGGGTGCGGCGCTGGGGTTGAGTGAATTTGCCCAGCCGGCGAGTGCGATTTCATCCGCGGCGGGTGAGCAGAAGCAGGACGATTCGCGGTTTGTTGTGGAAGCGAAGTTCTACCAGAAGCAGCAGAACAAAAAGATCAAGTGCAAGCTGTGTCCGCGCGAGTGCGTGGTGGGCGACAAGGAACGCGGATATTGCGGGGTGCGCGAGAATCGCGGTGGGACCTACTACACGCTGGTTCACTCGCGGGTTTGCGCGGCACACGTCGATCCCGTGGAGAAGAAGCCGCTGTTCCATTATCTGCCGGGAACGACGGCTTTCTCGCTGGCTACGGCGGGCTGCAATGTGAACTGCAAATTCTGCCAGAACTGGGATATTTCGCAGTCGCGGCCGGAGCAGATTCCCGCTGAGTACGCGCCGCCCAAACGAGTGGCCGAGATGGCGAAGCAATATAATTGCCCGACGATTGCCTATACCTACAGCGAGCCGGTGATCTTTGCGGAGTTTTTGATGGATACAGCCGATGCCGGGCACGAAGCGGGCGTGCGCAGCGTGGTGGTCTCGAACGGCTATATGCAGGAGGAGTCGCTGAAGGCGGCCTACGGAAAGATGGATGCGGTCAAGATCGATCTGAAGGCCTTCACCGAGAAGTACTACAGGGATGTGGTGACGGGCCAGTTGAAGCCGGTGCTGGAGTCGCTGGTTACGCTGAAAAAAATGGGCAAGTGGACGGAGATTGTTTACCTGGTGCTGCCGGGGATGAATGACGGCGACGAAGAGTTGCGCGGGCTGGCGCAGTGGGTCAAGAATAATTTAGGCGAGGATGTGCCGCTGCATTTTACGCAGTTTCATCCGCAATATCTGCTGAAGAATCTGCCCATCACGCCAGTGGAGACACTGGAACGGGCCAAGGCGATTGCCGATGCGGAGGGGCTGCATTACGTTTATATCGGCAACGTGCCGGGGCATCCAGCGCAGAATACTTATTGCCCGCAGTGCCGCAAGATGCTGGTGGAGCGCATGGGGTTCACGGCGGGCACGATGCTGATCAAGAAGAATCGCTGCCCGTTTTGCATGCATCCGATTCCAGGCGTCTGGCATGCGTGAGTGGGCTAAGGAGATGAAAAAGTAAATGAAGATCAAGAGGAGCTACAAAATGTGTTTGCTGGCAGTTCAAGTCGCCGCACTTCTTACCGTTGCTCCATTGCAGCATGTTCGTGCCGCAGATCAACTGAAGGTTAGGCCGGCTGGGGTCGCGGGGAGTTTTTATCCGGCTGACCCTAAAGAACTCACGGCGATGATCGACGATATGCTGGCGAAGGCAGCGCAGCCGCCGATTACCGATACTATCTTCTCTGTCGTCGCGCCGCATGCAGGCTATCAGTACTCGGGGCCGGTGGCCGCTTATACTTACGCGGCGCTGAAGGGTCACAAGTATGCGCGCGTGGTGGTGATTGCTCCGTCGCATCACGAGAGCTTCGATTTCACATCGGTCTACGACGGCGATGCCTACGCAACGCCGCTGGGAAATGTGCAGGTGGATAAAGACTTTGCGGCCAAGCTGGTAAAGATGAGCTCGACCATCAAGTTTTCCGGTGAGGGGCACGATGCTACCGCGGCGGGCGCGGAACATGCCATCGAGGTGGAGTTGCCGTGGCTGCAACGGGTGCTGGGCGATTTCAAGCTGGTGCCTATCGACATGGGAGACCAGAGTTACGAGAGCAGCAGGGCGCTGGGCGTGGCGCTGGCCAAGTTGATCAAGGCGGAGGGCAAAAGCGGCGATACGCTGGTGCTGGCCAGCTCCGATCTGTCGCATTATCATCCCTACGCCGAGGCGGTGACCATCGACCACAAAACGCTGAATGCACTGCAGGCGTGGGACTACCTGAGCATGTCGCAGAACTTTCAGACGCGGGTGTGGGAGGCTTGCGGCGGGGCGCCGATTGTGGCGGCGATGATTTATGCCGAGCGCATGGGAGCGAACCAGGCGCGGGTGCTGAAGTATTTGAACTCCGGCGATGTGACGGGCGACAAGTCGCGCGTGGTGGGCTACAGCGCCGATGTGTTTGTGAAGACGCATCACGAAAAGGCGGCGGAGACGCCGTTCTCGCTTACTGACAAGGAGAAGGCCGAGCTGCTGGCGCTGGCGCGGAAGTCGGTGGAGTACGCCGTCACGGTGAACGAGCCGTATGCACCGGACGCTAGCGCGAGCGAGACTCTGAATCAGGAGCGCGGCGCGTTTACTACGCTGAAAGAAGCGGGGCAACTGCGGGGGTGCATCGGGTATACGTCGGCGAGGAAGCCTCTCTATATGACGGTGCGCGACACGGCTACGTTGGCCGCGCTGCAGGATCCGCGGTTTCAGCGGGTTTCAGCGGCGGAGCTGCCGAAGCTGGAGTACGAAATCTCAGTGCTCTCGCCTTTGCGGTGGGTTACCGATATTGAGGAGATCAAGGTCGGCCAACACGGCTTGCTGATGAAGAACGGCGGCAGCGAGGGGCTGCTGCTTCCGCAGGTTCCGGTGGAACAGGGATGGGACCGGCAGACATTCCTGGAGCAGACCTGCCGCAAAGCGGGGATGGTCACCAGTTGCTGGAAGGATGAGGATACGGACATCTTCATGTTTACTGCGGTGGTGTTTGGGGAGCATAAGTCTTAGGAGAGATATGGCTAAAAGCATCCCAGAAAAAGTCATTCGCAGCAGCGGCAACGTCTTTGCGGACATGGGACTGCCGGACGCGGCGGAGCTCGACACCAAGGCCCGGCTGGGAGCCGCCCTCAATCTGATTGTCGAACGGCAGAGGCTCACCCTGGCTGAGGTCGCGGCTGCACTTCGAATTAATCAGCCGAAGGTCTCCGCCCTCCTGAATTACAAACTGGAAGGCTTTTCCGTCGAGCGCTTGATGCACTTTCTGGTAGCACTCGGGCAAGACATAGAAATTGTCGTCAAGTCCAAGCCAACCTCCCGCACTGCCCGCATTGCTGTCAAAGCCGCCTGAGTTGCTGGAAGGATGAGGATACCGACATCTTCATGTTTACGGCGGTGGTGTTCGGAAAGGATAAGTCGTAGGAGTTTGTGTGGGGAAACGGGCCGTTCTCCGAAAACATATTGGCCCTGGCACTAGACTTGAGTCTTGGCCTTTGAGAACCATGGCTCCTGTTGCAGCGCTTCACGCAAGCGGGTTCGTACAAATTCCGGTGCGCGCCAAACATACTCAGCAGCCTTCGCCTTTCCGTACGGGTCCAGTGTTTTAATGTGCTCGACGGCGGCATTCACCGAGAAAGGCATACCTTTTTCCTCCTCGAAGTTACTTTTCAGCGCAGTCCAAATGACAGCATCAATATGTTTTTCACTGGCCCAAGTCTCTATTATCGGGTAAGTTGACGCAGAGGCATCGGCCGTGAGACAGACACAACCGATGTTATTGAGTGTCGTGCCTTCGCGACTTCGGAGATCGCAGATTGCATCTTCAACGCTGTGCCGTTTACTGAGGCACCAAGCTACCGTTGTCACCGATCCATTTTTATCGTCAATTACCAGCGTCAAAGCCCGCTTCCGACTCTTGGATATCCTTGAAAACTCAATCTTGAGAGTAGGTCCATCTAAATACCAATCTTGTTGTTCACGTTGTATGTCGAACTCAGGCCTGGGCTCCCAAATGAGGGAGCCCCAAGCAAGGATTGCTATCCTTAGTTCCCGGTCTGTCATTTGAATTCTCTCCATGTTGGGCCTGCCACTAAAATTCCAAAATTGATGCTACCGCAAATATGGAATCATTTGTTTTTCGTCCACCTTACGCAAACCAGTTGTGGTCTGTCTGCATCTAGCGAACTGAGAATTCATTTTAATGTCAGATTATTTCGTTTTGATCTTCTGCGTCCGGCGCCGCTCTATTTTCTCTAGAGCTTCGTCCGCTGCCATCCGGATCAACCGTGCCTTCTCTTGTGGATCCATCAGAGCTTCTCGCTGCTCGCGAGTTGCTTGAATCTGGCCGAATTTGAAGAGCAAATAGCCAAATGAGCAAGTACAAAAAGCGGCAAGACCCAAAACGAGCATTCCAAGCAGATCTCCAGCCCGTATGAAGTGGTCGCCTCTCTGGTGATATGGATTATCCGTTATACCCCAGCTAGCCCACATGATTATATTGACGGCGCAGAAGAGCAACACGAGGGTGGAGACAAAGCCAAGGAGTTTGGCTGGTGGATTGCTAGAGTCCTTCCACCTGAACAAGTCAAAATTCGTGCAGGTACGGGAACGCCAATGCTCCTTATTTGCCCAGCGAATTAAGTACAAGAAGTTCAGGCTAAAGACAATCAGCATCGCAAAGGAATACATAAATCGTATTCTAGTACGGTTTGACGCCCTGTCCATCGCTATAGAAGTTGGAAATTGGCTCAGCGTATCTCCGCCAAACCAAAAGCTGCGTCACTATTGAACTTCCGCTATTTCTTCATTCACATTCGATCCGGCTCGTACGGCAAGCAGCACCGGGACCAGGTTGATAGCTGCGCAGAGCCAGGCTGTTTTCCAGAAGCCGAAGACGGGGATTAGATAGGTGCTCAGCAGGAGCGCGCCTGCGCATCCGCCTAAAAGATCGAGGGCGTAGAGAGTGCCTAACCCTGAACGGCCTGGTCGGTCGTGAAGGTAGATCTCTGCGGCGATGGGGAATTGATAGCCGCCTAAGATTCCTGAGAGTGCCGCTAAGGATGGGAGAACTAACTGGGCTGCGAGCCAGGTGGTTGCGCTTCCGGTGAAGTTCTGGAGCAGGCTTACCGCCAGGAGCAGCGCGGGGCAGGACAGGGCTAACAGGAGTTGCGTGATTGCCATGGTGGAATGGGGCGGGCCGGGGTGCGAGCGGATGCGGCGGAGGGCAAGCCAGCTTCCGAGAGCGATGCCTGCCATGGAGAGGCCGATGAGGATTGCGAGCTGGTGATAGACGTAGCCGTAGATGGATTGGAAGGCGAGGAGGAGGAAGATTTCGAGGGCGATGAGCGTGAAGCCGGTTGCGGCCGCGTAGGCGGCGGCGGCGGAACGGGCGGGGTGGAAACAACCGCAGATTCTTCGCTTACCACCCCCAGGCTGAAGAAAACGCCTGGGGCCCCTTGCGCTCAGAATGACAGCCGGTACCAGGACGATGAGGAGCGCGGCGAGGATGCGGGTGAAAGGGATTTGCGCGGCGGCGCGGAAGAGGCCGGTGTAATTGGACTTGAACTGCGCGCTCCATAGGACTACATCGAAGTAATAGGCGATGGGGGCGAAGTCGCGATTGATGGGCGTGGAAGGGAGTGGCTGGAGTTGCTGCTGAACCTGGGTCATGCGGTCGGGCATCATGCGGTAGGGGATGAAGTATTCGCTTACGTACTGCGTATGCAGGTTTCGCTGATGCAGGCGGGCGATGAGGATTTTTGGGTCGGCGGTGAGGACGTTGGGTTCGGCGGCGGCGAAGAAGTGGATGGTGTCGCCGGGGATGGCGACGACGTAGGGGAAGACCTGGTTAAGGGTGAGATGGATGCAGCGGAGGAACTCGGCGAGGTCGGGGTCGATTGTCTCTTCGGACGAGCGGAGTTCGAGGGCCAGCAGGCCACCGGGGGCGAGGTGGGCGCGGGCGGAGCGGAAGAATTCGACGGTGTAGAAGCGGTTCAACTGCGCGGTTTGCGGGTCAGGGACGTTGAGGATGATGGCGTCGAATGAGGCGGAGGTGGTTTTGAGGTAGTGACGGCCGTCAGAGAAGTGGATGTGGACGCGAGGGTCGGAGTTGGACGGCTGCGCGGGAAAGAACTGGCGGGCGATAGCGATGAGTGCGGGGTCGAGCTCGACGGAATCGATGCGCTGGACGGTGGGATGCTGGAGCGCCTGGGCTACGCTGCCGTTGACGCCGCCGCCGATGAGGAGAATGTTTTTGGGGGCGGGGTGCTCGAGGAGCGCGTAGTGAACGGCTTCTTCGGAGGCGGCTTGGTCGGGGGCATTGGCGAGGAGGACGCCGTTCGAGTAGATGCTGCGGATGGAGCCGGTCTGAGTGACTGCCAGGTTGCCGTAGATGGAGTCGCGCGTGGCTACCAGGTGGAAGCCTTTCCAGAGGCGCTGTTGCGATTGGCGGTCGAGGGGCGGGGCTACGTAGATGACGAGAAAAATTGTGAAAAGGGTGGTTGAGGCGGCAAGGGCGGCAAGACGGCTGCGGCGCATGGGGATGAACAGGACGGCGGCCATGAAGAGGTTGAGCAGGGAGACGATGGTTGCGATTTGGAAGGAGTCGAGGTAGCGGAGGAGGATGAGGCTGGCGAGGATTCCGCCCAGGCCGGAGCCGGCGGCTTCAAGCAGGTAAGCGGAGCCGGCGGCGATGCGCGGGGAGACGGCGCGCTCGGTTTCAAGCATGCGGGCGGCGGCTACGAAGAGTGCGCCTGAAAGCAGGCAAAAGAGGCTGAGGCAGACGAGGGATGCGAGGAGCATGGGCGCGGGGCCGACCAGCTCGCCAGGGACGGTTTGAAAGATGGACTTGGAGGCGCGCAGGGCCCAGATGGTGGGCGGCAGGGTAAGGGCCAGAAGGATCTGGAGGGCGGCGACTGCGCGGCGGGCGGTGGTTTTTTCGAGATGAAAGAGGCTGCACAGGGAGCTGCCAGCGGCGGTCCAGAAGAGCCAAGTGGCCAGCAGGATGCCCAACGACATTTCGTTGCCGTTGAAGACCTGGATCAGCTCGCGCATGAGGATGATTTGGCCTATGACGGCGCTGAAGCCGATGAGTGCGAGGGATGATGTTACGGCTGAGACTCGTTGATGAGCTTGGGGTATGGGGACGGGTTGTGCTGGCGCTTCCATTCGAACGGAATTAGAAGCTAGTTATCGTGGAAAAGCAAGGGTGAATGAGTGCATGGGTTCCCACCCATTCGATGAGAATACAAAACGCAGGTCCTTCGACTCGCTACGCTCAGGATGACAGGATGGGGCACGGGGCTTCATAGGTCAGTTGAAAACTATTCCTCAGGGGCTTTAGTGTTTGCGTGAGAACGCCGTTGGCCCTGTGCAGCGGCGGTCTAGTTTTGAGTTTTTTCCCGCCAGTAGTGGCGGGGGTTGTTTTCAGGCTGCCAGCGTGCGGTGCAGCCGGGTGATGTTATAGGCCAGCGTGGCCAGGGTGAATTCGTTGTTTACGTTTTGCAATCCACGGGTACGAAATTGACGCATTCCACGTTGTTGTTTCAGGACTCCGAATACCGGCTCGACCACCGCCTTGCGCCGCGCATAGGCGGCCTGCCCGGCCGGACTTCGCAGCTTGGCGCGCATCCTGCGATGAGATGCGGCGCGCGCCTTTTTAGGGCAACGCCTGCCCAGATTCAATTCGCAAGCCAGATTCGAGTCCGGTACATAACCATCGATATTCCGTTGCTCCATCATTTCCAGGTTGTCGATGGAGAAGAAGCCGCTGTCGGCCAGAGCCGCGCCCGGCGGCGCGCCACAGCGCCGCTCGACCTCGTCCAGCATCGGTTGCAACGACGCGTTGTCGTTTACGTTACGCGTCACCTGCTGGGCCACAATCAGGTGGTCGTCGGAGACGGCGATCTCGCCCGTATAGCCGAGCACAAACCCTCCGCGCTGGCGCAGGAAGCGCGCATCCACGTCGGTCCGCGACAGCTTCTTCAAGCCGCTTTTCTTCAACCGCTCCATGCGCCGCGGCATCTCCGCCAGAGCCTGATCGAGTTCCGCAATGGCGATTTCCAATCCGCCCGGCTCCGCGTCGTCACCATCCGCCGCCTTTTGCCAGATGCGCACCTGGCGCCTCAACCGCGCCCGCGTATCGCGCAGCGCCTGCTCCGAGTCCGCCTTGTCTTTGCAGGCGTTGGCTGCAATGCGCGTCGAGTCAATCGCCACCCGCCCCAGCTTCACCATGCCTTTGCCCCGCGCCCACTCCAGCACCTGCGTGAAGGCGTCGTTCAGCGCCAGGCTGTGACGCCGGCGAAACGCGCTCAAGGCCCAGTTGTCTACCCGTTCGCCGGAAGCCAGATAGCGAAACGCAAGATCCTCGACCAGCCGCCGCTCCACCTGCCGCGCACTGGTGATGCCCAACGCGTAAGCGTACAGCCACACGCCCAGCAGCAGCTGGGGCGAATAAAGCTCCCCGCCCTCGGCGCTGTAGCTCAACTCGAACACGCTCATATCCAACCGCTCCACCACCTCGCGGACGAAAAAGCAAAGGTGCTTGGAACCCAACTCATCCCGCACGCTCGGCGGCAGCAAATAAGCCTGATCCGGGCTGTAAACTTTAAATCGCGACATACTTCTGTTGTCGCTCAACTACGCGATGATTACAAGTGCCTCGTGAAGTTCTCACGCAGACACTAAAGCCCACGTTGATTTTGCGGCATTTACGGCACGACTAAAGTCGTGCCCTGATACAAAGCCAGAGTTTTTCAACAAGTTCTTAGATCCCAAATCTATCACTCTTACACCCTCAATGATTTACGCTGATTTTGGATTCAGGCGTTGACTGATGATGTATAGAATTACGTCGGTATCGGGAAGGAAGCAAGAATGCCAAAGCGCGAAGGATGGTCACGAGAGCAGTTGATTGTTGCCCTGAAGCTTTACTGCGAGATCCCATTCGGCAGAATGCATTCACGGAATCCCTTGATTATTCGCTATGCCAAGTTTATTAAGCGGACTCCCTCTGCGCTTGCAATGAAATTGACGAATTTTGCTAGTCTCGATCCTGTAATCAGATCAAGCGGACGCAAGGGTCTGAGCGGTGCGTCTAATGCGGACAGAGATATTTGGGAAGAGATGACCTCAGATTGGCCTCGACTTGCAAAAGAGATTGCCAAGGTCGAATTGTGCGTTAAAGACGAACCGGCATCAGAGGATGAGTCAGAACGTGATGCTGTGAGCTATGTGGGAGAGACGAGAAGCACAGTAGTGCAGACCCGAATTGGCCAAACATTTTTTCGAAGGGCCGTATTAAGCGCCTACGAATTCAAATGCTGTATTACAGGACTCACAATTCCAGAACTGCTTGTAGCAAGTCACATCATCCCTTGGCGGGATGACAGGGCCAATCGACTAAATCCAAGGAATGGCCTCTGCCTCTCGGCCGTTCATGATCGCGCTTTTGATCTCGGGCTCGTTACAGTCTCAGAAGACCTATGCATCCTACTCTCGGCTAAGCTCCGTCGGATGAAGCCTGACCCATATGTAAATAATACATTCAACATTTACGAAGGGCGGCCGATAAGCCTTCCGAAGAAGTTCTTTCCCGATGCAGGGTTTATCAAGCACCATCGTGAAAACGTATTTCGTGGATAAGGGGAGAAAATATGAATGTCGAGTTCCAATATCGGTATCGCGACTTCGGCAACTTTAAAAGATACAATTCGGTCGTCTTTGGGAATGAGAGCGGTATGCAAATCGACGATATAAGTCGGATTATGCTCCAACTAGTCGGCGATGACGAAACCTTCACTGCATCTAGATTAGGAATTCCAGAGACGTTTTTCACCGACTTCCCCTACAACCCTAGTCTCGACTGGGAAATGCACGAGTATTGTGGAGTATCCTCGACAGATCTGCCGAACGACGACGCGCGTAGTAGAGATATCAGAGATCTACTCGCGCAAATGAGAGCAATCGCTGAAGTGAGACCGCTGGCGCCAAGTCTTGGCTGAAGCAGCCAGAATAAAAGGTAAACACCTTCTCACCCTTGAAACCGCCATCAGTAACAACCAAACCGATGAAATGCAAGCCAACAACCTACAGCTCGTGATCCCTCGCGGTCTGCACGAAACATATAACCATTCTCAAAGAAAATGGCTCCTTGATCTTGCTGGATTTATAGACCTCGTACGCACGAAACAGTCTACCGCAGGGCTCGCGTGATGGTTGACGTTCACACACCGGAACAGAGAAGCCGTAATATGGCTGCTATACGAGGGAAAGACACTAAGCCTGAGATTTTCGTCAGAACTCTTCTCCATTCGTTGGGATACCGCTTCAGACTTCATCGTAAAAACCTCCCTGGTAAACCGGACGTTGTTTTGTCAAAGCACAAAGCGGTCATATTTGTGCATGGTTGTTTTTGGCATTGTCATAATTGTCGCTTCGGAAGAGTCCAGCCTGCTACCCGATCCGAGTTCTGGACCGCTAAAAGATTGTCTAACGTAGAGCGTGATCGCAGAAACAAGGCAGCCCTTAAATTCCTTGGATGGCGCGTGATTGTGATATGGGAATGCGAAGTGAAAAATCCAGAGAAGATTAAAGCGAAACTGTTCAGCTTTCTCGACAGGTGAGGTCTGAATCCCTACCCTTTTCGGCGGTAGAGAATTTGGAAGTCGTAGCCTTGGTTGGGGGGGAATAGGGTGGCTACGTGGCGGAGGCGCTCGGCGAGGGCGTTGGCGGCTAGCAGGGGGTACTCGCGCTCGCGGAGGTCGTGGTAGTCAAAGTCTACGGCCATCGACAACATATAGATGGCCAGGGTGTCAGAGAAGGCGGACTCGTAATAGGTGTTGCGGGAGCGCTCGTCGATGGACTTTTGGCCGGCGCGGACGTCCTGGGCGCGGCGGCGGGTTTCCCAGGCGTCCTGGCTGGTTTCTCCACGGACCTGGGCCTCGGCTTGCGACCAGGCGAGGGAGGAAAAGCTCTCAGGGACGCCGGCGGCTTCGACAAAGTTGTGGGCTACGTTGATGAAGAATTCGAAGGCGAGGCCGAAGCGGTCTTCGACGAGGCGGGTGGAGAGGAAGACCGCCTCAGTGGAGCCGAAGATGGCGTTGCGGTGGCAGATGGCGCGGTCGCCGAGATCGACGCTGTAGCCGGGGGCGATCATGATTTCGCCGGTGTCAGCAATGGCGAGGGGGACGAAGTAGTAGGCGCGGTGGACGAGGGCGGCGGAGAGAGAGGCGGGGACGGCGCCGACGAGACGCTCGAGGTCAGAGTCAGAGACGCGGGTCTCACCCCAGGCGGCGAAGTGGATGCCGTTGGGGGCCTGGGAGACGGCGGCCTGGGAGGCGACCTTCTCTGCCGGCCATAGCTCGATTTGTGCGGTGCTGGCCATCGAACTTGTATTCTAGACGAATGAGGGCTGGGTGATGGCGGAAATTGCAAAAACAGGGCGCGCGGGCGGGGGGACGGTGCTGGGGTTTCCACTGGCGGGATTCAGCTTGTTCCAGAGCTTGCTGCTGGCGCTGGCGGCGGGATTTTTTACGTTTTTCGCAACGACGTGCGTGGCGATTTTTGCGCTGCTGGGATGGAATTTGATTGGGCACCACGCGGTTAGCTATGCGGACAGCTATTTATGGGTGGGGTTTCCGGCGGGGGTGCTGGTGCTGGTGGTGGCGCTGCCGGTGTTTGGGGTGTTGTGGGTTAGGGCTAAGCTGCGGGGGTAGGTTGGGTTTTGTAGATTTATTTATGGGTTGGGTTTTGGGATTTCCCACCCATCCCGCAAGAAGCGCGGGATGGATGGGGCACAGAGTTTAGAAGGATTATTGAGATTTTCTTGATGTAAAAAAGCGGCCTTCCCTGATGGGAAGGCCGCTTTTTTGTGTGAGCCTGGTGACGGTGCTGCTTTAGTTTCCGCCGGCGGGTTTGGGGTTGGCGCGGTCGTATTTGGCCAGCTTGATTTTGTGGGCGAGGCCGAGTTTGGAAAGGATCCAAATGCCATAGAAGTTGGGATCGACTTCGTACCAGCGCAGGCCGTGACGGGCGGAGACGGGATGGGCATGGTGGTTGTTGTGCCAGCCTTCGCCGCCGCTGACGAGGGCTACCCACCAGTTGTTGCGCGAGCCGTCGCGAGTTTCAAATCGACGGCTGCCCCACATGTGAGTTGCGGAGTTGACCAGCCAGGTGGAGTGGAGGCCGAGGGTGACGCGGAGGAATGCGCCCCAGAGCAGCATGCCGACGGCATTTTTCCATCCGCCCCAGAGCCAGCCGAAGCCGAAGAGGGCCACGCCGCTGGCGACGAGGGGAATCCAATGATATTTGCTGAGCCAGACGAGGAAGCGGTCGCGGCTGAGGTCGGGGACGTAGCGATTGAGAACTTCAGTCTGCGTGTGCAGTGTGTTGCCCCAGAGCAGCCAGCCGGTGTGGGCCCACCATCCGCCTTCGCGGGGTGTGTGGGGGTCGCCATCCTGATCGCTGAACTGGTGGTGGACGCGATGGGTTGCTACCCAGAAGATGGGTCCGCCCTCAAGGGCCAGGGTGGCGCAGGTGGCCATGACGTACTCAAGCCACTTGGGAACCTGGTAGCCGCGATGGGTGAGCAGGCGGTGATAGCACATGCCGATGCCGAGATTGATGGCCACGAAGTAGAGTGCCAGCATGACGGTGAGGCGTTGCCAGGTGAAAAAGAAGAGCGCTGCAACGGCACCGAGATGGAAGGCGACGATGACCGTCATGGTGAGCCAGTTGATTCCGGCGTCCATTGATACGGCGCGACCCATGCGAACTTCTTCACGCGCGGGTGTGGCGTGGACGGGCGCGGGGACGTTGATGGAAGATTCCGGGGTTTCAGGAACCGGCAGAGTGAGACCTTCGGTTGTGACTGCAGGAGGGGAAACGATTACCACTGAATTCATTCGATATAACATCCTCGGAGAGTGGCAGGGAACCCACCCACTGCGCAATTATATAGGAGGCATTAGCATAAACTAAGCCCTGAAGTGCACGGTATTTGATGAAGCGATCCGATTTTCGCAAAATAGTGAGCAATATTGCTCATTCTATGAGGCGATGGAGATTTTAAATCACCGGGATGGTGGCAATTTAGCCGATAGCCGCCTTTTGTTCCCCGTCTGCTGACTGCGAAATGACATGTGCCGGGCGGCTCGGGAATAATTAGTAGCTGGCGGCCGACGAAGGCCCTGCACTGACCGGAAGAGGAAATTCCCCATGGAACTGAACAAGAAAGTTGCCAATTTCACGCTGCAAACCGACGAGGATAAAACCGTAAGCCTCAGCGACTTTGCAGGCAAACCCGTGGTGCTGTTTTTTTATCCGCGAGCGGATACGCCGGGCTGCACGATTGAGGCCTGCGGGTTTCGCGGCACATTCAAGAAACTGCAGGAGGCGGGCGCGGTGGTGCTGGGCATCAGCCGCGATACGCCGAAGGACCAGGCGAAGTTTCGCGCCAAGTTTGATTTGCCCTATTCGCTGCTTTGCGACGTGGACGAGAAGGTGTGCAACCAGTTTGGCGTGCTGAAGGAAAAGAATATGTATGGCAAGAAGGTGATGGGCATTGAGCGGACCACGTTTGTGATTGGCCCGGACCAGACGCTGCTGCATATTTTTCCCAAGGTGACGCCGGAGGGGCACGCGGAAGAGGTGCTGGCGCTGATTAAGGAATGGAAGAAGGCGCACAAGTAGCGTGAAGCCCAGGTATCAGCATCTGATCCAATCCCACCCATCGAGCAAAAAGCGCTCGATGGATGGGGCACCCGACACAACTTACGTAAATCCCAGGTCTCAAAAACGAGACCTGGGGCACCCGTCGCTGAGAGGAATGGGCACACTGCTGGCGCGGACTTTTTTTGAAGTGCCGCCGGAGGTGCTGGCGCCGCAGCTGCTGGGCAAGTTGCTGGTGCACAATTCAGACGCAGGAGTTTTGGCGGGGCGGATTGTGGAGACTGAAGCCTACCTGGGGCCACATAATAACCCGCCCGATCCAGCTGCACATTCGCATCGCGGGCCAACGCCGCGCAATGAAGTGCTCTTTGGTCCGGCGGGCTATGCGTATGTGTATGCAATCTACGGCCGCTATTTCTGCATGAACTTTAGTTGCGAGACGGAGGGTTTTGGAGGGGGCGTGTTGCTGCGCGGGCTGGAGCCGGTGACCGGCAGGGACAAAATGGCTCGGAATCGCGGTCTTGGTAGCGGGGCGACGGACGGCCAGCTTACGGCAGGACCGGGACGGCTTTGCCAGGCGCTAGGGATTACGCGGCCGCGCCACAATGGGCTGGATTTGGTGAATTCCGAATCACCACTGCAAGTGCGCGACGATGGATTCAAGGTGAGCGAAATGATGGTTACAGCGCGCATCGGCATCAACGTAGCGGTGGACTGGCCCTTGCGCTTCGCTTTGCCGGGGCATGAATGCGTTTCCGGGCCGAAGAGCTTAACCGGCAAACGCGTCAGGATTAAATAGGCTAACTCTGTTTAACACGAAGGGCGTCCGCCGTGGCGAACGCCCTTCAATGAGCAGGCTGAGAGCGAGCTTACTTTGACTTGCTCTTATAGTTGGTGACGATCTTCTGTCCGAAGCCTTCTAACAGGCTTTTCACTTCAGCCGCGTAGGGACCATTGGGCGCAAGCTCGAGATATTTCTCATAGGCCTCAAGACATCCGGCAGGCGCAATCATTTTTTGCGTCTTGGGGTCGACCGTGGTTAAGGGGACGAGCCCGTTGCCTTTGAGATAGTAGGACAGGGCCTGGGTCGGGTCGGCCTTGATGGCTTCGTCGGCGGCGGCAGCCTGAGCAGCGGGGTTGTTTGTCTGGTAGAAAATTACCGCTTCGTTCTTCAGGTAGACGCCGGCGCGGGATGGATTGACTTTGGCAGCCGCATCGTATGCCGCATTGGCTTCAGCAACCTTGCCGGTGCGCGCATAAATCTCGCCCAAGCCAGCGTTGGCCAAACCCTGGACATCAGTCAACGGCTTCTTTTGTGTAGCTTCAATATCCAGGGCCTTCTTATAATTCACTGCCGCCAGATCGTACTTCTTGAGGCCGATCTCAGCCTGAGCCAGGTCAGCCCAAAGGATGGAAGCGTCTGCCTTGGCTGCTGTGTCCTTGAGCATGAGGGATTCGATCTGGGTGTACTTCGCGTCCTTGATCTCGGCATCCTTGGCATCGACATCTGACTTTGAAGCAGTGGCGCCCAGAGCCTGAATTGCCGCCGCACGCGAGTTATCAGCGTCTCTGAATTCCTGAGAAGCAGTCTTGATATCAACGTTGAGGTTTGCGATGACCATGTTTGACTTATGGATTTCATTGTTCTTTTGCTTCATGTCATCGAGTTGCTTTCTCTGCTCGGGCGTCATCTTGTCAAGGAATGCCTTGCGGGTCATGTCGATGTCCTGCAATGTATCCTGACCGGCAACTACCCTGACGTTTTCAATAAATTCGACCACTTTGTTGGCCGGCGTATCGGGAGCGCGGAAGACAATGGTGTACTTGCCGGCAGACGCATTGCCTGAAAAACTGCCATCGGGGCTGAGCGAGTAAGAGTACTTTGCAGTGGGGCCGCCGTCAGTGGATAGGCTGACCGTGCCGGCGGTCGTCATTTCTCCGTCGGGACCGATTACGTGGCCGTGGATGGTGCCCACTTTCCCGTTGTTTGTACTGATCGCCTCCAGGTGACTCATATCGATGTCTTGCTGAGAATCCTGACCGGCAACAATGGTGACCTCAACGTTTTGCCGGTTGGACTCCATGAAGCCGGATTGAGTTTTCATGACGATTCTTACGTTGTAATTTCCGGCAGGCGCTTCGCCGGCATAGTCGCCGGTGCTGGAGATGTTGAAGGTGTAGTCCTTGCTGTGTCCGCTCTCAGAAGAGAGGGTGACCGTGCCGGAGGCTGCAGCCTCGTTGTTTTGCGTACCGAAGACGCGGCCGTGAATTTTGCCCATGGGTACCGAGGACGTGGAAGCGGGCGTTTGCGCAAGCGCAGGCAAGAGGGCAAAAGCCAACAGGCCCAGCCAAAGTGAAATCGTACGTTTCATATTCATCTCCTTGGGAGCGGCGCGAGCGAGGGCTGCGCGCGGGCTCATAAAAGTCATATTTTCCCGGCCACACACCGGTTGGCGCCAACGGCGGTACTCAAGTTGGCATGCCTTTGCAGCAGCGTGACAAAGTCTATGCGAGCAACACCAACGTTAAATCGAACAGGCTGCCCGGCACAAGGGCGCATGGCAAGAGGTGCAATGCCTGCGGTAGTTGAGGCGAGCGACAGAGGACGCCGCCTTAATCACCTATCTATGTTAGTGCGTCAGGGGGGTGGTGTGTGTGGCCTGTGTCACATCCTAAAATGGATGCATGGCAATCACGATTCGTACTGCGACCCAGGCGGACATTCCGCAGATTGTGGTTTTTATTCGCGCACTGGCCACCTATGAGCGCGCGCCCGATGCCGTGGCGGCGACCGAAGCTGGGCTGCTGCGCGACGGTTTTGGCCCTAGCCCCTTCTATTTCTGCCTGATAGCCGAGATTGACGGGCAGTCGGCGGGTTTTGCTCTTTATTTTTTCAACTACTCCACCTGGCTGGGGCAGCCGGGGATTTATCTGGAGGATCTGTTTGTTCAGCCGGAGTTTCGCGGGCTGGGGATTGGCAAGGCGCTGCTGAAGAGGGTTGCGGCCGTAGCCATGGAAAAAGGCTGCCAGCGCATGCAATGGGCGGTGCTGGACTGGAATACCCCGGCAATCGATTTTTATCGCGCGATGGGAGCAGAGTTCCTGGATGAGTGGCGGAATGTGCGCCTGAACGGCGAGGCGATTGAACGGCTGGCCGGCTCGTTAAAAGCAGGTCCTTCGACTACGGTCGCTGCGGCGACCTTCGCTCAGGATGACAAACAATGAAGAAGATCAGAGTCATCGGCGGCGGACTGGCTGGGCCTGAGGCTGCGCTGACGGCTGCGCGGCTGGGCTGCGAGGTTGAGCTCTACGAGATGCGGGCCATGGTGGACGGAAAGCCGCGGCTGACGCCGGCCCACCAAACTACGGAGTTCGGCGAGCTGGTTTGCTCCAATTCGTTGAAGAGCGAGTCGCCGAATACTGCGCCGTGGCTGCTGAAGCAGGAGATGCGGCGTGGGGGCTCAGCGCTTTTGCGTATCGCGGACGCATGTGCCGTGCCTGCAGGCCATGCGCTGGCCGTGGATCGGGTGGAATTTTCGCGGAGGATTGCGGAGGCGATTGCTGCCGAGCCGAGGATTCGCGTGGTGCGCGAAGAGGTGACATCACTGATCCAGGGTGAGGATGGCACGAAGAGCTGCACGATTCTGGCTACCGGGCCGCTTACTTCGGATGCATTGAGCGCGGAGATTGCACGCATTACCGGCTCAGAACATCTGGCCTTTTACGATTCCATCTCGCCGATTGTGGATGCGGAGAGCATCGATATGGAGCGGGTTTACTTTGCGGCGCGCTGGGACAAGGGTACGGCCGACTACATCAACTGCCCGATGGACCGCGTGGAGTTTGACCGCTTTCTGGATGCTCTGCTGGAGGCCGAGGCTGCGGAGAGCAAGGAGTGGGAGAAGCTGGATTACTTCGAGGGCTGTTTGCCGATCGAGGTGCTGGCACGGCGTGGGCGCGATACTCTGCGCTTTGGGCCGATGAAGCCGGTGGGCCTGCGCGACCCGCGCACTGGAAAGACACCGTGGGCGGTGGTGCAGTTGCGCAAGGAAAACCTGCGCGCCGACAGTTATAACCTGGTGGGATTTCAGAACCATTTGAAATTTGGCGAACAGGCGCGCGTGCTGCGGCTGGTTCCGGGGCTTGAGAACGCGCGCTTTCTGCGCTATGGGCAGATTCATCGCAATACGTATATTTGCGCTCCGCTCTTACTGAATGAAAATCTCCTCCTAAAGACAGAAGCGCGGGAGCGCCTCATGTTTGCCGGGCAGCTTTGCGGGGTGGAGGGGTATACAGAATCGATCGCTACGGGGTTGCTGGCGGGGATTTATGCGGCGGCGCTGGCGCGGGGAGATGAACCGGTGCCTGCGCCGCGGGCTTCCGCTCTTGGTTCGCTGGTTCACTATATTACGCACGCCGATCCCAAGGATTTTCAGCCGGCTAATATTACCTTCGACTTGCTGGAGCCGCTGGAGGAAGAACTGCGCAAGAAGATTCGCGATAAGAAGGAACGGCACCGGATGGTTTGCGAGCGGTCGCTGGCGGCGT
Organism: uncultured Acidobacteriaceae bacterium; assembly: GCA_963780975.1. Classification (GTDB taxonomy): domain Bacteria; phylum Acidobacteriota; class Terriglobia; order Terriglobales; family Acidobacteriaceae; genus Telmatobacter. The sequence continues at coordinate 60,512 of CAWAEU010000017.1, read as the reverse complement.
TTGATGGATGGTGGGCGGCGCAGGAACACGCCGAAACCGATTGTGTGGGATGATGGGGTTGACAGGCTTCGGGCTTGAAGATGATGAATCCCGCACAAATTCTTTCCCATCCAATTGCGGCCGTGGGGCTGCGGGCGATTTTAGGCGGCTATGTGATCTACATGGCGCGGAAGTTCTATGCCGATCCGCTGGGGTACTTTCGCAAGTCGGCGCGGGGGATGCTGGAGTATGCGTGGCTGGGGCCGGTGGTGCGCGGGCTGGCTTGCTTTTGCCTTTGGGGCGGATGCTTTATTGTCGCCACGGTGATTGCGGTGCAGATTTTCGGCTTGCACGGAGATGTTCTGGCTTACGCGCTGATTTTGATTGCCGCGATTGCTGCGTGGCTGCTGCTTCCGTCGGTTCAGGATTTGCGTGCGAGAGATGAATCGGGCGTTGGAAATTTGCGCGGGCCGAAATAGATGCAAATGCATCCAGGGCTAAAGGCCGTTTGAATTTTGCAGGCTCTATGCGGGGGTTGAAACCCCCGCCTCCCTCCGATTCGAGTTTCTCGATCCCCTCGGCAAGTAATCAATACATTCAAAAGCTGAATTACTAGCCGTCGCCGCAACGTCTACATTGCTGGGGTGACAGCGTGTACCCTGAAGAATGGAGCGTGTTGATGCGTCGGAGTTCAATTTTGGCTGGTTGGGTTTGTTGGGCGGTGCTGCTTTGCGCGGGTGCGGGCGCGGCACTGGCGCAAAATTCGCCGGGCAAGACTGCGGCTCCGAAGGGCGCGACGCATGTGTTTTTGCCGCCGGTGCCTAAGCCGCTGCTGCCGGATTCATTTGCGGGATGGGTCGCGGCAGAGGCGCCGAAAAAGTTTACCGACGCGAAGCAGGCTGACCCGGACAATGCTGCGGCGCTTAAAGAGTATGACTTTACCGACGGCGCGCTGGGCAGCTACAAACGCAGCGGCGAGACGCTGAGTCTGCGCGCGCTGCGCTTTCATGACGCCAGCGGCGCTTATGGGGCTTACTCGTTCTATCGGCAGAATGGATGGCCGAAGGAAGAGATCGGGTCGGGCGCTACTTCAGACCACAATCGGGTGCTGTTTTGGCTGGGCAACACGGTGGTGGACGCGAATTTCTCGCGCATTGGGCCCATGTCGGCGGCGGAGTTACGCGAGCTGGCCGGCAGTTGCCGGTTGCCGGAGGGAACCACGGCGCTGATGCCTCCTATCCTGGCTAACCTTCCGAAGGACTCGCTGGATGGGCAGACCACGCACTATGCGCGTGGGGCCGGCGAGCTATGCGGGCGCGGGCGGAGTGCTGCCGCCGGAGCTGGTGGGATTTGATCGCGGCGCGGAGACTGTGACGGCCAACTACTCGCTGCGCTCGGGCCCGGCTACGCTGACCATCATCGACTATCCGACGCCGCAGATGGCCATGGCGCAGGAGACGAAGATTCGCGACTTATCGTGAAGGCGGGCAGCAAGGCGCAGCCGCCGTGGCCCAAGCCGCTGGCGGACTCCGACCAGGCATCGCTTGAGGTGCGGCGCAGCGGGCCGCTGGTGGCGCTGGTGAGCGGCGACGCCATTCCCGACGAAAGCCACAAGCTGCTGGCTACGGTTCACTACGAATCCGACCTGACTTCGATTCCGCAGCCGACGGAATCGGAGGTGGCAAAGACCGGCAAGCTGCTGCTGGGAATCGCCGCACTGGTGATCATTGGCTCGAGTGCCGCGATTCTGCTGGGATTCTTTCTGGGCGGCGGCCGGGCGCTCTATCGCATGGCGCGGGGCAAGCCGGTTTCGTCGGTTTACGACGAGGAATTCATCCGCATCGACTTGCAGGAAGTGTGGGTATGAAACCAGCAAACGTCAATTGACAAGCCGGACCGGGAGGATTAAGGGCGGCTCTAAGCCTGTGGATAACTGGATATAAACCATATAAAACACCTATAAAAAGCGGGTATACGCGGATGATAAAAGGCGAAGACACGGCGAAAACAGGTCTGTGGTTTAACCGGAAATTCATCTGTAACGTATTGATTCAATAAGGTTTATTTCTTCCCAGATTTGTCCTTGACACTCCCATCCCCCGCACCTAGTATGCAGCCAGAAAGTTCTGATGGTTTTGCCTCCGTTGGAACTATTCTCCCTGAGGAGAGAGCTGCCCTGTTGCCGGGCGGCTCTTTCCGTTTTAAAGGGGTTACGGGGTGGCTGTTTCCGGCGCCTGGTTCTGGTTTGCGGCTGGATCGGTCCACTGCTTGCCGCAGGCTTCGCATAGCCATGAATTGACCGGATCGACGCTTTCAAGGACGGGGTCTTTATCGCCGCATTGAGGACAGACGGGCGGCTCGAACTCGGGCGCGACAATTTTGGATTGATCGATGATGTCCTGAGGGATGGGCTGCGCAGCAATCTGGCGCGCCTGATTAAGCTGATCTGCGGCGACCAGGACGCAGGGATTGCCGGTATCTAAGGAATAACGCGACGAGCCGGGTTGTTCGATCCAGCTTTCGATTCCGGCGCGGCGCAATACTTCGTAGATTTGCGATGCTTGTTCCTGATCGTCACACTCGCACAGCGCAGTCTTCCACGTGTATTCATGCGGGAGATCGGCATTTTGATTTTCGTCTGGGTCGCCTGATGAATTGAGATCGGGAGTCCAGGGCTGATCGGCACTATTTGGAGAGGCTGCTGGAGAGAGTGGGTCATCGAGGCCGCGTTTTTGCATCTCGCTGCGCAGAACCTGCTGTGCTGTTTCAGTGAGATTGGCGAAATCGGCAGAGAGCTCGCGCAGCTCCTCGTCGGACATCTGGCGGTATTGCTCGGTGAGCCTTTGCCACTCTTCAATTGGGTTGGCTTGCATGCGAAAAAGTATAGCTGCTTTACGCTGCATGCACAGCAAGGATAAAATCAAATGAGCATCAAGCCGACGTAGCTCAGTTGGTAGAGCAGCTGATTCGTAATCAGCAGGTCGCCAGTTCAAGTCTGGCCGTCGGCTCCATACACTTCATCCTCTATTTACATGAATGACGTGCAAATGCGCGCCTGTTATGGCCGGGTTCATCCGCGTTTCGTGCGCATCTCCTCGGTTATCCACAAGCCACAGATAGGGGGTTTTTGCCCCAAAGCATGGGCACGAACCAAGACGTGCACTCGTTATCCACTTGTTTTTCGTTGTGATGGCAGTTCGAGTCTGCTTATCCACGCGAAGTCTTGGCATAATCGTGAGCAAGAGCGGTTCCTCCGTTTCTGTGCCGTACCAACCGTGGGAGCACGCAAGAGTGACCAGCTATAGCCGTCAGGATGTGTTGCGTATCTTGCAGATCAGTTCCCCCCAGTTGCAGGGGTGGGAGCGAGCGGGACTAATTCCACAAAGACAGATTTACAGCTTTCAGGATCTTGGGCAGTTGAGGATTTTGCGCGCGCTGAGGGAGGAAGATGTTTCCTCGGCGTCGATCAGGCACTCGGTGATGGCGATGAAGGCTGTGGCCGGGATGGTGAATCCGCTGCTTGAGGCGTGCGTGATCCGCACCGGGACGCGGCTGGCCTTTCGCCACCGCGGCGCCATGGTGGATCCCATCCGCAGGCAGTTGCTCTTTGACTTTGAGCGTGTGGAGCGTGTGGATCGGATTGATCCATCGCCGGCTGGAGCGGAGCCGGCAACGCTGCACCGCCAGGGCGCAGTTGCTCCGCGAGGAGTACAGGGGCGTTTTCTGGCTGCTGTGCAGGCTGAAGAGGCTGGCGAACGGCAGCGCGCCATCAAGCTCTACAAAGAGATTCTGGAGATTGATCCGGAGTACTCGGCGGCCTACATCAACATGGGCACGATTCTCTTTCACCAGAAAAACTACGAGCTGGCCGAGGAGCTTTACCGGCGAGCGACGGTGGCCGATCCGGCCTATGTGCTGGCCTACTTCGATTTGGGCAATGTGCTGGACGAGTTGCTGAGGCCGGATGAGTCGATTGCCGCTTACCTGCAGGCGGTTACGCTTGCGCCACGCTACGCCGACGCACACTATAATCTGGCCCTGGCCTACGAGCGAAAGGGATTGCGGCGGCAGGCGCTGCGCCACTGGCAGGCTTATATCAGGATTGATAACCGTGGGCCGTGGGCCGACCACGCACGCGGGCAGATTCGCAAACTCATTGGCCGCGAAAAGCTCGCCATTGCGGCGCGCGCGGAGAGCTTTATCCCGCCCCGCAAAGGGACGGCGGCGCTGGAGCTGGTGTAAGACCACATATTGCCATTTACCTTCTGGACAGTAGTCCTGCTATAATGTAGCAACATTGCTACATTGAGGAGGAGCCATGGCCATCACCACGGTTTCAAGCAGAGAATTCAATCAGGATGCAGGCAGGGCGAAGAGAGCCGCCCGGAAAGGCCCTGTCTTTATTACTGATCGTGGGCGTCCGGCTCATGTGTTGCTGACCATTGAGGAGTACCGGAAGATTGCGGGCAAGCAGGAGAGCATTGCGGATTTGCTGGCCATGCCGAACGCTACTGAAATCGAATTCGATCCACCGAGATTGCGGGGCAAACTGCACCGGCGCCCGGACTTCGCTTGATGTATCTTCTCGATACTAATGTCATCTCAGAATTGCGGAAGGCCAGGACAGGTAAGGCCGATCGGAATGTGAAGACCTGGGCGAAGCAGGTTCCGGCGGCAGAGCTGTTTTTATCGGTCATTTCTATTCTTGAACTGGAGATTGGAATTCTTCAGATAGAACGCCGCGACGCGCTGCAAGGCGGGCTGCTTCGAGCCTGGATGGAAGCCCAGGTGTTGCCTGCTTTTGACGGCCGTATTCTGGCTATCGATACTATCGTGGCGCAGAGATGTGCGTCTTTGCACGTGCCTGATCCTTGCTCTGACCGCGATGCCCTGATTGCAGCTACGGCCCTGGTGCATGGCATGACCGTAGTGACGCGGAATGTGGATGACTTTGCATCAAGCGGCGTGGCGGTGTTGAATCCGTGGCTGAGCTGAGCGGGGATTTGGTACGGACAAGCGGTTTGAATTAATTGCCAGCTTCCGAGATTGACGAAGGAGAGATCTGCAATTTTATGGGTAGGGCATAGATAGGAGGGCAGGCTTTATGCTAACCCATTCTTCGATGGAAAAAATCGAAGGATGGGGCATCCGCTCTGCTGTGACTAAGTTAAGGGTAGGCCAACCGCCTACACGCCTGCCGGCAGTTCGATTCCTCCTCCCCGGTCCCCAAAAGCTAGGGACCGGGGGCACCCTCTGCTTGACAATTTGCAGTATGAGACCGGGGCCACCTACCCCTGACACAATGCCAATATTTGAAAATAATGTGAAGGGTAGAAGCTAAAAGCAAGCAGCTTGAAGCTGCATTCAAAGCTTCGTGGTACGCTGGACGGCGCGGACGCCGGGTACTCTACGAATGCCTAAGACCATGCGGTTCAGATGGCGCAGGTCTTCGGCTTCTACTACAAAGGCGATTTCGGCTTCGCCGTCTTCGGTGCGGCTGATATCCACGGTGCGGATGTTGGTGTTGTCGTCAGAGATTACCGCGGTTAGCTCCTTCAACATGCCGGCGCGGTCGTCGCAGGAGACGGTGATTTTGACCGGGTAGCGCTGGGGTTGGCCAGCGGATTTGTCGCCGACGCGAGCCCACTCGACGGCTATGCGGCGGTCGCTCTCATAGAGCAGATTCTGCACGTTGGGGCAACTGCGCGCGTGGACGGCGACGCCTTTGCCGCGGGTGACGTAGCCGATGATCTCTTCGCCGCGAATGGGGTTGCAACAGCGGGCGCGATAGACGAGCAGATCGTTCTGGCCCTCGACCTGAAGCGAATCGGAGCCGGTGAGATGGAGCTTGCGCACCGCGTCAGACATGGCCGACTCGCCGCTGCCGGGTTTGGTTTCAGGCGTGGGCTCGGCGTTTTGCAGATTGGTGCTGCCGGGGGAGAGCTTGTTGAGCACGTGGCGGGCGGTGTTTTTGCCCTGGCCGAGCGTGGCCAGCAGATCGGCTGCGGTCGCCACGCCATATTCGTTGGCGATGCGGCTGAGATCCTGATCGTCGATCTGGCTCATGGGGACTTTATATTTGCGGGCTTCGCGCTCAAGCAGCTTGCGGCCGATTTCAACGGCGCGGCGGCGCTGATCTTCGTTGAGCCAGTGCTTGATCTTGTTGCGGGCGCGGGGGCTTTTGACGAAGGTGAGCCAGTCGCGGCTGGGCTTGTGATCTTTCTGGGTAACGATTTCGACAATGTCGCCGGTGCGCAGCTTGGTGCGCAGGGGAGCCATGCGGCTGTTGACCTTGGCTCCGACGCAGGTGTGGCCTACTTCAGTGTGGATGGTGTAGGCAAAGTCAACCGGCGTAGCGTCGGCGGGAACCACAACCACCTTCCCCTTGGGCGTGAAGGTGTAAACCTCGTCGGGATAGAGGTCCATCTTCAGGCTGGAGAGGAATTCGTTGGGGTCGGTCATCTCCTTTTGCCATTCGACGAGCTGGCGAATCCAGTTGAGGCGCTCCTCATCGCGGGCGGTGACCGTGGTGCCGCCGGATTTGTATTTCCAGTGGGCGGCGATGCCCTCTTCGGCGATGCGGTGCATTTCGTCGGTGCGGATTTGCACTTCAAACTGATGACCGCTGGCGCCCATGACCGTGGTGTGCAGCGACTGGTAGCGGTTGGCGCGGGGGATGGCGATGAAGTCTTTGATGCGCCCCGGCACCGGCCGCCAGAGCGTGTGGATGAGACCGAAGACGGCGTAGCAGGAGGCTACGTCCTGGGTGATGACGCGGATGGCGAGCAGATCGTAGACCTGGTCGAAGGAGACTTTGGAGTGCTCGATCTTTTGGAAGATGGAGTAGAGGCGCTTGATGCGCCACTCGACGCGGGCCTCGATGCCGTTTTCGCGAAGTTGCTCGACCAGAGTGTCTTCAACGCCGCGCAGGAACTGCTCGCCCTCAACGCGGCGGGCCTCGACGGCGGCGGCGACTTTCTCGTAGCTCACCGGATCGGTGTAGCGAAAGGCCAGGTCCTCAAGCTCGCCGCGCACCTTGCCCATGCCGAGGCGGTGGGCCAGCGGAGCGTAGATTTCCTGCGTCTCACGGGCGATGGCCTCCTGGCGGTCGGGCTTGAGGTGCTCAAGGGTGCGCATGTTGTGTAGGCGGTCAGCCAGCTTGATGAGGACCACGCGGACGTCCTCCACCATGGCCAGCAGCATCTTGCGTACGTTTTCGGCCTGGCGGTCTTCGCGGTTGGCAAACTGGATTTTGTCGATTTTGGTGACACCTTCGACGATGTGGGCCACCTGGTCGCCGAATTCGGCCTGGATTTCTTCGTTGGTGGCGGGCGTGTCTTCAACCGAGTCGTGGAGCAGGCCGGCGGCGATGGCGGTTGCGTCAAGCTTCATCTCCGCCAGCACTTCGGCTACCTCGAGGGGGTGGATGATGTAGGGCTCGCCGGAGGCGCGCATCTGGCCTTCATGATGCTTGACGCAGAACTCCCAGGCTTTGCGGATGAGAGTGACATCTTCGCTGGGGCGGTTGGCGTGGACGTGCTTGAGAAGGCCTTCAAAACGCTGGTCTATGGCGCGCCGGACGGCATCGGGCGCAGCAGCCTGCAATTCCACCGCGGGTGAGGGGGGCGCGCTGGGGAGTTCTGCCGGTATGGGCTGCCGGACTGTCGCCATGCTTTATTATAGGCCGCTTCACGTCGATGCGCATGTTTGCGGGGCACGGCTGAATGCTTAACTGCGGTAAGAAAGTATCTTTCCTGGCGCGGTCAATCTACACTCCTAAGGGAGCTTATGACCAAGCCACGCACTCAAAAACCTGCTACGACAAGGAAGGCGGCAAAGGCTAAACTGCCCGCCGCGCCTATTGAACGAATTGATGAAAAGCCTCGCCCTGCCATTGGAGCCAAAGTGAACCGGCGCGCCGCTGATAGGTTGCGTGGCGGGTATCTGTGGGTCTATGCATCCGATATTGAGAGCATTGAGTTGCCTGAGGGCGGCCCGCCTGCGCTGATGCCGGTGGCCGACAGCCGCGGACTTTTGCTGGGAACGGCGCTTTATAGTCCCTCGTCGCAGATTGCGCTGCGGATGGTATCGCGCTCTGGGCTGGATGAGGCTGGCTGGCTGCGGTTGCTGGCAAGTAGATTGCGCGTGGCGATTGCACGGCGCAAACCCATGCTTGACGAGCGGAATAATGCATGCCGGCTTTGCTTCAGCGAGGCTGACGAGATGCCGGGGTTGGTTGCGGATAAGTATGGCGAGCTGGTGATTTTGCAATTGCTGACTAAAGGGTTGCACTCGGCTGGCGTGCGGGAGAGTTGCGTGCGCGTGCTGCGGGAGGAACTGAAGCCGAAGGCGATTCTGGAGCGGCCCGATGCGCATATTCGCGAATTGGAAGGGCTGGATGCGCCGAGCGCGGAGCCGTTGTTTGTGGCTGATGAGGAGACAACGCGAGTTACGAAAGAATTTTCTTCCAGGGCTAAAGCCCACACCAGAGCTGCGGGCGATATGCGGGGGTTGAAACCCCCGCCTCCCTCCAAATCTAGCTCTGCTGCAGACTCTCAAATTGCGAGTACGCAATTCCTGCTGAACGGGCTCAGGTTTTATTACGACGCTAATGCGGGGCAGAAGACTGGGGCATTTCTTGATCAGCGGAGTAACTACGCCGCTGCCGCGGAGTGGGCGCGGAAACTGGGAGCGACGGGCAGAGCGCTGGACGTTTGCTGCTACCAGGGCGGGTTTGCGCTGCACCTGGCGCAGGTTTCGAAACAAGTTACTGGGATCGATGCGTCGCACGCTTCACTCGTAGTGGCGGAGCGGAATCTTGAGGCCAATCGGGCCCGGATTGCGGCGCAGGTGGATTGGGTGGAGGGGGATGCGTTTGAGATTTTGCGCGAATGGGCAGAACAGCGAGAAATTCGACGCCATCGTTCTTGATCCTCCCGCATTTGCCAAGACGAAACGAGCGGTTGAGGGGGCGTTGCGCGGCTATAAGGAGCTGAATTTGCGAGCCCTGAAGATGCTGCGCGTAGGAGGGCTGCTGGTAACCTGCTCCTGCTCGCACCACGTGAGCTGGAGCGATCTGGAGGGTAGCGTGGCATCCGCCGCCGCCGATGCCGGAAGGCGCGTGAGACTGCTGGAACGGCGCGGCGCGGCACTCGATCATCCGGTGGTGCTGAACCTGCCGGAGACTGAGTATTTGAAGTGCCTGGTGCTGGAAGCGGAGTAGTTCAGGCGCGGGCAACGCGTTGATTGGGATTCCAGGTGGGCAATAATCGCCACAACCATGCAAACCAGGAACGCTGAGTAGAGGCGGGCCGCTTCTTTTTGGGCGGGTCGGTTCGCAACTGGGCCAGCGTGTCTTTGACCAGCGCGCGCAGGGATTCGGCCTCAAAGGTGCAGGAACGCAAGTAGGCGGAGATGGTGAGGCCGGCTTCAGCGGCGCGCTTGCGGAGCTGGGCGCACTCCGCATTGCTCAGGCGGATGGTGATGCTGGCGGATTTGGATTGCGGTCGAGCGCCAGAGGGGGATTGAGGGCGGCTCGGGGTTCGGGGTGCGCAATGTTGGGGTCGACTGAAATCGTTTCATAGCTATCGATGGGCTCAGAATCGGGATTGGCAGGCTCGATGAGAGACCGGTCGGTGAGGTCGCTTGTGCGGTAGCGCGCGTGGGCGCGCAGGGCGCGTTCATAGCTGAGCGTGGCAACGTCATCTTCAAGGCCATCATCGTTCCAGGCGGGCTCGGCTTTTTTTGCGGGCGATGTGAGCGCAGCCAGCAGGCTGGCAAAGCTGGAGGGTGAGAGGGCAGGTTGAGCTTGGGCTGATTGCTGCATGGGATGGATAATAGCGCGCGGGTGGGGTGGGAGCGTGAGTATTTTCCCATGCAAATTATTTTGCAGGTTCAGATGTGGAATGGCGTTTAGTTTGTTTCACAATGGAACTGTTTGCTGGGATATTACCCGCACATTTGATTGGTTACGATTCGAGGTATGTGCGGCGATGAATCAAGCCGTCCCTACGGGACGGCTTGGTCTTTGGGGCGACACCGTTCCCCGGGTTTCACCCGGGGCTATTTTCATTCTCTCTCTACGGGAGCGGGGAAGTTAGTCGGTTGAGTTTCGGAGTATACCACCCTTGCCACAAAAGCAAATACGCGGCAAGGATCGGACGCCCGGCCTCAGATTGCCTGCAACTAATACTATGCTGCATGCGATTAGTTTCGAACCGTTTCGCATGCACCGGGTTCGGGGAGGATGCGGCCGGGGAGGCGCAGGAGTTGGGTGACTGCTTCGGCGCTCATGGGGCGGGCGAAGAGGAAGCCCTGGCCGAAACGGCAGCCTAACTGCCGCAGCAGGCGGTATTGCTCATAGGTCTCGATGCCCTCGGCGACGACGTCCATGCCCAGCACGCGAGCCAGTTCGATGATGGTGCGCACAATTTGCAGAGGCTGATCACCCTCAGTCATGCGGCCCACGAACGAGCGGTCGATTTTGAGCACATCGAATGGGAAGGAATGAAGGTGGTTGAGCGAGCTGTAGCCGGTGCCGAAGTCGTCCATGAGCAGGGAGACGCCCAGGCTGCGCAGGCTGCCCAGGACCTCAAGAGCGGTTTGAATGTTGGGAATCAGGCTGGACTCGGTCATCTCAAGGCCGAGTTGGCGGCTGGAGATGCCGGATTGAAGCAGCAGAGCCTCAACGTGATCGGCCAGGCCCTCGCGGGAGAACTGGCGCGCGGAGAGATTGACGCAGACGCGCAGCGAGCCGTGGCGTGAATCTTCGCGGCACCACTTCTGGATTTGGCTGCAGGCCTCGGCCAGACCCCAGTCGCCGATGGGCAGAATCAACCCGCTTTTTTCGGCCAGGGGAATGAAGTCCATGGGCGGGATGAGTCCCGCGCTCGGGATGGGCCCAGCGGATGAGCGCCTCAAGGCCGATGATTTTGCGGGTGGAGAGCTCGACTTCCGGCTGGTAGTAGAGCACGAACTGGCGATCGTCGAGGGCTCGGCGCAAGTCAGATCCACACGGCCAGCCGGTTGAGGCGCTATGAGAGGCGCGCGCTTGCCGCGTCCCGTTGCCGGAAAACAATTTGCGCAGGCGGCGCAGTTCCAACTGGCTTGAAACCATATCGGCAAGGCTCTCGAGCATGCGCAGCTCATCCGGATCAAGGGCAGGACGAGGCTCACGGTTGAAGATGGTGAGCACGCCAAGAATCATGCTATCGAAAGAACGCACGGGAACGCTGGCGAAGAAGCCCATGCCCAAACATCTGATGCGTAGACATCTCCCGTTCGGACGGGATTGTCTTGGAGACATCCGGGACTGACCACAGGCCCGTTTTCGGCAAGCACCATGTCGAAGATGGAATTTTTCCGGGGCAACTCGCGCACGTGCTCGCCATAGGTTGACTTCATCCAGATGCGGCTTTCGTCGGCGAAGCGCGAGCCCGGAGGTATCAGCCTGAAAATACTCAGCAGCCAGGCGCGTGATGGCGTCGTAGCTGGGTTCAGGCGGAGTATCGAGGATGCCGGTGGAAACAAGCGCAGCCAGCCGGGCTTCCTCCTGCTGCAGATCGATTTTGCCGGTCTCCAACTCTAGCTGCGGCATCCTGGCTCCGTGCCCAGCAATACCCCGGTACGTTATTTCAAGCCGGGAACAGCCAGCCGCCCGAAGGCAAACCGGCTTTGCAAAGGGCCGAGAACGGCCTCACTGGCGGCATCGCGCCGCGTCTTTCGCGGCTACAGCCGGGAATGACCGCTCATGAGAACGTGCTTCATAAGTCACGCACATTCCTTATCGGAAGGGATTACCGACGGCATGAGGTTACGGCAGGAGCGATGGACTTGAGTACCTGTCAAATGAAGCACACGCTACTTAGGTACTGCGGGCTGTCCGGTTTCAGTCCAAAGGAAAGTGAGCTGGTCGGCATCGTCCTGGATTTGCTGGCTGACGCCGATGCCTGCACTGTGCCCTCCGGCAGGCTGTAGTGGAGCAGGATGGGACGGCCGCTGGTGCTGGCCTGTTGCAACAGCGGGGTCATTTTGCGCGCATGCAGCGGGTCAACGCGCGTATCGCTGTCGCCGGTGAAGAACATCACCGCTGGATATGCGGTGCCGGGTTTTACGTTTTGGTAGGGTGAATACTTCAGCAAATAGGGGAACTGCTTCTCGTTTTCAGCGGAGCCGTATTCGGTGATCCAGTATCCGCCCACCAGAAATTTGTTGAAGCGCAGCATGTCGAGCAGCGGATAGCCGCACCAGACGGCTGAGAAGAGATCGGGCCGCTGGGTGATGGACGCGCCCATGAGCAAGCCGCCGTTGGAACGGCCGGTGATGGCAAAGTGCTCCGGTGAGGTGTATTTGTTGGCGATGAGATACTCGGCGGCAGCAAACCAGTCGTCGAAGACGTTTTGCTTGTGCTCAAACATTCCCTGCTCGTGCCAGCTTTCGCCGTACTCGCCGCCGCCGCGCAGATTTGGAAGGGCAAACCAGCCGCCCTGCTCGAGCCACCAGGCCGCGCGGGGTTCCAGTCGGGGGTCTTGCTGACGTCGAAGCCGCCGTACCCGGTCATCAATAGCCGCTCTGTTCCATCCCGCTTCAAGCCTTTTTTGCCGGCGATGAACATGGGAACCTGGGTTCCGTCTTTTGACTTGAAAAAGACCTGCTTGAGCTCGTACTGGCTGGAGTCGAAGGGGATTCGGGGCGGACAAAAGACTTCGCGCTTTCCGGTTTTGGTATCGAGCGGTAGATGGTCCGGGCGTGATGAACGATTCGAAGCTGAAGTAGCCGTAGCGATCGGTCGTCCGGCCCAGCACTCCCGAGGCCGAGCCGATGCCCTCGTAATCGATTTTGCCGATTGGCTTGCCATCGAGGGAGTAGACGGTGGTCTCCGATTTCACGTTCTTGAGCCGGTTGACATAGAGCTTTCCGCCCACGATCGACCAGTCATCGAGCACATCAGGGCCTTCAGGCACGATGGTCTTCCATGCGTCGGGCGGGTGCCGGGATCGGCCTTGAGAATGCGGCCTTTGGGGGCCTTGTAGTCGGTTTTTACGTACCACGCATCGTTGGCATAGATGGCGGAGAAGCGCGAATCGACGCCCCAGACCAGGACTTCAAAAGGCGAGTTGGGTTTGGTGAGGTCGCGGAAGACGATATCTTCGCGCTCGGGCGGCACGCCGCGGCTGATGCTGACCACCAGGTAGTGGCCGTCATCGGTTACCGTGCGCTGAGAATAGATCGTTGCCGGCCGAGCGGCTCACCGTGAAACGCGTGGCCGAAGAGCAGCGCATCCGCGGAGATAGGCGTGCCCAGCAGGTGCTGGTAGAGCAGCGTTCCCTGCTTGTTGTTGCGCGCGTAGTAGAGGCTGCTTGCCGTCAGGCGCGAAGCTGACGCCGAAGTAGCGGGCCTTGGGCAGCTCGTCGTCGAGCGTCTTGCCGGTTTCGACATTCAACAGATGGACGCTGGTCTCGTCCGCTCCGCCGCTGCGCACGTCATAGGCCAGCAGCGAGCCGTCGCGGGAGACATCGAGAGATGAAGACTGAGGTGTTGGGGTCGCTGCTGAGCTTGCCGGATCGACCAGGCGCTGGTCTTTTCCCTTCCAGCCGTGGCGCACGTAGATGGAGGACTGCTGTCGCTCGGCCAGCGCCTCATGAAAAAGTAATTGTTTGCGCGCTCGAGGGGGGGACTGGTCTCGGAGATTTTTTCCAGTGCGTCAAGATCGCTGACGACTTGTGGCCGGATGCAGCGCCTGCTTGAGATACTGCGCCGTGTAGGCGTTCTGCGCGGCGATAAAGCCCGCGTGGCGGGGCTTTGCGCATCTTCAAGCCATCGATAATTGTCAGTGATTTTGGTGCCGAAGTAATCGTCGACTACCGGGATGGCCTCGACAGCGGGAGGCGGGGGCAAGGTGATGCCCTCGCCGCCGTGAATGGTTTGGGCACACCGAGCTAACCCACCATGATTGGCCAAAATTGCCCATGAAAAATCCGCATGCATCGCATGCCCTCCTGCGGACAGATTACCGCGGATAAAGGGGCAGATTCCACAGCGCCGGAATTCAGTTTCGATGTGCATCCTCAGCGCGCGCGCAAGCCCGTTAGAATCGACTGCAGTGGAAGCAATCGCTCAAACCATATTCTGAGCGCGCGCCTTCGCGGTGGGCGCGCGGGTTGGGGATGCTGCGCCCTTCGCACGCGCACACGGCATTTACGGCGACGATTCTGCTGATGGCATCCACTTTTCTGTCGCGCATCATTGGGCTGGTGCGGGTGAAGTACATCGTCTGGCTCTTTGGCACGGGGCATGGAGGCGGACGCGCTGAACGGCGCATTTGTGCTGCCGGACATGATCTCGTATTTTCTGGTGGGCGGCGCGGCATCCATCACTTTTGTCACCATCCTGACCCGCTATCGCGAGACGGGACGCGAGGCGGAGGGGCAGCGGTCGCTGTCGGTGATTCTGACCACCATGTACCTGGTGCTGGGCGGGGCCATTGTGCTGGCCGAGATTGTTGGCGCCATGGTATGTCCACTGGTGGTTCCCCGGCTTTGGCGCGGAAAAGGCCGCGCTTTGCGTGATGCTGACGCGCATTCTGCTGCCGGCGCAGTTGTGCTTTTTTGCCGGCGGCGTTTTTGGCGCGGTGCTGCTGGTGCGTAAGCAATTCAGCGTGCAGGCGGTGACGCCGCTGATTTATGGCATGGGCACCATTGTGGGCGGCGTGCTGCTGGTGCGGCGATTGGGGTTTCTTCGCTGGCTATTGGCACGGTGGCGGGCGCGTTTTTCGGGCCGTTTCTTCTTAATTGGATTTTCGCGCGGCGGGAAGGCGCACACTACCGGCCGATTCTCGACTGGCACGACGAGGGACTGCGCGACTGGGTGCGGCTGTCGCTGCCGCTGATGGCGGGCGTTTCACTGGTGACGGCCGATAACTGGATCATTGCCCACTTTGCCTCGACGACCAGCGGCGCGGTTTCGCTGATGAGCTATGCCAAGCAACTGTTTACCGCGCCCATGGCGGTGCTGGCGCAGGCGGCGGGCGCGGCCTCCATGCCGTTTTTTGCCAGCCTGTGGTCGCAGCAGCGGCGCTTTGACTTTGCCAACGGCGTGGCGGACTCGGTATCGCGGGTTGCGGCGCTGGGACTGCTGGCGGCCTCAGGAATGGTGGCGCTGGGGCAGCCGATGATCGACCTGGTGTTTACGGGCGGACGTTTTTCAGCGGGCGATTCGCGGGAGTGCGCCGGCGTACTTCGCGGTATTCTCGGTCTCGTTGTTTTTGTGGTCGGCGCAGGCTATCTATGCGCGCGCGTTTTATGCGGCTCAAAACACGTTTGTTCCCATGGCGGCGGCGACGATTGTGACGGTGGTTTCGCTGCCGATTTATGCGGCGTTTTATCATTGGCAGGGCGCGATGGGGCTGGCCATCGCTTCCGATGTAGGCATCGCACTGCAAACCGGAACGATCGCTGTTTTGTTGCACAAGCGGCAAATGGTCTCGCTGGCCAGCCTGGATTACGCTGAAATGGGCCGCTGCATGCTGGCTGCCCTTAGCAGCGGCGCTCTAGCCTGGATAGTGATCTGGGGCTTGGGCGGGTTGCTGGGCCATGTTTCGCAATCGCATGGGAACGCGCACATGCGCTGGATTGACCTGGGCCAGATAGTAGTCGGCACTGCTGTTTGGCTGGTGGCGGCGATGTGGGTTCTCAAGAAGGCCGGTTCCGCGCTGCCCAGGGTGATGATGAAGAGGCTGGGACTGGCCTGAGCGGTTGCTTGCCGCAAAGTGCGGCATAAACTTTATTCGTTCCACACAAAACCCCAGCCGAAGCCGGGGTTATGCGTGGAGAGAAACCGGGTAAATGACTTAAGCCTCTTTCAGCACATTTACTGCTGCGAGAGTCGGGTGAATGGCAAGCACCTGCTTGGGCTCAACCTTGCGGATATCGATGCCGCCTTTGAAGAAGGCGCCGTCTTCAACGCTTACCCTGGCGGCGATAACGTCCCCAATAAGCCCGCCTTCAGCGCGAATGTCCACACGATCAGTGGCGGTAACATTCCCGCGAACTTTACCCATGACTACAATCTCGCGAGCGCTGATTGTGGCTTCCACATTTCCATTCATTCCCACAGTGACGCGGCTACCGGGCAAGCTGATGCTGCCTTCGACTTTGCCATCGATAAAGAGGGATTCCGATCCGGTGATTTCACCGTGGAGAACCAGACCCTTGCCGATGGTGGCTTGCTCGCTGGAAGAGACTGTACCGCGAGACGCCAACTCATTGGGCACGATACCCAACATGGCGTGGGCTGACTCAGGATTGTGATCGTGGTTGGATGACTCGATCTGGTTCGACTTCAACATTGTAGACAAAATTGCGCATCCTTTCTTGGGGAGTGGGGGGCTGAGTGGAAGCTATTGCCACAGCCATTAAACTTGCAGACTAAATTTTGTTGCTATTGGCTTCGCAATTTGCGGTCGTCAATGTTGTTATCCCGACCCGACCCGATCCTCCATAACGTTGATATCTCAAGTTAGATCCATTTTTCCACGGAACTTCTTGAGTGACGAGATACTCAATGTAACAGAAATTATTAGAAATTCAAAAAGATTACTGTTCAAAACTGCTCACCTATAGGGTTGGACGGCTATGTGGAGATTCTGTATTGGTTTATATCGTGCCACCCATAGCTAGTTAGGGACAACTACGGTGATTCGTATGTAATAAGAGATGAGTCACTTATCGGACGAGTAACCTATAAATAGTTACCAAAGTTATGCATTTAGAGCTATATAGTGTTACTATTATGCATAAAGTAATGTGTAGAGTTTGCGATTGGTTACCCAACAAAAGTTGCACACTTGTTTGTCAATCCCAGTGCGCCCAACTGAATTTTGACAGAGCAAAGTGCCCGGCTGGATTTTGAGAAATTCCAGCCGGGCACGAGGGACAAACGCAAGGATGCTATGGCGGCTTTGTTGCATGCGGCGAGACCAATCCGCTCCGCAGCGACGGAAAGGCGCAGTTAGAACTGCGTGGGCTTTGCCGGCTCAGAGGATGTTGAAGATCCGGAAAGGGCCGGCTTGACTTCGGGCTTTCGAATGTCGATTCCGCCCTTGAAGAAGGCGCCATCTTCGATGCTGATGCGAGCCACGGTGACGTCACCGGTGAGCGAACCCTCGGCGCGGATCTCCACGCGGTCAGAGGCGGAGACATTGCCGCGAATCTTGCCCAGAATCACGATTTCGCGAGCGGTGATGTTGGCCGCGACCTGGCCGTTGCGGCCGACGGTAACGCGGTTGCCGGGAAGGTTGATGCTGCCCTCGACTTTGCCGTCGATAAACAGCGACTCCGAGCCGGTGATCTCGCCCTTGATGAGCAGGCCCTTGCCGATGGTGGCCTGTTCTCCGGTGACGGCTGGGGCGCGATTGGGGATTCAACGGCCGGAGCGGTCGGCGCGGGGCGGTGAGGGTTCCGGAGTGGGTGCTGGGGTGATCGGGCCGGTCTGGCTGGGTTTCCACATAGCGCTCACGGTGTGTTTCCTTTTCTGTCCTGACAGGACGGGGCTGAAAAGGCAAGGCGATTGCCTAGGACCAAAAATCTGAACTTGCGGGCTGCCGGGCGACTGGCTACGGCAACCACGGCAGCGGCCACAAGTAGGATGGTACGCTTTCATGTTCGCCAAGATGCTGCGTTGCCGTTATTTTAAGCCGAACCATACCAGTTTAACGAAAAATCTGGCGGAGCCGGGTGCCGGGTGATCCATGTTGAGCAAGAATCCGGCGCCTGGCGGAGGAACAGGGGGAAGGTGCGCCATGCCGATGTTCCGGGCCCCAGCGCTAAATTATCGCCTGGGCGCTGGTACCAATAGCCTACTCTTAACTTATGACCGATCGTGAACTGCTGGCGCGGATTGCGCGCTCCGCCGGGGCAGAAGGCCGGATATAAGCAACTGGTCCGCGAGCTGAGCCTGGGCGGCGGACGCGAGCGGCGTCTGCTGCTGGAGCAACTGGCGCGGCTGACGGCGCGCGGGGCGCTGATCAAGCTGGACCGCGAGCACTGGAGCATTCCCAGGCCAGTTTCCGGCGCGGGCGGAACGCGCGACAATCTGGCCGCCGGACGGCTCGATCTGCATCGCGACGGCTACGGATTTGTGCGGCCCAATGCGCGGCAGGCTACAGGGACAGGAAGATATTTTTATTCCGCCTAACGAGATCAACGGGGCGATGCAGGGCGACCAGGTGCTGGTGGAAGTTGAGCCTCCGAAGGCCGATGGGCGGCGCATGGGCCGCATTGTGCGCGTAATCGAACGGCGCAATCCTACGGTAGTGGGCGTTTTTCATTATGCGCGGTCCGACCGGGCGCTGGGACATTCGGTTGTGCCTTTCGACGAGCGGATGACGCAGGCATTTTGATTCCTGAGGGCAGGAATTCCTCGAGCCGAATCGGCACGCCGCATCGGGTGCTGGGTACGAGGCTGCTGCGGCTTTACGTGCAGCGAAAGAACAAAGGAAAGCCGAAGATCGTCCTTCCGGGGCTAAAGTCCACGACGATTTTGGCGGCGATATGCAGGGGTTGAAACCCCGCCTCCCTCCGTATCGATCGCCTCGCTCAGCCGCTTATATTCACGATGATCTGGAGGGGCTGGTGGTGGATGTGGAGATTACCAGTTGGCCTACGCCTACACGGCCGCCGGTGGGGCGCGTGATCGAGGTGCTGGGCTCGCCGACGACTTTGGCGTGGACGTGGAGATGATGATCCGCAAGCACCAGTTGCCGCGGGTTTTTCCGGAGAAGGTGCTGGCAGAGGCGCGAGCGGTGGCGCATCTCGATCGCGGAAGAAGCAGCCAGCCGGCGGGATTTTCGCGGGCTTCCCATCGTCACCATCGACGGCGAGACGGCGCGGGACTTTGACGATGCGGTGCTGGTGACGGAGCGCGCAGACGGCGGCTACGAGTTGCAGGTGCATATTGCCGACGTGGCCGAGTATGTGCGCGCGGGAACGGATCTCGACCTGGAGGCGCGGCTGCGAGGAACCAGCGTCTACTTTCCTGACCGCGCAATCCCCATGCTGCCGCAGGAGCTCTCAACCGATATCTGCAGCCTGCGCCCCGGAGAAGACCGGCTGGTGCTGAGTTGCCTGATGCAGCTCGATGCGGAGGGCCGCATCGAGAGCTACGAGATCGTCGAGGGGGTGATTCGCTCGGCGGCGCGGATGACTTATACCGATGTACACGCGATTCTTGAGGGCGATGCGGTGGCGCGGGCTCGTTATGCCGCGCTCGTTCCGGATTTTGAACGGATGCGGACGCTGGCCGGGCTGATGAACAAGCGGCGCGAGGAGCGGGGGAGCATCGACTTCGATCTGCCGGAGCCGGTAATCGAGTTTGACGAGCTGGGGCAGATGAGCGGCGTGACCAAGTCGGAGCGCACCTGGGCCAATCGGCTGATTGAGGAGTTTATGCTGGCGGCCAACGAGTGCGTGGCTACATGGGTTGAGGACCTGGGCGTGCCTTCGCTCTATCGAATCCATGAAAAGCCGGAGCCGCGGCGCGTGGTGCAGTTTGAGGAGCTGGCTGCGAGCTTTGGTTACTCGCTTGGGCTGGGCGCTCTGCCGGTGAAGCGTATCCAGACTCGCGGCGAACGGCGAGACGCCTATGCGCAGCGGACGGCGAGCGCGCGAGCACGAGGTGCCCGAAGATATTCCGGTTACGCCGCGCATGTATCAGAAGCTCGCCGGCAAGATCGAAGGCAAGCCGGAGGAGCGGATTCTGAGCTACCTGATGCTGCGCTCGCTGAAGCAGGCGCGCTACTCGGAGATTAACGAAGGCCACTTTGCGTTGGCCGCGCCCTCATATACGCACTTCACATCGCCGATCCGGCGGTATCCGGATTTGATTGTGCATCGGATCACCAAGGCGCTGCTCAGGGAGGGCGTGAGCGGCGAAGGGGGTGGTGGCGAAGGGACGTCACAGCTCGCCGTGGACGCACCCGAATGAGGGTTTGGCGGGAATTGTGATTCCCATCAGGGCGAAGACGCAGGTCCTTCGACTTCGCTGCGCTCCGCTCAGGATGACAAATCAGCGATTGAGCCGCCGATTGCTGAGGCGGAGCTGGCGCAGATTGCCGAGGAGACCAGCCAGACCGAGCGCCGCGCCGCTGAAGCTGAGCGTGAACTGGTGGAGTGGAAGAAGGTTCGCTTCATGCAGGACCGGGTGGGCGAGGAGTTTGCCGCGCTGGTGCTGAACCCGGCCAAATATGGCCTGTTTGTGGAGCTGACCGACCTGTTTGTCGAGGGGTTGGTGCCTATCGATACCCTGCGCGACGACCGCTATACCTGGCGCGAGAACACGCATGAGATTATTGGCGAGCATACGGGACGCCGATTCCGCGCCGGCGACCGGGTGCAGGTGATTCTGGATCGCATTCTTGCCCAGGAGCGCAAGCTGCAATTTTCAATTGTTGAGGAAGGGCTGCCGCTGACGGGCAAACGGGCGGCCACGGGCAAGACGAAGAAGGCGGGGACGAAGAAGAGCAGGCGCAATGGCGCCGCGCCTCATGGGCCGAAGAGAAAGAAGCGCTTCGGCCCGAAGAGCAAGCGGAGGTAAGCGGGAACGGCCCCGATGCGGAGGCCGTTCAGCAGATGCAGCCGTCGAACGAGCATCTGACTAGCTGGGATTGGCTTCCCGTTCGGCAAGGCTGCCAATGAGCGGGAGTTTCAACTTCTTACCGTTCAACGCGGCGATAGACCACACGACCCATGTGCCGAGCCAAATGCCCCAGATTACCCGGACGAGGAGCAGGATGACGCCGGCCAGAGGTATCGCGTAGGGCAGTACCAGGTAAGTCAGGATGAAACTGAGCAAAAACACCAACACATTCAGAAGCAGGGATTGACAGGCGTGAAAGCGCACATAGGCACTCTTGTTGTAACGCGGAAGGATCAGGAAAAGGATCGCCGGAATAAACGTGATGTAGGAGAGTGCGGCGATGCCATTTTCAGAGAGGCCGGTTTTTTTGATTTCAGACACAGTGGCTCCTTTGTGGGTTGAGTATCAAATGCGAATCTGGAGACTGCAGTTCAAACAGGTAAAACAAAACTAACAAATCCCTAGTCCGTGACGCGCAAATTGCCTGCGCCATGTGGGACTGAGATAAGAAAAACCCCAGCTAAAGAACTTGTCAAGTAGGATATCGGCAAGTGGACCTGGATAGTTAGCTTTAGCCCTAAAAAACTACTTCGGAACAGGCAAATGGCGCTGCACCTCACGGATCGCAGCGCCATTGAGCCGAACCGCTCGAATGCCTTTAAACGCCAGCCTGCTTCTCAGCCAGGTTGCCGATAAACGGCAGCTTATAGCGCTCGCCCTTGAGTGCCTTGAGCAGAGCAATGATCCAGGCAATGAACAGCGCTATCGAACCAAGCAAAAAGATCAGCCATCCGAGAATCGGGATGATGGCGATTACGCTGATTGCAAACCAGGCAATGCCGAGAAAGATTGACTGCCAGGCGTGGAATTTTATGTAGGGATTCTTGTTGTAGGGTTCGGCAACGAGGAAGACGATCGCCGGGATGACCGTAACGTATGCCAGAGCGCCGGCGGCATTGTCAGAGAGACCAGATTCGTTCGGATCGGACACGTTAGCTCCCTTATCGAGATCGACCGGTGGTGGTAACCAACCGGGTTATGGAACGGGGAAGCGAAGTGGAGCGAGCGCATGCCTTGCGATCTGCTTCCACCGCCGGGAACGGTTCCAGCGCGGAGCCGCTGCTTGAATTAGTTGAATACTCTATTGCCGATTAGCTGCCGGCCTGTTTTTCAGCCAAGTCGCCAATGAAGGGGATCTTGAACTTTTGTCCGTTGAAGGCCTTGATGAGCACGATGACCCATAGGATGAAGAATCCCAGAGCCACAACCGGCCACAAAAGCAGATTGATGAGGCCGATGAAGGGCATGCGGCCAAGAATGATGAGCACGATGTCAGCTGCGACCCAGGCAATGGCGAGGAAGATGGACTGCCAGGCGTGGAAGCGCACGGTCGAATTCTTGTTATAGGGCGGCACCAGCAGGAAGATGATCGCCGGAATGATGGTGACGTAGGCGAGCCCGCTAGCGGCATTGTCAGAGAGGCCAGATTCGTTCGGATCGGACACGTTAGCTCCTTTTGCAATTGGGACTTAACTGCGAGACCGGTTGCAGCGCGCTCCAACCTGGGTAAGGAAGATGAGAGGAACCCGGCCGTGTACCCGGGGAAGAGCGGGCGCTAGGATCAAGCTAAGAACATCCGATATGCGCGGAATTGTCAAGAGATTTCGACGCCGGCCCGCGGGGCGCGTTCCGTGGCCGGAAAATGAAGATTGGGAAGGGTAATCGGCTGGCGCGCGAAGGGAAGGAAAAGCCGGTTACCATTTTGCGAGCTTGCCTGACAAACCCGGCCGGTCAGATTTGATTAAGCAACTGTGAATCGTTGTTGCGGACGTTGCCGACGCGATTGCTGACAGGCCAGTCGCGCATTTTTTCGGCCGGGTAGGGACGGAGCAGGTCAACGGGCGGACGGGTTGGATCGCCGGGTTCGAGCCAGCGCTGGTAATCGGCTTCAGCAAGAATCACCGGCATTCGGTTGTGGATGGGCGCCATCAGCTCGTTTGGGTCAGTGGTGAGAATGGTGAAGGTTTCAAGGGGCTCGCCTTCTTTGGGCTTCCAGCTCTCCCACAGGCCGGCAAAGGCGTAGGGGTCGCCGCTTTTGAGGGCAAAGGCATAGGGATGGCGGGTTTTCTTGTCGATGCCTGCCACTCGTAGAAGGCGTCGGACGGCACCAGGCAACGGCGCTTTTTGAGAGCCTCGCGGTAGGCGGGCTTGGTGGCTACCTCCTCACAACGAGCGTTGATGGTGGTGTAACCGAACTTGGCTTCCCTGGCCCAGAACGGCACCAGCCCCCAGCGCGCAAGGGCAAACTCGCGGCTGCCGGAGTCGCGATTGAGGCGCACCACGGGCTGCACGCTTTGGGGCGCCACGTTGTAACTGGGCGCAAAGTGCGGCGCGGACTCAATGTCGACGCCGAACCAGGCGGCGAGCAGTTCACGATCGGATTGACGGACGTATCTGCCACACATACGCTGACAGAATAGCCCAGATAGAATAGATAGCTGAAGGCAGCGCAAGCCAAACGCCGCACGTCTTTCGCTCCCCCAACACGTCTAAACCTCTGAGAAGCAAATCAATGCCAACTTCCACGCTGCGAGCGCCCAGCCTTGCCCGTTCCAGATTTAAAACTGTTCTCTGGATCTCGCTCGGCCTCACTGCGCTCTTTGTCTTCATTACCTCAGAAGTTTTTCTTGTCACCGATTACCCCATGTACCACGCCTACCGTCTGCAGGTCATCGCCGACCGCCATCTCCTCATCCCGCATACGCTCGCCGGAATCTTCGCTCTCTTGATCGGCCCCATCAATTTCTCCTCGCGGATCCGCCAGCGTCACCTGAAACTCCATCGCGTCCTCGGCCGCATCTACGTCGTCTCCGTCTTTATCGGCGCCGCCACAGGAGTCGCCCTCGCCTCCGGCCGTCCGGGCTTGCCCGGAACCTCCATGCAGGCCGCAGCCTGGATCGTCTGCACCACCGCCGCCTTCATCACCGCGCGTAACCGCCAAATCGTCCAGCATCGCCAGTGGATGGCCCGTTCCTACGCCGTCACCTTTACCTTCGTCTCCAGCCGCGTGCTCAACCTCTGGCCCCGCTACTGGAGCCACCTCGGCGACAGCCTCTCCGCCGTCGGTGTCATCGCCTTCACCCTTGCCTCGCTGCTTATCGTGGACCTCGGCCTCAACTGGCACGAACTCACCACGCGCCGTGACTGATAGTCGACTTCCGGCACCCGCCTCACTTCCACCGCCCCACACACAACCGTCCCGGCCGCCAATGCTCCACCGTCACCGCCTCCCGCGGAACCTCAGCCGCCGCCAGCAGCCGCACCCAATCCTCCTCCGGAAGGCTCGCCGGAACGACACCGGCCCATCATGCCGAACAAACCGGTGCCACCCCACCATCCCGCCACCCACCCAAACATCCGGCTAGCTCCACTCCGACCGCTCCAAATCATTGATAAACCAACCTACCTGCGCAGTCGCTTCCATCCACCGCAGCAGCGCGACGATCTCCTCATCCTCCAGATGATGTGCGGTCAGCGAGCTCACTACGATATCCACTGGCTTCTGCGGCCGATACACCAGAGCATCGCCGGTCACCCACGTGATGCCCAACTCCTTTGGCGTGGATTCCGCTGCCGCACGCGCCGCATAAGGATTCAAGTCGATCCCCGTTAACTGCACAGCAATGCCGCGACTCCGCGCCCAGCCTGCAATTTGCCGCAGCAGATCGCCGCCGCCACTGCCCACATCGACAATGTGCACCGGATCACGCAATCCATGCGGTAGCCGCTTCAGCCAGGCCAGCGTCGGCCGATATCCCAGCAGCCAGCGATTGACCTGCTCCAGACTGCGCAGGCAGTCGCGGAATTCCTCATAGCTGCAGTCACCATCCATCAGCTCCGGCAGCTCGCGCGGAGAGACCCGCCGGCTGAATTCGATCTCCGCACTAGACCGCATGGAAGCGCATCGTCTCCGCGGTCAGTCCCGGGCCAAATGACATCGCGCACCCGCGCTGCCCCGGCCGCGCCTGCTGCATCATCCGCTGCAGCACAAACATCACCGTCGCCGACGACATGTTGCCGAAGCACGACAGCACCTCGCGCGACGCCGCCAGCGCATCCGCCGGCAGCTCCAGTCCCTTCTCCACCGCATCCAGAATCGACCGTCCGCCGGGATGCACCGCCCACAGGTCGATGCCATCGCGCTCGGCCATCAGCTCGCCCTCATGCAGCGCGCGGCCCAACTCCGCCGGCACCTGCCCGGAGAGAAGCATGTCGAATCCCAGCCCGCGGATCTTCCACGTAATCAGCCCACGCGTCTCCGGCACCATTACCGCCTTGAAGCTGTCCAGAGCAAAGCCCTGTTCGCGCGCGGTAATCAGGCTCGCCGCCGCGCCATCGGCAAAGACCAGGAACGAGAGCACCTGCTCCAGTTCCTGCGTCTCCTGGAAGTGCAGCGTGCACAGCTCCAGGTTGACCATCAGCACACCCGCCTTCGGATCTGAGCGCACAATGTGCCGCGCCAGCTTCAGCGCATTGATCGCGGCATAGCATCCCATGAATCCAACCATCGTGCGCTCCACGTCCGTCGAAAGCCCGAGGTGGTCGACGATCTCAAAGTCCAGCCCCGGCGCATAGAGCCCCGTGCAGCAGGTCACCAGCACATGCGTAATACCGGAGCGTTCCTTCTCATTAAGCGCAAGCCGGTCCACGGCCTTCCTCATCAGCACCGGAGCGCTCTGCTCAAACAACTCCATACGCCGCGCCGTGTTGGGAAAGTTGCCCAGCCGGTAAAACTCATGCGCGTCATGCGACGAGAATTGGCCGGAGCCTTTCTGCGGATCGAGGAATGAATAGCGATGCGCGATGTTGGCGCGGCTCACCATGCGGCGGAAGACCGTGCGCAGCCGTGGGTCAGTGAGCATTTGCTCAGCGAAGACGACGAAGGCGTCATGCACATCATGCTCGGGTACGGCAGTGGCGATGCGATTCAGGTAAGCCGTAGTCACGCGTAATAGTCCCTCAGCCCGGATTATAGGGTTAGACGTAGCGTGTGTGCCTTGAGGAAGTTAGACCGCGAAGAGACGACAATGCTGCGGCAGTCGACTTTCCCACTAGCGGCGATGGTACTGTCAACATGAGCCTGACAGGACATTTTGGCGAAGCTACCAGCGCTATACTAGCGATCTTGCCAGTCGAAAAGACCGTGTGTAGCAAGCTGAGGCTCACGATTCTTGCCTGCGCGCCGTCAAACTCTTACGCTGGCCCCGGATCCGGACAAGGAGATTCCCGTTACAACACCAAATCTGAATCAGATTCCGATGCAAGACGAAGTTCTTGTCCTTGGTGGTGGAGTGGCGGGCTGTGCGGCTTCGATCGCGCTTGCCCGCAAGGGACGCAGCGTTACGCTGATTGAACGCGAGCCCACGCCGCGCCATAAGGTCTGCGGAGAGTTCCTGAGCGGCGAAGCCCTTGAGGACCTGCATGCGCTGGGCATCGACGTGGCCTCGCTTGGCGCCGTGCCCATCGATTACGTTCGTCTCGCTGCTGCCAGGCGCGCCGCGGAGGCTCCCTTGCCTTTTCCCGCGGCCTCGCTCACGCGCAAGGCGCTTGATACGGCGCTCATCGCCGAGGCCATTGCCGCGGGAGTCCGCGTAGAGCAAGGGCGCAGTGTGCAGGCGCTCAATCGCATCGCTAGCGGCGCCTGGCAAGCCACGCTCGACGACGGCACCGCCTATGAAGCTCCAACGGTCTTTCTGGCCACAGGCAAGCACGATCTGCGCGGCCACTCGCGGCCGGCGGACCCGCAGCGATGGGTCGCCTTCAAGATGTATTTTCGCCTGGCGCCTGCGCAGGCCGCTGAGCTGGCGCGTGCCTCTGAGCTGATGCTCTATCCCGGAGGCTATGGAGGTATCCAGCCGGTTGAAGGCGGCATTGCAAACCTCTGCTGCGTGGTGCAACAACGATATCTCGCACGGGTCAGCTATCGCTGGGAGAAATTCCTCGCGAAGATGCAGCAGGACTGCCCGCACCTGGCTATGAGACTTGCGGGTGCGGAGCCGCTGATGGAAAAGCCGATCGCCATCACTCATATCCCGTATGGTTATATCCGCCGCACATCGGAGAATGGGCTCTACTGCATCGGCGATCAGGCAGCCGTCATCCCCTCGTTCACAGGCGATGGCATATCCATCGCGCTGCATACGGCACGCTGTGCCGTCGCTGCCTGTCTAATAGCCGAGCCGGCGCCGGTCTTTCAGGCTAAGTTGCGATCCGCACTGCTATCCCAAATGCGCCTTGCCGAGCTTGCCGCCGATGGCTTGAACAACTCACTCGCGCGCGCGGTATTGCCGTTATGCCTCAGGGTGTGGCCCGGCGTGATGCGCGTGACGGCAAGGCTAACACGCGTTGCCCAGCACGGCACTGTTGTTTCCCATGCGGTCGCCGGCTGAAAATCTAACCGCGCCAAAACAGTTTCAGCAGCCAGGACACCACAGGAGAAATGCAATGAAATTCTTCGCAGTCTTCGCTCTCGCCGGCCTACTTGCTCCAGCCGCGCTCGCCCAGCATCAGACCTTCGCCATCAATCCCGATGCCAGCGAAGTGAAGATGACGCTGAAGACGACTCACGAGGTGGTCAACGGCGCCTTTCACATCCAGTCCGGATCGATTGAGTTTGACCCCGGCGCTGCGAAGATTTCGGGCTCGGTGGTCGTGCTCGCCGGCAGCGGCAAGACCGGCAATGACAGTCGCGACAAAAAGATGTACAAAGACATCCTGGTGGTGGAACAACACGCAACCGTCTCGTTTGAGCCGAAGTCCTACACTGGCGTCATCGCTCCGTCGGGAGACTCAATCCTCCAGGTAACTGGTATCTTCACACTCCTCGGCACACCTCATGAGATCACCGTCCCCATCGTTGTCCATCTTGTGGGCGCAACCGCAACGGCCAAGGCTCATTTTGTCGTGCCGTACATCCAATGGGGACTGAAGGATCCTAGCTTTATGTTCTGGAAGGTAGACAAAGACGTCGCGATTGACCTTTTTCTTACTGGCCGGCTTTCAAAATAGAGAACCGCGGGTACGGCCGGTCAACATTAAAAAATCCATGCGATCCAAGTACAATGGATCTGGGAGCAACAATGGCACACATGGTTTTTTGCGTTCGCAATAAAAAGGAGATGGAGGGCCTGGACGAGCCGCCCTTCGACTCGGAGTTTGGTCAGAAGATCTTCAAGAATGTTTCAAAGGCAGCCTGGGCCGAATGGGCCGAGCGGCAGAAGATGCTGCTGAATGAGTACCGCTTGCAACCCTGGACCCCGGCTGCGCAGCAGTTCCTGGTGGAGCAGATGGAGCAGTTCTTCTTTGGCGATAGCTCGGCTCTGCCCGCGGAATACGTTCCCCCGTCGCACTAATTGCCTACGCGATTATTTTGCCGCGGCGGGCGCAGGCTTCCACGTGTACGGCAATGGCACCGCTGGCGGCCTGTAAATGACCATCGCTCGCTGGTATGCTGTGACCTCAGTCAATGCATTGAGCAGGATTTTTGCCGCGTCGGCGCTGGCGCTGAAGAGATCTCCTGCTTTATCGATTGCGTTTGGAGCCGTGTGAGCGCGCAGAGCCTGCAACTGGCTGTCGTAGTGCTCGAACCAATCTCCTGATAAATCATTTTGAGCCGCACTCGACCATGTATCTGCCGCCTCGCGCGACGAGAGCATGGGGCCGCGCGAACGGGGACTAAGCCGGCTGACGAAGCTGGCGGGAGAATCGGCGCTGGCCCAGGGAGCAGTTTCCTCCTCCTGTTTCTGGGTCTTATACGCATCGGCCGCCGGCATGGCTGCCGCGGCAGCGGCGGCGGCTACGGGCGGCGTGCGGAAGACATCCATGCTCTGGCGAGCCGCCAAAACCTGCTCCGCCGCACCCGGCTTGTTGTTCCATTTATCCTGCGTGGCATTGATGAAGACTGCGGCATAATGCTTCAAGCTGTCGGGACTCATCTTTTCGTAGATTTCCCAGGCTGCCTTTGAGTTGCCATCCAAAAGATAGAACTCGATAACGTCAGCAAGCTCGGGATCGATGCCCAGTGATTTATTTCCATTCGCATCTGGCGCCGGGTCAGGGGCATTGATTGCGGCCATCGCGCACGCATTGATGGTGTACATAGACTCTTGCCGCTGATCGGTGGAGTTTAATACATACTCTTTGGCTGCGAAGTCGATGGATGCGTCGCACAAGGCTTGCAGAGAAAGTTTTTCCTGCGGGAGCAGGTCTCCGGGGCGAAGCATGGTTCGCGCTGTGATCTCAGTTAAGAAATGTCCATCGACAAGCTCGGGAATAAAGTCGAACCAGTCTTCGCCGTTCTGGCCTTTGTCGAGAATTCTTGAGGAAAGCTCAACCCTGCCCCAACTGGCAAACTCCCGCGCCATTGAATCCTTGTCGACGCCTTTATCCGTTAGCCAGGCAGCCGCAGCCCAGGCTTTGCTTGTATTGCCTTGCAAGGGCGGATAAACACCGTTGGAAACCATGTCATAAGCATTCGGGTCTGAGTGTGCTAAAGGCAGCAGCGCCAGCTCATCGGTGAGCAGGACTTCATGCGCCTTGCGAGCATCGAGCTCGTCGGAGGTAAATCCGTCAGCCATGCGCTGCATGGCGCCGGTGAGCACGGCCGCGTGGTCGCGGCCGGTTGCAACCAGTTGGACGATTGTTGTGCGAATTGCATCGGCATGCGGCGACTTGGGCTCGAGCGCGAGATAAGCCTCAAACCAGGCAACTGCCGATAACTCAAGGCCGCGCTGCTTTGAGGTTGCCAGGCCGAGATAGTAGAGATTTTCAGGCCAGTAAGGATCGGCTTCGCGAGCTGCGAGAAAATCCGCGCGGGCCTCGGCAAAGTCAGAACGCTTGGCCGCTGCCAGGCCCTTTTGTTCAGCGGCTTGGCCAGCCGCCGAGGCGTGGTAGGCTGCCGCGCTTTGACCCTGCGCAGATGCGGAGGCCAGCAACAATGCGGCTGCTGCGATTGGGATAAGGCTTGCGCACAATGCGCTAACTGGTCTGCTCATCGGTGCGCCTCCGCTGCCGGTTTAGTTGGGTGTGTGGCGGCGCGTGCCTTGGCCGCCTGCTTCTTCAGCACCAATTGCCTAATCAGCCGTTGCAAGCTGGCCTGCGCCACCAGAATCTTGTCGTTGTTGTTTTCAATTTGCGCCAGATGGTCAAGGCTGTCAGCCTGGCGATAAATTGTGTAGGCGGAGTCGAGTATGTCAGCCCAGGGACCGCTAAGCTCTTCCACTTTTTTTGACTGCGAGACGGTATCCCAGACGGCTTGCGCATTGGCGATCCATACGGCGTATTGAGCTTTTTCGTCGATGGGCTTGTCTCCATTTTCAATTTTGTCGCTCAGGTCGTTGAGCTTGCCGGTGAGGCGCAGTTTTTCAGCTTGCCGCTCAAGTTGCTCTTTGCGGTCGACCATCATGGCGTAAAGGGTTTGGGCTTCAGGGTTGTTGGCATCTTCAGGAGCGCGGTTGAGTATCTTATTCAGAACTTCGGCCCGCTCCTCCTCACTCGCGTCTGTGAGCTCGTCGTTGAATCCTCCGGCAAGGTCGAGGACCAGCTTGATGCTCAGGCCCTCGGCGTCTGTGGTGGCTTCTTCGCTCTCTTTCTCCCACTCTTCGCGCTGCTCGCCTCCAGCCTTGTTGTTTTCAATCAGGCCGCGCAACGCCTCCTGCGCTTTGTGAATCTGCTCGTCAATTTGTTCCACTTCAGTTTGGTGTGCGAGCAGAACCTTTGCCGGAGCGCTGTTGGGAGCAACGGGCGACCTGAACAGAGGAAAGAAAATCGGCTTGTCGGCCGCGGAGGGAGCGGGGTTGGGATTGGTAAAGCTCAGGTCAGCGGAGGTTTCAGCGGGCGGTGCAGCGATGGGGCGCGATGGAGGAGTAAAGTCAAGGCCCGCATCGGGCAACGACTCCGCCAGCACCGCCGATTGCTGGTTGCCGTCGAAGCTGGCCTGGAAGTCCTCACCGAGAATGCTTTGAAATTTGTTTGCCAATTGCGTGGTTTGGTTCGCATAGTCCAGCCGCGCCTGGGCTTCGCGCTGGCGTTTGGCCGCTTCCTCAGCCAGTTGCCGGTTATGCTCGGCGTTCTGGATTTGCTGCTCGGCATTGGCGATGCGGGTGAGAAGAGACTGGTCGTTGGGATGTGCGAGCAGCGCCTGCTTGTAATGGTAGAGCGCGGCGGTGTAATTGCCGGCGTTGTAGAAACTATCACCCGTATTGGTTTCGGCAATGGCGGGGTCGGGCGGCGCAGGCGTGAAATTTTGACGCGGGCCGGGGCGGATGCCTGGGCCGCGAGTGGGTCCATGCGGCGCGGGGGCCGGTCCAGGTGGAACATCAACCGGGCAAGCTCTGATTGACCCGCCGACGGCATATTCGCTTGGAGTGGTGATGCAGCCTGCCTGCGCGGCTGCCTTGCCGCACAAAAGGCCCGCCAGGGCAAAGGCTGCCATGCTCACAGTGAGAAACAATAGGAGCTTCGTGCCCTCCGCTTTGCCTTTATGCATGGTTTTGACCTCAATGAAGGAACGCGTCCGCTGGCGATTCTTGCACGAAAAAATGGGCCGGGGAAGTCGTGGGCAATACTTTTTTATTGCTCAATACGACTGCCTGCTTAGAGCAATAGTACCAATAAAAGAATCCTGCATCCTCAAGGCTCAAATTGCCGCCGGCAAGGCTCATGAACTCAGTCCAAGCCCGATAAATGCACTGCTGATAGAATAGAAACTGCCGCATTGTGCGGCGATTCGCTCTCTCTCGCCCCCAACCCCATAGCCATCTTTGGCCGAACCCAGAAGAAGAAGGAATACGTCCCCCTGTGACCCAGACGATACGCAATATCGCCATCATCGCCCATGTTGACCACGGCAAGACCACCCTCGTTGACGCCATGCTGCGGCAGTCCGGCACATTCCGCGCCAACGAGCAGGTTGCCGAGCGGGTGATGGACTCGAACGAGCTGGAGCGGGAGCGCGGCATCACCATCCTGGCCAAGAACACGGCCATCGTCTTTGAAGGCGGCAAGATCAACATTGTGGATACGCCGGGCCACGCCGACTTTGGCGGCGAAGTGGAACGCGCGCTGAAGATGGTGGACGGCGTGATGCTGCTGGTGGATGCAGCCGAAGGGCCGCTGCCGCAGACGCGCTATGTGCTGGCCAAAGCTCTGGAAGCCAAGCTCAAGCCCATCGTGGTCATCAACAAGATCGACCGCCCCGATGCGCGCCCGCAGGAAGTGCTGGACGAAATTTACGATCTTTTCATCGACCTCGATGCCGACGAGTCGCAATTGGATTTTCCGGTGCTCTACGCGGTGGCCAAGGCGGGCACCGCGACCCTCGATCTGGCCAAGCCCGGCGTGGATCTGCAGCCGCTGTTCGAGAGCATCGTCTCCACCATTCCGCCAGCCACCGGCGACGCGGAAGGCACGCTGCAGATTCTGGTCACCAATCTCGACTACTCCGATTACTTTGGCCGCATCGCCATCTGCCGCGTCTTTCAGGGCACGCTGCATGCCGGCGACGACGTGACCATCTCCAAGCGCGACGGCACGCTGATGAAGACGCGCATCACCAAACTCTTTACCTTCAGCGGCCTCAAGCGCATCGAGACTACCGAGACCACGATGGGCGATATTGTGGCCGTCGCGGGCGTTGAAGGCATCACTATCGGCGAGACCATCACCAGCGTCGAAAACCCCGCGCCGCTGCCGCTGATTGTGATTGATGAGCCGACCATTGCGATTCAATTCAGCGTGAACAACTCGCCCTTTGCCGGGCGCGAAGGCCAGTACGTGACCAGCCGCAATCTGCGCGAGCGGCTGGAAAAAGAGCTGCTGACCAACGTCTCGATTCGCGTGGAAGAGACCGGCTCGCCGGACAGCTTCAAGGTGCTGGGCCGCGGCGAACTGCAACTGGCGATTCTGATCGAGATGATGCGCCGCGAGAGCTTTGAGCTGATGGCCGGACGGCCGGAGATCGTCACCAAGGTGGTGGACGGCGTGCGCATGGAGCCGGTGGAGCACCTGACCATCGACGTGCCCGAGGTGTACACCGGCACGGTGATCGAAAAGCTCGGCCCGCGCAAAGGCGAGATGACGAAGATGCACAATCACGGCTCAGGCCGCGTGCGACTGGAGTTTCGCGTGCCCAGCCGCGGCATCATCGGCCTGCGCAGCGAGATGCTCACCGAGACGCGCGGAACCATTGTGATGAACGCGCTCTTCGACGGCTACATTCCCTACCAGGGCGAGATTCCGCAGCGGCCCACCGGCGCGCTGGTCTCTGACCGCCAGGGACAGACGACCACCTATGCGCTGAACGGATTGCAGGAGCGCGGAATTTTGTTTGTAAGCGCGGGCGTCGAGGTCTACGAGGGAATGATCATCGGCGAGCACTCGCGTGACAAGGACCTGGACGTGAACGTGGTGCGCGAAAAGAAGATGACCAACATGCGCGCCTCGACAGCCGACGAAGCTATCCGCCTGGTGCCCTGTAAGACTCTGAATCTGGAGCAAGCCATCGAGTTTGTCGCTGATGATGAGATGGTCGAGGTCACGCCGAAGTCGCTGCGGCTGCGCAAGAGGATATTGCAAGCCAACCGCCGGCCCAGGCGAAGGAGAAAAGATAGAGTAGGTGCGGCACAATAACGAATGCCTATATAGACTGCGAAAACATCATTGATTTGCAAGGGCACGGCTTTAGCCGTGCCATAGATGGATAAATTGAATATTGGGCTTTAGCCCCTGCGGGATATTTATTCTTGGAGCGGTAAGCAAGCCTTCAATGGCTCCTGAAAACATTGTCGTTGTATTGGCATTGATCTGTGCCTTCTATGCCCGGACGATCAGTCGCATGACCAGCAGTAATAAGGTGATCTGGTCACCACCAAGGATTGACTGGCCACAAGTGGAACTCCCTTCAACTCTTCCGAAAGCGATGATTGGAAATTTTCGGGTTCCAAATTTCCAGATCGTACTCGAAAAGACTGAACTGGAAGCCGCTCAGTAACATTTTGCAAAAGTTCGGCTACCGCGGGGATGGCGGCGATTCCGAAGGCTGGTTGTGCCGACATGGATAGCGATGAGGATGGTCCTTGGATATTCTGGCTCACAAGCGGCGAACTTGACGGACCTGCTTTTACGGGATTTCAGTGGAGGCGATTGCCCTCAAATGAAACCCCTGATCGACGTTGCGTTCTGATTCCACCATCCAAGGGTGGAATAGAGTTGCCTCTTGCGCTCACCCAGGTATGACTGAGGCAGAAATGAGAAAGATAGTGGGAACACCTTCGTTTGTTTCAGGCAAAACTCTCATATATAGCCACGAACATCAAGAGACTATTCACGATTTAGCCTAT
This sequence comes from uncultured Acidobacteriaceae bacterium, assembly GCA_963780975.1. Classification (GTDB taxonomy): domain Bacteria; phylum Acidobacteriota; class Terriglobia; order Terriglobales; family Acidobacteriaceae; genus Telmatobacter. The sequence goes on along the minus strand of CAWAEU010000017.1, from coordinate 26,505 downwards.
ACCGCGGATAACATGAGTGCAATCGTTCTTAGCGCCGGCATAGCATCGGCAATCGAAACCTCAAAAACGACCGTAAATTTACCGAGTAAGAATGCTTACTCCGGCAGCTTCGACTCCAGCACTTCCTGCGCGCGCGCAGCTCTCCACGCAGCCAGCCGTTCGTAGAGCGCCTCATCGTTCAAAGCCAGAATCTCAGCGGCAAAAAGCGCGGCATTGGCTGCTCCGGGCTTGCCGATGGCCAGCGTGGCCACGGGAACGCCCTTGGGCATCTGCACCATGGCGAGCAGCGAGTCCAGGCCGTTGAGCGGCGTGGAGGCAATGGGCACAGCCAGCACGGGAACCAGCGTCTTGGCGGCGATCACGCCGGCCAGGTGAGCCGCGCCGCCTGCTCCGGCGATGAAGACCCGCATCCCTTGCGCCGTCGACTTGGCAACGTATTCAAAGAGTTGATCGGGAGTGCGATGCGCGCTCAATACCCGCGCCTCGTGGGGAATCTCAAGCGCCTTCAGAATCTCAACCGCAGCCAGAAGCACATCGTAGTCGCTCTTGCTGCCCATCACTATGCCAACCAATGCATGTTCGCTCATAGGTCTAATTATACGAAGGATTCCATGAGCAGGCCAAAGCGGAAATTATGCGGCTCTGCCGGACAGATCTTCTACGTTGAACGACTCAATGCCGGTGCCAGGCCTCGATGGCCACTTCAATCACCGCAAAGAGCACGCTGACCGCCGCCAGAAATCCCTTGGCCCGCTGCCAGTTCTGCTCGTGCCGCTCCATGCGCCGCTCCAGGTCGGCCAGGCGGCCGCCGTTGCCGTCGCCCATCAGACCGGTCATCTGCGCCTTGAGCACGCACAGATCGCTCAGCACCTGCGCCTCGAATTCATTCATCATCCGCATTTGCCAAAGCTCCATCCGCTCCTGAAATTTCTCAACATAATTCCGCCATTTACGATCCCAGCGGCAAATTGATAAACAATGCCGTTGACCACTCCGAATAATTCGGCGGCGTTGAGCCGTCATACATGCGGATATAGAAGCGGTCGTTGGCGGTCATGCGAGAGAAGGTCATATTCGGCAATGTCGCCCGCACCACCAGCGTCGGATCCTCGCCCGGCATGAAGGCAAAGTCCCGCAGCCGAATTTCGAACCCACCACCCGCGGGCGGAGTTATGCCGGTATTGATCGCCACCGTGGTTCCATTCAGAGTGGTCACCGTGAGGCTGGTCAGATTGGCCAGCACGGTGGGAGCGATCGCCGCCGGAAGCCACGCATCGGCGGGCACCGTCGCGCTGGTCTTGATAGCCAGATCGTCGGCCCAGTCATTGGCAAATGCGATCGCATACTCCACCTAGATCAGGATAACTTGCGCGATAACTCACCTTCACCGTCCGCACCACCACCTGCGCGTTCAAGTTAGTCGAAGGCGCATTCAGCAGCAGCGCGTCGCCCGGCCAAACATCGCTGGCAAAGCTCGTCCTGTTCCCTTTGTAAGTGCCGCTCCACAGCGCGCTCACGCTGGCCGCGGCCTGCTCCATCGCCAGCGCCGCATTGAGGCAATCAGCGGAACTGCGCGCCGGAGGATTGGTGACCGAGCCAATCCACGCGGCCACCGGCGGGCGATCCGGCCTGCGCCAGCGCCGCCTGGCTGGCGGCATTCACCGCTCGCCCCACAGCCCGGCCAACCGTGCGATAGCTCACCGCAATCTGCTCGCCGGCCACCGGCGCAAACCCGGTATAAAAAACCAACTTGCCGGTGCGCTCCAAGGTGGCACTCGGCCGCCTCGGCTGTCGTGCCAATCCGCCGCGTATAAGGCCCGCCGCTGGGCGGCGTGCTCACCACCCATCCCGATCCAAGATTGGTCAGGTTGATGGCGCGCATGGTTCCGATCAGGTTGATGCTGCTGGCCGCCACCACCATGCACGCGCCGGGCAGATTGGCGATCGCGCCGTCATAGAGCGTTACCGGCGTTCCGCCCACGCCATTGACAAACTCCTGAATCTCCAGTTGCAGCTTGCCCGGACTGAGGATCGACTGCCCGCCGCAGGCAATTGCCCCGCTATCTCCAAAGGAGCGATAGATAGCCAGCGACCGCTCATGCTCCGGGCAATGCGCACGCACGCGCAGCGTATATTGGTTGGCCGGATTGATCGGATAGGCCGTTCCCGACGGCGCCCCCGAAATCATAGGCTGCAGCTAACTGCGCCCGGTGCCCTGTCTGCGCCGTCGCCTGAAAACCCGCAATGCAGGAGGCCTGCGTCTCAAGGCCGATAAATAATCCGGCCAGAACTCCCGTGCTGCCCGGCGAAAGAGTTACGCCAACGGCCTCCAGCAGCAGCGTTCCGCCCATCTCTACCGGATTGAGCCAGGTCAGCAACGTTTCGCCGTCGATGCCGTTGCCGCCATCCATCACCAATCCGCCCGTGCCCAGTGAGAGGTAGCCGCTGCCGCTTGAGTTGCACCAAACTTGCGTGATTGATTTCCGGCTCGTTGAAGAGCTCGCTGATGATGGTGGACTTTGAAGCGAGCGGGAAAGTACGGATCCTGCAGCCAGATAGAAATGGTTGTAGTTCCGTCACCCAGAAAGTACTCGGTAACGTAGGCCACCGGCTCATGCTCGCCGCAAACCGTCACATCGTTCGCCAGCGCGCGCTTGACGCTGGCAGTGAATGCAAGGGCCGCCAGGTTCAGGCTGCCGTCGGTCTCATTCAGCGGATGCACCGTACCGGGCACGCTGGAGACGGTCAGCGCGCCGTTGACCGCACGATACGCAGCCCGTGCCTGGCTTGCCACTTGCCCGGCGCTCTCGCTCCACGAAGCTCCCGGCTCGGGAACAAAGTTACTTACCGGCGTAGTTAGCGAAAGCCCTTGCGTGGAGAGCCCCGCCGAACCGGATTGAGTTACAAGGTTGGTCATCAGCGCCCCGGCTGTTTCGCCGGTCGCGCCGGAGCTGGGCGGCATCAATAACTGGTCAAGCAGCAGTTCGTCGCTTACGGCTTGAATCGCAATCCGATAGCGCGGGCCTTCGATCGCCAGTCCCGGCATACTCTTGCAGCGGACTTACCGCGATATAACCCGTGAAGTAGAGTGTGCCATCGTCGCCCGTTACCGCTAGATATTGATTGCGGGAAGGCATCGCCAGGCTACCGTTTGCCGGCAGGCTCAAAACTAACTGGCAGATGGAAGGCTCGTTCAGCTTGCGCTCGATCGTCAACGGCCGCGCCGCCATCGAGCGCAGCCGTATAGTCCTGCCCTTGAATTGTAATTTTCATTGTCTCTCGCTGACTCGCTATCTCGCTAACTTGCTGACTGTTTCTTACTTACACCAGCGCGTTGGCAGCGGGCAGGAAACTCCTGTAACACACCACGCGTTCCCCATCCAGTGGATCGGTGACCGGCAGCGCCAGAAATTGTCCCTTGAGAAGCACTCGCGACTGCCCGTTCTGGATTCTTGCCGCTCAGCGGAATAACCGCTTCCTCCGCGCCGATCATGGTCTGCAAGCCGCGGATAGTAATAGAAGATTCTCTCTCCCTGGCTGCCCTGCATCACAAACAGCGCCGACCATTCCTGATAGAAACTTCCGCCTTCGCGATCAACAAATCCAGTAACTGCCTGTAACTTGGCGCCTGCCGCTGGAGCGCCCCCAGCAGCGGTTCGGCAAGAGTAAGCCCAGTAGAATTTACCTGAGATACCAATGCCACATTGAAGGTCACGCGCCGAATATAATCCACATCCGTCACCGCCTGCCGCACATATGCGCCCGCAACCGGCGAGCCTACAAAACCGGTCTGTCCGGTGTAATCCGCATCGAGCGCAATCATCGATCCGGCCGCAAACTTAGCCGCGTCCGTCGAAGCCAGCGCTACGAATGTCGCTGTCGATCCGGTCTGCGGAATCACCGCCGCGGCCGCCTGTGCTCCATCCGCTGCCGCTGCTGCCCCGCTCGCCGCAGCCAGCAGGTTCATGTGCTGCGAGCCTGTAGCCAGCGCCATGGTCAGTTTGGTCCAGCTCAGAAACTCGAAGCTCACCTGCGCCTCAAGCGTCTCGCGCACCTGCTCCAGAGTTGCCGCCGGAATGCCTGTCAATACCGGCGATGTCTTGCTTGCCGGCTTGCGCGTAAAATCCTGAATCCAGCCCAGGCTGATCCACGGAGCCGGCGGAGCATCAAGATTAAACGAGCCCTGCTCCGATGCATCGAAGAGCACCGGCGTCTGCGTGGCCCGATTCACGGGCGCAAAATATCCTCGCACGCGCCTCGCCACCGGCGCGGGAGCTCGAAACCAAGTTTGCCGCCATTTACTCCCCCTGCTCCTGGTAGCTGTAAACCATCACCTTCGCCGACCGGCTCAACAGATCCCGCTGCGTCACAATCGGCGCAAATCCCGGCTCGTCCCAGAAGACCTGCGTCAGCATCGCCGCCGGCGGCGTGGCCGTGTAATTGAGTTTGGGAGTATAGAAGGGTTGCAGCATCGCCACCAACTCCTCGTCCATCTCGCTCATAGCCCGGCCGCGGTCTAACCCGCCAAAGCTCTGCGTACCGCAGGTCTGATAGAGAATTTCGCACTCCTCGGCCGCCATGGTGGACGCAAGATCCATATCCACGCCCAGGCCCAGCCAGCGCAGCACAAACACATCGTTGGGAAGCTGGCTGAAGGGAGCTTCCGCTTCTTCCACCAGAATTCCGGGCGCACCGTTCCGCGCAACAAAATCGTCCGCTTCGGATTGATCGTCGTCAGCCGCGTGCGCAGCGCCATATAAAACGAGTCTTTCGCGTTTTGCATTGAGTCCCTCACAGCTAACAGTTGACAAGCCGCTTTCTCCCTCAGCAGGATCGCCGCCCCGGTAAAAGTCACGCGGGTCAGCTTCCATACCTCAGCCCGCATATCTTCCACCCGCGCATCGGCCAGTTCGTAACTCATTCCCATCGCATTCGGCGACTGCGCCTCAATCATTTCGGCCACCTCGGGAAAATCCCGCGCATAAAGGTAGCCGCGCACCACCAGCCGCTGCCCGATCAAATCCGCCTCGGTCAACAGCCCGATCTTGCGCCGCGCGTCATGGCCGTCCCATCCCGGCCGGTAGTCCACCGCCATGCCCAGCAGCGAAGGCAGCGCCTTCTCCGCCGCCTCGCGTGTCAGCATCACCCGATGCCCCCGCGCTCCCGCCGGCGCCTTGTCGCTGGCCGTGTTCACCACCGTCAATACCCCCTCGAACGGCACCCGGTTAGGGTGCCCGTCCACGTGAGGAATCTTTACCGCCATCGCTTCCAATCGCATGTTTTTGCTCCGCTCCGCTTCGCAAAGACTAGGGACTAAGGGACTAAGGCCAGAGTTGGATTGAGCAGCCCCGGACTCGAAGATCTAGCTCTATTTACGGAGCCGGATTTTCTATTCCCTATTCCCTTAGTCCCTATTCCCTAGTCCCTAGTTGTGAAGTGTCAACAGATTGTTCCGATCGATACCTGCCCTACTAATAGGTGAGTTGAGGTTGAGGCTGGCATGTGGTCTGTGCCAGTTGTATTCGTGGATCCATGGCGTGAGCGAGGATTCCCTTTCCTCTGAATTCTGATAAATGCGCACGTAGGCCCATTCCTGTAGAGCGGTGCGGATGAATCGTTCGGCGTTGCCGTTGGTGCGTGGCGTGTAGGGCCTCGTGAAGCGATGCTTGAGGCCCAGGGTTCGGCAAGCCACAGCAAAAGCGCGCGAACGATAGGCCGGGCCGTTGTCGGTGAGCACAGCCTTGAAACGGATGCCAAAGCGTGCATAGTAATCCAGAGCCTGCTGGAGGAAGGCCACGGTAGAGCCGGCCTTCTCATCGGCGAAGATGGCTGAGAAGGCGATGCGCGAGTGGTCGTCGATGGCGACGTGAACGTATTCCCAACCCACGCGGCGGGTGCGGTCGGCCGGATTGCCGGTGACGCGATGGCCCGGCCTGACGATGCGCCCGAGCTTCTTGATGTCCAAGTGCAACAGATCGCCGGGCCGCTCATGCTCGTAACGTTCGACCGGCTGCCGCGGCTCCAGATCGCGCATGCGGTTGAGTTTGCGGCGGCGCAGAATACGGCTGACGGTGGCACGGCTCAGGCCGGTCTGTTGACTGATACGCAAGCCGGTCCAGCGCTGACGGCGCAACTGCTCAACCAGCTCCGCCTGCGCCGGCCGGGTAGGTCTGTGCAGCCTGTGCGGCCGGCAGGTGCGATCCGCGAGCCCGGCTGCGCCCTGTTCACGATAGCGCCGTACCCACTTGCTGGCCGTCTTGGCACTCACGTTGGCCGCGGCTGCAGCCGCCGCCAACGTGCATCCCTGCTCGATTACCCGTCTGGCCATCTGCTCTCGACTCCACACTGTTGTTCGGGCATTCTTGTGATAGTCCATCTGGTCTCCTGGATTACTGAGTCTTCGCAAACCCAGCTTTACAGGTCCCGATCAGATGGACAATCTATTGAAACCTCACAACTAGTCCCTGCATTTCCTGCCCCAGCGGCCCCATTCCCCGCATCGCCCGCACCTCGTTCGCCGTCAGGACACCGGCTTGCAGAAGCTTCACCTGCACCGCCAGTTCCGTCTCCTCGTCCCGCGCATTCAGATCGTTGAAGACAAACTCGAACTCCCGCCATCCCATTTCGCGTTGATGCGGATCGAAGCCCCATCCACCGCCCATAGCATCGCCGGCCGTTCTCCGTCGCCTGTAGGCTCCATCTCGATCGCCCCGAAGCCGCCGGTCAGCGCATCCTCGATCACCTGCTCGATCAAGGTTCTGAAGCTGTCCACTGCATTCGGCTCTTCCAGCGTCCGGCGCAAAGCTGTTAGCTTTCTTGTGACGTCAGCTACCTCGCCAGGTCGAACGCCGCGCCGCACCCTCACCTGCCAGTCCATGGCCGCAATGCGATCCTTGATCACGTTGATCGCCCGGCGCACCACCGGTGTCTCAGCAAACCGGCGCAGGTTCACCGGCGTCGGCTTGGGCAGCAGGCGCCCCGGAAACTGGACCGGACTCAGGATCGCCGGCAGTGCCAGCGTCTTTCGCTCCGCATCCGCGTCGGCCGCGCCTGCCTGCAACCCCGTCTTCCGCCCACTTCCGGCCTGCCCGCCGTGGCGGGTCGCCTGCCGCCATATCTCCCGCAACTGTTCTCCTACCCTCACGCGCACCTTCCTTCTTTCGAAGCCCAAAAGACAAAAGGCACAGCCCCGGAAAGGGCCATGCCTTGGATTACTGTGGTCAGTTGTCAGTTATTTGCGATCAGTAGTCAGTGATGTACTGACAGCATCTAACTTCCATCTATCTCTCAACAAATTCGATCCTACCGCAAAGACAGTTAATTATCTGCAAACTATCTGAAGATAATTTGATTGAGGAACTCAGGGCGTCGCAGTTAGAAACCAACAGTCGAAAAACTAATCCCTAACCCCTGATCCCTGACCCCTGTCTTTCACACTCGCAGCTCCCGCCGCGCCGTCTCCGCCACCCGGCCAAGATCCGATGTCGTCAGCACCCTGATCTGGTGCTCTTCCATCGTCTCCACTCCAAAACGGTACATCTCCAGCCGTTCCGGCTCCTCGCCGGTCGCTCCCAGCTTGGCCGCCGGCTCAATCACCGCGGTCAGCTCCAGCTGCGCCTTCTCCACCCGCTCCACGCCGGCGTGCAATCCAGCCGACGAAAACGCCAGCACTTTAGCCATCTCCACGCCAGGCTCCAGGCTTACGGCATGAAACATGCGTATCAACCCATTCGGCCGGTATCCCACGTCAATCCGCAGCGGATCCCCCGGCCGCGTGTACTCCGCGGCTGCGATTCTCTTCCTCATCAGCTCCCACACCCCGGCCCGCTCGAACTCCGTCCGCATCCTTGCCTGAATCGCCGCGCGTCCGCTAAGCCGCGGCACCCGTTCCCTCGGCGGCGGTTCCACATAGAGCCGCATCAGCTCTTCCATCCCCGCCGGAAGGCTCTCCGCCAGGTAGGCCTTGGCCTCCGTCATTTGCACGCTCAGCGAAAGAGATTCATTCAGCAGGCGCATCAGGTTGCCATCCGGCTCGGCAAGGAAGCGCCTGCGCAGCTCGCTCTCCATCCCCTCCAGCAGCACGGTGTCCGCATCCGGATCGAGGCAGCGCACCCGGCGCCAGTCGCGGGTAAAACGCACTTCGGCAGCATCGCGGCTGCCCTGCTCGCGCAGGATCACCCCGATGTGCACATACTCGTTCCGCACCGCATCCGGCACATACCGGAGCAGATGAAACTCGCATGCCCGACGCTGGCTTTCACTGTTCATCGTTGTAAGCTCTCAGCCTTTAGCTTTCAGACCTTGGCCCTTAGCCCTTAGTCCCTAATCTCCAATCCTTAGTCCCTAGCCCCTTAGTCCCTAAGTCCCTAAAGGCCGCCTTTCAATTCACCCTTCCCGCAATGCTAGTCTCCCACCGCGTATCCTTCCACACTTCTTCCCAACTTTTTCCCGTCCCTCCCCATTTCGGAAACGGCTTCCTGTCCGACTCCCCGAACCCCTCAATCAGCTCCCGGATCCGGCCTCTCCGCACCATCAGCTTCTCCACCAGCGCTTCCATCTCGCTCAAATCACCGCCATACCACTCCGGCGGAATCTCGTTGGCCGCCGCCCATACCGTATCTGCCTCCAGGTTCTCCAGTCGCGTCAGCCATGGCTCAAAGGACTCCCACCCGGTAATCTGCCGGTACACATCGTTGCGGTAGTAAACCCCGCGCAGCGGCGCATCCTCAAACCGCCATTCCCCGGCGTGAAAGCAATACCCAAAATCGATGAAGACCGCCCGGTATCGCCGTTCCCGCTGCCTGCGAGTAAATACCGCCTGCCGCCCGTTGGCGTTCCCGGTCCACTTGTCCAGGGCCAGGATTCCTGCAAACTCACCCAGGTTCCTCACCTCGGCCATTTGCTCCTCGGGCAGGTAATCCACAACCTGCCCCGGCATCAATCCGCCCACAAACCGCGACCCGAATTGCAGCCCTGCCTGGCATCGCACCCGCGTCCTTCCCAGGTCGATTTCCAGCTCCGCCGTATTCTCCACCAGCCAGCTTGAAACCTCCACCAATTCAACCTCAGGCACCATCAGCCCCACCGCAGTTGCGATCCGTGAAGCCAGAAACTCGTTAGCCAGAACCCGCATGTGTTGCGGGTTGTTCTGGAACTTCACAACGTAAATGTGGCCATCCGCAGCCAGCATCAGCTGGCCCTGCGCACCGCCCCGCATCCGCCGGATCTGTTGCACCGCCAGAACCGCCAATCCCGTTCCCCGCCTTTTCCTGATTCTTAATTTGAATTCTAAGCTAAGAGCTGTGCTTCTCCAGCATCTCCGCCCGCGCCGCCAGTCCGATGGCCATGGCCATCACCCGGTCGTCGTGCGTCCCCGCCCGCGCTCCACTCCTGCCGTCGGGTAAACGAACAAAACTTCTGCACTCGCCCAGCAGACGCTTGCTCTGGAAGCGTTCCGACTGCTCCACTAGCGCCGCATCCAGCCGCCCCAGTGCCGCTGGCCGGCTTAAGGAAGTCGTCAACCACCCCAGCTGTCCTCCCTGCCGCCGACCTTGCGTATAGATCCGCGCATATTTGCAAACCGACTCCGCCAGCGCCAAAATCCCGCTGCCGTGGTTGTTCCTCTCCACCACTAACCAGGCCTGGTTATACTCAGCCGCAAGCTTCGTTACAAGCCAAGCCAGCTCCAATCCGCCCATATGCCCGGCAAACTCCGCGCACTGCAAACCCGTCTCCAGATCCAGCACCTGCGCGGCTGAGTAATCACCCTCGCTACCCCCTCCAGCCGGATCCACAGCAACTATGTATCGTTTGCCCGCGAGCGCCGGCAGCCATACCTCCAACTCCCCGTTCCGTCGCCGTTCCACCGGCTCCGGCGCCTCCTTGAGCCGGGCCTCAATCGACGCCAGATCAAAGATCGAATCTCCACTAGCCAGAAAACAGCTCTCATCGTCCTCGGCATACTCCTGCGCAGCAAGCCCGCGAAAATTCGCCCGAATCTGACGCCGGTAGCCAATCTGTTCCAGATCCAGGCGGTGCCGGCCCATCAGCGTCCGTTCCTCATCCGTCAGGCTGGCCTCTTCCACCGCTGTGGCCCGATAGAGCCGCTCGCTCCACCAGGGAAAGAAATGCTTTACCATCCCCGTCTCATCGGCCTTCTGCCATTCCTCGTAAAAACATCCGCCCACCCCGTCCGGCGTCGATTCCAGAATCAGCTCCGCCCCAGGCGCCATCGCAGCCCGCAACCCAGCCAGCGTCTCCGCCGCGTCTCCCGGCCAGCGCGCCAGCTCCGAGCAGTGCAGATTCTGAACCGTCAAACCGCGACCCGCGTTCCTGTCTCCCGCCGAAACCACACGGTACTGGGCATCGATCTCCGGAAATACAATCTGCCGCACATTCGTCCGCGAAGTCGTCAGCGGTCCCCCCCGTAACTCCTCCGGAAGCCAATCCACAAACCGGTGCACGATCTGGAAGATCTCTTCCGCTGCCTCCTGCGTATGCGCGACCTGCAACGTCAGCGTCCCCGGGTGGGTAATGGTCCTCAAAAAAAACCGCGCCGCAGCCCAGGTCGTCAAACCCATCTGCCGAGCCTTCAGCACAATATTCCGCTCGCCCCGCCGCATTTCAAATGCCTTTTGCACCGCATTCGCCCGCAGCTGGGCAGGCCTTCCCGCGCGGGTTCTCACGCGCAGCAGTTTCTCCCCCAGCGCCATCCCGACTGTCCGTCCCCGAAGGCTGGCCGGACGCTGGTCAAAAATTCTCCCATACCCCTCCAGTCCCTTCCTGTCCAGACCCTCCAGGCACACCTCCAACGCCCGCGGCGCGGCCGCGAATCCTTCCTCTGCGTCTGTCACCATTCCCCCGTTTCGGCTATGTGCGTAATATCGTCAGCAGATTTCCCGCGGAACTCGACGCTGTTTCCATTGTGGCCTAAAGAAAGCAGAGAATGATTTGCCTGCTGTTGCTTCTTGGTAGACCTAAACAGCTCATTTTCATTTTTTTGCCATCTGGCCGATATGCAACCACAGGGTTCCTTTCGGAATATTTGCCGCAACGGTCGGAATGGGGTCCATTTCCATTCCCACTGATACAAGCTGTCTGATGAGATTCTCGGCTAAATCTTTGTCTCCCTTATTGACCAAAAAATAAACTCCCTCCTCTCCAGTGCTAGGTGGTATTACACTCTTTTCATAAAACGCCCAATGATCCTTCGGTATTGCTTGGGAAAATTGCCATCCATATTGAGCCGCTTCATCCGTTCCAACACAATGAACTCCTATTCGTATATCTGCCGGAAGAGCGGATACAAGCGCAGCAAATTTCCCTTTTTCTGGATCAGTTAATGTGCGTTGAGGAGGAGCAAAATTGTTTACTGTTGGGTTACCGAAATTTGGTCCATTGATGCAGTTGCTTCCTATACAAGTCTGTTGGGCGGCCGGCGTATTGACTGAAACAGATGTTCCACGGCTAGGCTCCGGTCTCGGAGATATTGTGTCTGGAGTCCCTTGTGCCAGCCTCGGATGTTTGTTACTTGATGGAGGCACATTTTCCGGCGTGGATTGAGTTATGGTCGCGGGAGGAGTAAATGGTATGGGGCTTGACGCAGGAGGACTGGCTGGCATTGCCGCCGCGGTCGATTGTTCTGATCCATGTGTTTTTGCCCATGTATCAAGCCAAAAGATGCCAATCCCTAAGACGAGAGAAGCAACAAATCCGACTGCAATCTTCAGCCAGATATTCTGTTTCCAAACCCATTCTGAAAACACGATTCCTGCAACGCCAATTGACAAAACAGCCAGAAAACATGATCTTCCTAGCGCCATATTAATGACCCCGTAGAATTGCAATCCGGCGATGATCAGGGCCAGCATGGCAACAACAATCCCGCTTCCCAGAAGCCTCTTAAGCAATGTATGATCCACGCCCGGAATTCTCTTACCAAGACAAGCACTGAGTCAAGGGGATCTCCGCCGCGCCTCTTGCCGAATTACCTCTGAATAACGCGCAACCGGAGGTGAAAAGCCGGCCTACCGGCTCCCCTCTGTAGGTTTAAGAACTTGTTTCATAAACCAGCTTTGTATCAAGTCAGGGCTTCAGTCGTGCCGAGAAGGTGCTGAAAGACCATGAGGGATCGCAACAGAAATCCCAGGACCAATTATGAAACACGTTCTAAGCACTTCGTAAGTGCCCGCCCGTTGTTACTCCCCGCTGGAATAACTCTTCCGCGGTGTTTCACGCTTCCCGTCAGCTGCCCTTACTTCGAGATGTCCATCCAGCCGGAATAATTGCCCTCGGGATTGTAGTTGCCAGGGTAGTAGTAGGTAACCGTTGTGGAGAAGCCTGGGGCCAGAACTTCGTAATACACTGCCAAAGAGTCCGCCGAACCCACGGTTCCGGCCTGCAGCAGAGTCCCCCTGCTCAAACTGTTTGTCCCATTAGCGCGATTCGCTGCTGCCCATATAACAATGTCTCCCGCCTGTGGTGACCCGCCCGAAGCCAATGTCGGCGCAGTCATCGATGTTGCCGTACTCGTTGGATTTCCGGTAGACGCATAATTGCCCGTTGTATAGCCCGCTCCGTCATTGGAGAAGTCGATACATACAACAATGATGTCTCCACCGGTAATAGTGGTGGGGAACGATGCCCCTCCACTAATATCTGCAGAGGTTAATGTCTTATACTCGAATGCCTGGTTATAGTACGACTGACTGGCTGCATGCACCAGGGTCCAACCTGTAGGCGTTGTGGTAATGGTGTTTTCTGCCGCTACAACACAAACCGTTAGATCGCCCACTTGCGCCCCGCTTGGCATGCTTACAGCCAACGGTGTAGTGGTGCCGGTGGTAAGATTGCTATTCCTGATTCTCGGCGTGTTAGCGTTCCGGCCCGGCCCCGGCGCAGGATACGTCTGCATAGGTATCGCATACACCGGCAGTGCCCACGCCAAAAACGACATGCAAATTGTGATGATCTGCTTCATCGTATGACCCTCACATTCAGCGACACAGCGCCGGGAGTTACGGTTGCGCCCGTCCAGTTACAGACGTTCACATTGATGTAGCTGGCTGTCGGATAAGTATCGATGCTTAAACCTCCCGAAATTGAAGCCTGATATCCGCTAACGCTCTGTAAGCTCACCTGTGGCGTCCAGTCGATAATGTCGGTGGTCGCTACATTCGTTGCCGCCACGCTGTTTACGGATCCAGCGGTTACCGTCTGACACGCGCCTGAAGGGATAGTGTTAGTGGCCAGAGCAATGGTTCCCGCAAAGATCACCTGAGGAATTCTGGCCGGACTATTTACCGCTGCCGGAAGTACGTCGATGCCTCCGCCGGTTGCGGCAGTTTCAATGACCGTGGTTCCACTCGTTGAGCCGGCCAGTTTCAAAGTTCCATTGTTAAAGGTCCATGCTCCGCTTACAGTCTCCGTTCCCGACAGGAGACCGGATGCGGCCCCGAAAGCATCGTAAACACTGGCGCCAATCGCGCTTTGAACCTGGGCCGATGTTGCAATCGACGGAACTCCGGTGGAGGTTGTGTTGTAAAGCAGTCCGGTGGCAAGCCCGGAGAGCGCGGTCCCGTTGATTCCCCTTACTGTGACTGCGTTGGACCCGTTGGTGATCGCATCGCCGCTTAGCTCCGCGCCGGTTGCCGTTTGCGTCCCGCCAGCAACTCTCATCAAACCCTGTGCCGGATTCACAGCGGCTACCAGGCACGTCGGGCAGGCAATGCTTCCCATGGCGGTGATTGGACCACCGGTAACCGGACCGGTTGTGGCAATACTGGTCACCGTTCCGCCGCTCCCCGGAGAAATCCACGCGCCGGATGCATCACATACCTGCGTGCCGGTTCCTCCCGGTTGACACGTCACCACCTGCGAATTGGCGCTGCTTGAGCTGCTCCATTCCGTCCCCCCGTTCAGCGTAAAACCAGGAGCGGCTACCGGCACCGTAAAGGTCTTGGCCGTCGAAGTCAGGCGCTCAAGGTAGTTCGCATTGTCAGGCACATGGTTGATGTATTGGCTGATCGAGGTGGAGTCCATGAATGCCAATCCAGCAGTAGCCTGATCTACACATGCCGCAGTATCCCCCGCATCCCATGTTGGCCTGTTTCCCGGCAATGCCTCTGTCTTCCAAGGATTGCTGTCGATGAATGTGAAGAAGCAGGTCGGCCCTCCTTGCCACGCCCAACCGCTATCGTTTGGTCCTAAGTTGTACAATCCCTTCAGACCTGGCGCGGTGTATTTATACCACGCCGGCGTGATTATGGCGGAAGGCGCGAATGTCTGAGCATTTAGCCCAGAACGCCGGTTTATAACTCCCGCTGTATTGCCGTAGCTATTTCCAGAGAATCCATCCAGTGTGCTGTTTGTGCATGTTACATAAGGCTGTCCAAATGAGCTAGTGTACGATGGAACTATGATTCCTCCTGCAACTGGACATGGACCTGTATAGGTCGAATAGCCGGTATTAGTCCCATTTAAGATCATAGATACTGCAAACCATCCGTTTAGCCCAAGCGTAACCCCATAGGTGCTGGGCACGTTAGACGGTCCGGCAGGCCACGCGTAAGAACTACGCGCCCCCGTATCAGTGAAAGTCACATACGTCCCCGCGCCAGGGCCGCAAGCCACACCTTGTTGCCCTGTAATTGCGTAGGTATTCGTGCTTCCGAAGATTGGCCCTGATTGAGTTGAAGTCTGATCGACTGCCAGGAAATCGCAAGTATCCCCTGAGTTGGGGCTGGTCGGCGCAACTACAGTCACGCTGCTTCCGGCAAATGAGGAATTGACCGCCGCTCCAGTTATTCCTAGAAACAACGGTTTAGTTACAGATGTAAAGGAGGTTCCTTGGTGAATAACCACATAGTAGCCGAAGTTTTCCGTGCATGGTGAAGTGGTGCAGGTGACCGCCGTTACGCCGTTGCCTCCCGCTCCGGGTGCGTTAGAGTTATTCAGAGTTATGTTTACCCCTGCTCCAGCCACAATTGCAGTCCCGCCCTGCGCCCCATTTAGCATGGGATTTCCCACTGTGCCGATAATCCCTGTGCATGTAGTCGGGGATACGTACACTCCATTTCCTACCACCGTACCTGCCCCAGCCCCATTGTGAAGCACTAACATACCAAATTGATTGTAGCTTTGGAGTGTGACATTGTTCAGGTAAAGCGTGTTGCCGCCCTCCCAATCAATAGAGTTTCCAGAGCATCCCATTGTCAGAGCGACGTTGTTGAGTGTGGCAATACCCGCATTATTGGGAGGATTATAAAGGGCTGATCCGCAGAAGGTGGAGTCGCATCGCGTGACTGCTTGGGCTGAAGATTGCGATCCGCCAAACGCTGCGCCGTTAGCTTGCCCATTCCAGTTGCTCATGCCAAAGACTTCATCGCCGTCAACCTGAATAACGTGATACCAATACTGACCGTTACCAGGGCTATTTCCAGCGAGTTGTACCACGCCTCCGCCGTTGATGGTCAATGCCCACCCGGCATCTTGTATTGCTGACCCCGTACTTGCTGTTCCTGGGATGAGTATGGGCTGGTTGATTGTATCCCCCGTTCCAGTTACTTGAATACAATCTGAAGTGGTCATGCATTTGATCCCTGCGCCATGGAAGTTTAGAACGACATAGTTTTTGGAGTCGATTATCGTTGTATTGACCACGTACATTTGTCCCGGCATGAGGTCTATTGTTCCGTTTGGCCCCGCCGCCGTGATTGCGGCCTGAATCATAGCCGCATCCGTCCCCGTAGCTGGCCCCACAGTCTGATGGCCGTTGGTCGTTGGAGCTGAAATTGCGCCTGTAAAGGCTGCGCCGGCCAGCCCTGCATAAGTACTGGTTGCGTTCGATGTCGTCAGATACCCGGGAACAGTAGGCGAACCGGTAAAAGTCGGACTCGCCAAAGGCGCGCCACCCAGATTCGCCAGTGCTGCGGCTGCGGTTGCAGCCCCTGTGCCGCCCGCCGTAACTGGAACTGCATTCATGCCTCCAACCGCTGTTCCGGTGGCAGTGTAATACGCGATCTGTCCGGCATTTCCTGAGTTGACTGTGCCGCTGCCGCCGGACCCTGATCCTGTTTCGCAGGCTGATCCGGTATTGGTCACATACCCCGAGTTATCGATTTGCAGACAGTAGTGACCGCTGCTTGCCGCTAGCCCTGGAAACATAATTGACGTTGTTCCCGTAAAGCTTGCATACAAAGAGCTGCTACTACGTCCGTAAACTTTAAAACCCGTACCCGATCCCGTTTCATAGTTGATGCGCACCACTCCCGAAGAGTCTAAGGCATCGATGTAAGTGTCACCGCCGTTGGTGCTCTGGTATGCCTTAAAGCTGTCCAAGTTGCCCGTCGCCGAGTTAAGCGCCCAGTTATTGTACTGATCCTTCACCATGTACCACTGGCTATTGCCGTTCCAGTCCTTGTAAATAAGGGATTCTTTCTGGCTGGTCGTCAATCCAGCCCACAGGATGTCGTCGATCTCCGCATCCAGCTGGTTCTTCACGGTCGCCGTGTTGATAAACGTTGAGGTTCCGCCCACTTGCAGAGTCCCGGCGAACTGCGCGTTCCCTGCATTATTGATCGTGGCGACGGTGGACTCCGTCGCGCCGCCCGATCCGATAATCACGCCTCCAGTCCCCGAGTTAGTCGAGCCGTTTAGCACCACCGCGCCCGTTCCGGCCGCATTGATCACCGTCTGGTTGTTAGTACTCGACTGCCCGTTGTTATACTGCCCGATCGATAGCCGGTACACATCGTTCAATAGATCCTGGATCTGATAAAACTGCTCGCCAGCCGTTGCATCTGAATACCCCTCCAGCCAACGATATCCATAATCCGTCTGGATCTCGTTCAGCATCCCGCGCTCGTTCCCCGCGCCAATTCCGAGCCGGAAGTGATTGGTAACCGTAGCGTCTTTCTGGCTTCCGTACCAATCTCCATTCATTCCGTTGAAGCTACGATGAAAGGTATCCAGAAAACTATTCCGCGTCCCGTTGTCCGTCAGTTGACCGGTGAACATTGTCCCGCCGGTCATCCAGTCGTTGTAAGAACTGCCTGCATCCGCAACCACCTGGTTAGTCGAGTTCTCATTCCGCAGCCCAACAATCGTATTGTTCTGCGCGTTCGCCCCCAGGTGCAGAGCCGTCGAGCAATTCTCAACGTCGCCGCCGGTAAATGTATTTCCATCTCCCTGCTGCAGATTGATTCCATAAGTGCCGCTGATTGGGTTACCGTTGCTGGTCGGGCAATCGATGTGCAACCTTACAAATGTGCTCGCATTCATCCAATCCGTCGTTGCTGAATTAGAAATCTGGTGCCCAATCGCATTTACCGCCGTCTGGAACCCCCCAAACTGATCGCCAAAGAAACTTCCGCCCGCATAATTCCCTGTCCCGTCCAGAGTCATGCCCGTCTGATTCGAGTTACCCAGGAAATAGAGCCCTTCCATATCCATCTCTTGCGTGCGATAAGCAATGAGTCCCTGCGTGGTTGCACTGCTTGCAGCGGTTGTATTGATCACCGCATCGTCCAAGTGAAATCCGGTTGTATCCGCGGCATAAGTTGGGTCGCCTACCTGCACCATCGCGGCCGTTCCCGAATACAGAAAGACCGTTCCACCCTGGCTTCCGCTGGCTGTGCTGGCTCCCCGCAGTGCGCAGCCGCGTAGCGTTACATTCCTCGTTCCCGCGGTAACAATAATCTGGTTAGCCGTCGAAATCGTGGCGCAAGGCAGCAGCACAGTCGCATTCGCTGTCGAAATCGTCAAATTCGACCCCATCGACTGTGTTCCGGTAAAGTTCCGCGCGTCACAGGTTCCACCATAACTCGAGCTGAGTGTCCCCAGGCAAGCTTGTAACTTGGCTCCAAAGTCCACGCCGGGATACTGATCCACCTGGTAAGCGCTACCCAGCTGTGTTATTAAGAACAAGTGCCCCATAACTCCCGCCGCCAGGCAATGTTCCCCCGCCTCCGTCTAACTGCGTTCCATAACTCTGTGACCCTCCCGCATTCCAAACGGTGTAACCACCGTTGCCCTTCAGCAGGTCCCCAGCAAAGAACGTCATATTCTGTCCGCCGATCAGGTTCACCGCCGCAGCCGTATCCCAATTTCCGGCCGTGTTCACGCTCGCCGTCGTCGTCCCCGAGCAACCCACCCCGCCTGAGGTAACACTGACCGTCCCAATCGACCCATTTGCTATTTACGCCCGCTGTAGCCGTCGCCGTGCAGCTCCCGCTGAACGCAATCGGGACCTGCGTCCCATACGGATCGAATCCCAATCCGTGCTCCGAGCCAACGCTTACAGCCGTCACAGCACCACCCGCGGCCGTCACCGTCAGTGCCGGCTGCACCACGTTCCACGACGGCAGCACCACCCCATTGCGCACTGTCCAGCCCTGCTCGGTTCCACCAGGTCAAGCACCAGCCCCGTTGGGGGCTCGCCGGTCGCCGCGGAATTCCCCGCCTTCTCCACCACGTTATCCAGCACGTTGTTCGATCCCGCCGCAGCAGTAAATCCGTGCGTAGCCTGAATCGTAAGGTTCTGCCAGCGATTCGAGTCCGCCGTCAGTCCCGTCGGCGTAGCCACCGGCAACGCTGGCATCGCAATGCCCGTATTCAGGCCGCGAATATCAATATTCCGGAACTCGCTCCACAGCGGCCACTGCGCTAGGTAGAGTCCGCAAGTATGCGTCGAGTGTGCCCCCGGATATTGCGCCGCCATCGGGTCCACGCCGGTCGCAACAATCTCCAGGTTCTCAATCTCCGCGACTTGCAGCCCGTTTCCACCCTCTCCCGTCGCCGCAGGCATCGCTATCGCGCAATTGCCCACTGACCACGCAGCGCCCGTTCCCACCGTCCCGCTCAGCCCGCTTCCGCCTGGCGAAAAAATCGAATTGTTCTCCATCGGCCTGCTCAGCGTGCAGCTTCCCGCCGGCGCGCGTCCCTCCGCTGCCGAGCAGGACGCATCCACGCTCTGATCCACATAAATCGTCAGATCGTGGATGCGCGTATAACTCAACAGATTTGTGCTGTCCGTTACCGAAGCCAGCACATCCTGCCCAGGAAATCCCATCAGTCCCGAAACCTGCTTACCCAGTCCGCCGATCGATTCCCCATGCCAGCTAAGCGTATGCGTCTTGCACGTCCCCGCCGGAATCGTCAACGAAACCCCATGCGCCTGGGCATAGTTAATCGCCGCCTGCAGCGCACTGGTATCGTCCGTCGCCCCATCGCACACCGCGCCAAATTCCTTTACACTGCGCTCATATTGCTGCGCGACCGTCGGCCGCAAATCCGCGACATAAATCCCATTCGGATTTGTAAAATCATCCGTCCCCGCATAGGTAGGCGGAATCTCGACCGCTCCATTCGTTCCCGCCGTGCTCACAGGTTCCTGAAGAGTCGTTTGCGAGCTCACCGATTGCGGCGACTGCACTCCGTTCACCGACGGCGTCGTCAGCGGCCCGGTCATATTCCCCCCAGCCAGCGGAACTGCCAGGGCAAAGCTCTCATCAACGTAATGTTTGTCCGCCGCCTGCAATGGCTGTGTCGGGTCCCCGCTCAAATAAAGTGGACCGGTCATCGTCCCGCCCGATTCCGTCACCGTGGTCTCCGTCAACGTCGCAATCAACTGGTCTACATAAGCCTTGTTCACTGCCTGCACAGCCTGTGCCGCCGGCATCACCTGCGCCTGCACCTGGGCCAGAGCCGCTTGCGCCGCCGCCGGCACAACCCAGTACTCGGTGCTTGTCGAGCCGTCGCTCATGTAGTAAACGGCCGTGTAAAAAAGCCCCGCCGGAGTCGCCCCTAGGTTCGGCGCCAGATTCACGCTCACAAATCCATCTGCGGCGATTGTCACCGTTGTGCTATCGGCTGCCACCGCCTGGCCGCTCGCCGTCGTAAACGCCGGCCAGCTCACAAACAGGGTTCCTGAGCCTGGTTGCCCGTTGGCCAGGTACACTGTTCCCTGAACCGTCGTCGTGCTCACCGCCTGTGCATTGGCAACCATCCCAACGCAATCCAAATCAGGCACAAGCACAGTCCCAGTCCCAATTTCAGATCCTGTCCCGTCCGACCACCGGCGCCCGTCCACTCGATTCCTGTGAGCTTCATCTGTGTCTCATCCTTCTTTTCGTCCGATTGCGCGTTGAGCTAATCTCTCTCCGCCGCTCTGCTGCCCAAATCGTTTTCCTGACAAACCGCCCTGCCAGTCAATCCGCTGCGGCTCTCCAATTTCACTGCTCCGCAAAAGCCACTCGCCGTTGAGTGGCTTGATTCCATTCTCGCGGTCTACGGCAAATTCGGTCACCCGGCAAGCGATACTTGCCTGCCGGGTGACCCTGCCAGCCTCTTCATGACGCTGCCGATGCCCCATAAAGATGCTTGCCAATTTCCATCAATCTTCCGGTTCCCGGCTCCCGGTCCCCGGTTGCATAAATGTTTCAACCTCCTCTTCACTCCACTCCGGCTCTTCCGCCAGCGCCTGTGCCGTTTTCCCACCATGTTTCGTCTTCTTGGCGCCTTCTTTCGCCGGTTGCGACTCTGTCAGCATGAGTAAAAGTTTTGTGCTATTTGCGTCGCCTTTCTTCGCCTTTTGTCACCAGTGATCTCGTAATCTCATCGCTTTCCTGCTTTAAGGTCCTGCACGCCGCCCGGCGCAGAGTCTTTGCCCCGTTCACCTCGCACATCGCACAGTCCAAATCGCATCCGGAACACGAGTGTCTTCTCCGCCGTCGTTTGCTCCCGTGTCTCATCCTCTTCCACATTCTTCTTCTCCCTACTCTGCTTCTTTGCAGCCATCTTTCCGCCATTCACGGCCCACCATTCCACGGAGTTTCGCGTCCGTAAAAAGGAAGAAGGAGCAACCCATTCCGGAATCGCTCCTTTAGCGCTCTTAAAAAATGCTGTAGCCTCGTCTTCTTCTCTACGCCCGCGAACCCGCGGTGATGACCCGAAGAAGATCGGGAAAGCCCTATGCTCTCTCCGTAATAGAATCATTTCGCTTTGAATGTTCTAAGCTTAACCAATTCCACCGGAATTACATGCAATCTCGCCGAACCACCTTTCCTCCCATTTTCAATAACATAACCAGTTCCAGCATTCTCGCATAAGTTGACACCATGCCAGATATGGCTAAACCGCTCGCTGGATGAGCGCCCAACGCCCATCCACGGCATAATCAATCTATGCTCATCCTGGCCTCCGCATCTCCCCGCCGCCGCGAGCTCCTCGCCCAGGCCGGCTTCACCTTTGAGGTCCATCCCGCCCACATCCCTGAAGACCCCCACCCCAACGAAGATCCCATCTCTTACGTAACCCGTTTGGCCCGCGAAAAAGCCCAATCTGTTTTCGCAGAATTCTCATCCAAAGGCCCCGCCCCACCGCAGGTGGTTGGCGCAGATACCACGGTTACCCTCGACAATCAAATTCTCGGCAAGCCTGAAAACCCCGCCGACGCCGCCCGCATGCTTCGCCTGCTCTCCGGCCGCACCCATCGCGTCATCACCGGAGTAGCCCTGGTCACCGCCGAGCGCACGCAAGTAGCCTCTGAAGCCACCGCCGTAAAATTCCTCACCCTCTCTGACCAAGAGATCGCAGCCTACATCGCCACCGGCGAGCCCATGGACAAAGCAGGCGCCTACGCCATTCAGGGTCGCGCCGCCCGCTGGATTCCTCGCATTGAAGGCGATTATTTCAACGTAGTAGGCCTTCCCATCGCCCTCGTCACCACCATGCTCGAATCCTGCTCCCCAGGCCTTGACCGATAACCCCTATCGCGAGATTGCTCAATCCATCTGCTTTGCATCTGCGACCCTTCATCAGCATCCATTCACTTATGGCCCACCCTCTTTTTTCTCCCTTTCACTTGCGCTCTCTCGTTTTCCCCAATCGCATCGGCGTCTCGCCCATGTGTCAATACTCTTCGCAAGACGGCTTCGCCACCGACTGGCATCTGGTCCACCTGGGCAGCCGCGCGCAGGGAGGCGCCGGCCTGGTCATCCTTGAAGCCTCCGCCGTCGTCCCCGAAGGCCGCATCTCTCCAGCCGACCTAGGCATCTGGAAAGACGCGCACATTCCCGCGTTCGCGCGGATCGCCTCCTTTCTCCACTCCCAAGGTGCCCGTGCAGGCATTCAACTCGCCCACGCCGGCCGAAAGGCGAGCATGGCTCCGCCTCAAATCGGTGACCGTCTTTTCCTGCCCGCTGAAGGCGGCTGGCAGCCGGTCGCACCTAGCGCTCTCGCCTTTTCCCCCACCTACGCCGTCCCTCAATCTCTCGATCAGCCCGGCATCGACGCCGTAGTCGAAGCCTTTCGTCAGGCAGCCCTCCGCGCCATCACCGCTGGATTCGACTTTGTCGAGATCCACGCCGCCCACGGCTACCTACTCCACCAGTTCCTCTCCCCGCTCTCCAACCAGCGCACCGATGCCTTCGGCGGCAGCTTTCAAAACCGCACCCGCCTCGTCCTTGAAGTCGTGCACCGTCCGCAACACATGGCCCGCCCACCTACCCATCTTCGTCCGCATCTCCGCCACGGACTGGGTGAGGGTGGCTGGTCTGTCGACGATTCCGTCCAACTAGCCCCCTTCTCCGCGACCAGGGCGTAGATCTGGTCGACGTCTCCTCCGGCGGCCTCGTCCCCAATGCCAAGATTCCCGTCGGCCCCGGTTACCAGGTCGAGTTTGCCTCTAGAATCCGCCGCGAAGCCCCTTACCCACCGCCGCCGTAGGCCTTATTACCGCCTCCGCCCAGGCCAACATCATCGAGCTAAGGCGATGCCGATCTCGTCCTCCTCGGCCGCGAGTTCCTCAACCACCCTTACTGGCCCCTCCGCGCAGCGGCCGCGCTCGGCGAACCAGCCAGTTGGCCGCCCCAATATCTCCGCGCCGCGCCACCCAAATCGCCCGCTCGCACCCCCATCACCCGCCCTTGAAAGCGCATAACCAATCCGGGCCGGAACCTCTCCGGCCTGTCCGCCCGACCCCTCTGCCTAACCAGGTCCCTGACCACTATTCGCATAAATCGCCTCTCCACCATTAGCTTCACAATTGATGCAAAATGTGCCCTATACTGCGCTTAGAGCGAGGTGTACGCCCTTTTCGGCCCTCCCCGCTATCCCTATGCCCACGCAACTCTCCCAAAAGCGCGCCTTCGACCCGCCACCGCATCCCGGACCGGCTTTACTTCAAAATTGGCGATGTGGCGGAACTGTGCGGCGTGGAGACCTACGTGCTTCGCTTTTGGGAGTCGCAGTTTCCGCTGTTGAAACCCAACAAGAGCGGAACCGGACAGCGGCTTTATCGCCGCCGCGACGTGGAATTGGCGCTGGAGATCAAGCGCCTGGTCCACGCCGAAGGCTACACTCGCCGGCGCCCGCAGGTGCTTGAGCAAGTCCACCGCCGCCCCGGCCCGCAGCCGGCCCCGCAGCTAACCCCGCACCGCGCCCCCGTTCACGATTCCCAATTCCCGCCTGCCGCTCCCCGGCAGTGACCCGCCCAGCGCCTCAATGCCGCAGCCGCTACCATCGGCAATGCCCGCACTGAGCTGAAGCAGAAATCGCCGGCCTGCTCTCCTCGCCAGTCCCCATCCCCCCGCGCCGCCGTCCCCGCTTCGCCCCACCCCCAGAATTTTCCGGCACCCTCTTCCCGTCCTAGACCGAATTGCGAGAAACCACAAGAACGCCGTCATCCCTCGGAATCGCCAGGGAGGGCAGGCAACAATGGGACCGCCTAGGTAAATCTATTCCCTTTTTGCTGCGCAAAAACTTGCAGAGTTTTCCTTCCGAGTCTCCAAAGTTAGTGATTTAGTTCACTTTGGATTGGAGATGGAATTGCTAAGTTGTTACCGCAGCTTTCTCTGGGAAGTTGCCCTTTAGTCAAGCGGTGGGTCCCCGTGCGACGTACTCGGGGTGCGGCGCTCACGTGGAGATGGTCCTGGCGACGTCCCCAGGGACCAGCGCTGCAAGTGCCGCGAGGGGCGTCGCCCCCACGCGAGGCACCCGTCCGCGCCGAGCCGAAGCGCCGCTCCTGGTTCTGAGGAGGCGACGCCGGGCGCCCTTTCGGGTAGACCCAGGCTCGGATGGATCGCGCGGAACGTAAGGACAACCCCGCGGGAGCGGACCACGAGGCCGAGCTGTCGCGGCCGCACAGCGGGGGGAGGCCGCGGCAATCGGGGCGCTCCTGGCCCGCTACGAGGGCTCCATCTACCGCTTCGGTCTCCGGCTCTGCAAGGACCCGGAGGACGCGCGCGACGTGCTCCAGGAGACGATGCTGGCGGCTGCGAGGGGGTTCCCCCTCGTACCGCGGCCAGGCGGCCGTCGGGACCTGGCTCTACACGATCGCCAGGAGCTTCTGCATCAAGCAGCGCCGCCGCCGGGTGCGCGCGGCTCCGGCGCCTCCGCCGACGACGAGGCGCGCGACGTCCCCGATCCGGCGGCCCCCTCCCGACGAAGCGGCGATGGGTCGCGAGCTGGGCTCTGCCGTGCAGCGCGCCATCGACGCGCTCGCGCGCCCGTACCGCGAGGTGCTGGTGCTGCGCGACGTCGAGGGCCTGAGCGCCCCGGAGGTCGCGGAGGCGCTGGGCATCGGCGTCGACGCGGTGAAGAGCCGCCTCCACCGCGCCCGCGTCGCCGTCCGCGAGAAGCTCGCCCCGATGGTCGGCGTCGACCCGCCCCCGGCCCACGGCTGCCCCGACGTCCTCGCCATGTTCTCGCGCCGGCTCGAAGGGCAGGTCGACGCCCACCTCTGCGAGCAGATGGAGCACCACGTCGCCGGCTGCACCCGCTGCACCGCCGCCTGCGACGGCCTCAAGCGCACCCTCTCGCTCTGCGCCGCCACCCGCGAAACCGCCGTCCCCCTCGGCGTCCAGGCCTCGGTCCGGCGCGCCGTCCGCGAAGTGCTCCGCAGCCCGAGCTGAGGCTCCCATGCGACGCTCCTCGGCCGGGGCTCCTCGTCGCGCTGGGCGCGCTGCTCCTCGGGGGAGGCGCCGCCTACCGGCTGGCCGCGTCCGGGGGACACGAGGTCGCGCACGTCGCGAGCCGCCAAGCCCGTGACGACCGTCCTGGCCCGGGCGAGCACCTTCCAGCCCACGCGGAGGTACGTGGGCACGCTCGAGCCCTGGCTCACCGCGGCGTGGGGCCGCAGCTCGTATCGGCCTACGTCGACACGGTGCTGGTGCTGCCGGCGCGCGGGTGTTGCGCGGCGAGGTGCTGGCGACCCTCGACTGCCGCAGCGCCACCGCCGCGAGCCAGGACGTCGCCGGCGCCGCGCGGGCCGTCGACGCGCGGCAGCGGGTGCTCGCCAGCGAATCGGCCCGCGTCCAGAGCCTCCTCGCGGGCCACTTCGTGTCGCCCAACGAGGCGGAGAAGAAGGCCGCCGCCAGCGCCGCCGGCGCCGCCGAGCTCGACGCCATGAAGGCCAGGCTCGCGCGAGGCACGCTCGAGGTGAACGACTGTATCCTGCGCGCGCCCTTCACCGAGGTCTCCGGGCGCGCCGTCTATCCGGGCGCCTTCGCGCGCCCGGGGGCGTCCTGGTCACGGTCGTCGATCGGAGCACGCTGCGGGTCGTGGCCGACGTCCCCGAGGTCGACTTCGCCCTGGTCGCGCCCGGACCCCGGTGCGCATCTCGGTCTCCGCGACCCTGGACAGCTCGTAGGGGTCGTCTCCCGGCGCGCCCCTGCGGCCGATCCCTCGACGCGTACCCGTACACTAGGAGATCGACCTTCCGGACCCGGGCCGGCACATCCCCGTGGGCACCACGGCCGAGGTCCGCATCGACCTCGGCCCGCCCGTGGCGGCGACCGAGATCCCCGCCGCCGGGGCCTCGGTCGGGGCACAAGGCGACCATCTTCTTCCTCGAAGGAGAGACCGCGCGTGCCCTCACCGTGTCGGTCGCCGGCGAGATCGGGGGCAGCCTCTTCGTCGACCCGTCTCTCGCCGCCGGCATGCTGGTGGTGACCGAGGGCCGAGCCCTGCTCACCGAGGGCGATCGGGTGAGCGCGACGCCGGTCGCCGACGTCAGAGGTCTCTCTATCCGCTTCAGGATGCACCGCGCCTTCCGCTCTCGCCGAGGCTCCCGGCGCGGATGCCCACCGGGTCACGCGGCCCGACTCCTTGCTCAAATCGACGATCACGTCGCAGGCCGTGCACCTGCCTCGCCTCGACCTGGGCGCCGAAGGCGTCCCTGGACCACCGGACGAGCGGCATACCGAGCTCGTCGAAGGTGGTGAGGGTGGCCTCGTAGGCATCGTCCAGCGAGCCGGGGACGTAGGCCCGCTAGCCCTGCTCGTACGCGTAGATGCCGAAGGCGAGGGCCGTCCCGGCCGCGGCGGCCAGGCAACCGGAGAGGGCCGTGGAGGTGGTGAGGGCGGCGGCGAGCAGGGCAGCGCGGGCGATCGGGGGCATGGCGGGATCCTCGGGGGTGGGCGTGGTGCGCGCCCGGGACGGTGGCGAGTCGGGCGAGGCCCGAGCGCGCCGTCGGCGGGCGGTGGTACGGTCGCCCCGATGACGCTC
>CAWAEU010000016.1:0-14414 GCA_963780975.1 uncultured Acidobacteriaceae bacterium | reverse complement strand
TTGCTTTATTTTTTAAAGACTCATTGTCTCATCCAGGTGATGCTTCAAGCCCAAATGCTATGGGTTGATTTTGGGAGAGGAGGAGAATCATTGATGTTGTTGCCGCCGACCAATGAGAGAAAAAATATTTGTAAGCTTTGTTTGTTTTATTTTTGTGAAATTTTTCAATGTGGAAATCAAGGAGGCCGATGGTGATGATGATGATTGATTGTGCTACTTGTGAAGCTTGTCAATTTTTTGATGTGCTGTGATGTCCATCATTCAGAGTTTGTCGCTCTTGGGAGTGAATGATCTCAAGTGGGATCATTGAGGTTGTGGTCGAGGAAGTTGAGAGACTGTTATTTGAGTTGGGATATTGTCAAGAGGATCAACTGAAGCTTTCTCTTTGCAACCACACTGCTGATGCTGGTAGCCATTGTTGAAAGATGGCCAGATGTGGTTGGATAACCAATGGATGATCCAGGGATGTCCATTGGGATGGAGTGGTGGCAGAATAACCATTAGTGAAGCAGTGCCAATGTCATCAGAATGATGTGATGATTGCTGCTGATGACTGATGTGTATGGTGAATCAGTGAATGCTTGTTGATGTGGCAAATGGCATTGCCGTGGCGAATGTCATTGAACAAATTGTGGAGAAAGGTGAAGGAAGCTTCACCGCGGTGTTGCATTGCATTGTGGAGCAGACACCGCCGGGCCATTGTTCGTGTAGTTCATCAGGGATGGTGGTCAGGACCATGCTGGATGTGTTGCAATCAGGTGGCAAGAATCAAAAGCCGTATAACTCACCACCACCAACCAGTGCACTCATTGACATCAGGATCAAAGAGGAGTGCAAATTGAACGTGGTGAAGTAGTGAAAGGGCTATTACAAAAAGGACGAAGAATCAGGAAATTGCCGAGCTCACTGTCAACAATGAGGCATCAACTGGATTGAAGTCATCGTGCCGATGACGGCCGACGAAGGATCTTCGAAGATCTTGCGCATTCCATTCCATGAGCTTTGGCTGTTTGCAGCTAAAATTGCATATTGCCGTCATTGTTGTGATACTATCTGTGACAAAAGCCGGGAGAGATGTGTCTGATGCGTTGACGAGCGTCCAAAAACAGTTTTGACACAATCGACGAGCAGTCTCGAGCCGCATCCGCTTGCCAGACCAATCGAAGACCTGGCGGGGCCGAATTCCGTTTATTGCCGCGTTGGGAGCCCGCCGCAGCTTCAAGGCGGGCGGGCACTCAGGCGCAGGCCCTTCTTTTGGGGTCCAATTAATCACCAAATTACTGTGGTCCATCCGCCAGCAGATTCAAGCAGGGCGAAAATGGTGTTGTTGTTGAGTGGATCAGCAGCTGGACGCCGCCGCATCGACAACTCGCCTCAAGCCTGGCATTCAGCAAGCGCCGAGCGCTCATCTCCGGCAGATAATGATGTTGCTTGAGCAGCATGATGAATGGCTGGGCCAGAATAAATCATGTTATTCATTGAAAATGGCAATGATGGTTACGTGAAGCGCGTTCGGAAAGGCAGTAGGATAGGTTTGCGCGAAATTGAATCAGAGCCCGTGGCGGAGTCGCGAATTCTATTGAGCAGAACTTATATAACTATTTGTAATTGTTAGTATTTTAATACTAGCGACTCATCCAGTTCCGTCCCGCAATTCAGGCGGCATAATTG
Organism: uncultured Acidobacteriaceae bacterium; assembly: GCA_963780975.1. GTDB lineage: Bacteria > Acidobacteriota > Terriglobia > Terriglobales > Acidobacteriaceae > Telmatobacter. Next base: position 12,743 of record CAWAEU010000016.1, on the reverse strand, counting down.
GCTTGCGCGCCGCGTCATTTCTTGATACCACCGCGACGCGTCAAAACCTGCGAGAGTTATGCAAAAAATACTGCGACCCGATATTGCGATTTTAGGTGCTGGAATCAGCGGAATTCCTACGGCCATCATGCTCAAGCGATTGGGCTACGACGTCCTTTATTGGAAAGAACCTCAGCGCCCCTCGTTCGATTCAAAGGCGAGTACCTTCAGCCCTACGCGCTCGAGGTCTTCAAACGATTCGGTTTGGAAGAAGCGTTGCGCCCCGAAGCCGGGATCAGTATCAGCCAACTTTCTTTCGAAGACGTCGATCTTTCGGCGGGGCTTACTCCTTGAGCAAGGTCACCGTGAAGTATCCTCGCGGAGCGCAGGCCAAAGTCTTGAGACATCAGACTCTCATGCAAAATTTCTGGATCAATGTAGAGTCGTTCCCGCTCACTCACATTCTTTGAGAGCGCGAACGCCTTGGCATAAGCTGGCATCGCCCTGCCCGGTTCGCCGCTATTGCCATAAACGACGGCTAGCCGCGCCCATGCCATCGCGAAGTTGGGATCCAGTTCAATGGCTTCTCGGTAATGGCCCTCCGCTTCCGGCAGATCCAGGCCCTTTTCATGTTCCACGTCGCCCAGCGCATAGGCGCGAAAAGCTTCAAGCGAGGGCGTAGTGGCCTGGCCCAGCGGAGTATCCAGCTTCTGAATCGAACCCAGCGACTCGCCCAACTGGGCGCGCATGGCGGTGGCCACCTTGCCGACGGCCTCAATCACATGATCCTTGTCCGCGGCCTGCGCCTGTTCGCTGGCGATGTCGTCGCCGCTGGCGGTATTCTGTGCGGTCTCGGTGATGATGTAGGTATCGCCGATCTTGGCGATACTGCCGGATAGATAAGCCTTGATGCCCTCACGTTCGCCGATCTCACGCGCAATGGCCGGCGTGATGGGATCGTTGGGCGATTTGCCCAGGTACTGCATGCTCTGGCGGATATGTTGCTGGCTCACCAGGTTCAGCACCGGCGACTGCTCCATCTGGATGGCAAAGGCCTGGGTCAGCGTGGTGTCAAAGACCGGGTCACCGGTTTTGTTTTCAAAGTCGGCAAGAATAATGGAGTCTTTTGTCTGCGACGACGCCCTGGCGGCTATCTCCTGCTTCAACTTGTGCTGCTCCCACAAGTACCTTCCTCCAAACCCAACCGCCGCCAGCAGCAGCACGCCTGCCGCACAGCGGATCAGCAGCTTCTTTTTGTGCCCGGCTTCAATACTGGTCAAACAAGCCGGTCGCAAGCCATGCTGATCGTAGTCCGCATCCCATAGCTTTACGTTTCCCACGCCCTTCAGGGTGAAAGTCCCCAGTGGCCTGAAATCAATGCCCGTCATATGGCCCGCGGCCGCGCGAGCGGCATCGGTCAGCACAATCTGCTGCGGTGTGCCTGCGGATTCGGCGCGCGCTGCGGTATCCACATCCGTACCGTGCCAGCTATTCTCAAAGTATTCCGGTCTCCCAATATGTATTCCGATGCGCAGCTGCAAGGGCCCGCTGGGCGTATCGATGGGAAAGGCGCGCAGTCGCTGCTGGATGGCCGCGCTGCACCGAACGGCATCGACAACATCCTCAAATGTGAGGAAAAAAGAGTCGCCGATGGTCATGATCTCAGTGCCCTTATGCTCGGCGATGGCATCCCTTATTAACTTGAGATGCTTGCTCTGAATACTCTCAAGATAGGCGCGATCGCGCGCCGTTGCATCCTGCCCCAGTGAACCGGCGCGCTTGGCCGCGCTCGATCCCACCATGTCGGTAAACACCAGTGCAAGAGGTTCCGGTGACGTTGTAACGATATGCACCTGGTGCGGATTCAATGCTGAACTCTTCAATGTCGGCCGCCTGTCGTGCAATGATGTGAGGTCCTGCAAACTGGGGAAATCAAAGTCTTGCGCGAATCTCTAAACTTGTGAACTAGCCCTCTATACCGTGGCTCTCGCCTTCCACGGCGAGATACGTTTCTTTGAAACGCGCGCGCGCGTGGCCGAGAATAATCTTGAGATCTTCGTCGCTATGCGCCGGGTCGTGATGGAAGAGAAGAAGCTTCTTCGCGCCTGTCTGTTTCGCAACTTCAGTGGCCTGGAACCATGTGCTGTGGCCCCAGCCGTGGCGTTTCTCATACTCTTCCGGCGTAAATTGCGCGTCGAAGATAAGAATATCGGCGTCATGGGCAGCTTCAAGCAGAATGCCGTCCAAAGCCGGGTCGCCATGCTCAAGATCGCTGGCAAAAACCAGCTTGCGCCCGCGGTAGGTAAAACTGTACCCGTGGCAGCCCTGGGGATGATGAAGCGGAAAATTCTTCACTTCAACCTCGCCAAATTTGAACGTCTGGCCGTTCACGTCGACAAAGTTGCGCTTCGCGGGCAAAAAGCGGAAGTCGACCGGGAAGTAAGGGACATACATCTGTCCCTCCAGCGTCTCCCTTGTCTCCTCCGGCGTTTGCATCGAGTAGAACGTGACGCTGTTCTCTTTTGCGTAGAGGGGATGGAAAAACGGCAGCCCCTGAATGTGATCCCAGTGGAAATGGGTCAGAAACAGATGCAGGTTGATGGGCTTTACAGTAGACTCAGCAGACAGCGCCAACCCCAGTTGGCGCGCCCCCGTGCCACCGTCGACAATCAGCACTTCGCCGCTCGGAAGGCGGATTTCAAGGCAGCTGGTATTGCCGCCAACTCCCATGTTTTGGGCGCAGGGGGTCGGAATTGAGCCGCGAACCCCCCAGAATTTCACCAACAATTTCTCTGCCGTCTTGCTCATAGTTCACTCTTGATTCTTCGTTGATAGTGACTTGATGTCACAAATCTGGGAATCCAGATCTGCGCAGAGGCCCCTTTCAGCCGCAATCACCGTGGTTCCAACTGAGGCAGCAACAGGGGGAGTGATCGTGCGAAGCAACAGCGTGCTTGCAGTTTAACGGCTCCCTCGCCGGTTTGGGAAAGGAAAAAATGCAATTCTCGCTGCAAGCACCGGAATCTGAACCTTTTGCGGCGTTATAGCGGCTCTAAAATCATCCCGCAATCGGCCCGCTTCGACCTTCCGGATTTTGCTATACTTGTAAGGTCCGCCACAGTGCGGAGGTGGCGAAATTGGCAGACGCACTAGCTTGAGGTGCTAGCGCCGTAAATGGCATAGGGGTTCAAGTCCCCTCCTCCGCACCAAATCATTCTTCTGCCCGTAAAAACCGGTCAGACTTGGAAAGCAGCTAAAAAATGCAGGTTTTACTCTATTTCGTCATCGTCGTGCACGTAATTGTTTGCCTCTTTCTTATCGGCGTCGTCCTGCTGCAGCAGGGCCGCTCAGCCGATCTTGCCGGCGCCTTTGGCGGCCAGGGTTCACAAACCGCTTTCGGCCCTCGCGCCGCGGCCAATGTGCTCACCCGCCTCACCACCTGGTCGGCGGTCATCTTCATGTGTACCTCCATCAGTCTCACTGTCCTCTACCAGCGCTCCACCGGCTCACACTCGGTGCTTGAAGGCGCCAAACCCGGTCCGGTTACCGCACCGCTCTCGGCGCCGGCGCCCTCCTCGCCTGCTCCAGCACCTGCAGTGCCCGGCAAGTAAACCACGCGCGTTGCGTTCACTCGATTGAAAGACGGCAGGCCACAAGGCCTGCCGTTTTTACTGCTTGTGCGCAAGCCGCTTCTCGGCACACAGCTATAAGCTGACGAGCCTTACAATAAAAAGCATGGTCCTCGAAACCTTCCCCGTCGGCCCGCTCGCCTGCAACTGCACCATCCTCGGCGACGAAGAGGCCGGCGAGGCCATCGTCATCGATCCCGGTGACGAGGTGGGCCGCATTCAGCGCCGTCTCACCTCGCTCGGCCTCAAGCTCAAGCAAATTCTGGTTACTCACGCGCACATTGACCACGTGGGCGGAGCGCTCAAGCTCAAGCGGCTCACCGGCGCGCCTATCTTCCTCAACGAAAGCGACCTGCCGCTGCTGAAGATGATGAAAGCGCAGGCAGGATGGCTGGGAGTTGCAACGCCGGAGACCGCGCCGCCCGATGAGATTCTTAGCGACGGGCTCAGTGTAGGTCTCGACCGCTATCCCGCCCAGGTGCTGCACACGCCCGGACACACGCAGGGTTCGGTCTGCCTCCACTTTACTCCGCTCAAGATGCTCATCGCGGGCGATACGCTCTTTGCCGGCAGCATCGGCCGCACTGACCTGCCCGGCGGAAACCATGCACAGATCATCGATTCAATAGAGACCCGGCTGCTGGCTCTGCCCGATGAGACCAAGGTACTACCTGGTCACGGTCCGGAGACCACAATCGGCCAGGAGCGCAAAAGCAACCCATTTTTACGCGGGTTGAGCTGAGCTGAGACCATCAAATTAACTTATTTATTTTTAACAGTTTGCAATATCTACTTGAAGCAATACTTACGCCTGCCGGTTAGAAAGATTACCGTCTGGATTCGTTCGAAAGTAGTCAACCAGGCCGCTCATTCCGGCACTGAATTCTTTCTCCGGTCCCAGCAAACTAACCACCAGCCAGCCCGACTCAGCCATTCCGAAAAAGTAGCCCGGATGCACCCACACACCACGCTCAAGCAACTCCAGCACAGTCTGGTCGTCGGGCTTCAATGCCGGAATCCGCAAGGTCGCGTACCAGCCGCCCTCAACCTCCAACCGCTGAACTTCAGCCAGTCGTCCGAGCTGCCTGTCAAGCTCTGCCAGATTCGCCGCCACGCGACGCCGAATCTGGTCCTGAATCGCTTCTCTGCCTTCAAGCCACTTTGGCAGCGCGCACTGCACCGGCGCATTCATCGAGAGAAACGTATCGGCAATCACCTCCAGCCGTTCCAGTGCCTGCGCCTTTGCCGGCCCAGTGGCAACAATCCACGCCGCCTTCATCTGCGGCAGCCCAACAATCTTGCTCAGCCCGCTGACCACGTAAACCGGAACGCCCTCAATGCCATCTACAAAGCTCAATCCACTTTCGCTCAAACCGTAATCGAGAAAAACCTCATCCACAATCAGCGAAAGCTCCCGCTCCCGGCATAGACGCGCCAGCTCCTCCGCCTCCCACGGCTTGGTAAAGTGCCCCGTCGGGTTGTTGGGATGAACTAGCATGATCGCCCGCGTTTCAGGCGTGATGGCGCGCCGAAATCCCTCCGGATCGATTTGCCACCCCTGGTCATATACCAGCGCCGCATTTTTGAGTTTTACATCGTCCAGACCGGCGAGAAAATCGAAGAGCGGATACCCCGGCTGTGGAACCACAATCTCGTTTCCCGGATCCAAAAGCAGGCGGAAGAGAAAGCTGTAAGCCTCGCTGGTGCTGGTGGTCAGCACCATCTGCTCCGGCCTCACCCGAGCGCCGTGCTCCGTGTAGTACTCGCAGATAGCCTCGCGCGCGCGCAGGCTTCCTTTGGGCTGCGGATCGTAATCGAGCGCGGCAGGGTCGGCCAGCGCTGCAAGCAGGTTCGGAGGATAATCGAATCCGCAGCGGGTGGGATTCGAAGCCGTCAGGTCGGCAATCGGCAATCCCGCCTCCGCGCGCAGCCGGTGCGCCCGCGCCAGTAAGCTCTCCTCCGTATCCCACCCCGTTCTCCGCGAAAAGCTCATTCTTTTTATCCCGTAACTATCTGGAGACGCTCGCCGCACCGCAGGTGCACAATAAGAGCAGGCGTCTTTTTCAACCATACACGGGCGTCATCCGGGAGGAACATTGGGTCTGCGCGCGGTTATCTTCGACTATGGAATGGTATTAACCGGTCCGCGGGACCCTCAAGCTCACGCCGCATTGCTGCGCATCACCGGGCTGCCGCTTGAACAGTTTGAAAAATTCTACTGGGCCGACCGTCACGCCTACGACGAAGGCAAGCTCAGCGGCATCGACCTTCTGGCAGAAGCTGGTGCGCGATGCCGGCCTCAACCTGAAACCCGCCACAGTGGAAGAGCTCAGCGCCCTCGACGCCCGCATGTGGACCACGGAGAACCCTGCCATGCTTGCATGGCAACAGCAACTCAAGCAGCGCGGCCTGCTCACCGCAATCCTCTCCAACATGGGCGACAATGTGCTTGCCAGCGTAGAGCACACCTTCAACTGGCTCCCTCGCTTCGACGTGCTCATCTGGAGTTATCAGTGGCACATGGCCAAACCCGACCTCGCCATCTATCGCCTGGTGCTTGATAAACTCGGCATCAGTCCTGAAGAAGCGCTTTTCCTTGACGACAAACTCCTCAACGTCGAGGCGGCGCTAGCGCTCGGCATGAAAGCCATCCAGTTCACCACCATCGAGCGCTTGCGCAAAGACCTGATCGCACAAGGCCTCGATGCCGAACTTCCACTTCCGTAATTGAGTTTGAGCATTTCGCCCATAGGTATAGAGTGATTCTCCGTTCGTCTGAAGATTACCGGTTCCGGCAAGAATAGGTAGCGCCGGTCTCCCGGCCGGCTGTAGCGTGGACCTCCCGGTCCACGCTCACTCTATGCCTCCAGGAGAACTGCTCTACGACGCCATCCCCAGCCCCACCAGATTGGCGGCCGCAATAATAATGAGCATCCCTGCCCAAAGCAGTCGAAGCGGCCTGCTCCCCACTCCAGCCCACTCGCCCAGCGCCAAACCGATAATTCCGGCAAACAAAACATAACCGCTCATATGCAGCATCCAGTTCACATAAGCCAGCCGCTCAGGAATATTGGCCTGCCCCCACGCGTAAAAAAAGAACTGCAGGTACCACATGATTCCGCCCGCCGCCGCAAGCAATCCATTCCGAAGCAGCGTCCCCCCAGGCTGACTGAGATCATCGCGCAGCGAAATCCTCTTCAGCGCCGCCAGCCGGATGAAACAGTAACTCATATTCACCACCGCGCCGCCGCCCATGATAAACACGTAACTCGGCAACGCCGCATACAGCGGATTCACCCCAAGGTGAAGCGCAGCATCCTTCATCGGCAGCGCAGCGTCCATGGCAAAGGCCATGCCGGAGGAAAATATTCCGCAGAGGATGGCGAGAAGCACCCCCAGCTTCAAATTGAACTCCCTCAGTTCGCCGCTCAGTTGAATCTCTTTCTGATGCCCTGCATAGGAGACAAACCCCACGCCGATCAGCGCCAGCAACAATCCTTCCATCGTCAGCGGCCCACTCGCGCTTTCGAACAACGCTGCGACCTGCCCATGCATGATCAATGGCGCCAGCGTGCCTACAACCAGCACCACGCCGATGGCCACGCCCACCCCCAGCGAGATCCCCAAATGCCGCATCGTCAATCCGTAGCTGATATTGCCCACGCCCCACATGGCTCCAAAAAACGCCACCTTCATCAACATGTGCGTATCCATCGAAGCATAGAAGCCGTGAAAATCGGGCAACAGCAACATGCTCACGCCGATCGGCAGCAGTATCCACGAGAAGAATCCGGCCACGGCCCACGTTGTCTCCCATGACCACTTCTTTACCTTCCCTATGGGCGCATAGAATGCCGCGGCCGATGCCGCGCCCACCATGTGCCATCCGATTCCAGCTACGATTGACGTCACTCTTTCTCCTCTTCTCCCGGCTGTTAAAACTACTTCCCCGCCGCCAGTTCAAACCCGCATGATTTCTGCACTCTTCATTTTCTTTTCTGATGATTCGCATTTCTCATATCGGCCAGTGCGGATTCATAATTTTCCCTGGCTTCGTCTGAGGTCGGATCGATGCTCGCCGCTTCCCTGAACTGCTCGATCGCTTTTTCATAATCTCCCTGCTGATACAGGACAACGGCGAGGTCGTTGTGCGCGTAAGAGTTTTGAGGATCGAGCCGCACTGCCTGACTCAACTCTTCAATCGCTTCAGGGACCTGATGCATTTGCGATAGTATCCTGCCGATTCTGTAATGAACCATCGCCCAATCAGGCTTGACGGCCTCGCAAAACTGAAATTCATGTAGAGCATCCTGCATCGAACCCTCGGCAGCATAAATAGCGCCTAAGTCAAAATGTGCAATATAGTTTTTCGGCTCGAGAGCGATCACTTGACGATACTCCTGAATCGCCTCGCCCGGCTTGCCCTGCGCCTCAAGAGTATCGCCAAGATAAAAAAGCTGCGCCGTTTTAAAACCCTGCGAATCAGACCGCTTGTAAATCAAGATGGCCGAAGGGGACTTTACTTTATATTCGCCGGCATCGTCCCAGCGGTATTCAGTGTGATCGGCTGAAACCATGTCGGCCACTCCGGTTAAATCTCTATACCGCAGCGGTTGGTAAGCAGACCACCATTTCTCAATTTCCGTGGGCGAGCCAGCCTGCTTCAACCAGGACAATTGACTCGTCACCAAAACCACATAATCTGGCTGGGACACTTCAATTTCATGTATCAAATCTTCCTGCATGGTTAATGCGTAGGGCTGGTCTTCCATCAGGCCATACATATAGATATGGCCAGAGACGGAGAGACGGTTCGCATAAAAAGGAATTTCCGACTCGGAGCCAAGAACAGCAATGCGCGCGTCCCTGGCCGCATGAGTGCGAATATAATTGCCGATCTCAATTGCTTCAGCGAAAGGGTTTTCAGCATATATATCGCGTGTAATTTCCAGTGCGCTCATGCGGAACAGATAATCGCGTTGCAGAAAAATGGAAATGGTCAATACCGCGCCATACCCACCATACGTCAGCCATGTATTGCCCGGCCATTGTTTCAAGGCAGCGCCAACGGCGACCCCGGCCAGCAATGCGATTGCCGGCAGCATGAGAACGAAATAGTGCTGACGAAAGTAGAGTCCCGGACTGACGGCCAAGCATGAGAAGAGCAGAAAACCGGTAACGAAAATCGCCAGGCCGCGATCCTCTTTCTTCAGCCAGATGGCAACCAGCCCCGCTAGGGCGATAAACCAAATGGCAAAATTCGGCTCCACGACGCCGGGGAAGTTATAACGGAAAATGAGCAGCCCGGTTGAAAGCGGGGTCTCCTGCGCATATTCGCGCGCGTAAGTAAACGTCCAAAACCAGAATTTATTGAATACCCCAGCCCACCACAACGCGAGGCCGGTCAGTGCCAGCGGCAGCGCCACACCGCCGAGGAAAATTGCCATATCTCTAACGATTAATCGCCAGCCATTGCGGCGCTGCGTAAAACCCTCCCACGCCAGATACATGACGCCGAAGGCCGCAAACAAAATCCCGTGCTGCTTCATCAGTACGGCAATTCCGAATAGCAGCCCGCTCAACAGCAGTGTCAACCACCGCCACGCATCGGCTCTGCGCAACAGCAGTAACATTCCGCCCAGCGCTGCAATCACCACAAAGTGTGTGGCATGAGCCTGCAATCCTAAAACGCCCCGCCCAATCGATAGCAGTGCGTAGGCCGCCGCAGCCGCAACACCCGCCGCGGATGAAAACACCCGCTTCCCGAGCAGAAAAATCAAAACAATAGTGAAAGCATTCACCAGCATGAATCCCAGATGGATGCCGACAATAGTTTGCCCAAACACCGCCATGATCAGGGCGTAGGCCGCATAGATGCCGGGATACTTCATGCTGTAGATAAGTTTGTAGGGAGGAATTCCATGCAGCAGAAGCTGGCCGCCATAGGCATACTCACCCTCATCCCGCTCCAGGGGTATGCCCAGCAAATGAATACGAACGCCGACCGTGAGCAAAACCACAATCGCAACCAGCACCCAGGGAATAAACCGGTAGCGCCCGTCCGCTCCTGGAACCGCCCGCTCAGTTACCGAAGCAGTTGCGGCTATCCGTCTTTTTTTTGGTTTAGTCGCGCTCACAAGACTGCCCTCTGCGGCTGGCACAGAAAAATCCTGTGCGCAGCCGTCGGGAAATGATTGGCTATTCTCTGCTACTGAATACTTTACTGTGCGGCCGCCTCGCTGCTCCACACCGTAACCGGCCCAAGCAAACCTGACTCCAGCAGAGGCGAATCCGCTTTAAATGGCCTGAAGTCCGTCCAGGTATAAGTCTTGGTAACGCCTTTTTGCACATCGCCGATCAAGCGGTTGGGCCACAGGTTGGTCACCTTCACGCTCAGTTCATTGGCGCCCGGCTTCAGTGCATCGGTCACGTCAATTTCAAACGGCGGCTTCCACTCAATTCCGCCCACCGGCTTGCCGTTGACTGTAACTTCCGCAATCTCCTTCACTGTTCCCAGGTCGAGCAGCACCCGCGTTCCGGGCTTGAACCACTCCTTCGGCGCGTCAATCTGTTTGTGATATGTGGCCGACCCGGAGAAGTACTTCACGCCAACATCGGTGCTATCTGTCCATGAGATGAGTTTGGGAAAATCCGCATCGGCCGGTGCGCCCCAGTTGGGCGGGAAGGTCAGCTTCCAATCGCCGTCGACGGTAGCCAGCTTCGCCTTCACTTTGGCCGGCACCTCTCGCGAAGGCTCCGCCGCGCTGCCTGCAAAGATCACAAACACCGATCCCTGCGCGTCAAAATGCAGCGGCACAATCGTCTGTCCTTTCTCCGTTGTGTAGCTCACTTGTTCGGTTTCGCCGCTCTCAGGATGCCACAACCATGGCGTCTTGCCGGTCACGCGAAAACTCGCCTTCACGTCAAAGCCATGATGCTTTTGCGTGGCGGCAAAGTAGATTTCGCGATTCCCGTCAGTACGATGGATGAAGACCAGATCAAGGTCTGTGTCGCCGATAGGCAGCGTGTAAGGAACATCGGCGCTTACATTCTCCGCCATGCTCCAGGAAAAGTCAGGCAGAATATTTTCGGCGGCCAATACTTCTTCAATGCTCTTCCCGGTATAAACCTTACCCTTGCCAACCACGTGCACGCCTGAGGCATCGCTTCCCTTGCCCCATAGATTGTCCGCGATCATCCGTGCTTCATCCTGCCCTTCTTTGCCGTCAGCCAGGCTCGGCGACCCATCCGGCTTCGGCCCCAGCAACACCACGCCTTGATCTCGTGAAAAAATGGAACATCGATCTGTCAAATGGTCTTCGCCACGAAATGCTGGGTTTCGCCTTGTTCGCCATCGCCCTCGTTCTCATCTGGAGCACGGATCGACTGTTGACGACCATCTTTCCCAACCGAGACCGAGAAGAGCTGCCCCTCCGAGTTCGCCTGGCCTTGATAAAAAAACCGCCAATAAAGGCGTTGATGTCTTCTCTGGGTTCGCCGGTACCTGGCTGAACTCGCGGCTGGCGGGAGCGGGGTTCGCCTTTTTATTGTTGGTGCACATATTCTTTTACATTCTCCCTGAGGGTTTTCGGCGTTTAGGCCAAACGCCGCATCTCCAGACCCAAAACGCTTGCTCGAAGAGTCGTTGCCGGACCAACTCGAAGGATTGAAGCGAGGCACCTTTGCCGAGCTAAGACGCAACCCCGGCAGCGCTTATGGTGAATATTCCAGGACCTGGACGTTTCGGGGAGCCAATCAGTTGGCGAAATGTTCGTTCGATTATCCGTATCGCAAATGGCACGAATTGGAGGAATGTTACGTCAACCAGGGGTGGAAAATCGGGGGAAGTAAGGATAGCTGGTCCTCGGAAAAGGAAGCCCCAGGCTTTTTTCTGCACGAAAACGCTCGAAAAGACCGGGCGAAGAACGGCCTATCTCTTCTATTGCGAGTTCGATCATACCGGCCGCGTGATCGTACCCGCACGCGGTTTGTCAGCCTCCTTTTCCCGGCACGATTCAGTCTTAAAACGATTGCGCGAGTGGTTTGCCCAAACCCCTGAGGAACAACCTCAGGTCGGCACGCTGTTCCAATTTCAGATGCTCGTGGAATCCTATTCTCCTTTGAACTCTTCGGAATTTGAGCAGGCCCAGCAACGCTTTTTCACTGCCTACAAAGAAATGCATAAGAAACTCTTCCCGTCCGGTTCCTGACGTGCAAGATACCTTTTTATGTGGGGCAGGTTGCCAACCTGCCGCTGCGAAGCAGCTACGCTACGGCAGGTTGGCAACCTGCCCCAGACTGGAAATTCCGCGGAAATACACGGATTTCGGAGTACCTCGAGGCGTGTCAACCATTCTGCCAAGTGTCCAAGTCATGTGTAAAAAGAAAGGTTTTATCGGATTGATATTAAGTCGTCTGCGCAAATCATTTAAGTTCCCCATTTTCACATTTCTTCACAATATCTTCGCATCTTCTTCGCACAATCTGAATAATCCTTCTATACACTAGGACCTGCCTAAGCGGAAGAATTAACTTTTGGTGAGCCAATCGGCACTTGATATCCAAGCGGGGATGCCGGTTCTTTTGGTTTCTGTGCGCACTTTGCACGGGAAACCAATCTTCGTAGGAGTGTCTTTTTTACTTGAGCGAGTTTCACCGGACCTCCACGTGTGCGAAGGACGGCTAACTTTTTTGGCTTTCTTTCTAAAGGGAGACAGTATGAAGCAGCTTCTGAAGAAACTGTGGAACGATCAGGGGGGGTTCATCCTCTCCACCGAGGCTATGATTCTCTGGACGATTGTCGTTCTTGGAATGGTCGTCGGCCTTGTCGCCGTTCGCGACGCCTCCGTCAACGAACTCACCGAAGTGGGCAACGCCATTATGTCGTTTGACCAGTCCTTCCAGTACGGAAGCGTGGAGTCGTACAAGGGACTTCTGCATCAAATAATTCTGGTACTATTGGAGGCAACGCCGATGTTGCCGTCACCAATGGGTCAATGTTCAAGATCTTCAGGGTGTGACAGTCTGACCTCTGTGGATGCATATGGTATTGGGAAGCAGATTGCCGAGAATGCAGCGAATAAGATTAGCATCGCAACTCCGTGATGTTTCATAACCCTAGGTCCCTTCGCGGGA
>CAWAEU010000015.1:0-181172 GCA_963780975.1 uncultured Acidobacteriaceae bacterium | reverse complement strand
GTGTCTGCGTGGAGAACTTCACGAGGCACTTGTAATCATCGCGGTAGTTGAGCGACAACAGAAGTATGTCGCGATTTAAAGTTTACAGCCCGGATCAGGCTTATTTGCTGCCGCCGAGCGTGCGGGATGAGTTGTGTTCCAAGCACCTTTGCTTTTCGTCCGCGAGGTGGTGGAGCGGTTGGATATGAGCGTGTTCGAGTTGAGCTACAGCGCCGAGGGCGGGGAACTCTATTCGCCCCAGCTGCTGCTGGGCGTGTGGCTGTACGCTTACGCGTTGGGCATCACCAGTGCGCGGCAGGTGGAGCGGCGGCTGGTCGAGGATCTTGCGTTTCGCTATCTGGCTTCCGGCGAACGGGTAGACAACTGGGCCTTGAGCGCGTTTCGCCGGCGTTACAGCCTGGCGCTGAACGACGCCTTCACGCAGGTGCTGGAGTGGGCGCGGGGCAAAGGCATGGTGAAGCTGGGGCGGGTGGCGATCGACTCGACGCGCATTGCAGCCAACGCCTGCAAAGACAAGGCGGACTCGGAGCAGGCGCTGCGCGATACGCGGGCGCGGTTGAGGCGCCAGGTGCGCATCTGGCAAAAGGCGGCGGATGGTGACGACGCGGAGCCGGGCGGATTGGAAATCGCCATTGCGGAACTCGATCAGGCTCTGGCGGAGATGCCGCGGCGCATGGAGCGGTTGAAGAAAAGCGGCTTGAAGAAGCTGTCGCGGACCGACGTGGATGCGCGCTTCCTGCGCCAGCGCGGAGGGTTTGTGCTCGGCTATACGGGCGAGATCGCCGTCTCCGACGACCACCTGATTGTGGCCCAGCAGGTGACGCGTAACGTAAACGACAACGCGTCGTTGCAACCGATGCTGGACGAGGTCGAGCGGCGCTGTGGCGCGCCGCCGGGCGCGGCTCTGGCCGACAGCGGCTTCTTCTCCATCGACAACCTGGAAATGATGGAGCAACGGAATATCGATGGTTATGTACCGGACTCGAATCTGGCTTGCGAATTGAATCTGGGCAGGCGTTGCCCTAAAAAGGCGCGCGCCGCATCTCATCGCAGGATGCGCGCCAAGCTGCGAAGTCCGGCCGGCAGGCCGCCTATGCGCGGCGCAAGGCGGTGGTCGAGCCGGTATTCGGAGTCCTGAAACAACAACGTGGAATGCGTCAATTTCGTACCCGTGGATTGTAAAACGTAAACAACGAATTCACCCTGGCCACGCTGGCCTATAACATCACCCGGCTGCACCGCACGCTGGCAGCCTGAAACAACCCCCGCCACTACTGGCGGGAAAAAACTCAAAACTAGACCGCCGCTGCACAGGGCCAACGGCGTTCTCACGCAAACACTTTAGCCCCTGAGGGAATGAACTACTAATGGAATCAATTCTCGTTCTCACCCACGCAGCCGAAACCGGCGCAGCTCTCACCACAGCCTCGCTCGAAGCCATAACCGCCGGCCTTGAGCTGTCCACCCGCCTCAAAGCTCCGCTCACCATCGGCATGGTCGCCGTTGACGCCGCAGCCGCTAATTCGCTAGCCTCCACAGGAGTCCGCATGCTTGCTGTCACCGGCGAAGCCTACGCCCAACCGCGTTATGCCACAGACGCCGCTGCCCTTGAAGCTCTTTGCCGCGCCGCAAACGCCTCCATTGTCCTTGCCCCCGCCAGTTCCCGCTTTGCCCGCGTAGCCGCCGGCGTAGCCCACCGCCTCAACGGCTTCATCGATACCCACATCACGGCCATCTGTGGCGCGGAAACCGTCGAAGCATCCCGCTGGTTCTATCGTCAACGCGTTGAAGCCGTCCTCACCCGCGATGCCCGCCCCTGGTTCCTGCTCCTCGATCCAGGCACTCACGCCCACTACGCTGGCCACTCCGCTCCCGCTCAAGTCGAACAAGTCACCGTCCAACTCCCCGCAATCCGCACCACCGTCAGCGGCCTTCGCGCCCCCGCGCAGGGCGAACAGACCATCCGCCCTGATGCCAAACTCCTCTTCGTCGCCGGCGCAGGCTGGACAAAAAAACAACCCGACGGCCAAATCCACACCACCGAAGCCGGCGAACTCATTCTCGGCTTCCTCAAACAATCCGGCGCGTCTCTCGGCAGCAGCAAATCGCTGGTCGATCAGGGCGGCGAAGGCGAGCCCGTCCTTCCCTTCCTAACCCACATGAACCAGATCGGCCAAACCGGAGCAACCCCGCGCCACGCCAAAGGCCTTTCAACATGCTGCCACGGCGAAGAACCCCACGTAGTCGGATGGCGCTTCATCGCCTCTCGCCGCGCCATCTCTCTCGACCCCAACTGCGGCTGGACGCGCGGAAAAGCCGACGTCGTCTACATCGCCGACGCGTTTCAAGTCGATAACTAAAGTCAATGCCCTGCTGGAGGCCGCCAAACCCATCAATTAACATGGATGCTGATCTGGTCTAATCCGGATCATTAGGCAAGGAGGAATCCGTGGCAAAGGGCGATCTCTTCAAGAGCCTGCTCACGCGCGTCGGAACGCACCTTTCCTCCAAAACCATTCACAACCTGAACGCATCCATCAACTATCTTGAAGTTGGCCGCTATATGCGCGCCAACGGTTATAACGTCTCCCATCGAGTCGAGAATCGCCTGCGCCTATTTGATCTTGTCGCGCAGCAGGTCGCCGATCGCGTAGTCCTTTATCTTGAGTTCGGCGTATGCAAGGGATCGGCAACCCGCTATTGGTCCAACCTGCTCCGCAATCCTGAAAGCAAACTGCATGGCTTTGATAGCTTTGTGGGCCTGCCTGAAGATTGGTTCGTTCCCAAAGGCTACTTCAACGTTGACGGCCAGGTTCCCCAAATCGACGACCCTCGCGTCCAATTCTTCAAGGGCTGGTTCAACGAAACATTGCCCGACTACAAATTTCCCCCATACGAAGAACTGGTCATCATTCTCGACGCCGATCTTTATTCCTCCACAATCTTCGTCCTCAACACCCTCGAGCAAGTCATCGTTCCCGGCGCCTATCTCTACTTCGACGACTTCAACTACCGCAACGACGAGCTCCGCGCCTTCGATGAGTTTCAAAAAAGAACGGGAATGAAATTCTCCGTCGTCGGCGTATCGCGCCCTCTCTCGCAAGTCATGTTCCAGCGCATCAGCTAGCACATTCAAATCCGCGTGTTTGAGATGAATCCCGCATTCATCTCCCACTCCTGCAACTATGATAATTTACTAACCAGAGCCTTAGAGAGAGACCTATGTCATCCATCACTTCCTTCATCAAGCACCACTATCGCCACTTCAACGCCGCAACCCTCGTCGATGCCGCTGAAGCCTACAACGCCCTGCTCGCCAAAGGCGGAAAAATGTTCGTCACCATCGGCGGAGCCATGAGCACCGCTGAGCTCGGCCTGTCTCTCGCCGAAATGATCCGCCAAGACAAGATTCACGGCATCTGCTGCACCGGCGCAAACCTTGAAGAAGACGTCTTCAATCTCGTCGCCCATGATTTTTACGAGCGCGTTCCGCACTATCGCGATCTCACCCCCGCCGACGAAGCCAAGCTGCTCGCGCGCCACATGAACCGCGTCACCGACACCTGCATCCCTGAGATGGAGGCCATGCGCCGCATCGAGAATGAAGTCCTGAAAGAATGGGTCCGCGCCGACCAAGCCGGAGAGCGCTTCTTCCCGCACCAGTTCATGTACAAGATTCTGCTCTCCGGCGATCTGAAGAAGTCTACCAAATCGATCCCAAAAACAGCTGGCTGCTCGCCGCCGCAGAAAAGAACCTGCCCATGTTCGTCCCTGGCTGGGAAGACGCCACCCTGGGCAACATGTACGCCGGCCACTGCATCTCCGGCGACGTGAAAAATGTCCACACCGTCCGCACCGGCATTGAGTACATGATGGAGCTGGCCGAGTGGTACACGACCACCACGGCCAAAACTCCGCTGGGCTTCTTCCAGATCGGCGGCGGCATCGCCGGCGACTTCCCCATCTGCGTCGTCCCCATGCTCCATCAGGATTTGCAGCGCGAGCATGTGCCGCTCTGGGCCTACTTCTGCCAGATCAGCGACTCGACCACCAGCTACGGCTCCTACTCCGGCGCCGTGCCGAACGAAAAAATCACCTGGGGCAAGCTCGGCGAGACACGCCCAAATTCATCATCGAGTCCGACGCCTCCATCGTCGCCCCGCTGATCTTCGCCTACGTACTCGGCTGGTAACGGTCGATTCGGAGGCGAGCATGGGCCTTCAGGCCCCGGAGAAGACGAATCATCGAAACGGCCTTTAGGCCCGGGCATCATATTTCGAAATTTAATCGAAGCTCCTCGCGGGTGCGGTTCGCCCATGTCTCGATTTTGAGACATGGGAAAGCACAACACTATGCCTGCGATCATTTCCTAGGAATCACCACAATCGGCGCTTGCCCCATGTCTCGCTTTTGAGACATGGGAAACCACGAATCAAAACTGATATATCAATTCTTAGGAATCACCACAAACGGCCCAGCCATCTCGCCGCCGCCCTCAAACGCCGTCTGCCCCAGCGAAGGAATCCCAATCTCCCACTCCGGCCCTGCCAGCTCCGGCATCGGCTCGCGCTCGGAACAGCTTCTTGCACTGCCCCGCCGTCCACCGCGCCCAAGCGCTTTGACTTCTTGCGCCGCGCGCTGTCCGTCGAGATTCCCGTGCCCGCATACATCTGCCGGTAAAGCTTCGACAGAAACATGAACGCGATCCGCGACCTGCAGATTCGGCGTGCAGGCCGACCGCTCCCAGATCGCGCCCCAGTTATAAAACCGGTCCCACACCTTTTGCGTCCGCTCCCGAATCTCATCCGAGCTCATCGTCGGATGCGGCGTAAACATCTTTGGCCGCACCTCGGTCGGAATCATCCAGTAGCGCGTAATCGGCACATCGCCCACCATGGTCGGATTCTGCGCCTGCTCCTTCTCCCATCGCCCAAAGTCCACCGTGCCCGGAAACGGCGTCATCATCACAAACTGCGCAAAGGTCACGCCCGCCTTCAGCGCCATCTCCACCGTCGCGTCAAAGGTCGCCGGCCGGTCCGTCGGCAGCCCGAAGATGAACGAGCCCAGCACATGCACGCCGTGCTCTTTGAATGTCTGCAACTGCTTCGCCAGCGCCTCGCCGGAGTAGTTCCAATCCTTGAAAACAGCCTTCAATCCCTCCGGAGTTACCGCTTCCACGCCCACCAGCGCGCCCTTGATGTTGGCCTTGCGCATGGCGTCCAGATAACTCCCGTCCTCGCCCGCCTCCATCGTCATCTGCGTAAAGAACACCATGTCCTTGGGCAGCTTGGCCAGCTCCTCCATCAGTTGCAGGCGCTCATTGCGAATCGTCGTCAGCTCTTCCAGCTTGGCCATGTTGCCCTGCTCCCGCGCCAGACGCAGATCGGTAAATGTCACCGGATAGAAGTTGTCGTCGGCCAGCGCGATAAACCGGAACCCCAGCCGCCGCAGCGCCACAATCTCGTCCATCACGCTCTGAAATTTCCGCTGCCGCGGCTTCTGCCCATCCGTCCGCCACACGCTGCAAAACGAGCAATGCTTGGGGCAGCCGCGAATGGTCTGCACCGAGGCCCACATATATTTCTCCGGATCCATCAGGTCCCAGCGCGCCGCCAGAAACTCGCTGCCTTCAATCCGTCCGCCCTCATAAACTCGCTCCGGCTTTCCCGCCAGGCAATCGCTAACCGCCTTGCCCCATGCAACGTCGCCGTCGCCCGTCACCACCGCGTGCCCTTCACCGCGCTCCAATGCCTCTTCAGGAAACAGCGTCGCGTGAATGCCGCCGTACACAACCCATGCGCCCCGGCTGCGCGCCATCCTGCCCACTGAATACCCGCGCAACGCATTCCCCGTGTGCACGCTGATGCCTACAATGTCGCCGGGCTGAATGCTCTCCGGCACAATCTGCTCCAGCGATTCGTCAATGAGAATGGGGTCGCCCGCGATTTGCGGCGTAGCCGCCGCAAGCACAAACAGCCAGCGCGGTGTAATTACCGCAGTACCAAATGAATTGTCGCTGGGATTGACCAGATGAACGCTCAATGAATCCTACCCTTCCTCGTGCGAGTATGGTGGCCTCAGAGAGCGTCTACGTAATCGGGCCCATCGATAGCAAAGTGCATCTCAGCTATCGATCGCCGTAGGCGGATCTACCCGCCAGACTTTTCCCCCGGACAGTGTTTGCTAATCTTACAGGTTTACACGCAGGTCATGTGGTCAATATTGCTCATATTTGTCAATTAAGAACTATTTAGCTGAAAAACCGATCATGTTTCCGTTAGAACTGCACCCGCCAGTCCGCCGCCTCACCCGTTCCCGTGAAACTAAGACTGGCAAATTTTCCCTGACTATTCCATTCAGCAGAGAGCGGCTTTCCATCTTTCCCGCTCACCTGCACTGACGCTTTTTCATAACCGTGCGGAATCGCGAACCAAAGCGTATATTCCTTCCCCTCAATAGTCAGTGACTCTCCATGCAAATCTTTCTTTGCTCCATCCCACCCCTGACTAACGATCGAATAAGTCCCTGAAATGTGCCGCGAGTTCCCAATCAGTTGCGGCCGCTCTTCCAGCAGATGAATCAGCAGCACCCGCGTATCGTGCGGTTCAATCGTCAAATCAATCTTTCTTTTGAAAACCCCCAGCGGCTGCTGCTTCCAAAAGTCGAAAACAACATAACTGCTCTCATCGCTCAATCCCAGTTGCCGGCTGAACTCCAGGCTGCGCTCCGTCGCTTCACTGCGCCAGTTCGTCTCTGCCGCAACGTCATATATCCCCGCTGCCGAGTCCACCTTAAGATCCAGCACCTCCGCATAATGATGAATGTAGTAGTCCGCCTGAACAAACTTGAACTTGTTCCAGGTACTGTCCGTTCCCCGGCTGAACAGATCAATAGGCATAATCGGCAGCGTTGGCATCGTCGCCTGCAACAGCTTCACCCGCTCCTCCGGCAGCTCCGGCATCACGCTTGCCAGCGGATAGGCCACGCCTGTCAGCGCCACATAGCTAACCAACGTCCGCGCCTCCGGCAGCGTTGTCCCAAACCCCGTCATCGGATCTTCGCGCTGCCGCTCCTTCGCAAGCGTCACCGCATATCGCCTCACCCTCGCCTGCTCCACCGTCATCGGCTCGCCCAACTCAAGCCCTTCGCCGGGCATCACGTAACTCACCATATGATTCAAAAAAAGATGCGCATTGATTGAACTGAAAAACGAATACATCCCCTGCCAGTTGTTATATAAATCCTGCCCCAGAAAATACGAGTCGGTATAACCCACCGCATTCAGCTTCGTTCCCGTTGGGCACAGCTCAACAAACCGCTCCGGCCCAATCGTGCTCCGGATCAGCGCCAGCCGATCGCGATAATTCGCAATAAAATCCGCCGAAGGCGAGTGCATTCGGCTCTTATCAATCTCCGGCGCATAAGCCGGCAGCGCCAGCTCTCCATCAAACTTGTAGTAGTCGAATCCCAGATCGTCCAGCTTGGTAAACAATCGCTTCAGGTGGTCGAATACTTCCGGGTTAGTCGAGTCCAGAGCCGGAGTTTGATAGTCCAACAGCACCTTGCCCTGCTTGTCATAGAGATACCAGTCAGGATGTTCCTTCAATGCGGGACCGTATGCATTAGGCACCACCCATATCCCAGCCTTCAATCCTTCGCCGCGAATGTAACTCGTCAGCCACTCCGGTCCATGCGAAAACTTCACCTGATCCCAGTTATCCACCCACGAGTGTCCCCCTGGCCGCCGGTCATACCCATCGTCCAGTTGCACATACTCAAATCCATAAGGCTTCAGATTCTTCGCCAGCCAGTCGGCGTTGCGCACCACATCCTGCTCAGTCACATCTTGGTAGTAACTCGTCCAGCTTGACCACACCATCGGCGCCGAATGAAAGTGCGAATCGTCATAGCGGATATAAAATGGAATCCCCAAAGTATGCGTATAGTAATCCGGCATCAGTCGTATCGTCGCATTATCGCGCACCGGAATCGTCAAAGCGAATGCATCGCTCCGCCCATCCACGGCCTGCAACTCCGTGTCTTCGCCAAAATCGACAGCAATATCCGTTCCGCGATCGAAGAGGCTATGCAATCCCCCGCCCGACACGTGCCCCAATCCCAAATAAGTAACTTCAGCATTTCGTCTCGGCAGATTCGACCACAAAGAGGTGGATTCGCCGCCATAAGTCTCCGTCACTTCCCCGGTACCGCGCCAGTTCACCGCCAGTCCTTCCGGATCCATCAGCCGCACAACACTCCGGCCCTCAGGCGAATCAGCCCACCCCGTCAGCACCCCGTGAAAGTCCGTGGCGACAATCGTCACTTTGTCCGCTTGCGCAGTAAATTCCCACTCAGTTTTAGGTTCAGTAGTTTTAATGATCAGCTGCCCCTGATCGCCGATACTAGCGGAAAAATGCGTCAGCCTGCGCAGCCCCGACGGAGTCTCCTCATTCAGCTCAATATCCCGCGCAACGCTGCCCAACCCATCAGCCGAGATCGACAAAGAAGAGCTCTCCTGCGAACAGTCGATAACCCAACCATTCTGCCGCAGAGAAACAGTCGCAGCAGTTTGCGCATCGGCACTGAGCGATGCAAAGACAAAAATGAATGAAAGCAACGAGATTCTAAACACTAAATCCTCTTGCGATTCGATCCGCATTCAAGCGGACAACTCTCACTGCAACCGTTCGAATCGTTTCTATGAAAGGAGACGGCTATATCATATCCCATTCGAGGATTGCCAATTAAGAGAGAAAACTAATTCGTTGGCCAAGATACAACCTCAACGCCAATGCAGCCCCGGCAACACCAGGCGCTTTTCCCTGAACAATGCTGCGCAAATCTTCACCACTTCGGCATCCAGCAGCGTTCCCGCTGTTTTTTCTATCTCTTCCAATGCAACTTTCAATCCCAGCGCCTTTCGATAAGGACGCGGAGAGGCCATTGCTTCCACAATGTCCGCCACTGCCAGTACCCTGGATTCGGGCAGAATCTCATCCGCCTTAATTCCCAAAGGATAGCCAGAGCCATTGAGCTTCTCGTGATGCTGGCGCACAATGTCGGCAATCGGCAAGTCGAAGGGAATGTCCTTCAAAATGGCATAGCCCGACTCCGGATGCACTTTCACCAGCTCGTACTCCGCCGCGGACAATCTTCCCGGCTTGTTCAATATCTCGGCGGGTATTGAAATCTTTCCAATATCGTGAACCATCGCCGCCATCCGCATACCTTGCAGACGGCTTTCGTCCCAACCCATTTCCTTGCCAATGGCATATACGATCTCTGCCGTGCGGCTCTCGTGGCCGGCAGTGTAGGGGTCCCGCATCTCCATCGCGGTCACCATCGCAGCCACAGACGAAGACAATGCCTCCGTCAATTGCTTTTGCGTTCTTTCCAGGTGCATCCGTTCTGTATCCAGAATCTGTTTGTGTTCCAGCGCTTGGACACCGTGAACAATCTGTTCGCCAAGATGCTGAAAAACCTCCACCGGCGCCGCTTCAAATGCATTGGGTCGCGCGGAATAAACGCTCAGCGCGCCTTGCCAGCCTCCCTCGATTCGCAGCGGTATCGACACGCACGATCGTATTCCAAACTGCCGCGCCCGTTCCCGCCATGGGCCCAAAGTCGACGATGTCTCTGTATCCTCCAGAATTTGTAATTTGTTGCTGCGAATGCAAATGCCCGTCGGCCCTTGTCCTCCTGGATCATCCTTTGACCAGCTCAAATGCATTCCATTCACATAACCCGCTGCGCTTCCTGCCGCTGCGGCAATCCGCACCTTCTTCTCCGGGCTGTCCTCCGCGATTCCTACACATGCCAGCACGTACATCGATTGCTGTGTAATGGCCTCACAAATCGTTTGCAGCAGCCCCTCTGCCGAGCGAGCACGCCCCATCGCCAACGCCGCAATCGAAAAGGCGCTCAACGCCCAATTCTGCGTCGAAAGCTGATGTTCTTTTTGCTTTTGATCGGTGATATCGCGGAACTCGACGATCACCAGTGACTGGCCTTCAAGCGTCAGCCTTATCCGACGACCAAATATCGACTGGCACGCAATCGCCGTCTTTGCGCTGGATGTGAAAGCCGGAGTGCAGCGATGCTTTCGCTGCTGCTTTCTTAAATTCTTCCCTGACCCGCTTGTGCTCGTTCTCAGGATGCAGCATGGTTACATGCATCCCGATCAGTTCTTTGCGCGATCTGCCAATCAACGTTTCAAAAGCCGGGTTGGCATCCACAATAATCCCGCGTACCGCGTCAACCGCAAGCTTGCCGTCCTGGGCATAACTCCAGCTCAGAGCGTACAAACTCCGCAACTCGGCGGTAGGGGGGCATAGCGAGTCATGGTCTACTATCGTGTTTCCGGCCCGCGCGAAATCTCTTCATGGCACAGGCACACGCTTGTATCTCTCATCCTAACTGATAAATAACAGACGAATAAATAAACTACCTGTCAATCGATAAGTGCATGAATATCTCAGCGTCTGGCGCAACTATCAAACCACCCGGCTGCATTCCTCCACCGG
Organism: uncultured Acidobacteriaceae bacterium; assembly: GCA_963780975.1. Taxonomy (GTDB): domain Bacteria; phylum Acidobacteriota; class Terriglobia; order Terriglobales; family Acidobacteriaceae; genus Telmatobacter. The sequence goes on along the minus strand of CAWAEU010000015.1, from coordinate 170,649 downwards.
AATCGCCACCTGCTCCACAATCTCCAGCCCAAATCCTTCCAGCGCCGGAATGTGCATGGGCGTATTCGACAGCAGCCGGATGCGCCGAATGCCCAGGTCCGACAAGATCTGGCCGCCCAATCCAATCGCGCGCAAAATCCGCCCGGTCCGGGCCTGCGAGCCTTCACGCGCACGCAGCTCCTGGTGCAGAATCAGCCGGCCGTTGCTTGCCTTCTCCGCCGCGGCAACGCAGCCGCGCCGCCCGGCTCAAACGCCTCGCCGCGCCGCCGTCCGATCCATCTCAAAGCCGCGCGATGTGTTGTGCAGGTAAAGCACCACGCCGCAACCCTCCTCGGCAATCATGCGCATTGACTGGTCCAGCGTCTCGCGGCATCGGCAGTCGGCGGCAAACACATCGCCCGCCGTGCAGCGCGTATGAACGCGCACCAGCACGGCATGGGTGCAGGCCGGCCGCTCTCCGCCTGGATCCGCCATCGTCTCAAGCCGGCGCTTCCCGGCGCCGGTCTCGTTTGGAAAGCCGGGCAGTCCTTGCAAAGCTCTCCGCGCACCAGCGCAATGTGGCTCTCGCCGCCATTCACCTCGCTCTCGTAGGCGATCATGCGAAACTCGCCGTAGCGCGTCTGGATGCGGCTCTCGCCGGCGCGCACAATATAGCGCTCGTTGCGCAGCCGGTAGCGGATCAGCTCCGCCACGGTCAGAATCGTCAGCCCGTGTTCCTTGCAAAACGGAATCAGGTCCGGAATCGCGCGCCATCTCCCCGTCGTCTCTCATGATCTCGCAGATCACGCCGGAAGGATTCAGCCCGGCCATCCGCGCCAGGTCGACTGAAGCCTCGGTCTGCCCCGCGCGCACCAGCACGCCGCCCTTGCGCGCCCGCAGCGGAAAAATGTGCCCCGGCCGCGCCAGATCGGCAGCGTTGGCGCGGATCGATTGCCGTCCGAATGGTATGCGCCCGGTCAGAGGCCGAAATGCCCGGTCGTCACGCCCTCCCGCGCTTCGATCGACTCGGTAAACGCCGTGCCAAATCGCGAGGAATTCTGCTGCGTCATGGGAAACAGCCGCAGATAGTCGGCGCGCTCCTCGGTCAGCGTCAGGCAGATCAGCCCGCGGCCATAGCGGCCATGAAATTGATCGCCTCCGGGGTCACAAACTCGGCGGCCAGGGTCAGGTCCCCCTCGTTCTCGCGGTCCTCATCGTCCACCACAACCACCATGCGCCCGGCGCGAATCTCGGCCAGCGCGCCGGGAACGTCGGTGAATGGAGGCTCGAAGCTGCGTGTGTATTGGGCATGGCCGCCCTTCTCATTCTCGCCTATCAGTAAACACAAAGGCCGCGAAACAGCAAAAGCGCCGCCCGAAGGCAGCGCTTTTGTGAAGAATTATAAAAAACGGCCTACAACGTCGATTCGATCTCAAATCCCCAGGCTTCGAGAAGAGCCTCTGGGATGTATTTGGAATTCTTGTTCCGCCGTGCCCACTCACGCAGGCGGGTGGATCGGATGTACTGATCCGGGCTGAGCTTGAACTCCCTCACGATTTGCTCGAAGGAGGTCACTGTGGGCACAATCGGGCCGATGGGCTCCGGCTTGCCCCAATTCGGATTTCCACGACGCTTTGCCATTGATTTGCTTTCCTTGACGGAGGGTTAACTGCTTGTGTTCCTCGGTAACGGGCTGGGGGGAACCTGTCAGTCCAGAGGTGTTGCTATTGTCTTATTTTACGGATTTTTTATTCAAAAATCAATAGAAAAGTGATCATTTCTTCCGAAATTCGATCAACCTCCCCTCCTTGAGGTTTGCAACCGTAAACAACTGTATCATATAACTTTATCAAGATTAGCAAGCCCTTGCAACCTGCCTTTGTAGCACTCTCGGACACACTAAAATTGGCCACGAACCACCCTGTTGTGGTCCGATACTCTTATGACAACATCCCGGCCACCAGGCGGCCATACTCAAGCTTCTGGCAAGGTGCATCGTCTCCAGCAGAAAACCATCTATGAATAAGTCGTTCTTGCAACAAAAATAGCTATGACAATTACCCGAAGAGAGTTCGCCAAACTCGCCGCGCTGGGCCTTGCCTCCCGTCTTGCGCCCCCACTCATCGCCCAGACCCCCGAGAAAACAACAGGCTACGCCGTCATCGGTCTCGGCCGCGTCGCCACTCACTTCATGCTCGGCGCTCTCCTCACCACCAACTCCCGCATCACCGCCCTGGTCAGCGGCCATCGCGACAAAGCCGATCGCATCGCCGCCCAATATGGCGTCCCGTCCTCATCCATCTACAACTACGACAACTTCGACGAAATCGCCCGCAACCCCGCCATCGACGCCGTCTACGTTGCCCTGCCCAACTCCATGCACGCTGAATACACCATCCGCGCTGCCAAAGCCGGTAAGCACGTGCTCTGCGAAAAACCCATGTCCACCACTGTCGCCGACGCCGAGCAAATGATCACGGCCTGCAAAGCAGCCAATGTAAAGCTGATGATCGCCTACCGTTGCCACTACGAGCCCACCAACCTCCGCGCCGTCCAGCTCATCCGCGACGGCGCACTGGGCCAGGTGCAGGCCATTGAAAGCGCCTTCGGCTTCAACATCAGCCCCGGCGAGTGGCGCCTCAACAAGAAACTCGCCGGCGGCGGCCCGCTCTTCGACGTCGGCATCTACTCCCTCAACGCCTGCCGCTATCTAACCGGCGAAGAGCCTTCTGCAATCTCCGCCTACGCCTCGGTCATCGACCACGACGGCCGCTTCAACCAAGTTGAAGAAAACGCCTCCTGGACCATGCGCTTCCCCTCCGGCATCGTGGCCAGTTGCACAACGTCCTACGGCTCCAACATGGATGGCTACTTTCGCGTCTATGGATCGAAAGGCTGGCTTGAAGTTGACAACGCCTTCATCTACCAGGGCCAGCATCTGCGCGCCGATTACTCCGGCACCAAAATCGACGAGCCCAACCCCGCCCGCGACCCCTCCCAATTCAAGGCTGAAGCCGAGCACTTCTCCCATTGCATCCAAAACGGATTGCAACCGCAATCTCCCGGCGAAGAAGGCCTGCGCGATACGCGCTACCTAACCCAGATCTACCGCTCCGCCGGAATCGCAATTTAATTCGCTAACGCTTAACGCTCCTCACAGCCCAAGAATCTTTCGATTCGTTTTCTTGTCCGCACCGCCGCCCGCAAAATCGTCGAACGCCCGATCCGTCACCCGGATAATCTTCTCGCCGAATAAACTTCGCCCCCTCCGCCGCGCCCGCCTCCGGATGCTTCAGGCAGCACTCCCACTCCAGCACTGCCCACCCCGGATAGTCATACTGCGCCATCTTCGAGAAGATCTGGTTAAAATCAATCTGCCCATCTCCCAGTGACCGGAATCGTCCCGGCCGGTCAACCCAATCCTGGTAGCCGCCATAAACCCCCTGACCGCCCGCTTGCCCTGTACTCCGCGTCCTTCACATGGAAGGCTCGCACCCGCTCGTGATAAATATCCAGAAAACCCAAATAATCCATCTGCTGTAAAATCATGTGGCTGGGGTCATACAAAATATTCGCGCGCTTGTGCCCACCCACCGCCGCCAGGAATCGCTCGAAGGTCACTCCATCGTGCAGATCCTCGCCCGGATGCAGTTCGTAGCAAACGTCCACACCCGCTTCATCAAACACCCCCAGAATCGGCAGCCATCGCTTTCCCAACTCTGCAAACGCCTCATCGATCAGCCCCGCCGGCCGCTGCGGCCATGGATAGAAAAACGGCCATGCCAGCGCCCCAGAAAATGTAGCGTGCGCATTCAGCCCAAGCCTCTGACTCGCCTTCGCAGCCCACTCCAACTGCTGCACCGCCCATGCCTGCCGCCCCTTCAAGTTACCCTTCAACTCCGGTGGCGCAAACCCCTCCAGCAAAACGTCATAAGCCGCATTGCTGGCCACCAACTGTCCTTGCAAATGCGTTGAAAGCTCAGTAACCGCAAGCCCCGCCTGAGCCACCACGCCCAGCACCTCGTCGCAATATCCCTTGCTCTCAGCCGCCAGCTTCAAATCGAAGAGCCGCTTATCCCAGCTGGGAATCTGCACCCCCACAAATCCCAGCCCCGCCGCCCATTTCGCCATCCCCGCCAAACTGTTATAGGGCGCAGCATCCCCAGCAAACTGCGCCAAAAAAATCCCAGGCCCCTTGATCGTCCTCATCTATTTCACCTCATGAACTCGCATGACTTGCTCGCAGTCTGCGCTTTCTTATGCCTGTTAATACACTCAAGTTTGCGCACAATAAAGCTAAAAGCTGATAGCTAAAAGCTGATAGCTGCATTTAAAACTCTACCCACCCTTCCTTCCGGCTACTCTCAATCGTGCGTTCGATATACCGCATCCCCCTCACCGCCGCCACAATCCCCGGCAGCGTCGACGGCAAAGGATTTTTCTCGCCTCTCCGCCAAGCCAGCAACCCCTCGGCAAACTCGCGATAGAGCACAGCAAAAGCCTCAATATACCCCTCAGGATGCCCCGGCGGAACGCGCCCCACCGCCCGCGCATCCGCACTCAGATACCCCGCCGCCGCATGCCGAATCTCCTCCGGCCCATCCAACCACCGCACCATCAATTTGTTAGGGTCCTGCTGCCGCCAGTCAATCCCACCGTTCTCCCCATAGATGCGTATCCGCACCTCGTTCAACTCGCCCGCTGCAACCTGCGAAGCAGAAATCACTCCCGCCGCTCCGTTATTCAGCCGCACAAACTCATTGCAATCGTCGTCCAGCCGCCGCCCCTCCACCACCGACCGCAGCGTAGCATTGATCCCCGTAACCTCCAGCCCGCTAATATATTCCAGCAAATGGAAAGCATGAATCCCAATATCCCCAATGCACCCTCCAGGCCCGTTAAATGCCGGATCGGCGCGCCACGAGGCCTGTTTGTGCCCAGTATTCTCCAGCGGCTTGGTCATCCATCCCTGCAAATACTCCACCTGCACCTTGCGAATCTTCCCCAGCTTCCCGCTCGCGCAAATCGCCCGCGCCTCCCGCACCATTCCATAGCCGGCATAAGTATGTGTCAACCCATAGGGCAGTCCCGACTTCTTCACTGCCGCCTCCAGCTTCAGAGCCTCTTCATAGCTGGCCGTGGCCGGCTTGTCGCTCATCACCGGAAATCCCGCCTCCATAGCCGCCACGGCAATCGGCAAATGCAAATTGTTCGGCGTTGTTATCGCCACAAAGTCAATCGCATCCGGCCGCTTCTTTTCCGCCTCAATCATCTCCCCATAGCTCGCATACGCCCTTGCCGGGTTGATTCCAAAACCCACGCCGGCCTCTCGCGAACGCTCCGCCGAATGTGAAAACGCCCCCGCAACCAGTTCAATCTTCCCGTCCAACTCTGCCGCCATCTTGTGCACCGGCCCAATAAAAGCTCCCGGCCCGCCCCCCACCATTCCCATCCGCAACTTCCGCGTCTCTGCCATCATTCACTCCCTTATTTCAAGGCCAACAACCGCCCCAAAAACATTATCACGCAAAGGTATTCGCACGTGTCCTGCTCCGGCGCACACACACCTTCAGCTCAGTGCGCTACAGTGTGATTGAAAGGTGTCTACACAAACCAGAACCCGATGAAACTAGTTTCCTTCACACCTCGCGACGGCAACACCTATCCTGGAGCGATCCATGAACCGTTGAACCTCGTCCTTTCACTCACCAACATAGGTTTCAGTACGACTCTTGATGTCATCACAGCCGGAGTCACGAAAATCGAAGAGGGAAGAGACTTTCCCTTCTACAAGCTCAGCGAAGTTCGTCTCGGCCCACCGCTTCCCAACCCGCCGCGCATCTTCGCCATCGGCCTCAACTATCGCGAGCACGCCCTCGAAACAGGCAAGCCCATCCCCACCACGCCCATCGTCTTCCTCAAGCTGCCCACCGCCATCATCGGCCCTGGTGACTCCATCGTCCTCCCCAAAAACTCCGCCGAACCCGACTACGAAGCCGAGCTGGCCTTCGTCATCGGCAAAGGCGGCTTCCGCATCCCCGCCGGCAAATGGCGCGATCACGTCTACGGCTACACCATCATCAACGACGTCAGCGCCCGCGACGTACAGCGCGCATCCACGCAGTTTTCTCTGTCCAAGAGCTTCCCCACCTTCTGCCCCATGGGCCCAGCCATCATCACCGCTGATGAAATCCCCGACCCGCACGCGCTCTCGATCACTCTCTCCATCGACGGCGAAGTTCTCCAAAACTCAAACACCAGCGAACTGATCTTCAATATCCCAACGCTGATCGAATACATCTCCTCCATCACCCCCCTGCTCCCCGGCGACATGGTCTCCACCGGCACCCCCTCCGGCGTAGGCGCAGGCCGCACTTCCAGGCGTTGGCTAAAGCCCGGCGAAATCGTCACGATCACAATCGAATCCCTCGGCTCCCTAACCAACCCAGTAGTAGCCGAGTAAGCGCCAAGCCAACCTCCAGTTCAAAGGTCCGCAAATCAACAAACACGTCAACCCGCCAACAGAAAAGGCCCCAGTACTAATAGGGCCTTTTCGCTAACTCCGCCAACTCCGCTAACCCGCCAACTCCGCTAACCAGCTAACTCCGCTTCTTTCCCCTCCGCACCCAGCCACGCATACAACCCGATAGCCGCAAAACACGCCACCGGAACCAGGTATGCTGTTTGCAACCCGCGCATATCGGCAATCATGCCCATCAGTTTGGGCAGCAGCGCTCCGCCCATAATCGCCATCACCAGCAGCGATCCAGCCGTCTTGGTCTTATCGCCCATCCCCTTGATTCCCAATGCAAAAATCGTAGGGAACATCATCGACATAAACAGGCTGGTTGTCAGCAGGCAACCCACGCCCAGCCAGTTCTGCCGCGATACCGCAACCAGGCCCAACGCCACATTCACTGCCGCATAAACGCCCAGCATCAGACGCGCAGGGATATAGTGCATCAGCCACGAGGAACTGAAACGTCCCACGGCAAAGGCCGCCAGCGTTCCGGTCAGCATAAATCCCGCGGCCTTGTCGCCCACTCCGGTAGCCGTCTCAACATATTGGATAAACCAGCTCCACGTCCCCACCTGCGCGCCGACGTAAAGGAATTGCGCGATCACAGCAAAAACGAAGTGCCGCTGAAACAACTTCACGTGCGCGGGCTTGACACCCGTTTCCTGCGAAACATCTTCAGACCCCAAAGCTGGAAATTTGATAAAAACCACCAGCAACGCCCAGAGAAAAGCCACGGCTCCCAACACCAGGTACGGCATCAGCACCCGCAACGTCTCGGTATGCAGATAGGCCCGGTAAGTTCCCGCCGCCTGCATCGCGACCACTTGCGCAGCGGTCAGTTTCACGCCGGAGAAGATAAAAACCGTTCCCACCAAACCCGCTGCAATTGCTCCCAATGGATAAAAGGCCTGCGAAAAATTCAGCCGCCGCGCGCCTGAACCCGGAGATCCCAGTTGTGCAATAAAAGGATTGGCAGCCGTCTCAAGAAATGACAATCCGCTGGCAATCACAAACAGCGCCGCTAAAAAGAGTCCGTACTTCTCCGCCTGCGCCGCTGGCCAGAACATCCAGCACCCGCTTCCCAGCAGCACCAGCCCGGTCACAATCCCGCTCTTGTAGCCGAAGCGCCGCATCAGTTGCCCGGCCGGTATCGCCAGCAGAAAATAACCCAGGTAGAAATAAAGCTGCACCCCGGCGGCGCTCGACCGGTTAATGTTAAACGACTTCATAAACTGCCGGATAAGAATATCGTTCAGGCTGGCAGGCACTGACCATAGAAAAAACAGCGCCGTCACTACGAGAAACGGCATCAGCCGTCCCACGGGGATAAGTGAATCTTCAATTTCATTTTTGTGTGAAGGTCTAAGATCAGACCCGGTCGATCCGGTAGAAACGCTCAATTTGCTCACTCTTTTCAAATGCGATTCGCCCACGACACTGCGCCTTCAAAGGCGTTTTAATCTTAGGCGCATCTTTAATTGATCGAAATTCGTTCCATCCTTTTTATCGAATCTATCTAACTTATGGCAAACCCGGCCACCACTGCTGAGCTATCCCTCACAATTAAGCTCTCACAGCACCCGCCCCAGCCACTTCCCCGTATGCGAATGCAAATTCCCCGCAACCTCTTCCGGCGTGCCCTCGGCCACAATCTTTCCGCCGCCTTCGCCGCCCTCAGGCCCCAGATCGATCACCCAATCCGCGCACTTGATCACGTCAAGATTGTGCTCAATCACAATCAGCGATCCGCCCCCGTCAATCAGTTTCCTAAATGCCGTCAGCAGCTTTGAAACATCGTCGAAGTGAAGCCCGGTAGTCGGCTCGTCCAGAATGTAAAGCACCCTGCTGGCCTGTGAAGGTTTGGCCGTCGCATTCACCGCCCGCACCTGCGCCAGGTGTGCCGCCAGCTTCACCCTCTGCGCCTCGCCGCCTGAAAGCGTAGTCGCGCTCTGTCCCAACCGCAAATATCCCAGCCCAATCTCGTCCAGCACCGCCAGCTTTTCCAGCAGCTTTGTCTGCCCGGCAAAAAACCGCAACCCCTCCTTCACCGTCATCTGCAGCACATCGTGAATATTCTTGCCCTTGTACTCCACCTGCAGCACTTTCGCCTGGTAGCGCGTCCCGTTGCAATCCTCGCAAGGCAACTCCACATCGGCCAAAAATTGCATCTCAACCGTCACCGTTCCGTCGCCCTCGCAGGTATTGCATCGCCCGCCGGGCACGTTAAACGAAAAATGTCCCGGCGTCAGCGCCAGCCGCTTCGCCTCCGGCTGCGATGCAAACAGTTCCCTCACCAAATCGAATCCCTTGATATAAGTAATCGGATTCGAGCGCGGCGTCCTCCCAATCGGCGTCTGATCCACCAGCACCACATCGTTCAGCCGCTCCACCCCGGTCAGCGATTTGTACACGCTTGATGGGTCGGCCCCCTCCGACTGTCCCAGCGCCCGCATCACGGCCCGATAAAGCACCTGGTGCACCAGCGTCGATTTGCCCGATCCCGAAACCCCGGTAATCGCCACCAGCATTCCCAGAGGAATCTCCACGTCCAGCCCGTGCAGATTATTTGCCGTAGCCCCGCGCAACACCAGCCGTTCCTTTCCCGGCTCACGCCGCCGCGTCGGCACCGGAATCGAAACCTTCCCTGACAAATACCGTCCCGTCAGCGAATTCGGATTGGCCTCAATCTCCGCCAGAACCCCCTCCGCCAGCAGCTTGCCGCCAAACTCCCCCGCCCCCGGTCCCAGATCGAGCAGATGATCCGCTGCCCGCAGCACATCCGCATCGTGCTCCACCACCAGAATCGTGTTGCCCAGGTCCCTCAGCTCTTCCAAAATCTTGATCAGCCGCGCCGTATCCCGCGTATGCAATCCAATCGACGGTTCATCCAGCACATACAGCGCCCCCACCAGACGCGACCCCAGAGAAGTCGCCAGTTGAATTCTCTGCGCCTCGCCTCCTGACAGCGACGAAGCCAGCCGATCCAGCGTCAAATACTCCAACCCCACCGCATCAAGAAACGTAAGCCGCTGCCGCACCTCATGCAAAATCGGCCCGGCAATCTCCTCCTCCATCTCGCTCAGCTTCAGCGCAAAGAAAAACTCCTTGGCCTGCGCAATCGTCATCGCCGTCGTCTGGCAAATATTCTTGCCGTTGATCCGCACACTCCGCGCCTCTGCCCGCAACCTTTGCCCACGGCAATCCGGGCACTCCGCGTATCCGCGATACTTGCTCAGCATCACGCGCACATGCAGCTTATATTTCTTCTTCTCCATCTGCGCAAAAAATCCAAACACGCCCGCAAACCCGCCTTTGCCGCGCAGCACCGTCTCTCGCGCCTGCTCCGGCATCTCGCGCCACGGCACATCCAGCGGAACTCCCAACTCCTCCGCCTGCTTCTTCAACTCTGTAAACCACGGCCGGTACTTCGGTCGATTCCACGGATCAATCGCCCCATCCGCCAGCGTCAGCCCTTTGTCGGGAATCACCAGGTTCAAATCAAAGTCCACCGTGTTTCCGAATCCTTGACATCTGGGACACGCCCCAAAGGGATTGTTAAAGCTGAACAGTCGCGGCTCCGGCTCCTTGCCTGGCCGGTGGCAACTCTTGCACTCATAAGCGCCGCTGAATCGGTGCCGCTTCCGCTCCGCCGTCTCATCACGCGGAACTTCTTCGAACACCACCTCGCCGGCCTCGCGATACGAAATCTCTGCCGCGTCCACAATCCGCGAGCGGTTCTCCGCGTTCACCACAATCCTGTCCAAAAGCACAAACACGGGCAGTGTAAAGTCCAGATCCAGCAGCGACTCCGGCGTTGAAAACTCCACTATCTTTCCCTGCTGGTAGAGCCGGTTGAATCCACTCTCGCGCAACTCCATCAACCGCGCCTTCAGCGTCTCCGTATGCGGCGAATCGCCTCCGCTCATCACCGGCTTTCCCTTGGCCTTCGATTTCCCTGCTCGCCCCTGAGCCTTCGCCGGCTTGGTCGCCGTCTTCGCTTCCGCATCCGCCTCAGGCATGGCCGTCGCCACAGGAAACAGAGCCTGCACCCGCGTTCCCTCGCCCAGCGCCAGCATCGCCTCGGCAATCTCGTCCATCGAGTCGCGCTTCACCAGCCCGTCGCAATAGACGCAATGCACCGTCCCGCAGCGCGCATACAGCAGCCGCAGGTAGTCGTAGACCTCCGTAGCCGTCGCCACCGTCGAGCGCGGATTCCGCGTAGTGTTTTTTTGCTTGATGGCAATCGCCGGCGCCAGCCCGTCGATCACGTCCACGTCCGGCTTCTCAATCCGCTCCAGAAATTGCCGCGCATAGGCTGACAACGACTCAACATACCGCCGCTGCCCCTCGGCATAAATCGTGTCGAAGGCCAGCGAACTCTTCCCCGACCCCGATACGCCGCTGACCACCGTCAGCTTCCCATGGGGAATATCGCAGGAAATGTTCTTCAGGTTGTGTGTCCGCGCGCCGCGGATAATAATGGCATCGTTCAAGGGAATCAATGGGGAGCACCGGAGTGAAGTTGTCCAGCCGCGACACTGTCCTCTCTGCGAGGTTCAGAACGCAACCAGCCATTCTCCATTATAAGCCACGGCGCAAGCAGCCCGTCTTGGCCCCAATTGCCAAGCGGATGCCCTATGCCTCAATTCTGAGAAATGGGAGACCACAAATCTAAAAAATTCAGAAAATGGCTTTTATATATTGCGCACCACGCAAATCCTTCATAAAGTCACAGGTCAACTAATGACTGCAAAATAGTTGCGGAAGCGAGGCATCCCCCGCTTCCGCCTTTACAACCTAAATGATTCGGTTTAAAAGAAACTGCCAATGTCGCCGATCAAGCCTCCAACCGTACTAACCGCGCTGCTGACAGTGGACCCGATCGACGATAGAACCGAACCGCCACCACCACCGCCGCCTGACGGATGCTGGCTGGCGTAGTTTTCTTCCCACTTCGCTTCAACCTGAGCTTCCTGCTTCTCCTGTTGTTCCTTCTGCTTCAGGAGCTTTTCGTCGTGCTTCTTGATGGCTTCTTCAGCTTCCTCGTGCAACTTCTTGCGCTTCGCTTCCATCTCCTCGTAGTGCTTCCTTTTTCCCTCTTTGGTCAGATGGAATCCGTAAACCCCGCTCCAGGTATGCTTCGATGCGAACTCCGAGAAGTCATCCTTCATAAAGGCGCTGGAGCCGGTCTTGCTGAATTGAACACCGTTTCCTGCGTCGCCTTCCCAGTGATACACAGCGATCGCTCCAGTGCTGCTTTTCACAGCGATCGTGATGTCCCAATCGTCATAAGGCTTCTTGTCTTTGAATCCGCCTGAAAAGTCGGAGCTGCCATCTGGATTGATGGTGAGGTTGACGTTTCCGTCCAGCTTTTTCAATTTCCAGTTGATAACAATGGGCTTGGCCGGCGGTGTGGGTGGCGGGGTCATCGCTTTCGTCGACTCTGTGGGAGCAGGGGTTCCAGTGGCTGGGGTTCCAGCCTGTGCGTTTGCAAGATTGGCAACCAGGGCAATGGTTGCAACAACGGCGAGAAGGGAAAGGCCCTTGATGGCCGTGATGTACTTGGTCATAGTGGCTCCTTGCTGTTTCTTTCAGATTTTTGTTGATTTGCAGCCAATCGGGGGAGTGCGCTGCAATTAGCAGAGTATCAACCATAGATAACACGCTTGTAAACAAATTATTTTGAATATTTATCGAAGATAACTGCCACAGACTTATTCATGCTAATTCCTTTAGATGTAGTGTATTAGATATTCTCAATCAGATAGCGCATCCATTACAAAACGCACAAACACCGCGGCCCGGCAGCAATGCCGGGCCGCGGTACGCTTGACTGCTGACACAAACCACTGGCTACTGAACAGCTATCCCGTATACGGCGGATTCGGTCGTTCCATTCGGGAGCGTAAGGGGTGTCAGCACGCCGTTAACCCAATAGGCGGCATCATAGATCGTCGTGTTGTTGTCCGCTTCACCTGCCATATAAACATTGCTGCCTGAAGCGGCAGCCGCGTCAACCACACCTTCGGTCGTTCCAGTGGGCAGGGGGAGCAACGTGGGTGCGCCATCGTTCACCCAGTAAGCGGGTTCGTTAAGGAATGTCGTGGTGTTAAACGCATACCCCCCGGAATAGACATTGCCGCCGGAGATGGCTACCCCATCAACGTAAGAGTGAGTCATCCCTGTGGGTAGTGAGAGGGCCGTTCCAACGCCGTTCACCCAGTATGCGGCTACGTATGCGGTACCGTTATCCGTATATCCACCCACATAGACATTGCTGCCGGAAACAGTCACCGCGTCAGCCCCAGGCGCGGTCGTTCCAGTCGGCGGAGTGAGGGCTGTGAGCGTGCCGTTCAGCCAGTAGGTAGCTTCGTTGGTAGCCCCGTTTGTAAACCCTACCGCATAGACATTGCCGCCGGAGGCGACGATACCATCAACGCCTGCGTCGGTCGTCCCCGTGGGGATGGGGAGAGACGTGACCACGCCGTTCACCCAATAGGCGGGTGCGTAAATAGTGCCGTTATACTGAAATCCGCCTATATAAACATTGCTGCCGGAAACGGCAACCGCGTAAGCAAAAGTTTCAATCGCTCCAGTGGGAAGGGGCAAGACCGTGGCCACACCATTCAGCCAGTACGCAGCGATATCGTTCGTGCCGTTGTACACCTCCCCTGCCACGTAGATATTGCTGCCGGAGACGGCGACCGCCTCACCCTCGCCAGCGGTCATTCCAGTGGGATTAGGTAGTAGCGTAGGCGTGCCGTTCTCCCAGTAGGTGGCCTGGGAGGTTGTGCCGTTATACACATATCCGGTCAAGTAAATGTTGTTGCCTCCGCCGAATCCTCCTGATCCGTTGGATCCGCTGCAACCACAAAATGGCAGCACAAGCAAAAGCAGCCCCATCGAAACAATTCTTTCGAAGCTCTTCATATTCGACCTTTCTCCTCGCTGGATTCAATTAGTAAGGCGATCATTGGTTCATCAGAAGAGACACTTGCGGCTCATGGATGCGGTCGCGATTTCGGTCCTTGCGCAATCGAAAACGGGAAAAATGGGGAATAGGGGGAAACTCTACAACGTGTCCATCCTATATCAATCCAAACAAAACGATATACACAAAATTGTGTATATCAATAAGAAGGATTATTGGGATCATATCCGCGCAAATTATGAAAGAAATAAACAGTTCGGAATCACCCGACCCGGCGTTCAATAACCGCCCCGACATGCCTGATTCCCTTCCCCACCCTGCCGCGTCAAACCCCCAGCCGTCTCCATCACACTCTGTCCCGTTAAACTGTAGTTGAGAGGTATTTCGTGCATCGTTCCGCACTTTTCGTTCTGCTCATCGCGCCGCTCGCCGCGCAAGCGCAAAACTCCGTCCCAAATCCTCAAGCCAAGTCTGTCCTAACCGTCGCGCCCCAGCCCGCCTCCTCCCAGGTTCTCGCCGCCGAAGCCTCTATCGTCAAATCTGACTGGAAATCCGCCCAAGCCGTCCTCGACTCATGGCTGGCAGCCAATCCCACCGATCCCCGCGCCCTCTTCGATGCCGGCTATGTGGCCGACTCGCAAAACCGCCTCGACGATGCAGTCGCACTCTATCGCCGCGCCGTTGATGCAAACCCCAGGTCACTTGAGGCCCATCTCTCCCTCGGTCTGCTCCTGGCCCGCCAAAACAAATTCGATCAAGCCCGCCCCGAGCTTGCCTTGGCCACCACTCTCGATCCCGGTGACGCCGGCCCCAATCTCAAAGCACGCGCCTGGCGCGCTCTGGCACAAATCGACCGCACAACGGATACCACTGAAGCCTCCGACGATCTACTTGAAGCTCTTAAGCTCTCCCCTGAAACTCCTGACGACACTCTGCTAGCTGCAAATCTTGCCGACCAGTCCGGTGAGCTCGACGCCGCTGAAAATGCCTACCGCCGCGTCCTCACCGCCGACCCCAACTCCGCTCCCGCCAACGCCGGCCTGGCCCACATTCTCATCGCGCACAAACAATACCCTGAAGCCGAAACCCTCCTCCGCGCAGCCCTCAAGCAATCCCCTGACGATCCGGCCCTCACTGCGCAACTGGCCACCGTGCTGGCCGAGCAGGATAAAGGCGAGGCTCTCCCGCTCATTCAAAAGCTCCACGATACTTATCCCACCAACGCGGCCATCACCCGCATCCTGGCTGAACTCCTGGCTGAAGCCGGCGACGATGCCGGCTCCGATCATTACTACATCGGCCTGCTCAAGGCCACACCCGACGACCCTGACCTGCTCATCGCCCACGGCCGCAACCTCACCCGCGAACTCAAATATCAGGAAGCCTTTGCCGCCTACAACAAAGCCACGCAGATCGACTCCGCCAACCCCGACGCCTGGAGCGGCCTGGCCTTCGTCGCATCAAAAACCAATCAGCCCTCGGTCACCTTGCACGCGCTCACCATGCGCTCGCAATATTTACCCGAGGTTCCCTCCTCTTACTTTCTATGGGCCGTCAGCTACGACTCGCTCCATCAAAACAAAGCCGCCGCAACCTACTACCATCACTTCCTCGACTCAGCCGCCGGCAAATTCCCAGATCAGGAGTGGCAAGCCCGCCAGCGCCTCAAGGTGCTCGAAAATCACTAGCACAACTCCGGCAGCAAACTGTGAACTGTTAGCTGTTAGCTGTTAGCTGTTAGCTGTTAGCTGTTAGCTGTTAGCTGTTAGCTGTTAGCTGTTAGCTGTTAGCTGTTAGCTGTTAGCTGTTAGCTGTTAGCTGTTAGCTGTTAGCTGTTAGCTGTTAGCTGTTAGCTGTTAGCTGTTAGCTGTTAGCTGTTAGCTGTTAGCTGTTAGCTGTTAGCTGTTAGCTGTTAGCTGTTAGCTGTAAGCTGTTAGCTGTAAGCTGTAAGCTGTATTTGGTGTCCACTGAAATTATCTCCATCTTCCAGCAAGAGTACCGCGCGTTGCGCCCACGAGCGCCAATGCCGCCCATCGCGGTCCGTTTCCGCCGCTTCACCTCGCTCAACACCACCATCCGTCTCCGCGAAGGCCAGCTTCACGCCAATCTCTCTGACCTGCTCGAGGGCGCGCCTGAACCCGTCCTTCATTCCATCGCCCACATACTCCTCGCCAAGCTCTACAAAAAGCCCATCGACCCAGCGCACAACCTGCGCTACAAGCGCTTTGCCTCCAGCGTCGCCGTCACCCGCCAAACTGAGCTGATTCGCGGTGCACGCGGCAACAAGCGTTTCTTTGGTCCCGAAGGCCGCTTCTATCACCTTGAAGAAGTTTTCGACTCGCTGAACGCGCGCTTCTTCGGCGGCATGTTAGGCCGGCCCCAGCTCACCTGGAGCGAGCAGCACGCCAAGCGTTCCCTCGGCCACTACGACGCCGCTCACAACATGATCGTCGTCAGCCGCGTCTTCGACCGCCCCTCAAGCCCGCGCTATGCAGTCGAATACCTGCTCTACCACGAAATGCTTCACCTCAAACACCCGGTCACAAGGCGAGGCCTGCGCCGCTGCGTCCACTCCCGCGATTTCAAAGCCGAGGAAGCACTCTTCCCGCAATTGAAAGAAGCACAAGCCTTCATTAAGCGTTTATAAGTAGTTTTTTTTAAAGCGCACGGCATGCAGCCGAGGGAATGCCGGCATTTGAATAAACAGCGGGTGCCCCATCCTCGCGACGTTTTTGTTTTTGTCGCTAGGGTGGGATACCACGAAATTCAATCTTCGATGTTTTGAAAGGGCGCGGCTTTACAGACTGCGGGAAAACTCAACAGTAGGGGCTTTGTAATAAGGGCACGGCTTCAGCCGGGCCGAAAAAAGTCAGAAGATTGATTCGGGCTTTAGTGTCTGCGTGAGAACTTCACGAGGCACTTGTAATCATCGCGTAGTTGAGCGACAACAGAAGTATGTCGCGATTTAAAGTTTACAGCCCGGATCAGGCTTATTTGCTGCCGCCGAGCGTGCGGGATGAGTTGGGTTCCAAGCACCTTTGCTTTTTCGTCCGCGAGGTGGTGGAGCGGTTGGATATGAGCGTGTTCGAGTTGAGCTACAGCGCCGAGGGCGGGGAGCTTTATTCGCCCCAGCTGCTGCTGGGCGTGTGGCTGTACGCTTACGCGTTGGGCATCACCAGTGCGCGGCAGGTGGAGCGGCGGCTGGTCGAGGATCTTGCGTTTCGCTATCTGGCTTCCGGCGAACGGGTAGACAACTGGGCCTTGAGCGCGTTTCGCCGGCGTCACAGCCTGGCGCTGAACGACGCCTTCACGCAGGTGCTGGAGTGGGCGCGGGGCAAAGGCATGGTGAAGCTGGGGCGGGTGGCGATTGACTCGACGCGCATTGCAGCCAACGCCTGCAAAGACAAGGCGGACTCGGAGCAGGCGCTGCGCGATACGCGGGCGCGGTTGAGGCGCCAGGTGCGCATCTGGCAAAAGGCGGCGGATGGTGACGACGCGGAGCCGGGCGGATTGGAAATCGCCATTGCGGAACTCGATCAGGCTCTGGCGGAGATGCCGCGGCGCATGGAGCGGTTGAAGAAAAGCGGCTTGAAGAAGCTGTCGCGGACCGACGTGGATGCGCGCTTCCTGCGCCAGCGCGGAGGGTTTGTGCTCGGCTATACGGGCGAGATCGCCGTCTCCGACGACCACCTGATTGTGGCCCAGCAGGTGACGCGTAACGTAAACGACAACGCGTCGTTGCAACCGATGCTGGACGAGGTCGAGCGGCGCTGTGGCGCGCCGCCGGGCGCGGCTCTGGCCGACAGCGGCTTCTTCTCCATCGACAACCTGGAAATGATGGAGCAACGGAATATCGATGGTTATGTACCGGACTCGAATCTGGCTTGCGAATTGAATCTGGGCAGGCGTTGCCCTAAAAAGGCGCGCGCCGCATCTCATCGCAGGATGCGCGCCAAGCTGCGAAGTCCGGCCGGGCAGGCCGCCTATGCGCGGCGCAAGGCGGTGGTCGAGCCGGTATTCGGAGTCCTGAAACAACAACGTGGAATGCGTCAATTTCGTACCCGTGGATTGCAAAACGTAAACAACGAATTCACCCTGGCCACGCTGGCCTATAACATCACCCGGCTGCACCGCACGCTGGCAGCCTGAAAACAACCCCCGCCACTACTGGCGGGAAAAAACTCAAAACTAGACCGCCGCTGCACAGGGCCAACGGCGTTCTCACGCAAACACTTTAGCCCCTGCCAATCCTACCTTTGCCAAATTCGCTCGTTAGTCCAGACTTTTCCTGCAGCCCATTTAGGCGTGCCGAATGCAGTCTCCAAAATGATCGCGGCTTTAGCCCCTGCATTCACGCATATCAAACCCTACTCGCAGCAGCAGCCGGGGTTGTGGGAAAGTGGAAAGCGCACCTCAGCTTTCCAGCTTTTCCATAACCCGTTTCTCATCGGCAGGTTTAGTTGAACTGACTGAATCTCACTCGCCAACCCGCGCAAGCACCACACGCAGCCGCAACCCAACCCAACCCAAAGCAACCAGTCCCGCACCCCAAGCCGCGAACGCAACATTCACAGCCCACGCAGGCGCCACGCCAACCCGCCTCAGCAGAAAAGGCAAAAAATTCCAGCAGGTAATATGAACGTAGTCCCATTGATCAGAGGCCATCGCCGGCGTATTCAAACCCCAGGCATCCATCTTCCCGAACGCAAAGCCTACAATGTTCTCAAGCCGCTGGCCGATCACAAACATGGGTTGGCCAAAGTTATCAATCTGGTATAACTCCAGCGATAACCAAAAAGCAATCGACGCAACCTGCACCACCGCGCTCACAGCAATCAGCGCCAACCCCAAACCCCAAACCAGCTTCCCTACGTCCTTGCGATGTCGCAGCAGCAGCGGAACAGCCAGCAACACCGCCAATTCCACCGCGGTTGAAACGTAGCGGTCGCCCCATGCCGAGTTGCCGCTCCACACCGTATAGCGCGCGTAAAAACAGATGTAAGCCAGCACCAGCAAAAAGCCGGTAATAACATAAGCCTTCACCTCCGGGCTGAACCGTCTCCACGCCACAGCGCAAAGCACAATCATCAGAATCAGCAGCGGATCAAACAGAAAGATCGACTTCTCCTGCGCAAACAACGCACCCAAAAATCCCACATGGAATGGCGTCTCAAATGGATAATTAGCCGGCAGCGTCGGATCGCGTTGCATCATCTCGCGCGCGGTCAGCCCCATATAAGTCGTGAAGAACGACCCGAAACGATAGAACTGATAAACCCTATCCAGCAGCCCGAAGAAAAAGTAAACCGGTACAGCAACCGTCAGGTATCCGCGGCATCGATTCCAAAGCTCCCGTCCGCGCGTCCCTTCCAGCCACAGCACTAGCAACACAAAAACACCCGCAGCCAGAAGATCGATGCCCGTGGTCAGTCGAGTAAGCAGATTCAGCCCCAGCGCCCCCGAGCCAATCAGCAGCGCCCGCCGGCTGCCGGTTTTCGTCCACTCATAGTGATACGAGAACCCAACCAGCGTCAGCAGGCAAATGTAGCTGTTCTCCATCAGGTTCTGCGTGTAATGCAGATGCGTAGTCAACAGCAGCAGTGCCAGCACCCCGGCAACCGCCTGCTTCAAGTCAAAGTTCAGCTGCCGCAAAAATCTGAAGCAAACCAGCGCGGTAAGCACGCAGAGCAGAATATTGGTGCTGTAACTGACAATAATGTTGCGCACCGTGGGGTCGTTGCCCTGGTAGCTGTCGAAAACCGGCAGCCGCTCCACAAAGGTTCCCACCACATCCGCCGGCAGCATCAGCAGCGATTGCCCAATGCCATACCAGCTCTGCAGGCTGCCCCCGCGTCCATGCACACCAAATTCCGGATATTCATTGGGAAATACCGGCGGCTCCGAAGTCCAGAAGGCATGCGCCGATTGTTCCCGATGCTGCGTGTCCGCCGTGCCCAGCTCTCCGGATTGCACCGCGAATGCGATCAGACCCGCCGCCAGCGCCAGCAGGACGAGCGGATCGCGGAACCATTTGCGAATTGACAATCATCCTCCGCACAGGCTGCAGAAATTCATTCAGGAAGGAGGCGGAGTTTCAACCTCCGCATAAACTCGAGCATAATCGATATTTAATTGATAGCTCGCACAAAGAACTCACTAAAGTCCTATGCCGCATTCTCTCCGACCGCGGCCTCTTCCGGCTCTTTAACGGGCCGCTTGGCAGCCCACCAAATCAGCACAATACCCGCAACCACCGTCGCCGCGCTGGCCAGTTGCGCATTTGATAACCCCCAAAGAACCTTAGGGTTACGCCGCACAAATTCAACCAGAAAACGAGCCACTCCGCTGAGCACAAAATACTCGCCCACAATCGCGCCCGTCCCGTGCTTCTTGCCCCCGCGCCACCACAGCCAGCCGCCAATCAACAGCCCCGCGCCCAGCTCATAAAGCGGCGTCGGATGCACCCGCGTCGTCGTCGGATCAATCCCGTGCGGAAAGCTCATGCCCCAGGGCAATTTCGTCGGGATACCGTAGCACCCGTCTCCTGAAAGGAAGCAGCCGATGCGTCCGATCCCGTAACCGATTGCAGCAGCGGGCGCGGCCAGATCCAGCGTCTTCAGCATGCCGATCTTCGCCCACCATCCCTGAAAGAGCAGCGCGGCTATGCCAAACAGCACTCCGCCGTACCAGGCAAAACCTGCCGTATCCCACAGCACCCGCCAGCCCATCTGGTGAAACTCAATCGGCGTATCGAGAACGTGCCAAAGCTTCGCTCCCACAATGCCCACAACCACGGCAATCGCCGTCATGCCTACCGCGTCGTCCGTAAGCCCTGCGCGGCGAAAGCTGCGGTCCATGATAAAAGCGGCAGCCACGGCGGCCAGCCACAGCATCAGTCCAAAGGTCGGGAGAGTGTAGCTCCAAATATGCAGATAAGGAATCATCTCTCTACAAGTATATCTGCCCAGCCATCGCCGCCGATGAACCCTTCCCTGTCCGCGATTTGCACACCCCCCTTCGCATACCTGCCCGCATGCGCGATACTGTGTGCATGGCCGCTCCCACTTGCCAGGGTCTTGAAGTCCTCTATACCCGCCAGCAAATTGCCGAACGCGTCGCCGAAATGGGCGCGCAGATTACCCGTGACATGAACGGTGAAAAGCTTGTTATGGTCGGCGTCCTCAAAGGCGCTGCCTTCTTTCTAACCGATCTGTCCCGGGCCGTTGAGGCCGACGCCACCTTCGACTTTGTCGCCACCTCCAGCTACGGCAAAGGGCAGCGAACCTCCGGCGTCGTCAAGCTCATCAAGGACCTCGACGCGCCCATCGAAGGCAAGAACGTGCTGCTGGTCGAAGATATTCTCGACACCGGCCTCACCCTCGCCTACCTGCGCAAGCTCTTCCTTCAGCAACGCCCCAAAACCCTGCGCATCGCCACCCTGCTCGACAAGCCCTCCCGCCGCCTTGAGAAGATCGAGGCTGACTACGTTGGCTTCTCCATTCCCAACCTATTCGTCATCGGCTATGGCATGGACTACGCCGAACGCTACCGCAACCTCCCCGACATCTGCCTCATGACCCCCGACCACCCGGAATAGCCAACCAAACATGCAGGTTTGCGCAGCCATAATATGAATTGCGGAATTTTGCTGAAGCCAATATTCCAAGACCTCGCCTTTCAGCGTGGCCTGCTTTTGCTCGGGCTGCCGTGAAACCAGCATCCGGCTTCGCTCGTCAATGCCTACCTGCAGGCATCTGGCAGTTATTGCTCTTGATATCCTCGAAGAGTGTAGTCAGCTAGGGACAGGCGATGGCCGATGAATCCGCACCATCCAGGCATCCCAGGGTGATCTTATGACCACAAACTCCGCTACTTCGCTTCAGAATGAAGCTCTACAGCTTCTCAAAGAGCTTGGTGTCCAGGTTGGGTCTTCCGGCGACCTCCCCGTCCACACTCCTATCACCGGAGAAGTGATCGCCCGAATTCGACAAAACACTCCCCACGAAGCCGCCTCCGCAATCACCACGGCGCACCAGGCCCATCTCGAGTGGCGCATGGCTCCGGCTCCCAAACGCGGAGAACTTGTCCGCATTCTTGGCGAAGAATTGCGCGCAAATCTCCCTGCCCTGGGACGATTGGTCACCCTGGAGACTGGAAAAATTCTCTCCGAAGGTCGTGGCGAGGTGCAGGAGATGATCGACATCTGCGGCTTTGCCGCGGGTCTATCGCGCCAGCTTTCCGGCCTTACCCTCACCTCCGAGCGAGCCGCGCATCGCATGATGGAGACCTGGCATCCACTCGGGGTCATAGGCGTCATTTCTGCCTTCAACTTCCCCGTTGCCGTCTGGTCGTGGAATGCCGCGCTTGCCCTGGTATGCGGAAATGCAGTCGTCTGGAAGCCGTCAGAAAAAACGCCGCTTACGGCTCTCGCGACACAAGCAATCTTTCAACGTGCGGCCACCAGGTTTGGCGGCGTTCCAGCAGGGTTGTCTGCGCTCCTCATCGGTGGCGCAAATCTGGGCGAGCAGATTGTAGACAATCCACTTGTCTCCCTGGTCTCTGCCACTGGCTCTACCGCAATGGGGCGCAAAGTGGCGCCTCGCCTTGCCAGCCGCTTTGCCCGCGCCATCCTCGAACTGGGCGGCAACAATGCTGCCATTGTCTGTCCCACTGCAAACCTCCATCTCACGCTTCGCGCCATTGCCTTCTCTGCAATGGGTACAGCGGGCCAACGCTGCACGACCCTTCGTCGCCTTATCGTTCATGAAGCGATTTATGACGCTCTCATGCCAAAACTCAAACAGGTCTACGCCTCTGTAGTCATAGGCGATCCCCGCGATGCCGCTACGCTCGTAGGACCGCTGATTGACAAGCAATCCTACGTTTCTATGCAGAGCGCACTCAATGAGGCGCGTAGTGCGGGAGCATTGGTCGTGGGCGGCGAACGCGTGCTTGAAGATAAAGCGCCTGGGGCGTTCTTCGTCAGGCCGGCGCTTGTTGAAATCTCCCCTGAAGCCGCCTTGCTCAAGCGCGAGACATTTGCACCCATTCTCTACGTGATCAAGTCGAGTGACTTCAATGGCGCGCTTCGAATTCACAACGATGTGCCGCAGGGCCTGTCTTCTTCAATCTTCACCAACGATTTCCGTGAAGCCGAACTCTTCCTGTCTGCTGCCGGCTCCGACTGCGGCATCGCCAACGTCAATATCGGTACCTCCGGGGCCGAAATCGGCGGAGCATTCGGAGGTGAAAAAGAGACAGGCGGTGGAAGAGAGTCTGGTTCCGACGCGTGGAAGCAGTACATGCGCCGCGCCACCAACACCATTAACTACGGGACAGATCTCCCCTTGGCACAGGGTGTAAGCTTCGATATCGAGCCGTAACCAATTGGTTCAGCCCACTCGAATTCCGCGGGGCACAGGAGAACAGATGGCATTCAAGTTCCAGGGAGTTGATTTCATTGAGTTCGATTCTTTGCTATCAGAGAACGAGCGCCTGGTGCGATCCACCACACGTTCCTTTATCGAAGACAACGTCATACCCATCATCGAGGAGTGCAACCGCGCCGGCCGCTTTCCGCGGGAGTTGGTCAAACCCATGGGCCAGTTGGGCTTCTTCGGTGCAACTATCGACGGCTACGGCTGCCCCGGCATCAGCAACGTTGAGTACGGCTTGCTCATGCAGGAATTGGAACGCGGCGACTCCGGCATCCGCAGTTTTGTCAGCGTGCAGTCGGCCCTCGTGATGTATCCGATCTTGACCTTCGGTTCCGACGAGCAGAAAGACTTCTGGCTGCCAAAACTGGCAACCGGAGAGAAGATCGGTTGCTTTGCTCTCACCGAGCCGGACTTCGGCTCCAATCCCGCTGGCATGCGCGCTCGCGCACGCAAAGACGGTGATAGCTACCGTCTCAGCGGCGAGAAGATGTGGATTACCTCGGGCTCGATCGCCGATGTCGCCGTAGTCTGGGCCAGGCTCGACGATCAGAACGGAGACATTCGTGGCTTTCTCGTCGAAACCGACCGCCCCGGATTCACGGCAACCGAGATCCACGGCAAGTGGTCCTTGCGCACATCCATCACCTCGGGCATATCGCTCACTGATGTGCGCATCCCGGAGCAGAACATTCTCCCAAAATCCCGTGGGCTGAAATCACCATTAATGTGTCTCTCTCAGGCGCGCTATGGAATCAGTTGGGGAGCCATCGGCGCGGCCATGTCCTGCTACGACACCGCACTTCAGTACGCCAATCAGCGCAAGCAGTTTCGCGACCAGCCCATCGCCTCGCATCAACTGATCCAGGACAAACTGGCGTGGATGATCACCGAGATTACCAAGGCGCAGTTGCTCTGCCTGCAGGTTGCCCGCCTCAAAGATGCAGGCAAAGCTCAGTTCCAGCATATCTCCATGGCCAAACGGAATAACGTATGGATGGCGCTGGAATGTGCCCGCATATCGAGGGACATTCTGGGAGCAGCCGGAATCACCGACGATTATCCCATCATGCGCCACATGATGAATCTTGAGAGTGTGAAGACCTACGAAGGGACCCATGACATTCACGGGCTCATCCTCGGGCACAGCGTTACGGGAATTTCCGCATATTGATTTCCTTTATCTCATCAACATATTTAGATTCAATACTTTAACATCTAGTTCCTAATCTAAATTCTCGCCCAAAATTTGCCCACAACCCTCCATCCCCAGGTCCTGATCCCTAACTCCTCAACCCCTGATTACTGCCCTTGCGGTAGGTGACGAACGTCACTGTACCCCATTACGCCCCGGCCTAACATAATGCGGGTTCTAAGGCAGCTTTTTATAAGGCCGGGAGGGCATCAATTTGAGCGATGCGATAAAGCACGACCGGGGCTTGCTGCGGGTGGATGACGATGAGTGCAAAGGCTGCGGCCTCTGCATTGAGGCCTGCCCGCCCAAAGTAATCCACTTGAGCCAGCGCCTCAATCACTCCGGCTATCGCACGGCGGTCTATGCCGGAGCCGGATGCACCGGATGCGGAATCTGCTTCATGGCCTGCCCTGAGCCGGGCGCAATCACGGTGATGCGCGCTGTCAACGCAAAATTGCCGAATGCGGAAATCGAGGGAGCAATCTCATGCGCAAGCAACTGATGAAAGGCAACGAAGCCATCGTCAAGAGCGCCATCCTCTCCGGTTGCCGCGCCTTTTATGGATATCCCATCACCCCCGCAAGCGAGATAGCTGAGGTCGCAGCCCAATATATGTCGCACTCCGGCGGTGTGTTCCTTCAGGCTGAAAGCGAAGTAGCCGCCATAAATATGCTCTACGGCGCTTCCTCGGCAGGCGTCCGCTCCATGACCGCCTCCAGCGGCCCCGGCATCAGCCTCATGCAGGAGGGCATCAGTTATATGGCCGGCGCGGAACTTCCCTGCGTCATCGCGGATATCACCCGCGGAGGCCCGGGCTTGGGCAACATTGCCGCCGAGCAGGGCGACTATCACCAAGTAGTCAAAGGCGGAGGTCATGGCAACTACCGCACCATCGTCCTCGCGCCCCACTCCGTGCAGGAGATGGCGGATTTAACAGCCTTAGCATTCGAACTCGCCGACCGCTATCGCAACCCCGTGGTTTTACTCGCGGATGGTTTCATCGGCCAGATGATGGAGCCGGTGGAGTTCCCGCAGCAGGCCATCGAGCCGAAGATGCCGCAATGGGCCGTTGCCGGCACGGCGCAAACCCGCTGCAATCTCATCACTTCCCTGCATCTCGACTGCGACGAGCTTGAAGCCCATCAGCATCACCTCGAAGCAAAGTACCTCCTCGCCGAACGCCGCGAAGTGCGCGCCGAAGAGTGGCACACCGAGAATGCTGAGATTGTGCTGGTCGGATACGGAATCATGGGACGCATCCTGAAAGCCGTAGCCGCGGAAGCCCGCGCCGATGGTCTCAACGTTGGCGTCCTGCGTCCCATCACGCTTTACCCCTTTCCAAAAATGCATTTCCAGCGCCTGGCTCAATCCGCGCGTCTATTCATAGTCGTGGAGATGAGCAACGGCCAGTTGCTTGAAGACGTGCGCCTGGCGCTCGATGGCGCAAAGCCGGTGGAGTTCCTGAGCCGCGTCGGAGGCAATGTGCCATCGCACGAAGAAGTGCTCAAGTTTGTGCGCGAACAATCTATGCACTACCCGTCTGAAAATGCGCAGAAGGAAGAACGGGTGACTTATGCCTGACCAGTCGATCACCGAATATACGGTTGCGCACTCCAAAGCCCGCGCCTTCTACGATCGCTATGAGCGCAAGACTGAACAGCAGAATCAAACCCATTTTTGCCCCGGCTGCGGGCACGGCGTGGTCCACAAAATGCTGGCGCGTGCCATCGACGAGTTAGGCATCCAGAATAAAACTATCCTTGTCGGCCCCGTCGGCTGCGGCGTCTTTACCTACCACTACTTCGACGTGGGCAACATCTCGGCCGCGCACGGCCGTGCGCCCGCAGTGGCCACGGGAACCAAGCGCAGCCGCCCTGAAAGCATCGTCATCGGCTACCAGGGCGATGGAGATCTATCCGCCATCGGCTCCGCTGAAATTCTGCATGCCGCCAATCGCGGCGAAAACATCACCATCATCTTCATCAACAACGCCGTTTACAGCATGACCGGCGGCCAGTCCGCGCCCACCACTCTGCTCGGCCAAAAAACCTCCACCACCCCTGACGGACGCCACGCAACCGGCGAAGGCTATCCGCTGCACATGAGCGAACTGCTGGCCACGCTTGAGGCTCCGGTTTATATCGAGCGCGTGGGGCTGGGTGACAACAAGCAAATCGCGCAGGCCACGCGAGCCATCAAGCGTGCCATCGAAAACCAGGTACGCGGCCTCGGCTTCTCCATGGTCGAAGTGCTCGCTCCCTGCCCAACCATCTGGAAGCTGCCGCCTGTCGAGGCGCAGCGCTGGGTGCGCGATGTAATGTGCAAAACATTCCCTCTGGCCGTCTTTCGCGATCGAATCAAACAAGCCCAGCCTCGTGAATTGCCCGGGTCGGAACCAGATCTTGAATCCATTCCCCACATTCTCGGCGTTGCTGAACAGGACTTGCCCATAGGCAATGCGGAAGGAATCGAGCACACGGCTGAAGACCTGGATATTCGCGTCCGCGTAGCCGGCTTCGGCGGCCAGGGAGTTCTGCTGATGGGCGAAATGCTCGCCGAGGCAGGCCTCGACGCGGGCCTCGAGGTTTCCTGGCTGCCCTCTTATGGCCCGGAGATGCGTTCAGGCACTTCAAACTGCCATGTGCGCCTGGCCCGGCATGTCATCGATTCGCCATTGGTCACGCAGCCCCATGTGCTGGTAGCCATGAATGAGCCATCGCTAAAAAAGTTTTCTGCAAGCGTGCGCCCCGGCGGATGGATTCTCTACAACGGTGAGAGCATTCCCGATGATTGCGTGCGCAATGATCTTCACATGCGTGCGCATCCCTTCACGCTCCTGGCCGATGAACTGGGCGACCCGCGAGCGGGCAACATGATCGTGCTGGGCATGCTGCTGGAGATTGTCGCTGTTTTGCCGGATGCAAGCGTCGATGCTTCGTTGCGCCGGCTGGTCACCAATCCACGCTGGATCGATCTTGACCTGCGCGCGATTGCGAGAGGACGGGAACTTTATAGGGAGTCGCCGGCCGCGGTAGTGCAAAAAGGCTGACGCGCTTTCATTTCGATTGTGTAATACCCGGGCCGCATCTGCCTTTATGCGATGCGCTCGATGGCCGGAATTCCGGCTAGAGAGGATAGAAAAATGTTAACTATGAAAATCACAGCAAACGCCTACGACGTCGCGCTTGAGAACTTTGATACCGCAGCCGACGCAATGGGGCTTAACAATGATGTTCGGGAGATGATCAAATATCCCGAGCGCATTCTCACCGTGACTGTGCCGGTGCGCTTGGACGACGGCCACATTCACCGCTTTGAAGCTTATCGCGTACAGCACAGTTCGGTGCGCGGACCCGCCAAGGGCGGCATCCGCTATCACCCGCAGGTTTGCCTCGATGAGGTAAAAGCGCTGGCCACCTGGATGACATGGAAGTGCGCGGTGGTCAACATTCCCTTCGGCGGCGCCAAGGGTGGCGTAACCTGCGATCCAAAGCACATGTCGCTGGGCGAACTGGAACGGATGACGCGCCGCTACACCAGCGCCATTCTCCCTTTGATCGGTCCCAAGCAGGACATTCCCGCTCCCGACGTATATACCAACTCGCAAACCATGGCCTGGATCATGGACACCTATAGCATGACCAAGGGCTACGCGGTTCCGGGCGTGGTAACCGGCAAGCCCATCAGCCTGGGCGGATCGCTTGGCCGCAACGAGGCCACCGGCCGCGGCGTCTTCTACACCATCCAGAGCGCATGCGAACATCTGAAGCGCACCTTGAAAGGCTCCACAGTCGCCGTCCAGGGCTTCGGCAACGCCGGCTCCATCGCCGCCCAGTTACTCCATGAAGCGGGAGCAAAAGTCATCGCCGTCAGCGACTCCACCGGCTGCATCTACAACCGCAATGGATTGAATATTCCCGAGCTGATGCTGCTCAAATCCATGACCGGCCACGTCGAAGGATTTCCTGAAAGCCAGGCCATCACTCCTGAAGAGTTGCTGGCGCTCGATTGCGACATTCTCGTTCCCGCCGCTCTTGAGAACACCGTCCGCGAAGACAATGCCTCCACGGTGCGCGCGGCCATCGTTGCTGAAGCGGCGAACGGCCCACTCACCCCGGCTGCAGACAGGATTCTCGAGAGCAAGGGAATCTTTGTGATTCCCGATATTCTCTGCAACGCCGGTGGAGTTACCGTCTCCTACTTTGAATGGGTGCAGGACGAACAGCACCTGTTCTGGGATGCGCAGGATGTCTACAACCGCCTCGAACGCGTAATGAAAACCTCGTTCCGCGACGTGTTGAAGATTCACTTGGATCGCAAGGTCCCCATGCGCATCGCCGCCAACATCCTCGGCATAGGTCGCGTAGCGGAAGCTGTACAAATCCGCGGCATCTATCCGTAGCTCGCAGAAATGAACTGAAAGCAGTGGGTCAGTTTGAATGTGCTGAAAGCAGAGTCAGTTGAGAGGTACAGTCTTTTCAGCCAACGGATAATTCAATTCGGAGGGAGGCGGGGGTTTCAACCTCCGCATAAAGCCTGCAGAAACAATGTGGGCTTTAGTGTCTGCGTGAGAACTTCACGAGGCACTTGTAATCATCGCGTAGTTGAGCGACAACAGAAGTATGTCGCGATTTAAAGTTTACAGCCCGGATCAGGCTTATTTGCTGCCGCCGAGCGTGCGGGATGAGTTGGGTTCCAAGCACCTTTGCTTTTTCGTCCGCGAGGTGGTGGAGCGGTTGGATATGAGCGTGTTCGAGTTGAGCTACAGCGCCGAGGGCGGGGAGCTTTATTCGCCCCAGCTGCTGCTGGGCGTGTGGCTGTACGCTTACGCGTTGGGCATCACCAGTGCGCGGCAGGTGGAGCGGCGGCTGGTCGAGGATCTTGCGTTTCGCTATCTGGCTTCCGGCGAACGGGTAGACAACTGGGCCTTGAGCGCGTTTCGCCGGCGTCACAGCCTGGCGCTGAACGACGCCTTCACGCAGGTGCTGGAGTGGGCGCGGGGCAAAGGCATGGTGAAGCTGGGGCGGGTGGCGATTGACTCGACGCGCATTGCAGCCAACGCCTGCAAAGACAAGGCGGACTCGGAGCAGGCGCTGCGCGATACGCGGGCGCGGTTGAGGCGCCAGGTGCGCATCTGGCAAAAGGCGGCGGATGGTGACGACGCGGAGCCGGGCGGATTGGAAATCGCCATTGCGGAACTCGATCAGGCTCTGGCGGAGATGCCGCGGCGCATGGAGCGGTTGAAGAAAAGCGGCTTGAAGAAGCTGTCGCGGACCGACGTGGATGCGCGCTTCCTGCGCCAGCGCGGAGGGTTTGTGCTCGGCTATACGGGCGAGATCGCCGTCTCCGACGACCACCTGATTGTGGCCCAGCAGGTGACGCGTAACGTAAACGACAACGCGTCGTTGCAACCGATGCTGGACGAGGTCGAGCGGCGCTGTGGCGCGCCGCCGGGCGCGGCTCTGGCCGACAGCGGCTTCTTCTCCATCGACAACCTGGAAATGATGGAGCAACGGAATATCGATGGTTATGTACCGGACTCGAATCTGGCTTGCGAATTGAATCTGGGCAGGCGTTGCCCTAAAAAGGCGCGCGCCGCATCTCATCGCAGGATGCGCGCCAAGCTGCGAAGTCCGGCCGGGCAGGCCGCCTATGCGCGGCGCAAGGCGGTGGTCGAGCCGGTATTCGGAGTCCTGAAACAACAACGTGGAATGCGTCAATTTCGTACCCGTGGATTGCAAAACGTAAACAACGAATTCACCCTGGCCACGCTGGCCTATAACATCACCCGGCTGCACCGCACGCTGGCAGCCTGAAAACAACCCCCGCCACTACTGGCGGGAAAAAACTCAAAACTAGACCGCCGCTGCACAGGGCCAACGGCGTTCTCACGCAAACACTTTAGCCCCGGAAGATTTGCCGTTTCAAACTGCCCCGCTGTGGCTTTGTGTCAGGGCACGACTTTAGTCGTCCCGAATGTGCCGTTAAATAAATAGGGCTATAGCTTGAAGGGTACGGGCTTTAGCCCGTACATAAATCAATCAAAATGATCCGGGCTTTAGCTGTAAAGTTTCAACACGTTGTTTACTCTTCCAGCCGTTGTTTTTTGAAAGGGCCTGGCTTCAGCCGTGCCAATGAACGTCGCACCGAGAAAGTGGGGCTTTAGCCCCGAAGACGCCTGACATCGGCAGATTCATGCTCGTAGCCGTAGCAGGGGTTGTGGGAAAGTGGAAAGCGCTCTTCAGCTTTCCACCTTTTCCATAACCCACCGACTCTGATTGGCTTGCATCGATGTAAACAACATCTTGATACACGACATTTAGCCCCTGAGGAATGTTCTTTCAAACTGACCCACTGCCAACAATCCGACGCGTTTCAACGCGAGCGGCGTAGAGGTGTACGATTTGTACGATGCGGAATTGTGACCCATCCGGCCACATCTCCGCGAAAGGACAAATCTCATGCGCCCTCTTTCTGCTCAGCTTCTGCTCTCATTGCTTTTTTGCATTCCCGCCCTGGCTCAAACTGTCTCCACTCCCTACGACGCAGTCGATCCCATCAATAGGCACCGCCGGCGGAGGCAAACCTTCCCCGGCGCATCCCTCCCCTTCGGCATGGTCCAGTGGAGCCCCGACACCAACCACGACGCCTGGTACTACTTACAACGACAAGCAAATCACGCGGCTTTAGCCTCACCCATCATCAGCGGCGCGGGCTGCCGCCTTCTACGGCGACTTCGCCGTCCTGCCCACCACCGCCGCGCTTTACCACCAGCCCCGGCACCAATTTCGATCCCTACGCCGCCCCTTCGATCACACCAATGAAGAAGCCCATCCCGGCTACTACGCCATCACGCTGGCCAACGGCATCCGCGTCGAGATCACTGTCACCGAGCGCGCCGGCATCGCCCGCTTCATCTTCCCTGACGGCTCACCCGCGCGCCTGCTCATCAACGCCGGCTCCAGCGCCAACACCATTTACCGCCCGACCACCCAAGCGCGCCGACCGCGACGCCTACGGCAACCACATCGAGCTCAATGCCCCGACTCCTATGACGGCTCTGTCACCGCCGGCGGCTTCTGCGGCACTACCTCGCAACTACAAGCTCTATGTTGCAGGCCGCTTCAACAAGCCCTACAAAACCTCCGCACTCTGGCAAGACGATTCCATCCTGCCAAAGCAAACTCCGCTCAGGGCAAGCACACCGGCGCATGGCTCGACTTCGGCAACCAGCATGAAGTCGTGCTCAAAGTCGGCATCTCGTATGTCAGCGAAGTCGGGCGCACCAAAATCTCGATCAAAGAAATCCCCGGCTGGAACTTCGACAAGGTCCACGCACAGGCCCGCCAACTTGGACCGCATTACTAGACCGCGTCGCAGTCGAAGGCGGCTCTCCTGACCAGCGCAAAATCTTCTACACCGGCCTCTATCACTCCTTCCTGTCGTCCCAACCTCTTCAGCGATCGACGACGGCAACTACATCGGCTTCGACAACAAAATTCACTCCCTCACCAGCGTCGAAGCAGAAAGCCCAGTACGCCAACTTCTCTGATTGGGACATCTATCGCAACACCGTCCAACTGCATGCGCTCTTCGACCCCGCACGCGAGAGCGACATGATGCAGTCGCTTGTCAACGACGCGGTCCAGAGCGGCTGGCTTCCCCGCTGGCCCGCCGCCAACGATGTCACCTATGTCATGGGCGGCGATTCGCCCGCCATCCTGCTCGCATCCTCTTATGCTTTTGGTGCCCACAGCTTCGATGCTAAAACCGCCCTCAAGTATATGGTCAAAGCCGGCACCGAACCCGGCATCGGCCCGCACGGCGGTTCCGAACGTCCCTTCCTCGCCGAATACCGCAAGCTCGGCTACGTGCCCATCGACAAAGATCGATACCGCCGCCTCACGCACGCTTGAATACGCCAACGCCGACTTTGCCGTGGCCCAATTCGCACAAAATCTCGGCGACGATGCCGACTATCAATTGTTCCTCAAGCAATCTGAGAACTGGAAGAATCTCTCTTCGATCCATCCACCGGCTGGATTCGCCCCCGCCAGAGCGACGGAACCTGGCTCCCAGGATTCGACGCCGACCGTTCCCTTCCAAAAACCAAGGTCAGCTGGGACAAAGCCGATCAGGAAGGATTCGAAGAAGGCAACACCTACCAATACACCTTCATGATTCCCTTCGATTATCCAACCCTCTTCGCCGCCATCGGCGGAGATGACAAGGTTATCCCGCGCCTCAACATATTTTTTGCCAAACTCCGCTGCTGGGGCGAGCCCTGCTTCAACATGGAGAACGAGCCCGACTTCGTCACTCCCTACGCGTATGTCTTCGCCGGCCGCCGTGGATGACCCAGGAAGCGTCGTCACGCGCATCGCCAATGAGACCTTCACCACCAAGCCCGACGGCATTCCCGGCAACGACGACCTCGGCGCAACCTCCGGCGTTTATGTGTGGAATGCGCTCGGCTTTTATCCGGCAGTGCCCGGCGTCGGTGGAGTAGTCCTAGGCACGCCCATGTTCGATAAAGCAACTGTGCGCCTGTCAGGCGACAGAACCCTGGTCGTCCTCCGCCAGGGCAGCGGCTTCTACGTCCAGCAAGTTACGCTCGACGGCGCGCCGTACTCAAACTCATGGCTGCCCATTGACAAGCTGCACGCCGGCACAACCCAGCTTCAATTCCTCACCGGCACTCAGCCCAACAAAGAGCGCGGCAAAGCCATCGCCGATCGCCCGCCGTCGTTCCGCTAGCTCTGGCTTTCTCGCGGGCTCAAATTCATCTGAGCCCTCGCTGCAGCACCTCAGTGTCCTACATGGAACTGATAAATAGTGCCCATGAGCCCAAAAACCTTCAGTAGCCAGATGACAATAACAATCACTACAACCGCATTCAGAATTCCCTTGATTGTGCTCTGCATCGGAATGTAGCGATTGACCAGCCACATCAAAACACCTGCAACGATTAATATGACTACAACGTTGACCAGTGGCATAGTTTTTCTCCAGTCGAATTTCTTTGCTGATTCGCTAGCTTCAGCTTGTATTGGTTTTGGTGTCGTACGCTTGTCTCTTGCCTTGCTTAATAATTCCTCAGCGAGGCGCTACTTCCGATGTCGGATGCGGATGGCTGCGTGGAACCCATGACAGGTCTCCCGTCAGTACGTAAATTGCGAGTGCCGCAAACATGAAAACCGCGCCCACCCAAAAGCGCCAGTCCGTGTGCATCCGTCTCCAATAAGGCCCGGGATCAGGCTCGCCGTTATCACCGCTCATTCCTTCATAGTTATGCTTGTTCCCTGTCAATTTTTCCTCCTTTAAGCTGAAATTAAATTCACTGCAAACCGTGCTTGCCCAGCGCTTCATCGTGATTGCTGAGCCGACGCTGCCGTCACTTGATTTGTCCGGCTCGCATCTGTTGCGGATGATATACCCACCGGCGGCAATTTTTCATCCGGCGCCACGGTTCCTGTTGGAAAAATCAATATCTGAATCGAACCCCAATCCGCATCCTTGCCCGATCCCTCCTGCTTGCCCAGGCCCAAAGTCTTAAGCTGGCTGTCGTCAAATCCAAAGTTATTCACCAGGTACTCGCGCACCACCATTGCTCTCGCCTCGGTGAGCAACAAGTCCTTCCTGCTATCGCCCTCTAAACCCGCTGAAACCACCACCACCGCATATCCAAATTGATTTTGTGCCAAATATTCGCCGCTGGCATTTAGGGTCTTCTGATCCTTCAGCTTTGCTGAATCGCGAGCATCGAAGAGCTGCTTGGCACTAAAGGTAAACGCCTTCATAGGCGTCCCCTGCGGCATCGCGCTAATCTTATTAGCCGTCAGATCGCCTGAATCCTCATACCCGCGCTTATTAAAGAAACCCCTCAACAGAAAATTGTGTTTCAGTGCTTCCATATTCTCCTGGAAATCAGTCACCCCAACCTGCGCCTGCAGCATCGTGTCATGCATGCTGGTCGTAGTCTGTTCCAGGTTGTTATAGAGCTCCTTGTCGTTCACCAGCGCTCCCACAGTTCCCTGCCCGGTATCGACCTTGGCGCTAATCGAGTTCAGATGTCCCGTGGCCTCAGTCGTGTTTATCACGGCTTGTTGGCTGCTATCCAGAATCTTGTTCGCTTTCTTGAGCATGTCCCCCATCAGCAATGGTGGTGCACCCTGTATCGTATCGCCATTCCTGACCTCTGCCTGGCCATCGGAACCAAATGAAATCGACACATATTGATTGCCGAGTAAGCCTTCTGTTTCAATCGAAGCCACCGAGTCTCGCTTGATAATCTCGTGCGTCGATTTGTCGAGATCCATGATCACCGTAACCTTTTCGCCAGTCTTGTGAGGCAATAGGATGTTACGCACGGTTCCACTGTGGACACCGCCCACCTGCACGTCAGCGCCATTACTCAGCCCGGCCACGTTGTCGAATTGCGCCTTCAGTTGATAAGTGGAGCGAAAAAGATATTCCTTGCTCCCGACGATAAAGACGCCGGTGGCCAGTACTGTCAATGCTCCAACAATAAATACTCCCAGCCTCGCCACTCTTGACATATGTCCTCCTACGCCTGCTTCAGAAATTCCTTCACAAACTCAATGTCGCTATTTTGCAGATCCTCAAACTTACCCTCGATCACCACATCGCCCTCGTTCAATAAAGCCAGGCGATTGGCAATCGTCTTCGCGCTGTGCAGGTCGTGTGTCACTACGATTGAGGCCATCTGCCGCTCCCTTTGCAGCTTGAGTATCAACTCGTTAATCTCTCCTGAGCTGATCGGGTCCAAACCCGCCGTAGGCTCATCGAGCAACAGAATCTCCGGCTCCAATGCCAGCGCGCGCGCCAATCCCACGCGCTTCTGCATTCCTCCGGAAATATCTGAAGGCATCTTATCGAGATCCCTTTCCATACCCACCTCGGCCAGCAAATGCCAAACCCAGTCTCCGCGCTCTGACTTCGACATATCCCTGCGATGGTGTTCAAGCGGAAATGCCACATTTTCAGCCACGGTGAGCGAATCGTAAAGCGCTGCATGCTGAAACAGAAATCCCATCTTCATTCTTATCTCGCCTAGTTGATCGAGAGTTATGCCAACAATCTCCTGCCCATGAATGCAAATCGATCCTGAGTCCGGCTTTTCCAGGCCAATAATCAGCCGCAGCAAAACACTCTTTCCCGTTCCGCTTCGCCCCAGCACCGCCAATGTTTCTCCGCGGTTAACCGACAATCGAATTCCATTTAAAACTTTGCGGCCTTCAAAAGACTTATGCAGGTTATCCACGGCAACAGCAGACGCACAGCCATCTTTCTTAACTCCTGCTGGATCAATCGCGATGTCATAAGCTGTTGCCATGCTTGTCTCACACGCTTTCGAAATCAATGTTTAAGGAAAGACAACCAGAATGAATTTCACCAGCACAACATCGGCCAGGATCACGAAGAGCGAAGCAATAACCACGGAGTTGGTTGCGGCGCGGCCCACTCCCTCGGCGCCTCCGCGCGTGCGCATCCCTTGAAAGCACGCAATCAGGCCGATGATGAAGCCGAACACTGCGGTTTTAAACGTAGGCGGAAGCAGATCATGAAGCGTGCTGCCTTGAAAACCCTTGTCAATAAAATGCTGAAATGTGATCGGCTCGACTAAGGTCTGTGAAATCCAGCCCACCACTACAGCCGATGCATCCGCTGCAACAGTCAGAAGCGGCAACATCAAAATGCAAGCCAATACCCGCGTCGCCGCCAAATACCTGAACGGGTTGATCGCCGATGCCTCGATTGCGTCAATCTGCTCGGTCACTTTCATCGACGCCAGTTCCGCTCCAATGCCCGCGCCCACTCGCCCGCACACCACCAGGCCTGTGATAATCGGCCCCATCTCCAGAATCACTGAGTAGATGACAGCCGAGGGAAGCATCGACTTGGCGCCAAATCGAGTTAGGCTTGAACGCGCTTCCATCGATAGAACTGCGCCGATTGCAGCACCCGCCAAAGCAACCAGGGGCAGAGATTTTGAACCAACCTCGTCAAGCTGGCGAATCAATTCGCGCCACTCATACGGTGGCGTTACCGCCGCGCGCAACATCTGCCAGAAGAAAATTCCCAGGTTCCCGAACCATTCGAAGGTATCGTCAATCAGCCCTGTTGCGGAACTCGCTGCGGCAGACACAATATCTGTCCGCCCTCCTCGAACCGGTGGGTTGATGCCTGCTGCCGTCGTGAATTCGTTGCTGCTCAATGGTTTGCACCGGCGTCTGGAGAATGTGCGCATTCTTCAGGCGCAGAAGTAATGTTGTCAGACATGCACACTCAAAGAATGGTCAAATGTGAACAGGAGCGCTTTGGGTCATCTCATGCTGACCAGCGGCAATTGAATAAAACTAAAATGCATTCAGCCAAATTAGCTGAGCAATGTGTAAAATGAGCATTGTAAGTGCAAGATTGATCTCCATCATTAGAGGTACCGGTATGGCAACTTCTCTTGCGCGTCCCACCATGCGCTCCTGTGGCCACACACTTGAAGAGGGCGACGACAAACTAGGTCTGCTCACCTCCACGCACAATCCCTTCGCAAACATTGAATTGGCCCGGCAGCGCATGCAGCAGGATAGCTACCTTCTTCTGCGTGGACTCCTCGACAAAGACGAAGTGCTTGCCGCCCGCCGCTGCATCCTTGAGCAACTCTCCGCCGAGGGACAACTCGACCCCAACGCGCCCATAATGCACGGCGTTCCCAAGCCTGGCGCTCAAATGACCTTCCGCCCCGAGCTGGCGCAGAAAAACAATCCTCCATTGCAGCATCTGCTCTACAATCCTGAAGGAAACCTCATGCGTTTCTTCGCTTCCTTTCTTCAGGGCGATATTCTGCACTTCGATTTCACCTGGCTTCGCTGCATCTCTCCCGGCGACAATGGCACGCCCAGCCACTGCGACATCGTCTACATGGGCCGTGGCACGCACAATCTCTACACCGCCTGGGTGCCGCTCGGAGAAACGGATTTCACACTCGGCGGTCTGATGATTCTCGAGGGCAGCCACAAAAACGAGCGTCTCCGCAACACCTATGGCAAGCGCGATGTCGATCAATACTGCTCCAACCACCCCGATGATCCGGCCCGCACAGCCAGCGGATTAAACGGCTGGCTCTCCGAAAATCCCAATCATATCCGCGAGCAACTAGGCGGCCGCTGGTTAACAGCGGAATACAACATCGGCGATGTCGTCATATTCGGAATGAATATCGTCCACGGCGGCATGGACAACAGCTCCAATCGCCTGCGGCTCTCCTCAGACTCCCGCTATCAGTTGGCCGGAGAACCGGTCGACGAACGATGGATCGGCGAAGATCCTCCCGGGCACAGCTCGGCAGGCAAGCGCGGCCGCATTTGCTGAGTCCCGGCAAGAATATGTAGCGCCGGCCTCCTGGCCGCATTTGCTGAGTCCCGGCAAGAATACGTAGCGCCGGCCTTCTGGCCGGCTGTAGCGTGGACCTCCCGATCCACGCTCACTCTATGCCTGCAAGAGAGTTGCTCTAAAAATCCGCTACTTCTGAATCGTAGTCTCCGCCTTCGCAGGCTTAGCGGTAACCTGTGCCGGCGTAGGCAACAGCGACCGATCCCAACCCCCGCCCAGCGCCTCAATCAGTTGCACTGACGCTGTCATCTCCTCAATGTGCAGATTGGTCAAAGTCTGCTGGGTCGAGAGCAGCGTGGTTTGCGCTGTGACCACATCAATATAAGGATCGATCCCCGTATCGTAGCGTGCCTGTTCGAGCTTTAAAAACGTCTGTGCGGAGTCCACGGCTTCCTGCTGTCGCAAAATCTGCTTCGATAAAATCCGAACCGCCGCCAGCGCGTCTTCCGTCTGCTGAAACGCGTTCAGCACCGACTGGCGATAAGCTGCGAGATCAGCATTGTACGTAGCTATATATTGGTTCACTGTCGCCCGGCGAAGACCCCCATCGTAAACAAGCTCTGAAACCGATGGTCCTACAGTCCAGTATCGGCTCGATGAATCCAGCAAATTCTTGATCGCCGAGCTCTCCACGCCGCCGTTCCCTGAGAGCGTGAGTGCCGGATAATAAGCCGCATAAGCAACCCCGATCTGCGCATTCGCAGCCGCCATGCTCCGCTCCGCCGCCGCTACGTCCGGCCTTCGTTCCAGCAATTGCGACGGCAAGCCAATCGGAATCGCCGGCGGCGTGCTCGTCTTCGCTTCCACAGGAATCGAAAACGTCGAAGCCTGTTTTCCCACCAGCATCGCAATCGCATGCTCATACTGCGCCCGCGCAACTCCCAGGTTGATCGCCGCCGATTCAGCGCTCGCCAATGTAGTCTGCGCTTCAACCAGTGAAATCTGATCGTCAACGCCGGTGTCATAGCGAGCCTGCTCTGACTCGACCGCTTTTTTGTCCGCATCCACAGTTTCGTTGAGTATTTGTTGCAGCGCATCCTGGCCGCGAATCTCAAAGTAGTACTCGGCCAAGCTGGCCTGTTCCGTCAGCCGTTCATTCTCCAGGTCAGCCGCGGATAATTGCGCATTGAATTGGCTGGCATGAACCGTGTTCCGCACCTTCCCCCACAGATCCGGCTCCCACGAAACCTCTGCCGGAAGTGAGAAAACCTGCGACTGCTTCCCGCTTACGCTGCTGGCAATCGCTCCCGATGTCAGATTCGATGAACTCTGCGAGCGCGTATAGGCGCCTCCTATACTCACCGTGGGTAAATACTGAGCCCGCGCCTCCCGTACCAGCGCCCGCGCCTCCATAAAATTCTCAAAATACTGCTGAATATTCTGGTTGCTGATATTCAGTTGTTCTTCCAGCGTATTCAACTCCGGCTCGTTGTAGATCTCCCACCACTTCCCTCGCAGAGTTGCATCCTGCGGCTGTGCAACCGCCCATCCATCAGTCTCCTTGAACTGCGTAGGCGACTCCTTGAAGGCCGCCGGCGCAGTCTCCGTTGGAGGATGATACTTGGGCCCTACATTGCATCCAGCCAGCACGGCACAGAGCACACCGGCACAAATTACGCGCCTGCTTCCAAGCGGCAGCCGGAATTCGATCCTCGCATTCTTCATCATCATCGCTCCATAACCGCCCATCGCTAAGATGCCTCCGCCGTTCCGTGCTGCAGGGTCGCATGTTGTTTTCCGCTGACCCGCAGGCGCGCCCAATCAAAAAGAATATAGACAACAGGCGTAGTGTAGAGAGTCAGCATCTGGCTCACAATCAGTCCACCGACAATCGTAATTCCCAGCGGCCGTCTGAGTTCCGAACCCGTTCCGGTGCCGAAGGCCAGTGGCAACGCGCCAAACAGTGCGGCCATCGTCGTCATCAAAATCGGCCTGAAGCGCAACTGGCATGCTTCAAAAATAGCTTCCGTGGTGCTCTTCCCGTGATCGCGCTCCGCCACCAGGGCAAAGTCGATCATCATGATCGCATTCTTCTTCACAATGCCGATCAGCAATATGATTCCAATAATCGAAATCACATTCAGATCAATCTTGAACAGCATCAGCGCCAGCATCGCTCCCACGCTGGCCGAAGGCAATGTTGAAATAATAGTGAGTGGATGCACCAGGCTCTCGTAAAGTATGCCCAAAACAATATAAACCGCCAGCAAAGCCGTACCGATGAGCATCGGCTCGCTGGCCAGTGAGGTCTGGTAAGCGGCCGCCGTTCCCGCAAATAATCCGCGCACAGTCTGCGGCATATTCATCTGCTGCTGCATCTGGCTCACTTCGCGGACCGCATCGCTCAACGAATATCCCTGCGCAAGATTGAATGACACCGTAACCGACGGAAACGAGCTGGTGTGATTCACAGTCAGCGGCGTGGTGGTTGCCTGTGCCGTGCTAACCGTTGAAAGCGGAATCACCCCGTGCCCCGCGGTATTCAGATAAATATTCTTCAATCCCTCGGGGCTTTGCCAATAGGGCGGCGCAACTTCCATCACCACGTAATACTGGTTCAGCTGCGTATAGATGATTGAAACTTCTGACTGTCCGAAGGCGCTATAAAGTGAGCTGTCCAATGACTGCGGCGTGATGCCAAGCCGCGCTGCGGTGGGACGATCATAAGTCAGCAGCTCCTGCAATCCGCTGTTTTGCGCATCGGTATTCACATCTTGAAATCCCGGCAGCTTCGTCATTCCCGCCAGCAGTTTCGGACCCCACTGCGAAAGATCCTGCACATTGTCCGATTGGATAGTGTATTGATAAAGCGCCGCACTCGACCGTCCCCCGATGCGAAGATCCTGCGCCGCCTGCATTGTTGCTCTTGCAACCGGCAGCCGGTTAAGCTTGGGCCGCAGGCGGTTAATAATATCCGGCGCTCCCGTCTGCCGCACGGGGCAATCTAGCGACTCCTTGCATTGGCTGCCCAGCGGCTTCAGCGCGATATTGATGCTGCCGCCGTTCGTCGCGCCGCCGCCGCCGGTATACGCAATCACGTTCTGCACTGCCGGATCTTCCTTTACTACATTCTCCAGTTTTAAAATCGAGTTGTTCATAATTGCAAACGATGCGTCCTGCGGCCCCTGCACGCTGCCTGCAAGTATGCCTGTGTCCTGCTGCGGAAAAAATCCCTTGGGGATAATGAAAGCCAGGTAGATGTTCAATCCGATGGTGATCAGCAAAATAGCGAAAACAGGCCACGGATGTTTCAGCACCCACCGCAGTGAGCGCGTATAGATTGAAACCATCCACGCAAATCCCCGCTCGGTTATCTGGTACGCGCGCCCGTGTTCGATCTTCGACTCATCCTTCAATATGTAGGCGCACATCATCGGCGTGGTCGTCAGCGAGATGAGCATTGAAACCAGAATCGCCGTCGCCAGCGTAATCGCAAATTCGCGGAACAGCCGGCCCACAATCCCAGCCATAAATAAAATCGGAATGAAAACTGCAATCAACGACAGGCTGATCGACAGAATGGTAAATCCAATCTCGCTGGAGCCTTGAAATGCGGCCTGCATGGGCGCCATGCCCGACTCGCGAAGCCGTGAGATATTCTCCATCACCACAATGGCGTCGTCCACCACAAACCCCGTCGCAATCGTCAGCGCCATCAGTGAGAGATTGTCGATGCTGAAACCGCACAGGTACATCACCGCAAAAGTGCCAATCAGCGAAGCCGGCACTGCAACCGTAGGAATCAGCGTGGCTCTCCAGTTGCGCAGAAAAATGAAGACCACAAGAATAACCAGTACGACGGAAAGAATCAGCGTGCGCTCCACATCGTTTACCGACGCGCGAATGGTTGTGGTGCGGTCCAGAACAATGTTGGTATTGATGCCTTGCGGAATCGACGCTTCAATCGCCGGCAACGTGGCCCTGACGCGATCCACTGTATCGATAATGTTTGCGCCCGGCTGGCGGAAAATAATAATCGGGATCGAAGACACGCCATTCAGGTAGCCAGCCGTGCGAATGTTCTGCGCGGCATTCGATACGTCGGCCACATCTGAAAGCCTGACCGCGGCTCCATTGTGGCTTCCCACAATCAGCGGCTTGTATTGGTCCGCAAGCGACATCTGGTCGTTGACCACAATATCGGCAGTCGTATTCCCGTCGGTAAGCTGGCCCGCCGGCTCATGCGCATTTTGCAGACTCAGCACCGATTGAACATTCGGCAGCGTAAGCCCATAGCTGTCGAGCAATGTTGGATTCACTTCCACGCGCACTGAAGGGCTGGCGCCTCCGCCCACTGAAACCTGCCCCACACCCTCAATCTGCGAAAGCTTCTGCGCCATCACCGTCGACGCTTCGTCATAAAGCGTCGGCCTGTCGTACTTATCTGACGTAAGCCCCAGAATCATGATCGGCGAATCTGCCGGATTCACCTTGCGATACGTCGGGTTGGCAGGCAGGTTTGCCGGCAGATAAGTGCGCGAGGCATTGATCGCTGCCTCCACGTCACGCGCCGCGCCGTCGATGTCACGGCTCAAATCAAATTGCAGCGTGATTGAGGTGCTACCCAGCGAACTCGATGAAGTCATCTCCGTCACGCCGGCGATGTGACTGAACTGCCGTTCCAGCGGAGTTGCAATCGAAGACGCAGTGATCTCCGGACTTCCACCGGGCAAACCTGCCGAAACTGAAATGGTCGGGAAATCCACCTGTGGCAAAGGTGAAACAGGCAGCACCTGGAAGGCGATCACCCCCACAAGTATGGTGCCTGCCGTCAGCAATGTCGTAGCTACAGGCCGCTTGATAAAGGGGGCGGAGATATTCATGCACCCTCCGCCGCTTGCGCCTCACCGCCGCCTTCACTTCCCTTCGAACCACTGAGTCGTTGGCCGATGCGATCAAAGAAGATGTAAATCACGGGCGTGGTATAGAGCGTCAGTACCTGGCTAAGCAGCAATCCGCCCACCATCGCAATTCCCAATGGCCGCCGCAACTCCGATCCCATCCCCTGACCCAGCGCCAGCGGAATGCCCGCCAGCAGCGCCGCCATTGTCGTCATCATGATGGGACGAAAACGCAGCAGGCAGGCATCGTAAATAGCCTCGGTTGAAGTCTTATTCTGCTGTCGCTCTCCCTCCAGCGCAAAGTCCACCATCATGATGCCGTTTTTCTTCACAATGCCGATCAGCAGAATGATGCCGATAATAGCCACCACGCTCAGGTCCTGCTTAAAAATAATCAGCGCCAGCAACGCGCCCACTCCCGCTGAAGGCAGCGTGGAAAGAATCGTGATGGGATGAATAAAGCTCTCGTACAAAACGCCCAGCACAATATAAACCGCCGCCAGCGCGGCCAAAATCAGAAACCCTTCATTGGCCAGCGAGCCCTTGAACGAGGCCGCCGTGCCTTGAAAGCCATACTGAACGCTCGGCGGCATATTCAAACTCGTCTGCGCCTTCTCGATAGCCGTAATTGCGCTTCCCAGCGCGGCGTTGGGAGCCAGGTTAAACGATACAGTCACTGCCGGAAACTGCCCCTGGTGATTAATTGAGAGCGGCTCAGCCGTTCTCTCAAGATGAGTAAACGCGCTCAACGGC
Source organism: uncultured Acidobacteriaceae bacterium (assembly GCA_963780975.1). Classification (GTDB taxonomy): domain Bacteria; phylum Acidobacteriota; class Terriglobia; order Terriglobales; family Acidobacteriaceae; genus Telmatobacter. Next base: position 127,583 of record CAWAEU010000015.1, on the reverse strand, counting down.
ACCGAATTTGCGGGCGCCGTGCTCGTAGACACATTGGAACTGCCATTCCCACCCACGCCGGAGTTGATGGCATTCGCGTGCGTACTCAGCACCGCCGACGACGGGGTATATGCCACCGAGGTAGTGGTCGCATTCGAGCCCGCCGACGAAGATCCTGAAGACGCATACGTAGACGATGCGCCTGGCCCCGAAGCACCCGCTGAAGTATTGGTCTGGATATATAAATCCTGCAGCTTGCTGGGATTTTTCTGGAACCTCGGATCGGTTTCCAAAATCACGTGATACTGGTTCAGCTGCGTATACATGGTGCTGATCTCGCGCTGCCCGTAAGCGTCATAAAGCGTGTTGTCCACCGTCGATGGCGCAATGCCCAGCCGCGACGCTGTAACCCGATCGATCACCAGCGACACCGCCAGTCCCCCGGTCTGTTGATCCGTCGCCACATCCGCAAGCTGTGGCAGTTGCTTCATCTTGTCCACCAGCTGGCCGGTCCACAGGTTCAACTCGTTAGCGTTCGGATCCTCCAGCGTGTACTGGTATTGCGTGCGGCTCACCCGGTCGTCCACCGTAATGTTCTGCACCGGGTTCATGTAGAGCTCAATGCCGTCAACCTGCTTCAGGCTGTTCTGCAGCCTGCGAATCACGTCCGATGCGCTGAGATTTCTCTGATCCAGCGGCTTCAGATTGATTTGCAACCGCCCGCTGTTGAGCGTCGTATTGGTTCCGTCCGCGCCGATGAACGACGACAAACTCTCTACCGCCGGATCCTGAAGAATCACCGCTGCCAATTCCTGCTGCTTCTTCTCCATGGCCGCAAACGAAATCGTCTCCGGTGCCTGCGAGATGCCCTGAATTACGCCCGTATCCTGCGTGGGAAAAAATCCTTTAGGGATGTAGATATAGAGAACGATGGTCAGAATCAGCGTACCCACGGCCACCAGCAACGTAAAGGTCTGGTACCTGAGAACAAATTTCAGCGTGCGCCCATAAAACGCGATCATATTTTCAAACGCACGTTCTGAGGCTCTGAAGAACTTGCTCTGTTTTTCCTTTTCGATAGTGTGGCGCAAAATCCGCGAGCACATCATCGGCGTCAGCGTCAGCGATACCACGGCGGAGAGAATAATGGTCACTGCCAGCGTTACCGCAAACTCGCGGAACAGCCGCCCCACAACATCGCCCATAAACAGCAGCGGAATCAGCACCGCAATCAACGAAACAGTAAGAGAAATAATGGTAAAACCAATCTGTTCCGCGCCCCTGAATGCCGCTTCCATAGGCGGATCACCGGCCTCGATATAGCGGCTGATGTTCTCGATCATCACGATCGCATCATCCACCACAAAACCCGTGGAGATGGTCAGCGCCATCAGCGAGAGGTTGTCCAGGCTATAGCCCAGCGCATACATGGCTCCGAATGTGCCCACCAGTGAGAGCGGCACGGCAACGCTGGGAATAATGGTCGCGTACAGATTGCGCAAAAATAAAAAAATGACCATCACCACCAGGGCAATGGTCAGCATCAGCTCAAACTCCACATCGGCCACCGACGCGTTGATGGCTGTGGTCAAATCGGTAAGCGGTGTCACCTTGATTGATACAGGCAGGTTCACCTCGAGCTGCGGCAAAATCGCCTTGATCGATTTCACCACGCTGATGGTATTGGCGCCCGGCTGTCGCTGGATATTGACGATCACCGCCGGCGTCTGGTTCATCCACGCAGCTTGGTTGGTGTTCTCGATCCCATCCACCACTTGCGCAACGTCATTCAGCATCACCGGCGAGCCGTTACGGTAAGCAACCACAACTTTCCGATAATCGTCGCTGGTCTGCAGCTGATCGTTGGCGTTGATCTGGTAATCCTGGTGTGGGCCGTCGAAGTTGCCTTTCGCGGTATTCACGCTGGTCTGCGTCAACGCCGTGCGCAGATCTTCCATGTTCAGCCCGTACGATGAAAGTGCCGTCGGATTGGCCTGTATCCGCACCGCCGGCTTCTGTCCGCCGCTGATGCTCACCAGGCCCACTCCGCTCAACTGCGAAAGCTTGGGCGCCAGCCGCGTATCCACCATATCCTCAACCTGCGAAAGCGGCATTGAGTCGGATGTAACGGCCAGCGTCAGCACCGGGGCATCCGCGGGGTTGGTCTTGCTATATACCGGAGGCGAGGGGAGATTTGACGGCAGATAACTTTGTGAAGCGTTGATTGAGGACTGAACCTCTTCCTCGGCGATATCAATATTCAGGCTGAGAACAAATTGCAGCACAATCACCGACGAGCCGCCGGAACTGGTCGAAGTCATCTGGCTCAGTCCCTGCAATTGTCCAAACTGGCGTTCCAGCGGTGCGGTCACCGTGGTGGCCATCACGTCAGGGCTGGCGCCCGGATAAAAGGTCAATACCTGAATAGTGGGGTAGTCCACCTGCGGCAAGGCAGACACCGGCAACTGGGTATACGCAACGATACCCACCAGCATGATTGCGGCCATCAGCAGCGAAGTTGCAACGGGGCGCTGGATGAATGGCCCGGATGGACTCACGGATTCTTCCCTGCCGGAGCATTGGCCGCCGGCGTCTGTTTCGCCACCACGACCTTGCTCCCGTTCTGAAGCTTTTCAAAGCTGCTGGTGGCCACAGCATCGCCGGGATTGATTCCCTCCACCGCGGTCATCCCACCGTCCGTAACCCCCGTCGTTACGTTGCGCATGTTGGCTGCAAGATCCTTTGCATTGCCGCCCGCAACCACATACACAAACGAAACCGGTCCATTATGTTGAATTGCAGAGCTGGGAATCAGCGTAACGTCGTTCAGCGTATTCACCAGCAACCGCGTGTTCACAAACTGGTTGGGAAAAAGCGCCATATCTTTATTGTCAAACTGGGCGCGCAGCTTCACCGTCCCTGTCGTGGTGTCGATCTGATTATCAATGGTGATCAACTTGCCTGCCGCAATCTGCTTGGTCTGCGCCCGATCCCATGCCTCCACGGGCAGCGTATGCATCTGCTTCATCCGTGCCTGCACCTGGCCCAGGCTGTCTTCCGCAATGGTAAAGATCACGGTGATGGGCTGCACCTGCGTAATCACCACCAGCACGGTTGAGTTTCCCGCCTGCACTACGTTACCGGGATCGACAAGTCGTAATCCCACACGCCCTGAAATCGGCGCAACAATGTGGCAGTAACCAAGCTCCACCTTGTCGTAATCCACGGTGCCTTGATCGTTCTTAACCGTGCCCTGGTCCTCTAAAACAATCTTCTCCTGGTCATCCAATAGCTGTTTATTGATCCCGTTCCGCGCCCACGCCGTGCGATAGCGATCCAGGTCCATCTCGGCCTGCGCCAGCAAATTGGTGTCGCGCTCCAGCGCGCCTTCGGCCTGCTTCAGCTGCGCCTCGTAGGGGCTCGGATCAATTTCAATCAGCGCATCCCCCTTCTTCACAAACTGGCCTTCGCTGTAGCGCACTGTATTTATCACACCGTTTGCCTGCGCTGTTATTGAAGCGGTATAAACCGGGGTCACCGTCCCGATCGCATCCTGGTACACCCCTATATTGCCTTTGAACGCCTTTGTCACCGTCGCAGTAACAGGCCCGCTCTGCAGCCCTCGCCCGCCCCCGCTCGTCGCCGGTTTTGCTGCTCCGCCTCCGCGGTTATGCAAAATAAAATAGAGGCCCACCGCCGCCGCCACTAGCAGGCACGTCCATATAAACCACGGATTGCGATAAAAGGGTCGCGGCTCAGAATACCCGCCATCGGCGTTCATCTGCCGGCTATCTGGTACGTCAAAAGGTTCGGGCACGCAGATCTCCACGCATATTCATTTCAGGGAACACACCTCGCAGAATCGCAGGTCTCCCGCGCAAATGCAAGCTCGGTCGTGCTACCCCGTTACGGGTCCAATCAAATTGGACGCCTCAAGTCGCTATACCGATGAGACGCAGGATCTCACTGCTAAGTTGCACCACTTTCTGCCCTTACGAATAGCCAACAAAGGTCCATCCGCAGTCCGCCAGTGCCGGCGTCTCCCCTACTCATTTTCAACCCCACTCCGCCGGCAGTGATCAATACGATACAGACATATGTACCGTCTTGAAGTAATCATATAGAGAACAAACCCAGAGGATTAATGCCCATCAAGAAAATTAAGAAGTATGCAGCATTTGACCCCGCCGCATTCCTATCCAGCGCCGGCTTGGGTCGTACAGTCATCGAATTGCAGCCCAAACAGACTTTTTTCTCCCAGGGTGATCCCGCGGATTCCCTCTATTATCTTCAATCCGGCCGCGCCCGCCTCACCGTTGTTTCCCAGTACGGCAAAGAAGCCACCATCACGCTCCTTTCCGCAGGCGACTTCGTAGGTGAGGAATCCCTGGCCACGGTTGCCGGCATACGTCTGGCAACAGCCACCGCCGAAAACACCTGCATCGCGCTCAAAATCGGCAAAGACGAGATGATCCGCGTCATGCACGAGCAGCATGAGCTCTCTGATATGTTTCTCGCTTTTCTGCTCGCCCGCAGCATGCGCACCCAGGCCGACCTTGTCGATCAGCTCTTTAACTCCAGCGAAAAACGCCTCGCCCGAATTCTCCTGCTGATGGCGGAGTTCGGCAAGCCCGGCGAACCGAACACCTTCATCCCCCCCATCACCCAGGAAACCCTGGCGGATATGATCGGCACCACCCGCTCCCGCGTCAGCTTCTTCATGAACCGCTTCCGCAAGCTCGGCTTCATCAGCTACGACAGCCGCATCCAGGTCCACAAATCGTTGCTCAATGTAATCCTTCTCGATCAATTACCGGATCACAACGCCGAGCAACCGCCTGTGGCAGCCGATTAGCGCCTGTTCCCTTAAATTGGGAAATAGCGTTTTATTCTTCCTAAATGGCGCATTTCTTCCGGAGGGAGCAGGGGCTTTCAGGCCTCTGAACGCAGGCTTGCAATCAAACTGGCTTTAGCCACGGGATTTTCGCTGATGCTGTTCCGATGCAGATTACGCTGCTCGAACGTACCTGCTCCCCGCTGCGAAAGAAGTCGAAGGACCTCCATATAAAATTGTCGTCCTGAGCGCAGCGCAGCGGAGCCGAAGGACCTGCGGTTGCTTTTTTCTCTTCGTTTCAACAATTTCACCCGCCAAACCACCCCCATTCCGGCACACTCTGCAACCATATCTCCGCAACTCGCATCCATTCATTTGGCCTCGTGCCCCGGGAGGACTATACTCATCTCCCGTACACTGCCAGGCGTGCCAAATCTTGAGTACGCCATTTTTTTGGCAAGGAGCAAGACCCATGGCTGCACCCTCCCCCCTGCAAGACGCGGACCTCGAGTTCGACCACGGCACATTCGATTCTGCCGCCTTCACCGCGCAAACCCTTTCCAGTTGGCAGGCGCTGGCCGCCGTCATTGACCACACCCTCCTCAAGCCCGATGCCACCCGCGAGCAGATTGAAAATCTCTGCGACGAGGCCATCCGCTACCGCTTTGCCTGTGCCATGGTCAACCCGGTCTGGGTCTCCACCGCCGTCGGCGTGCTCTCCGGCGCCGGCATTCCCGTTGGCGTGGTCATTGGCTTTCCTCTCGGAGCATCGTTGGTCTCCACCCTCCGCCAGGAAGCAGCCGCCCTCATCCGCCTCGGCGCACGCGAGCTGGATATGGTTCTGCCCATCGGCCAGCTGAAAAGCGGCAACCACCATGCCGTCCATCACACCATCCACGCCGTCGCCTCCGTCGCCCACCATCACGGCGTCCTGCTCAAGGTCATTCTTGAAACCGCCCTGCTCACCCTCGAAGAAAAACTTCGCGCCGCCGAAATTGCCATCCAGGCCGGCGCCGACTTCCTCAAGACCTCCACCGGCTTCGCCTCCGGCGGAGCAACTCCCGCCGACGTTGCCCTGCTCCGTGGCGTTGCCGGCGCACGTTCCGGAGTAAAAGCCTCCGGCGGCATCCGCACCCTCGCCGACGTCCGCGCCCTGCTCGACGCCGGAGCCAACCGCATAGGCGCCTCCGCCTCCGTATCCATACTCCGAGAACTAGGAGCGGAGTAGATACAGGGATCAGGGAAAAAACAGCCAGCACCCTAAACGAATCCGCTAACCCGACAACTTGCCAACTCCGCAAAGCGATGCAAACTTGCCGCTTTGCTCACAATATTGGGTGCCCCAGGTGCCTCGCTTTTGGGCACCTGGGATACCACAGAACTAAACTATGGGACTTTTCTATTCCCTAGTTGTGATGTTTCAACACGTTGTTCCATCGTCCAGGCGTAGTTTTTGAAAGGACACGGCTTTAGACGTGTCGAATGCGGCCTTTAAAGGAACGGGGCTTAGCCCCGGGATTCGCGCAATGCAAACAAATCCATACTCGTAGCAGCAGCCGGGGTTGTGGGAAAGTGGAAAGCGCACTTCCGCTTTCCACTTTTCCATAACCCGTTACTAGTCAATGCATCCAGACAGGAGGGAACAACGTCTTGATCATCTACACCCATTCCCTGATCCCTAGTCCCTGCTCCATCCGTTATCATTCCATTCGGTACCCATGCCAACCACTCCCCCAACTCCGCCCCGCCATCCCGACCTCGAAGGCGACTACCGCCCCGCCGATCCCGCCAATCCCGGCGCTCATCTTGACCCCATAAACCCCCGCGTAGAGCCCGCCGACGTCGCCTACCTGACGCAAATGGCTGAGGCTCTCAACACCACCCTCGATCTGCAAACCCTCCTCAACCGCACTGGTGAGCTGGTTCGCGCCGTCATCCCCTATAGCATCTTCGCCATTCTTCTCCTCAACGACCGCACCCGCGAACTGCGCGTCCGTTTCCAAATCGGCCACATCTCTGACGTTGAACGCCTGATCATTCCCATGGGCCGCGGCGTAGTCGGCCAGGTCGCCCTCACCAGCCAGCCCATCCTCCTCAACGACGTTTCCACCTCCGATTTCTATTTCCCCGTCAATCCCGGCGTCTGCTCTGAGCTCGCCGTCCCCCTCATCGCCAAAAATCGCCTCATCGGCGTCATGGATCTTGAAAGCACAGAGCCCGACCACTTCCGCCCCGAGCATCTCCACCTGCTCACCCTCACCGCCTCCCGCATCGCCCAGGCCATTGAGAACGCCCGCCTCTACGCCCGCGTCTCCCGCCAGGCGCAAACCCTTGAAGTCCTCAACGAGATCGCTGTCGAACTGGCCTCCATCCTCGATCTCGATCCGCTCCTCGAGCGCGTCGGCCAGCTCCTTCGCCGCCTCATTGACTATCAGATGTTCACCATCATGCTTCTCGACGACAAGGGCGAAAACCTCATCACCCGCTACGCCTGGCGCTTTGGCCACGCCCACACCCCCACCCGCCGCCTTGCCAATCACTGAAGGCCTGGTCGGCGCGGCCGTCCGCGAGTGGCGTCCCATCAATGTTCCCGACGTCAGCAAAGACCCTCGCTACATCGCCATGAATCCTGAAACCCGCTCCGAGCTGATCGTCCCTCTCTTTTACAAAGGCCGCATCATCGGCGTTCTCGATCTTGAGCACACCCGCACCAACTTCTTCCACCAAGAGCAGGAGCGCGTCCTCACCACCCTCGCCGCCCAGGTCGCCATCTCCATTGAGAACGCCCGCCTCTACCAGGCCGTCCGCAGTCAGGAGCGCCAGCTCGAGCGTGACATCGCTATGGCTCGCGAGGTCCAGTTACGCCTGCTGCCGCCCACCGCGCCCTCCCATCCCAACGCCGAAATGGCCGTCCGCTTTCTTCCCGCCCGCGCCATCGGCGGAGACCTCTACGACTTCATCGATTACGGCCCCAACCGCACCGCCATCGTCCTCGGCGACGTCAGTGGCAAAGCCGCTCCTGCCGCCTTATTCGCCGCCCTGGTCAGCGGCATCATGCGCTCCGCCGCCATCAGCGAGCCCGAGCCCGCGCCCATGCTCGCTCTCCTCAACGACGCACTTCAGGAGCGTAAGCTTGAATCCCAATATGTCTCACTGCTCTTCGCCCTTTGGGACGACGATAGCCGCACCCTCCGCGTAGCCAACTCCGGCGCCGTACAGCCCATCCTCTGCCGCGACGGCCAGTCCTCCACAATCCAGTCTGAAGGTTTCCCCCTCGGCATGTTCCCCAACACAACCTACGATGAATTCACCGTAAACACCCAGCCCGGCGACGACATCGTCTTCGTCTCCGACGGCATCCTCGACGCCGATAACGCCCAGGGAGAAATGTATGGCCAGGATCGCCTCGCAAATATTCTCTGCGCCCACCGCGACCACACCGCCCAGCAAATCGCCGACGCTATCCACGCCGACGTAGCCCGCTTCCAGGGCGACCACGACCGCTTCGACGACGAAACCATCATCGTCCTCCGCGTGCGATAACCCGCTGCGGTCTTTTTCTAATAAAATATCTGTCATCCTGAGCGACCGCAGCGAAGCGTAGGGGGGCGAAGGACACGCGTTTGTTTTTCCTCCCGCTCGACTAAAATTGTCAGGAACACCACACAGCCGTTTTAGGATGATCAAAGATCGTCAACCATGTCCAAAAAATCGCGCCAGCGCAAACACCAGGACGAACGCACTCCGGAAACTCCGGCCAGGAAAACTGCCTCCGCACCTCATAAGCCCTGGCAAATCGCCGCCTTCTGCCTGATCCTCGCGGCACTTACCGCCATCGCCTATCAGGGCGTTCGCAACAACGGATTTCTCGTATACGACGATGACGACTACGTCCTGTTAAATAAACATGTCCAGCAAGGGATTACTCCGTCGACTATCGCATGGGCCTTTACCACCTTCGACGCCGCCAACTGGCACCCGCTCACCTGGATCTCCCACATGGCCGACTGCGAACTCTATGGAGTAAACCCCGGCGGCCAGCATATAACCAATCTCTGCCTCCACATCGCCAACTCCATTCTGCTTTTTCTCTTGCTTCTGTATATGACCGGCCACCTGGCGCGTTCCGCAATGGTTGCATTCCTCTTCGCGCTTCACCCCGCCCACGTTGAATCCGTTGCCTGGATCGCCGAGCGTAAAGATCTTTTATGTGCCTTCTTCTGTTTCCTCACCTTGCTTGCCTATGTGTGGTACGTCCGCAATCCATCGTGGAAGCGGTACGCGTTAATGACCGCCGCCTTTGCCTGCGCATTAATGTCAAAGCCCATGGCCGTCACGCTTCCGTTTACCATGCTTCTGCTCGATTACTGGCCATTGCGCAGAATCACCTTCTCGCCTGAAACCCGCTCCCAGGGTCTCTCATCCTTCCTGAAGTTATGCATAGAAAAATGGCCGCTCTTCATCATGTCGGCCATCTCCAGCGTCATTACCTTTCTCGCGCAAAGAGCCGGCGGCACGGTCATCAACATTAACGACTACCCCCTATGGGTAAGAATCTCCAACGCAGCCATTAGTTACTGCCGCTACGTGGGCATCATGCTATGGCCCGATCCTCTCCGCGCCTACTATTACCACGAAAGACTTAACATCTCGATTGCAGCAGCCATCTCATCGGCCATCGCTCTCTTGCTGGTAACCGCCGTCTGCTGGCATCTCCGCAAACAAAAATCATATTTGCTCATCGGCTGGCTGTGGTTTCTGGGAACACTATTGCCCGTCATCGGCATCCTCCAGGTTGGAGTTCAGGCCCTTGCCGAGCGTTACACCTATCTACCCTACATCGGCCTCTTCATCGCCATTGTTTGGCTAGCCGCCGATACCGTTCAAAAATTCCCCAAAATCAAATTAGCCGCTCAACTGCTTGCGGTCGCAATCATCCTCGCCTGCGCCGTTAAAACTTATGCGCAGGTAAAAGTATGGAAAGATTCGGTAACCCTCTTCAGTCACGTGCTCGAAATCGACCCGCGCGGAGAACTTCCCAACACATACCTGGGCATTGCCTACATGAGGCAAGGCAAAAATGCGGAAGCAATAGCAAATTTCGATCGTGCCCTGGCCTACAACCCCACCTGGTACCTGCCCCTATCCTGTTCCGCCATTTGCATCATGCGAACCAACGATCGCAGCAAACTCCCCCTCGCCGGACAACGCCTCGAACTGGCTTTGCGTGAAGCCCCCAACAATCCTGACGTCCTCAGCAACATGGCCTTATGGTTTACCTTTATGGGCAAGTCGAAGGACGCGGAGACCTACAGCAGAAAAGCCCTCGCTGCGGACCCCAGTTCTGTCCGAGCGCGCCTCTATCTCGGCAACTCCCTGCTGGTGCAAAATAAATTTGATCAGGCGGCCCAGCAGTACCGTCAGGTGCTTACCATCGAGCCGGATAATTTCTTTGCGCACAATAACCTCGGCCTGTCTCTCTTTCAACTGGGCGATTATGATGGTGCAATCCAGCAATTCACTGACGCGATACGCATCGATCCAACCAACGCCGGCGCCAGGCAAAAACTCGACCTCGCGCAAGCACGCCTGAAAAGCATAAAGTGATCGGAGAGAATCGCTAATGTCCCAAAAATCGCGACAGCGCAAATTCCAGGGCCAGCGCCCTCTTGAAAAACCGGCCGCCAAAACCGCCACCGCACCTCCCGCAACCCACAAATCGTGGCAAATTGCCCTCGTCTGCGTTGTACTTGCGTTGTTCACCATCATTGCCTTCAGCGGCGTGCGGCACAACGATTTCGTTAACTTCGACGATGGCGTCTATGTCCTCGATAATCCGAACGTGCATCAGGGTGTCACCCCGCAAAGCATCGTTTGGGCATTTACCACCTTCTATAAAGGAAACTGGAACCCTCTAACGTGGATCTCCCACATGATCGACTGGAGTCTCTACGGCCAGAACGCCGGCGGCCACCACATCACCAGCGTGTTGCTGCACTCCATCAATGCAATCCTGCTATTCCTCGCGCTCTTATATATGACTGGCTACTTAGGCCGTTCCGCTATGGTTGCATTTCTATTCGCCCTGCATCCCGCCCACGTCGAATCCGTTGCCTGGATTGCCGAACGCAAAGATCTCTTATGCGCCATGTTCTGGTTCGCAACCTTGTTCCTTTACGCCTGGTACATCCGCAAGCCATCCCGCCAGCGATACGCCTGCGTGCTCCTCGGCTTTGCCTGCGCGCTCATGTCCAAGCCTATGGCAGTCACTCTTCCCGCTACCCTGCTCTTGCTCGATTTCTGGCCGCTGCGCAGAATCACCTTCTCGCCTGAAACCCGCTTCCAGTGGCTCCCAACTCTCGGTAAGTTATGCCTTCAAAAATGGCCCCTCTTCATCATGTCGGCCATCTCCAGCTTCCTCGCATCTTCATCGCAAAGTTACGGCAACGCAGTGGTTCCGCTTCAAATCCTGCACATGCCGGTCAGAATCTGCAACGCCGCCATCAGCTACTGGCGCTACATAAAGATGATCTTATGGCCCTACCCGCTCACCGTTTATTACTACTACGATTTCCATAACACCAGAGTAGTAGAAGCGCTCCTATCCGCCATTGCGCTCCTCATCGTTACCGCCGCCTGCTGGCACTTCCGCAAGCAAGCTCCTTACTGCCTAGTCGGCGGCTCTGGTTCCTGGGAACAATGTTGCCCGTCATCGGCATTGAGCAGGTTGGCGAGCAGTCCCTCACCGAGCACTACACCTACATTCCATTCATCGGCCTGTTCATCGCCGCCGTCTGGCTCATAGGCGACGCAGTGGTTAGATACCCCAAAACCAAACCCGCAGCTCAACTGCTTGCGGTCGCGGTAATCATAGCCTGCGCCCTCAGAACCAGTGCGCAGGTAAAGGTGTGGAAAGATACCGTCACTCTCTTCACCCACGCCCTTGCCATCGACCCGCGCGGCGATCTTCCCAACTTAAATCTCGGCGCGGAGTACGTGCGTCTGGGAGAGAACGCCGATGCCCAAATATATTTCGAGCGCACCTTGGTCTATTATCCCAGCGACACTCTCGCTCTCTCCTTCACCGCCTACTGCCTCATGGTCACCTGCGCGCCCCATCAACAGCCCAATCTGCCCCTCGCCGGCAAACATCTCCAACTGGCATTGACGGTTGCTCCTGACGACCCTGATGTCCTCAGCAACATGGCCCTGTGGTCTTCCATCATGGGCCGTCCGCAAGATGAGGAGATGTATTCGAGAAGAGCAATTGCCGCTCACCCTGAATTTATCCAGGCGCGCAGTTATCTCGCTGACGCTCTCGCGGCGCAGGGAAAACTCGACCAGGCCGTTCAGCAATACCAGCAGGTATTCACGCTCCAGCCCAACAATTTCCAGGCTCATAACCAGTTAGGCATTCTCTATCTCGCTCATGGATTGGCAGCGGAAGCAATGAAGCAATTCCAGCTATCTCTCTCCATCAACCCCAATCAATCCGTAGCTCACACGCAAATCGGCAGAATCCTGGCCGAAGCGCATCGCCTCACTGAAGCCGCTGAAGAGCTAACTCAAGCCGTGCGCTTCGATCCCGATAATCCCAATTCGTATAACAATCTCGGCGGAGTTTTCTTCCAAATGGGAGCGTATGACAAAGCAGCCGAGCAGTTCAGCGATGCGCTGCGCATCGATCCCTCCAACGGCAATGCAGCGCAAAATCTGGCGCTTGCTCATGCTCGAATGAAAGCAAATTGATTGGAGCTGCGGCACAGTTTCACAGAAACAAAACGGCTGTGAGCGGTTTTGCGGATCTATGGATGTCGTTGTTTTTATATAGGTTAGGAGGGTTTACAGTTTTACTTAATCTGTACGACTCTATGGTTTTTCTATTTATACTATTGATTCTAATTAGGTTAAGCGGCTTCACAGTTTCACAACCGGTAAAACAGGGGGGAGGGGGTAGGGGGGTAGCCAGGGGTCAGAGATCAGTTGGTATTCCCTATTCCCTATTCCCTATTCCATAGTCCCTAGTCCCAAAACCGACCCCCACTCCCCCCTATTTCTGCAAATAAATTCCTTGTTTTCAGAGGTATGGAGCATAGGATGCGCTGCAAATTCTTCATTCCAATGAAGTTGTTTGCAGATTCCTGATAAAAAAGAAGTTACCGGCACATGCAGGTGTCCCTCGGCTATGGACGGGGTTATGGAAGGATTGTGCGCTTCCGCGCCAGTCCTTCCTATTCACATTGTGCGCCGGGGGGGAAGGTAATTATCTGCAAAAGGGTTTGCCGGGTATGAGAATACTCGTCAGGTTTGAAAGGGCGCGGTTTTAACCGCGCCAAAATGCCCCACCCATTTTTTTGAAAATCAATCCACGCGGCAAAGCCGCGTTCAATTCTTGGTTTTCCCAAAGCGATTACTTCCGAGATGCCGACATGTCGGTACCAATCCGGTGTCGGTGAGTGCATCGGCGATTTGGCACTCGTCCAGACGCATCCCCGCCGAGAAGTGCGTTAGATTTGCTTGCCAAGAATCAGGGGCACATAGCTTCGGGCGTCTTGCAGCAATTGCTCGCGCGCAATACCAACCTTGGCGCGAAGCTGCAAACCCTGCAGCAAGTCAACGAGCAAACGGCCTCGCACCTTGGCAGAGGGTGTGCGAGTCAGGCGCCCCGCCTTCATCTCCTGTTCGAAACGTTTCGCGAAAATATCAGCGGATGCGGTGAGGCCCTTCGCGAGCATACGAACGGATCTCCGTTACCCGCTCCGACTGTCCCAGCGCAGCGGCGGCCATCATGCAGCCGCCGCGAGCCTCGCCGAAGCGGTGTTGACGGTAGCCTCGCAAAAGGCGGTCACGGCCTTGTGGATGTCCGGCTCCGCTTGAAATGCTGCCATTCTGGGAGCTCCATACGTCATCGCATAGCGCTCGACCGCCTTGAGCAGCAGGGTGGACTTGTCTCCGAAGGCTCGGTATAGCGCGGGTTTGGTGACGTTCACGGCGCGCGCGATCCGATCCACGTCGACTCCTTCATACCCATGCTCCCAAAACATCTCAACGGCACGGTCGAGTGCTTCGTCGGGGATAAAGCCTTTTGGACGTCCTCGGGGGCGCTTCGAAATATTAGTTACCATAGCGTACGAAACTCCTTGCATTGCAGCTGTGATTATCGTACTCTCGCGTTTGTAATACTTCAAGACAAATAAACACAGGAGACAACATGGATAGGTTCAAAGGAAAAACAGCACGACCTTCACCCTTCACCACGGAGACGCCCATGGAACATTCGATCGCACTCGTCACCGGCACCACCTCCGGGCTCGGTTATGCGGCAGCCCGCATGCTCGCCACCAAGGGCTACCGCCAGGTCATCGTCACCGGGCGCAGCCTGGCCCGGGTCCAGGAAACGGCCGCTCAGCTCGCGGCTGAGACCAAGAACACAGGTCTTCACGCCGCTGGAGCTGGATCTGGACACGCCGTCCAGCGTTCAGTCCGCCCTCGCCGAGCTGGTCAAGCGAGGTCGGCCGATCGATTTCCTACTGCTCAATGCCGGGATGGTCCCAGGTAAGAAGCGCGTGCTCACTGCGGCGGGCGTCGAGGCTTCTCAGGCCCCGCTGATCGGCCATCATCAACTGACTGTCGGGTTGCTTCGCGCCAACCTTCTTAGCCCCAACGCGCGGATTGTTATCGCCGGCGCGGAGCCTGCCCGCGGGGGCGTACCCATGTTCAAGTACACCGACGTGCCAGCCTTCGCGGCCAAATACTACCGGGGCGACCAAACCGCGGCTGTTGAAGCCCTGCTGCGCAACGGGCCGAACGTGAAGTACGTGCCCAACAATGCGTATGCTGACGCGAAGCTCATCATCGCTTGGTGGACCGCGGCGCTGGCCCGCCGGCTGCCCTCCGGCATGGCCGTGTACGCCGTCTCGCCCGGTGGGGCGACCGACACCAAGGTGGTGCGAAACGCTGGCCCGTTGTTGAAGTATCTGTTTATCCCAATCGTGAACCTCATTCCCGGCATGAATCAGACGCCGGAGACCGCGGCCCGTCGGTACCTCCAGGCGTCGGAGTTCGGAACCGACGTCTCAGGGCAATTCTTCGCCTCGGCTCAAGGGAAGTTCTCAGGCCCAATTGAGGCGCAGCGCCACCCACACCTCCACGATCGCGCCAGCCAGGAAGCCGCGTGGCAGGCCGTCGTCAAGGTCTCCGGCGTCGACTTGTCTTACCCAGCATCCTTGAGCGCGGTGTCCTGAAGGAGCGCCGGTCGCGGTCGAGTGCTTCGTCGGGGATAAAGCCTTTTGGACGTCCTCGGGCGCGCTTTTCGAAATATTAGTTACCATTGCGTACGAAATTCCTTGCATCGCCGCTGTGATTATCGTACTCTCACGTATGTAAGACTTCAAGACAAATAAACACAGGAGACAACATGGATAGGTTCAAAGGAAAAACAGCACTTATCACAGGCGGAACCACCGGCATAGGCTTGGCGACTGCCAAATTGTTCATCAACGAAGGTGCCCGCGTGATCGTGACTGGGCGCACCTCTGCAACGATCAAGGCGGCTCAGGCTGAGCTTGGCGATAACGCTATCGTAATCCACAGCGACGCGACCTCGCTTCCCGATATGGATGCCTTAGCGGAGAAGGTCAAGGAGACGTTCGGCAAGCTCGATGTGCTGTTCGTCAACGCGGGATATGTTCGATTTGTCCCATTTGAGGCGGTGACTGAGGAACTTTACGACGAGATGCTCAACCTGAACGCCAAGGGACCGTATTTCATCGTCCAGAAACTGGCGCCGCTCATGCCGGAAGGAAGTTCGGTGGTCTTTACCACTTCGATTGCCAACGTGAAGGGGATGCCAAACATGAGCGCCTATGGCGCCTCCAAAGCAGCGCTTCGTGCAATTACTCGGAGCCTTGCCGCTGAGTTGTTGCCCCGTGGAATACGTGTTAATGCGGTGAGCCCGGGTCCAATTGAATCGCCCATACTCCTGAAGACAGGAATGCCGAAGGAGGCGGCAGATCAGGCCTACCTTCAGATGAAGGAAAGCGTTCCGATGAAGCGTATCGGCCAGCCGGAGGAAATTGCCAAAGCCGTGGCATTCCTGGCGATTGACGCAACCTACACGACGGGAGCAGAGCTTCCGGTAGACGGAGGATGGTCTCAACTCTAAGGTGTGGACCTCGCTTGATGAGCTGACCGATGAGTATCGGCGCGGAGATGCAGGCCGGTAAAAGGAGGAGTATGAACATGCACAACCTGGTAGTGAGCTGTTTGGTGGCTGCTTATCTCGCAGCGAACGTGTACGCGATTGTGAAGGTACGAGTGTTTGAGTTGGCCCGTTCGCGCAAGCATCTCATACTCTACGGCGTTCCCTTCATATTGTGGGGCTCTGTCATCCTGTTGGGATGTTGGCTCATGGAGATCATGCGCCGATTCGATGAATGGGCCGCCTGACCAGGCGTTCCCAACTGAAGTAAACAGGCCAAGGCGCTCAGCCAGCCTGCGTCATCTATTAAATGCAGGGTCGGTACCGACAAACGCCGTTGTGAGCATTGAATTCCCGCATGATCACCGATACAAAACATCGTTGCCGGACATCCCAGGTCTCGTCCGCCGCGGCGGAGGACCTGGGATGTCCGGCCATTCCCGTTTCGCGACACAGATGCCCATCGGAAAATTGCCTTATATTCCCTGTCCCCTCCCCGCCCATTTAAAACCCCATTTTGTTGCGCGAGGAGTGCCCAAAAGACGACCTCAAAAAAGCCAAAGCCGCACATTTTGAATTTTTTGTACACCTGGGCCGGAACAATCTGCAAAATCTGTACGCCTGCAAGCATCCATATTCAAAAAACGCCGTCCCCATCAACCTATGTATCCATACAAAGCAACAAGAATCCCAATGAATGCCCGCCGGAACCAGTACATTTCCCTTATTCCCTATTCCCTATGCCGTATCGACATATAGGTTTGGCGAAAATGCCTGGAATTGGGCGGTGTAAATGGCGCGCAGGCGAAAAACAACCGCAGATCCTTCGACTGCGCAGGTGCAAAAAGCCGCACCTGCTCCGCTCAGGATGACAGTTCCTTTATTTTTCAAGCATTTACAACTTGCTTATATGTCGATACGACCTAGTGTGGTGAATCTAAGATTGGTTGAAGAAATCCAGCCGTGGAAACGCAGATCCTTCGACTCCGTTTGTCGCAAAAAACGCGCCAAACTTCGCTCAGGATGACAGCAATTTTGTTACGTACTTTTGACTCACCACACTAGTCCCTATTCCCTCAGTCCCCTGGTCCCTGGTCCCCGCCCTCACCCCGATACAATGAAAATGGAAGCACAATCTCACCCACCGCATGGCTGAAGAAGAGCAGAAGAAGCCCCGCAAGCCCGACGAAGACCCTGTCGGCAAGGTCTACGACTCCCGGCTGATGCGGCCGCCTGGCCCATTACCTGCGCCCCTATTGGATTCAGGCCACCATCTCCGCGCTGGCCGTCAGCCTCAAATCCATCTGCGACGTCACCGGCCCCTACCTGGTGATGGTGGCCATCGACCGCTACTCCCGCCGACCGGCCGAGCCTCCACCGATCTGCTGGCCCATGGCTGAGCCACCAACTGGCTCACCCGCCGCTTCCCGGCCGATCCCTGCCAGGGCATCACCCGTCTGGCCGCCATCTAGCTGGGCGCGCTGCTCTCCGCCTATCTCTTTCAATTCATTCAGACTTACCTGATGCAGTGGACCGGCCAGAAGCTCATGTTCGACCTGCGCCGCGACATCTTCCGCCACATGCAGCGCATGCACATCGGCTTCTTTGACACCCATGCCGTGGGCCGCCTGGTCACCCGCCTCACCTCGGATGTGGACGCCATCAACGACATGTTCACCGCCGGCGTGCTGGCCATTGTCGACGACTTCTTCAACCTCACCATCATGGCCATCGTGATGCTCACCATCAACTGGTGGCTGGCGCTGCTGGCCTTTGCCGTGCTGCCGCTGATCCTCATCGTCACGCGCCTCTTCCGCGACCATGTGCGCGAGAGCTACCGCCGCGTCCGCGCCGCCATCGCCCGCATCAACAGCTTCACCCAGGAACACATCTCCGGCATGAGCGTGGTGCAGCTCTTCAACCGCGAGCAGCGCGCCTATCGACGACTTTGAAGCCGTCAATCGCCAGCACATGATCGCCTTCAAAGACACCATCTTCGCCTACGCCCTCTACTACCCCGCGGTCGAACTGCTCTCCGCCATCGCCATCGCGCTGGTCATCTGGCGCGGCGGCTTTGGCGTGCTCGCACGGCACGGTCACTATCGGCGTGCTGGCCATGTTCATCCAGTACTCGCAGCGCTTCTGGCGGCCGATTCAGGATTTGAGCGACAAGTACAACATCCTGCAAGCGGCCATGGCCGCCTGCGAGCGCATCTTCAAGCTGCTCGACACGCAGCCGGAGATTGTGAGCCCGGCGCATCCCGTCCAGGGCGACGGCAGCAACCGCATCGAATTCCGCCACGTCTGGTTCACCTATCAGAAACTTACCGAAGCACAGACAGGCCGCAGTGAACCGAGCAGTCGGCGCAATCAGATCCTCGCCGCCAGCAACTGGCCGCGATCGACGGCATCGAGTGGATTCTGAAAGACGTCTCCTTCACTGTCGAGCCGGGGCAGACGGTGGCCATTGTGGGCCACACCGGCGCGGGAAAACCACGCTCACCAGCCTGATGATGCGCTTCTACGATGTGACCGCGGGGCAGATTCTGGTGGATGGCGTCGACCTGCGCGAGCAGGACCTGACCGCGCTGCGCCAGCACTTCGCCGTCGTTCTGCAGGATCCGTTCCTCTTTACCGGCACGTTGGCCGAAAATATCCGCCTGGGCAACGAAGAGATCACCGACGACCAGACTGCGCCAGGCCGCGCGCGATGTCAATGTGCTGGACTTCATCGAGAGCCTGCCCAAGGCAGTTCGACGAACCGGTGCAGGAGCGCGGCAACTCGCTCTCCACGGGACAGAAGCAGCTGATCAATTTTGCCCGCGCGCTGGCCTATAATCCGCGCATCCTGATTCTGGACGAGGCCACCTCCAGCGTGGATACCGATACCGAGCTGCGCATTCGCGGCGCGCTGGAGCGGATGGTCGAGGGCCGCACCAGCGTGCTCATCGCGCACCGGCTCTCCACCGTGCAGCGTGCCGAAACGATCCTGGTGATGCACAAGGGCCAGTTGCGCGAGATGGGTTCGCACCAGCAACTGCTGGCCCAGCGCGGGCTCTACTGGAAGCTCTACCAGTTGCAGTATAAGGATCAGGAGGCGGTTGCACTTGGACATTGAGCACGGCAGCCTTTATGATGAACCGCAGTCAACGTCCCAGAAGAAATGAGAAACTGCGGTAACCTCGTTATGAATAAAAAAGTAAAAATCGAAGCTTCGCTGGCCTGCGCAAACCTCGGGAATCTCGAGGCGGAGATCGAACAGCTAAGCGCCGCTAAAATCGATTACTTGCACATCGATATCATGGACGGGAAGTTTGTTCCCAACTTTGCTCTTGATTTTGGCATCATGCGAACAGCACGGGAGCTTAGCAACATACTCAGGAATGTCATCTGATGGTGATCGAGCCTGAGCGGTATATCGACCAAACAGTTGCTGCAGGCGCTGAATATGTTTCAATCCATGGCGAAGCTACTTATCATTTGCAGCGCGCTCTGCAGCAGATTCGCGATGCAGGAGCAAAGTCAGGGATCGCACTGAATCCGGCCACGCCTCTGACTACTCTCGAATACATTCTTGATGACATTGACATGATTACTGTCATGACTGTGAATCCGGGCTTTGTGGGACAGAAACTTATTCCAGCCATGCTGCGCAAGATTAGTGATGTGAATAAATTGCTCAGCGCAACCGGACATGATCACATCGAAATCCAGGTGGATGGGAATGTGAGTTTTGATAATATTCCGGCCATGGTCAAGGGCGGAGCAACCATGCTGGTTGGCGGAACATCAAGCATCTTCCATAAGGACTATTCCATTGCCGAGGCCGCAGCCGCAGTTAGAGAGATATTGAAAGAGGTTGAAGCAACCCAATGATGATCGTTCATTCGTACCCGATTGCCATAGCGCTGTGTGTGCTGACCATGATGTGTTGGGGCTCGCACGCCAACACCCTCAAAATGGAGCCGCACTCTTATGCATTCCCGCTCTACTATTGGGATCAGGCCATCGGCTACCTGCTATTGCCCCTGCTCGCAGGACTTACCTTTGGATCATTCGGTCATGCGGGAAGATCACTTATCGACGATCTGGCGCAGGGTACTTTAAGCAGCTTTGAATGGGCCATTCTGGGTGGGTTTGTCTTCAACCTGGCTAACATTCTTTTTACCTCCGCCATTCATGTCGCGGGCATGGCGGTGGCCTTCCCTATCGGCATTGGCATCGCTCTCGTCGAGGGTGTGGTCATTAATTACATTGCCCAGCCCAAAGGCAATCCGGTGTTGATCTTTGCGGGCGTCGCGCTCATCACATTGGCAATTATTCTGGATGCGCTTGCCTATCGCAATCAGCAGGGCGATGAGAGCGAACCGGGCATGCTCGCCAAGGGAGTTTCGCTGGCACTCGCGGGGGGCATCCTGATGGGCTTGTTTTACTACCTTGTGCAGAGATCTCTTTCGGTCAACTACACCAATCTCGATCACGGTAAGTTCGGTCCTTACGCGGCCGTGCTGGTTTTTGCTGCCGGCTCTTTCTTATCCAACCTGGCTTTTAACAGTTATCTTATGTCACATCCATTCAAGGGTGCGAAGGTCCGGTACTCTGACTACTTCAGTAAAGGTACGCTGAAGTTTCACATGATAGGAATTTTAGGCGGATTGATCAACTGCACTGGCACGACTTCAAATTTCATCGCATCCAAGACCGCAAGCCCCGCTATTGCCTATGGACTCGGCCAGGGAGGGACCATGATCGCCGCAATCTGGGGCGTTTTTATCTGGAAAGAATTCAAAGGCGCATCCAAAGGAACGCTGGTCATGATCGCAGCAATGTTTGTTCTCTTTCTAACCGGATTGGTCTTGCTGGTCACGGCGATGCTGTAATAAGGATGAAATCTAAAACATGGATAAGGGAAACCATATGATTGCTATCGGTTCCGATCACGCGGCGTTCGCACTTAAGGAAGAAATCAAAACTTATTTAGTTGAGAAGGGTTATCAGGTTAAAGACTTCGGCGCCTTTGGGCTGGAGCGAGTTGACTATTGCGACTTCGGCTTTCAGGTGGGCGAAGCTGTGGCCCGGGGCGAGTGTGAAAAAGGAGTGTTGTTTTGCGGCTCGGGAGTCGGCATCTCAATCAGCGCCAACAAAGTTAAAGGCATTCGAGCGGTTGTGTGCAGTGAGCCCTACTCTGCAAAACTTTCCCGCGAGCATAACGACACCAACATACTTGCTCTCGGAGCCCGCGTTGTTGGCATCGGGTTAGCCAAAATGATTGTCGATATATGGCTGGAAACAAAGTTTGAAGGCGGCAGGCACGCCGGCAGAGTTGACAAGATTACAAATTACGAACAACAAAGCTAGGCATAGAACTAAAATTCATTGACTGAATCAAACAGAGTGGCCTGATCAGACTTCCCAGGCATCGCCACTTTCTCAAGGTTGATTCAAAATAATCGCACCGTTCATCCCGGCTTTTGTGCCGGAGATGAACGGTGCGATTCAATCTATATTTATATATGATTCAGCCTGCTGCTTAATTCATGGCTAGTGCGCCGTGTAGGTGTAGTCGGCGAAATTCCATACTCCATCGATGTACCAATAGAGCCGGGCATATATCTTCTCTGAGTTAGACGGCAACCCGTTCACGGTCTCTGTAGTAACGGTCACAGAACCTGAGTTGTATAGATTGCTCGATCCTACCCCCGTGCTGCCCAGATAGAGCATGAAGTGCACTGCTGTATTGCCCGGAATCCACGAGAAAGCCGCGGTGGTGCCTGTCAGCGTGCTACCCGGAGAGGGTGTAGTGAGAGCAGCCGGCGTAGGCGATCCGGTTGCAGTGTAAGTGTAGTCGGCAGAGTACCAGGTTCCGCTGATGTACCAATAGAGCCGGGCATACACCGGCTGCCCGTTACTAGGCAGATCGGACACGGTCTCCGATGTGACGGTCACTGAGCCCGAGTTATATAGGTTGCTCGACCCTACTCCTGTAGATCCCAGGAAGAGCTGGAAGTGTGTAGCGGCATTGCCGGTTGACCATGAGAAGGCCGCGCTTGTACCCGTCAGTGTGCTGCCAGGCGTGGGAGTGGTGAGCACCGCCGGCGTTGTCGTGCCTGTTGCCTTGTAAGTGTAGTCGGCAGAACTCCAAACTCCATTGATGAGCCAATAGAGCCGTGCATACACTGGCTGCCCGTTACTGGGCAGATCGGATACGGTTTCTGATGTGACTGTCACGGAACCCGAGTTATAAAGATTGCTCGAGCCCACTCCGGTAGTGCCAAGGTAGAGCTGAAAGTGAGTAGCTGTGTTTCCGGGGCTCCACGAGAAGGTCACTGAAGTGCCCGTAAGAGTGCTGCCCGGAGATGGCGTGGTAAGCGCAGCCGGTGTAGCTGAACCGGTTGCTGTGTAGGTGTAGTCGGCAGAGTACCAGGTTCCGCTGATGTACCAATAGAGCCGTGCATAAACCGGCTGCCCGTTGCTGGGCAGATCGGACACGGTCTCCGATGTGACGGTCACGGAACCTGAATTATACAGGTTGTTCGATCCTACTCCGGTGGTGCCCAGATACAGTTGGAAGTGCGTGGCGGAGTTGCCCGGTGCCCATGAGAAGGTCACGCTGGTACCCGTCAATGTGCTGCCCGGAGAGGGTGTGGTGAGCGCAGCAGGCGTCGTACCGCCATATGCCGTATAGGTATAGTCGGTTGATTCCCAGGCTCCGTAGGCGAAGTAATAAAGCCTGACGTACACAGTTTCCGCGTTGCTTGGCAACCCGCCAACAGTCTCTGACGTAGCGGTTACAGAGTTCGAGTTATACAGGTTGCTGGTGCCCACGCCGGTGGTTCCAACCCATAGTTCGAAGTGCACGGCTCCGTCGTTGCCGGGCGTCCATGTAAATGTCACGCTGGTACCGGTCAGTTGTGAGCTCGGAGTGGGAGACGTAATTGCCGTTGGTATCAATGCAATGGTGTATGTTGCCGATCCGACGGCGCTGGGACCGTAATTCGATGCGATGGCAATCGCGCTCAACGTCGTCGGTGACGATGCTCCATAGACATTAATCGGGCCGGTGTATACCGTCGATGTTGTGGTCGGCGTCGAACCGTTGGTTGTGTAATAGATCGTCGCGCCTGGGGTTGTATCGCTTATGGTCACCGTCTGGATTGGTGTGTAAGTTCCGCCTACAGGGCTGAAGGTTGGCGTAGCCGCATTCGGCAGGGCTGTTCCGCCTACCGCGATCATCTGCATTGCTCCGATAACATTTAGCGCGTTGTTAGTAAGCGTCACGTCTTCACTTAGCGGCGAGCCGGGGCTCTGAGGAGCGAACTCGATGGGCAGATCGCACTCCTGGCCGGCACTAAGGCTGGATGAGTTGGTGCAGGCATTCTCATCGCCATTGACCTCTGGGAAGTCAGTGGGATAGCTTACGCCTGTGAAATTCAGCGCCAGGTTGCCAATGTTTTCAACCTGCACTGTCATGGTGCCGTCGGTGGAATCAGTTGCTCCCACATAGGTTGGCGTGGGGAAATTTACCGAAGGAGGCTGCGCATGTTGAATTTCAACTACGCGTTGGTTATTAGGGTCAGAGATGTACAAATTGCCCGTACCGCTTACCGTAACGCCAGTGGGTCCGTTCAACCCGTCGCTATTCACGGTCGGGTCGATGGCGAATGCCGAGCCGCTGGCAGGTACCTCTACCACGCGGTCGTGTCCGTCATCCACGATGAACAAATCACCCGCACCGTCCACGGCAACGCCGAGGGGGCTGGACAACTGCTCGCTATTCACCGTTGGGTCAATGGCAGTTGCCGCGCCGCCGCCAGCTGGAACCTCGACCACGCGGTTGTTTATCTCATCCGCGATGAATAGATCGCCTGTACCATCCACGGCCGCGCTAAAGGGCGCATTTAATCCTTTGCTATTCACGGTCGGGTCGATGGCAGTTGCCGGACCGTTGCCAGTAGGCATCACCACCACGCGGTTGTGGCTATAATCCACGATAAACAAATCGCCCGCGCCGTCCAACGCCACGCTGGTAGGGTTAGACAACCCTTCGCTATTTACCGTAGGGTCAATCGCAATCGCAGTGCCGCCGCCGGTGGGAACTTCAACAACGCGGTCGTTGCCGTAATCAGCGATAAACAGATCGCCCGCGCCGTCGACCGCTACGCCGTAAGGAGAACTCAATCCTGCACTATTCACGGTCGGGTTAATAGCAGTCGGCGAACCGACTCCAGCCGGCACCTCTATTACGCGGTTATGGTTTGGATCCGCAATGTACAAGTCACCCGCACCGTCTACCGCCACGCCGAGGGTATAGGCTAACCCTTCACTATTCACCGTCGGATCGATGGCAGTCGCCGTTCCCGGTCCATACGCAATTTGCGGCCCGGTTCCAACGCCGTAAATCATCACACTGGCAAGCACCGTGCCGGTGTTGCCGGCGCCGGAATAAAACACCACTGCGCCGCTGCGCAAGCCGGCGACTGCGGGAGTGAAGGTTACGTTCACAATGCAGTTGGTGGCCGAACCATAAACCTGCGCTGCGCAGGTGGTTCCAGACACGCTGGCAAAGTCAAGACTCGGTGCTCCCAGGGTGAGAACCACAACGCTGCCCACCGTTGTGCCGGCCGAAATAGAGAACGGCAGCGAGATGGGCGCGCTGGCCGAGCCAATGGCCTGCGAGCCAAAATTTACGCTTAATATTCCAATCTCATATACCGCACTGTTGCCTAAATCGGCGATAAAGACGTTGTTGTGCGCATCCACCGCCACGCCAAGGGGTGAGTCAAAATCGCTGCCCAGGCTGAGGATGGTGGGTGAGCCCGGGACGATGCCGCTGACCGCCAGCATCTCCTTCACCGCGCCGTTATTGGAATCGCCAACAAAAACGTTCCCGTTCCAGTCCACTGCCACACCGACGGGTGTGTCGAATCCGCTGCCCAGAGTGTTGATGGTTGGTGAGACCAGCGGAACGCTGCCGCTGACCGCCAGCATCTCTTTCACCGCGCTATGGCCGGTATCAGCGGCAAAAACGTCGCCGCTCGAATCTACGGCCACGCCTTCAGGGTGGTCGAATCCACTGCCCAGCGTATTGATGGTGGGCGAGACCAGCGGGACGCTGCCGCTGACCGCCAGCATCTCCTTTATCGCGTTGTGATAGGTATCTGCGACGTAGACATTTCCGCTCGCATCCACTGCTACGGCTGTGGGGAAGTCAAATCCGCTGCCCAAAGTGTTGATGGTGGGCGAGACTGGAATGATCCCATCGACCGCAAGAATCTCTTTGACCGAACTGTGGCCGGTATCGGCGACGTAGACGTTGCCGCTTGCATCCACAGCTACCCCGTTGGGGTTATCGAATCCGCTGCCCAGAACATTGATTACGGGCAAGGCGGGAATGCTTCCGTCGACCGCCACAATCTCCCAGACTGTATTGCTGAAAAAATCGGCTACAAATACGTCCCCGTATGCATCGACGGCAACACCGGAGGGCCCGGTGAATCCGCTGCCCAGGGTGGTCTGAACTCCATTGATGTTCACCTGCGCCTGTGCCGTAAATGGCAGCAGCAGGCAGGCTAGAGTTAGAACGAGAAAAGACAGGCTGAACCGCGACGGACGGACGCGAAAAGCAACGAGTAGGGACATGACATCCTCCTGGTTGAGAATCATTGAAAAACCATTGCCACAAACAACAGAGCCCGTCGTACAAACTGTGCGATACGGCAAAGGGCAAGCGCGTTCTCTCCAGCGGTGTTTGTTGGTGCTCCCGGCTATTTGCAAATACAACTGCAATTGATTGACCCAGATGACGCCGGAGGAGCTATCTAACTGCTCTTTGCACTCTTCGTAACGAAGATTGCATTACCTTTAGGGGATATGTCAAGTTTTATATGATACTTTTGTTACCACTTTATGGGCATCTATTTGATTACTAGTGGGGGTTTATATGTGACCTAAGTTGTAATCAGCTACCTAAGTCAGCTACTCAAGGCAACACAGACGGACCACCTTACTTAGGGTGCGAATCAGGCGGATTTCGCGCACTGACAATAGTTGAATTCGCTTCGATTGAGTGGTTGGATATATTTATTATGCCGGCCTATTGATTAACATGATTTTTCACTGGTCTTCGATTAAAGCTCAGCGGATGTTACAGTCAATATTTTTCCAGTTTTGCCAGTGCAGTTCTAACTGCATATTAAGTAAGCAATATTGCTCACTCTATGACTCGCCATTTCCCTTCCCTTTCTATATGACCTCATACTTCGGGTCGATCAATCGAATACTACCGTCTTGTTTCCGTAGCAGAGTATCCGGCGGTCAAGGTGCCAGCGCACGGCACGCGATAGAACGATGCGTTCCAGATCCCGGCCTCGCGCCACCAGATCTTCCACCTGGTCACGGTGCGAGATGCGCGCCACATCCTGTTCGATGATGGGGCCGTCGTCAAGCACATCGGTCACATAGTGGCTGGTGGCCCCGATCAGTTTCACGCCCCGAGCATGTGCCGCATGGTAGGGTTTGGCTCCCGTAAAGGCAGGCAGGAATGAGTGGTGCACGTTGATGATGGCCGCCGGGTAATGGGCGACGAATTCCGGAGAAAGAACCTGCATGTAACGTGCCAGCACAACCAAGTCAACATTGTTAGATTCGAGCAGCTCCAGCTGCCGGGCTTCGGCCTGGAGACGTGTCGCCGGCGTTATCTCCACAAATTCAAATGGAATTCCGTAAAACTCCGCCAGTCCCTCCACATCTCGATGGTTTGAAATGATTACTGGGATTTCGCAAATAACTCGCCGGTTCGCCAGCGGTGGAGGAGATCGGCCATGCAATGCAGATATTGCGAACAGAACAACGCCATTCTCGGCAGTCGCGAGCCTGAGCTGAGCTTCCAGCGCATTCCTAGTTCCAGGGCGAGCGGGGCGAAGGCCGCCTTGAATCCTTCCAGATCGAATGCCTGCGGCGGCGAAGCGTTAGAAGAGTTTTGCGCGGAGGGAACGTTCTCCGTTGAGCGCCCACTCGACGCGCATGAAAAAGAGGCCCAGTTCGTGGTCCTGGTGCTGGTCGGCGTGGAGGATGTTGGCGCCTCGCTCGTAGAGCAGGCTGGAGACGCGGGCCACCAGACCCTTCTGGTCCGGGCAGTCGATCAGCAGAACGGCTGTGTCTTTCATCTTCATTTCAGCTTAAACCACCTTGTCCTTTAGCCGTGCTCAGGACTTGAGAAGGGCAAATGATTGCGGATGCACCGCTGGAAAAATACGCCGGGGCTATGCGACCCCGGCGATGCGCGTGCAACGCAATAAACTCTTTTTGCCTCTTCCGCCTGCGCACGCGTCTCATGGCTTATGTGCGGCCGGCTTGTTCGGCGCCAATGAGCTAAATGCCCGCTCCTTAGCGAAGTCGAAGGAGCGCATGCCCGACGCAGGTGGTCAGGCGGCGTGTGTTGCCGCGGATTTCAAGCGGCGCACTCAACTGTGGCGCAGGTTGCCGGCCAGATCGGCCACCATGCGCAGCTTGTCGGCGATAGGCGAGGAGACCTCGCTGCCGGAGAGAGCCAGTTGCGAGTTGAGCAACAGGCCGGCGACGGTGGTCTTCAGCTCGGTCTCGATGGCCGCCGCGGCAGCCCGGCGGGCCAGCGTCTGCTCTCGTTCGCGGCGGTGCAGTGCGGCGCGAATCTCGCGGATCAGCCGGGCTGCGCCGGAGAGCGCGAAGTTGACCTGCATGGGAATCGCCAGCCCGGCGTGCTCCCAGATGGCTTCGGCCGCGGCCGGATCGCACTCGGCCATGGTCTCGTCCACGACCACGGCGGAGAACTCCCTGCGGCGAAGGCGGCCAGCGCGGCCTTGCGTCCCTCGGCTACCTCTACTTCCATGCCCAGTTGCGTTCCCACGACGGCCGCACAGTTTTGGGCGCCTTCAATTCCAGTCACAATAAGAATGCACATGATAAGTTCCTCGTTTCCAATTCAGCTATCAGCTTTTAGCTTTTAGCTTTTCAATGAATGAATTTTTGGGCTGTGTGTTGCAGCGGACTGCCGAGATCAGCCTCAAACGCCGATCCGGGCTCGGAAATGCTGATAGCTAAGGGCTGTTCTTCACTCGTCCCGAAGCGGGTCGGTGATGTCTCTACGCTCTGCTGCATAAGGTGTCCCTCTTTCGTTGAGCTTTCAGCCTTCAGCCGTCAATTGCCTGCTGCCTGCCTATGTGCTTCCCGTTCCTGTTTTGCTGCCTGGGTTTTGTCCTCTTCTAATACACGTAGCGTGCCAAACTAGAACACTTTGGTAAGTTCCTGATAAGGGAAGCGTTATCGCCAATTCCCGGAAACCCCGTCTACCCTCTCAGGACGCAATCTTCCCAATATGGAACGGATGCGAAGTATCATATCTTTAAAGTATATTTGTTTCAATGGGATTATGGCGTGTTCCTATTCTGGGTCGAACTTTCGGCGTTTTCCCGTTCTGGAAAACCCCTCTCGTACGGCTCCATGCCTCGCCCGCAGCCGCTCTCCCGTACAATCGCCCTATGCACGCGCCCGTCACCTTTTTTCGTCCCGGCGGCAGGACTCCCGCCCAGCTTCGTCCCCTCACGCTCGCGCCCGGCTTTGTCCAGACCGCCGAGGGTTCCGTTCTGGTCTCGCTGGGCAACACGCGGGTGCTGACCAACGCCACCATCGAACAGGGAGTTCCGGGCTGGCTGCGCAACTCGGGCCGCGGATGGGTGACGGCGGAATACTCCATGCTGCCCCGCTCCACGCGTGACCCGCACGCCGCGAGAGAGTGAACGCGGCAAGATCGGCGGGCGGACGCACGAGATTCAGAGGCTGATCGGCCGCAGCCTGCGCTCGGTTGTCGACATGCAGGCTTTGGGCGAGCGGACGGTGATTCTGGACTGCGACGTGATCCAGGCTGACGGCGGCACGCGCACCGCGGCGATAACCGGAGCGGCGGTGGCTCTGGCGCTGGCGTTGAAGGCTCTGGTCGAGGCGGGAACGCTCAAGACTTCGCCGCTGAAGCAACTGGTGGCCGCAACTTCAGTGGGAATTGTCGGCGGGACCGAGGTGCTCGACCTCTGCTACGAGGAAGATTCGCAGGCTGAAGTGGACATGAACGTGGTGATGACCGAAGACGGCGGGCTGATCGAGACGCAAGCAACAGCAGAAAAGGGTTCCTTTTCCCGTTCCGGATTGAATGCACTGATCGATTTGGCTGAGGATGGATTGAAGGAAATTTTCGCAGTGCAGAGGACTGTGCTGGCTGGTTAAGATGAGCCGTGGAGGGGCGTTTGATGGAGATCGAACGTTTTTATCTGGGTTGTCTGGCGCATGCATCCTATCTGGTCTGGGACGATGGAGAAGCAGCGGTCATCGATCCCCAGCGCGACGTTGAGCTTTATCTTGAAGAAGCGCGGGCGCGCGACCTGCGCATCCGCTGGGTAATCGAGACCCATCTGCACGCCGACTTTGTCTCCGGGCATCTTGAGCTTGCCCGCCGCAGCTGCGCCACCATCTGTCTTGGCGCCGGTTCGGGAGCCACCTTTGAACACCGCGCGCTTGCGGATGGAGACGAGCTTCCTCTCGGCAAAGGCACGTTGCGGATTCTATCCACGCCGGGGCATACCGAGGAGAGCATCTCGATTATGGCCATCGCCGCGGATCGCCCTGAGCAACCGCTGGCCGTCTTCACCGGGGATACGCTGTTTATCGGTGACGTGGGGCGACCCGATCTCTCTCCCACGAAGACTCCGCAACAACTGGCGGCGCTGCTTTATGACAGCCTGCGGCTCAAGTTGATGACACTTCCTGAAGAGACCGTGGTCTATCCGGCGCACGGAGCGGGTTCGCTCTGCGGCAAGCAGATGAGCGCCGAGTCAAGCTCCACCATCGGCAAGGAGCGGCGGTTGAACTACGCGCTGCAGCCCATGAGCCGGGAGCAGTTTGTCGATCTGCTCACCGCCGATCTTCCCACGCGCCCGGCCTACTTCAAGGATGAAGTGACGCGCAATCGCGCCGGAGCGGTTGCTCTCGAAGACCTGCCGCCGCTCAAGGAACTCGCGCCCGCCGAGGCGATCGAGATGCAAGCTGGCGGCGCGATCATTCTCGATACCCGCCCGTCGATTCAGTATGCGGCCGCGCATGTGCCGGGATCGATTCACATCGCTCTCTCCGGGCAGTTTGCTTCCTGGGCGGCGCGGCTGCTGGGAATCGAGGGAGTTCAAGTGGTGCTGCTCGCCGAAGATGAAGCGGCGCTTGGCGAGTCGCGGCTGCGGCTTGCACGTGTTGGAATCGAAAACGTGGCGGGTGCGATGGCCGGGGGAATCTTCGGCTATATCCAGGCAGGGTTTGCGATTGAGTCCGCCGGACTGATCACGGTGCAGGAGTTGGAGGAGTGGCTGCGCACCGGCTCTGAGACGGCGGTATTGCTCGACGTGCGCGAGCGGGCCGAGCGGCAGGCGGGCGCTATTGCGGGCTCGGTTTCCATTCCGTTGCCGGAGTTGCGGCAGCGGCTGGGCGAAATCGACCGCGAGAAAACGGTTCTGGTGCACTGCAAGAGCGGCTACCGCAGCTCGATTGCGACCAGCATCCTGCAATCCGCGGGTTTTGCCAATGTGGCCGATGTTTCCGGCGGCTTCGATGCATGGAAGTTGCTGTTTCCGCAGACGGCGGCGTGAACTAGGGACTGGGGACTAGGGAATAGGATGCGTTGGCAGTGGCGTGATGTTTGCATCTTTTCCAGCCCTTACACCCCCACCCTATCTCTAGCAATAAGCGCCTTGTTTTCAATTGGATACGGGTACGTTCCGCTGCAAACCAGCCGTTCTAAAGGGGTTATTGCCAGATATCAGACAACAAAGGGGTTACGGGCAGTTGCTGGTGTTCCCTTGGTTATGGACGGTGTGATGAAATTATTGTGCGCGTTTGCGGGCATATATTCTGCAAACGCACCGAGATAGTTGGCCTGGTTCTTCAGATTAATTGCTCTTCGCTCAGAGGTACAGGGCAACGGACCAATAGAGTTATGCCAATGTGAGACAGATCACGACAGTTTCCTGGAACACCTTCGATCTTTACAGCAAGGTTAGCTAACTCTCTATTGATTTGATGTATTCTTATCTTTCTTCCCCATAACAGGCAGGTCGCTCGGTAATTGGCGAGCACATCGGGCCAATTCCTGTCATCCGGGGCAAGTAGGCGGTTCCCATGGAGGGAACTTCAATGAGGAAACATCATTCGCTGTTATGTTCTCAGTTGGGCTGCCTATTTGCGTTTGGCCTATTGGTGTTGGTGACCTTAAATGCTGTTGCCGCATTCTCCGCTCACAGGCCGCCGATACAACCGCTGCCCACAAGGCACAAATTGCCCAGGATTACGGAAAGCTTCCACTCAGCTTTGAGGCCAATGTGGGACAGACAGATAAGAGCGCGAAGTTTTTCTCGCGGAAGGCAGCGGCTATGGGCTGTTTTTGACCGGGCAGGAAGCGGTTCTGGCGCTGAGAAAACCTTCCCTCCGCAACCATACGGTCAAGGATCGGGCCGCATCGTCTACGGCTGTGATCGATGTGGTTCGGATGCGGTTGGCCGGAGCCAACACACAAGCTGAACCTACCGGCGCAGACCCGTTGCCGGACACGGCAAATTATTTTATTGGTAACGATCCGGCCGAGTGGCACAGTAATGTGCCCACCTACGCAAAGGTAAAGTACGCGGACGTCTATCCCGGCGTTGACCTTGTCTACTACGGCAACCAGGGGCAGCTTGAATACGACTTCGTGGTTGCACCGGGGAGCAGCCCAGGGCCGATTCGCCTCCAGTTCTCCGGTACAAAGCGAATCAGGCTGGACCACGATGGGAACCTGTCTTTGACTGCAACCGATGGGTCCCTAACATTCCACAAGCCCATCGTCTATCAGGAACGGAACGGCCAGCGTGAACCGGTCTCCGGCCGTTTTGCTCTGCTTTCCGGTCACACTGTCGGCTTCTCACTTGGCAGCTATGACCACTCAATGCCGCTCATTATCGACCCGGTGATGGTGTATTCAACATATCTGGGCGGCAGCGGCACAGGTGAGGTGGGTGTCATCACTGGCGATAAAGCCTATGCAATTGCCGTGGATAGCGCAGGCAATGCATATATCTCAGGATCCACCCTTTCCGCCGACTTTCCGATCACGAGCGACGCATTCCAGACCAGCCTCACTGCAACTCCCGGTTACGGTTCTCCGCTCAATGTTTTTGTTACCAAGCTGAACGCTGCAGGTACGGCTCTGATTTACTCCACATATCTGGGCGGTGATGGTGGGCTCGGTTCGGGTAGTAGTAGTTATGGAGGATTTCCTCCATTCGATGTTGGTGGTGACTTTGGATATAGTCTGGCTATAGATAGCTCTGGAAATGCGTACATAACAGGGCAGACAAATTCTAATAACTTTCCCGTGACCACCGGTGCATTCCAGACAACCCAACCCCTTGCTGGTTCCGACGCATTTGTAACCAAGCTGAACCCGACCGGCAGCGCGCTGGTTTACTCTACATACCTGGGTGGTTCTGGTTTTTGCGGCAATTCCGCGGATGCAATAGGTGTTGACGCGTCAGGTAATGCATATGTAGCTGGGGAGACCTCATGCGATGATTTTCCGGTAACAAGCGAAGCCTTGCAAACCATATTTACGCCCCTATATAACAGCAGTATCGATGCATTCGTCACCAAGTTAAGCAAGGACGGCAGTGCACTTGCTTATTCCACATACCTTGGTGGCAGCAGTGCCTATGCTGTCGTTTCTGTCTTGGGGCTAGCTTTGGACAGCTCTGACGATGTGTATATAGCGGGATATGCCGCTTCCACTGAATTTCCAGTGACTGCAGGTGCGTATCAAACAACGAACCACTCCACCAAAACCCAGGGATCAAACGCATTCGTTACCGCGCTGAATCCAACCGGCACTGCGCTGATTTACTCCACATATTTAGGCGGAAGCAGTGGCGACTACGCGAATGCGATTGCTGTGGATAGTTCCGGTTATGCATACGTTACGGGAAACGCAGTCTCCACGGATTTTCCGGTCACTCCAGGAGCCTTCCAGACGACGGGAGGTTCGAACTCATGGGAGAATTACAGCGGATTTCTAACCAAGCTGAGTTTAGATGGCTCTGCGTTGGTTTACTCCACCTATCTAGGCGGGAACACCACCGGGCAAGGGAACGCTATAGCGGTAGATTCCTCTGGAGACGCATATGTGGTTGGAAAGACCGGTGCTTCTAGCGTTAACCCTGTAACACCAGGAGCATTCCAGACCGCCGCTGGAAATAGCGGTGTCAATGCGTTTGCGACCGAAATGAACCCTTCCGGCAGCGCATTGATTTACTCTACTTATCTGGCTGGAATGGGTTATTTCGGAGGCGGCGACTACGCGAACGGTGTGGCGCTGGATAGCTCAGGTGATGTGTACATAGCCGGAGTAACAAACTCGCCCAACTTTCCGGTGACCATGGGATCATTTGAAACCGTAAATAAAGCATACGCGGCAAGCGAGGCTGGTACTGCATTTGTAACAAAACTGGATATGAGTGCGGCCACCAGGTGTCAACGACGACCACATTAACCTTTAGTTTGAACCCAACCGCGGCAGGCGCATCGGTTATATTTACGGCGTCCATTGTGGATTCGCTTGGAAGAACATCAACCTGCGGGGAGCTAACATTCACGGTAGATGGGAGACGGCAGAAACTGTGGAGGACAATGATTACCCCGTGACCTACATTACCGGCAGCTTGACAGCGGGGACTCATACGATCGCAGCCAGCTTTAATGACACCAATCTCCCCGATGGAGAGTGCGGCAATTACGACAATTATTTTGCACCCAGCAGCAGCGCAAACCTGACGCAAACCATTACAGGTGAGTCGGCGGCTGCAACGCCGTCTTCACGCCTGCGGCAGGCTCCTATACATCAGCTCAGTCAGTGAGCATCTCCGATGCGACGGCTGGGGCAAGCATCTACTACACGACCAACGGAACCGCGCCGACGACCGCTTCGGCCAGGTACACAGCTGCGATCGCCGTCTCAGTTACGGAAACGCTGGAGGCGATTGCTGCGGCCTCGGGTTATACAAACAGTGGCGTCGCATCCGCGGCTTATACCATCACGAAGACTGCGGCTGCTCCTACCTTCTCGCCTGTTGGCGGAAGCTATACCGCTGCGCAGATGGTAACTATCAGCGATGGGACGGTTGGCGCGAGTATTTACTACACCACTAACGGAGTTGCGCCAAGCACCGCCTCGACAAAATACGCAGCTGCGATTGCTGTCTCATCGACGGAAACGCTGGAGGCGATTGCGACTGCTTCGGGTTACACAAACAGTGGCGTCGCATCCGCGGCTTATACCATCACGAAGACTGCGGCTGCTCCTACCTTCTCGCCTGTTGGCGGAACCTTACCGCCGTGCAGACGGTAACTATCAGCGATGGGACGGTTGGCGCGAGTATTGACTACACCACTAACGGAGTTGCGCCAAGCACCGCCTCGACAAAATACGCAGCTGCGATTGCTGTCTCATCGACTGGAAACGCTGGAGGCGATTGCGACTGCTTTGGGTTATACAAACAGTGGCGTCGCATCCGCGGCTTATACCATCACGAAGACTGCGGCTGCTCCTACCTTCTCGCCTGTTGGCGGAACCTATACCGCTTAAGACGGTAACCATCAGCGATGCGACGGTTGGGGCAAGCATCTACTACACGACTAATGGAAGCGCGCCGACGACCGCTTCGGCCAAGATACACAGCTGCGATTGCCGTCTCATCGACGGAAACACTGAAAGCGATTGCTGCGGCCTCGGGCTACACGAACAGCGGCGTGGTATCCGCGGCCTATTCCATCACATTGGCTACGGCGATCCCCGCCTTCTCGCCTGTTGCTGGCACCTATACTGCGAAGCAGACGGTCACCATTAGCGACATGACGGCGGTGCAGCCATCTACTACACCACAAACGGAACTGCGCCCAGCACTGCTTCGACAAAATACAGCACAGCGATCACTGTTTCGGCGAGTGAGACGCTGGAGGCGATTGCTACGGACGCGGGCCACGCCAACAGCGCTGTGGCTACGGCGAAGTACACGATTACGCCGACTGTGGCGACGCCTACCTTCTCTCCGCGGCCGGCACTTCATGCTACGGAGGCGGTGACCATCAGCGATGCAACGGCGGGCGCGACCATCTACTACACCACGAACGGAACCGCGCCTACCACTGCATCAACAAAATATACGGCCGCGATTTCTGCTTCACGACAAAGACGCTGGAGGCGATGGCGGTGTTGACAGGCGACGCAAACAGCTCCGTGGCAACCGCCGCTTACACCATCACGCATGTGGTAGCTACGCCTGTCTTCAGTGTGGCGGCGGGTCCTATGCATCGGCGCAAACGGTGTCGATTACCGATGCGACGGCTGGGGCGACTATCTACTACACCACTAACAAGACTGCGCCGACGACTGCGTCCACCAAGTACACGGCGGCTATCAAGGTTGGCGAGACGGAGACCATTGAGGCTCTTGCCACGGCGGCGGGGTACACAAACAGCGCAGTTGTTTCCCAGACTTATACGATCAGGTAACTATAGACACGCCGATTCACGTTCCGCTACCAGATCTTGTGCAGATTGACGCAGCGGGGGTCTTCGGTTTGAATGGGCGTGTGCCTGCAGCGATGGTCGTCTATTTCAAGGGCCATGCGGCTGAGCAGGCTGGCGCAGCGGAAATCTTCGACTTCAACGACCATGACCTGTCGCAGTCCCTTGCAGCGAGGGTCATCCATCTGAATTGCAGCGATTCTGTATCGGGAATCATCCACCTTTAATCACCACACGGCGGGCAGGCTGTTGCGCCCGGTCGCTTGTTCAGCGAAGTTAGGTAAAAGGTAACGCCGACGGCGGAATGGGGATGCTCAATAGAGAACAGTGCGTGGCGGGAACGCATGAGCCTGGCATGGTCTGAAGAAGTGCGCGAGGTTTTTTGTTTACCGCAGCACGGCGGCCAGCAGGAGGGTCATCGCCAGGCCGGCTACGGAGAGCACAGTCTCAAGCAGCGACCAGGTGGCCAGGGTTTCTTTTACTTCAAGCTTGAAGAAGGACTGGATGAGCCAGAAGCCGGGGTCGTTTAACTGCGAGAAGATGATGGAGCCGGAGCCGGTGGCGAGAACGAGCAGTTCAGGACGACGCCGATGTGGCCGGCCATGGGCGCAAGCACCGAGGAGGCCACGGCCATGGCTACCGTCGCCGATCCCATGGAGACGCGGATGACCGCAGCCAGCAGCCAGGCCAGTATGAGCGGAGGAAGATGCGCGCCGAGGGCAAGGCCTACGGTGGATTGGGCGGCTCCGGAGTCGCGGAGAATTCCGCTGAGGCCACCGGCGGCGGCGAGGATCATGAGCACCTGGGCGATGGGTTCGAAGGATTCGGCGGTGAGCTTTTGCAGGACCTCCGGACTCCTGATCTTGCCGGTCTGAATATGGCTACCCAATGTGACCAGGGCTACGAGGACGGCGATCAGCAGGGCGATATCGGGGCTGCCTATGAAGTGGAGGATTCGGTTTGGGGTGGTTGCGGGGGCGGAAAGAGCGTCGGCCCAACTGCCGAGGAAGATTAGGGCGACAGGGAGAAGTATGGCGGCGGCGGCGCGGATGGGGCCTGCGGGGGCGGGGATTGATGCAGTGGTATCCCAGGTTCTCAGAAGCGAGACCTGGGGCGACCGATCTGCTTGCTTTTCCTCAGTCTGGAGCAATTGGTCTATTTGTTTGTCTTCAGCCAGTGTGGGTGCGAAGAGGGTCAGGCTTTCGTCGGCGAATTGCGGGGTGGGTCGATTTCCCTTCTTATGCCAGCGGCGAAGGAGCAGCCAGCCCAGGCCGGGACCGGAGAGCGCGGCGGCGGGCAAGCCAACGACAAGGCCCCAGAGAATGGTGCGGCCCAGGTCGGCGTGATATTGGGTGGCCGCGAGCATGGCTGCCGGATGGGGCGGCAACATGCCGTGGACCATGGAGAGACCGGCGAGGACAGGAAGGCCGACGAGGATTGCCGGACGACCGCTGCGGCGGGCTGCCTCAGCCACGATGGGCATGAGCAGAACCAGGCCTACCTCAAAGAACACCGGCATGCCGACCAGGATGCTGAGCGTCAGCAGAGCCCAGGGCAGGCCGTTAATTCCGCAATTCTCGACCATGACTCTGCCCAGCGCAGCTGCTCCGCAGGAGGCGGCCAGCAGGCGGCCAAGGACTGCGCCGAGGGCAAGAACGATGGCGATGTGGCCCATCAGGTTGCCTACGCCGGTGGAGAAAGCGAGAGGGACCTGGATGAGCGGCATGCCCGAGGCCACGCCCAGCGTGAAGGCGGAGACGGCCAGAGCCAGCGCCGGATGCAGGCGCACCCTGGCGATGAGGAATAACAGCAGCAGGACGGTTCCGGCAGCGCAGGCCAGCAGGAACCAATCGTGAGCTGTAGCGGCGGCAGGGATCACTGCCAGATTATTCCACACCGCACCGTAACCCGTTTTGGGACGCGACCATACGGGGACAGCAGCGCCCGTCAGTGCGGAAGAACACAATTTTCAATTGCGCGCCTCTGTTACCATAAGGATGATTGAGGTTCCTGCCGCCGACTGGCTGATTTCCCTCATTGCAGGGTGCAAACGCACAGGCAATTGGAGCTATCCCAAACGCACCGGATTATCCGGAAAATAGGAGAATTTATGCCTTTAGTATCCATGCGGCAACTTCTCGACGAGGCCGCCAAGGGCGGTTACGGCGTCGGCGCATTCAACGTCAACGATATGGAACAGATTCAAGCCATTATGGAAGCCGCGAAGCAAACCAATTCGCCGGTCATTATCCAGGCCAGCCGCGGCGCGCGCCAGTTTGCGCAGGACCGCTTTCTTTTTCATCTCATTCTGGCCGCCAACGAGCTTTATCCTGAGATTCCCATTGCCATGCACCAGGACCACGGCAACAGCTTTGAGACCTGCAAGAGCGCCATCGAGCTGGGCTACACCAGCGTGATGATGGACGGCTCGCTGAAGGAAGACGGCAAGACGCCATCGACATTTGAAGAGAACGTTGAAGTGACGCGCCGGGTGGTTGAGTATGCGCATCGCCGCGGCGTGACGGTCGAAGGCGAGATTGGCGTACTGGGCGGCGTGGAAGACGGTCACGGAGCCGGCGGAAGTGGTCTCGATCACATTACCGACCCCGACCAGGCGGTTGAGTTTGCCGAGCGCACCGGCGTTGACGCGCTGGCCATCGCCATCGGAACCAGCCATGGCGCTTACAAATTTACCAAGAAGCCAGACGGCTCAGTGCTGAAGATGGATGTGCTGATTGCCATTCACAAGCGCCTGCCCAACACCCACCTGGTGATGCACGGCAGCTCTTCAGTGCCCAAGGATCTGCAGGACATTGTCAACCAATACGGCGGCAAGCTGAAGGAGACATGGGGCGTGCCGATCGAAGAGATTCAGCTCGGCATCCGCAACGGCGTGCGCAAGGTCAACGTGGATACTGACAATCGTCTGGCGATTACCGGCGCCATCCGCAAGGTTCTTTGGACGCGACGCCGGAGAAGTTTGATCCGCGCGACTACATGAAGCCGGCCCGCGAGGCGATGCAGAAGGTCGTTGCCGCAGCGCATGACCGAGTTTGGCCAGGCCGGCCACGCCGGCGACTACAAGCCGATTCCCATTGCCGAGATCGCCAAGGGCTATGCGGACGGCAGCCTTGCAACTCGCCCGCTCGTCGCCGCCAAGTAGATTCAGTTACGAGACGAAAGCATGGAAGGGCTGCTCCGCAAAGGTGGGGCGGCCCTTTTAAGCCATAGAGAGCTTCCATGCGGCTGCGTTCGTAACAGTCTCTCGCGCGATCTTCGCAATTCGGTGCGAAATCCTTTTTTGCCAACCGTTAATCTGTTATTCAGGACCGGAACATCGATGGCTCACGCAAGACTTACACTGCGGCAATATACGATCCTGGGACTGATAGCCTTATGCGGCCCACTGGGCGACACCTTTCTATCGCGTGGCATGACCAGCCTGCCTGCCATCACGCTTGCACACCCCGCCGCTCTTATCTCCGCAGTTTTTACTCCATGGATCGCCATGGGCATCGTACTGCTGATCGGATTCTTTGCCAGCTATCTCACTGCTCTCTCCTGGGCCGACCTCACCTTCGTTCTGCCTGCCACGGCGTTTGGCTACGTGATCGTCGCTCTGCTCGCCCGTTGCTGGCTGCATGAACCGATTTCGCTCGAGCGCTGGGTAGGAATTGTGCTGATTACCCTGGGCGTAGGGTTCGTATCACAAGGCCCGTCGTCGACGGAAAGACCGGCAACCGCTGTGAGACTGGAACCTGAAGTTGGTAAGGAGCAAGCGCGATGACAATCAGCTACACTGTCGCGCAGACTGGACCCTGGGCAGCCACGGCCATGCTTGCTTCCATTGTGCTCGCCTCGACTGTTGGCGAAGTGCTGACCGCCGCGGCCATGAAGTCTGTCGGCGACCTGGATGAGATTCGCGCCCGCTCCGGCCTGCTTGGAGCTATTCGCGCCGTCCTCACCTGCCCGCTGTTTTTTGCCGGAATTAGCTTTCTGGCGCTGACCTTCTTTGCATTACTCTTTGCGTTGAACCATCTCAACCTGAGCCTGGTAGCGCCAGCTTCGGCTTCGCTGACCCTGGTTACCAACGCTATCGCCGGCAAGATCTTCCTCAAGGAAAATGTAGACCGGCGGCGCTGGACGGCGGCGGTGCTGGTTTGTATTGGGGTTTATTTTTTGGCGCATTGAAAAAGCAGCCTTCAGCTTCTAGCTATTAGCCTCTAGCTTCGTTCTGCATCCCGATAGATTGCAGGAACACCCCATCAACCAAATCGCGGTTATACGCGAACATGTACTAAAAGCTAATGGCTAGTAGCTAGAAGCTGATTAACCGCATCAATCCTCGCGGCTTCAGGTCGGGGTTTAGGATTTGTCGCGGCTCTCCAATGCTTGTGCAGATTGCCTCGGCTGCCAAGTGACCTGAGCGGGCTGCGCTCTCCATTGTCGAGGGCCAGCCGGTTGCTGTCCAGTCGCCGGCCAGGAAGCAGTTTGGCCACGGGGAAACAGGGGTTGGGCGCGAGGCATCAATGCCCGGCGGCACGCCGAAGGTTGCACGCATCTCCTTTACCAGTGCAGCTTTCTCCAACTTTGCGAAAGACACTGCGGGAAAGAATTCAGCCAGTTCAATGACCGCCTGCGCTATTGCTTCCTCGCGGCTGAGCTCGGCAAACTGGCGCGATGCGCTCACCACCAGCTCGACGTAACTGCCCCTTGTCTTACGCCAGGGCTGAAGCTGGCTCTTGTTGTAGAGCCAGTGAATTTCTCGGTCAAGCAGCACGGCATGATCGAGCACGGTAATCTCGCGGTCGAACCAGAGATGCACGCTGCAGATGGGCCAGTTCTGCTGGCGTTCAAGCTTGGCCTCGAGCGCTTCGACGCCTTCGGTTACGGGCATGTGCGGGAGCAGTTTTGACGTGGCTTCAAAGGGGAGAGCGAGCACCAGAAATTCTGAGATGAGTGGGCCGTTGCGTGTGGCGATCGCCCATTGCGAAGCCTCTTCATCCCACGCTGCCGATTCTACATTGGTATTGAATAAAATATTTGAGCCTCGATTTTTCAGGTAATCGGCCGCACCCGCATAAAGGTCGCTAAGCGGAACAGTGCTCATGCCCATGCTGCCTGCGAATGCAGAGTTCATGAATAGCTCGCGGATTACCTTGGCAGCGTAAGACAAGGCGATGGAATCGATGTCGGCGTTGAGCGCGCTGGCAATCACCAGACGCCAGAAGCGGTTGAGCGCACCCTCGGTTTGCCCCTTGCGCCTGAGCCATACGCCCAAGCTTTCATTGCCTGCTTCGGCAGGCAGCGGACGCATGAGAGCTGAAAATGCGCGGCCAAGCGCCAGCTTGTCGGCCATAGTGAATGCACCGGCACTGAGAAAGCTTGGCGCGCTATGCAGAGGGGCCGGCAGCCATGAAGGAGCAAGGCGCGAGCGACGGCCACCGGGCTCAATCATGGTCATCTCAGTGGTCCAGTGAATCTTTGCTGCTACGCCGATGCGTTGGTAGAAGCCGGTGAGATTTGTGCAGCAGCCGAAGAGGACATGCTGGCAGTTATCGATAATTTCGTTGACGCCGGGATGCAGATAGGAGCTTGCACGGCCGCCGAGGTAGCCGCGGCGCTCGACCAGCTGCACGCGCAGGCCGGCTTCGGCAAGGGCGCAGGCCGCGCTCATGCCGGCCACGCCGCCGCCGATTACCGTGACGGTTTTACTCGAGATTTGCGAACTACTCAACTAACGGCCTTTCATGGTGAAGGGTACGGGCTTTAGCCCGTACGTTGAGACACAGAAAAGGTAGTGGGCTTTAGCCCCTGAGGGTACTCTTTGTCTGGAAACCCTATAAATTCATAGGGAATTACATCCTCGACCAGTTTTGCATCGACAGGATTTTTGCGAATGTATTCCAGGTGCCTATGCCAGTCTTCTTCATCCCTGATACGGTGATCTGTAAAACCTGGCAGCCAAATCTCTCCAGCCCATTCCAACTCACGCCTGGCACGGAAGGAAAAACCACCCTTTATAAGCTGGACTGATTTCTCAAGTGTTTCAAATGGGGTGATAATTAGATGCAGATGATCGGGCATCACAACATAGGCGTGAAGCTTGTATCCAGTCTCCTCATAGTGGTTGATTGTAGATAGTAGCAGTCTTGCCCATCGTTGGTGACGAAAGAATGGTTTGCGCCCCGCTGTTTGTGTGGAAACGAAGTAGGCGAATTCGTTGCTCTGAATAATTTCTCGTTTGGGACGCACTCGATTCCCTCAGGGGCTAAAGCCCGAATATTTGAATCTTGTTGATGTACGGGCTAAAGCCCGTACCCTTCATTAAAGCCCCACACTTCATTGAGGCCCCGTGCACTTCATTGAAGCAGCCATTCGCTGCTCCTGAAGCTTCTTAAACTACCCAACCACTCGCGCCCAACCCATACGCGCCAGACCTACGGCCAGGATTGCCAACTTCTTTGCCATGGCACGCTGGCGCGGTGGGAAAACACATCATAATCGTCGCGCTCAATTTGCTTCAGCAAGACCATGATAGATGGAGACCAGCACCCAGAGCG
Organism: uncultured Acidobacteriaceae bacterium; assembly: GCA_963780975.1. Taxonomy (GTDB): domain Bacteria; phylum Acidobacteriota; class Terriglobia; order Terriglobales; family Acidobacteriaceae; genus Telmatobacter. The sequence continues at coordinate 85,387 of CAWAEU010000015.1, read as the reverse complement.
CGGGACGGCTTTCGCGGTCGATCAGCGGCATGCAACGCTTGCGCGGACTGATAGTAATCCTCGGCACGCTGGCCGATCTCTTTGAGCAGGGCGCGTTCATTGGCTGTTGGCGGAGTGCCGGGCTTTGCGATGTAGCAGTGAGTCCAGTGTGACATTCGTGGGCGGCGAGATCTTCGAGCGGCAGATAGACGCGATTGCGCTCGGCATCTTCTGCAACGTCGCGGAGAATGTTGGTGAGCTGGAAGGCGATGCCGGTTTCTTCGGCCAGTTTTTCCGCACGCGGGTCGGTATAACCGAAGATGCGGATGCAGACCAGACCCACCACCGAGGCCACCAGGTAGCAGTAGCGGTAAAGATCGGCGAAGGTTGCGTAGGTATCAGGCGCATCACTCGCGGCCGGTTTCAGGTCCATGGTTACGCCGGCTACCAATTCATCGAGCAGGTTGAGCGGAATATTGAAGCGCTCGACGGCATCGCGGACTGCAAGGAAGACCAGATCGGAGGAGTCGCCGCCGTGACAGACGCCGCGCCAATCCGTCAACCAAGCGTCAAGACGCTTGCGACGCTCTTCAAGGGAGAGGCTTTCGTCGTCGGCCAGATCATCGGCCTGGCGCATGAAGGCGTAGATGGCGCAAATGGCATTTTTTCTTGGTTCTGGAAGAGCGACAAAGGAATAATAAAAATTCTTTGCCTCGCGCCTGGCGATCAAGCGGCACTTGGCATAGGCTGCGTCCAACGTCTCGTTGTTCATTGGATGCACCTTGCTCAAGCCGACTTCTCTGCGCGGCCGCGCCGGTCGAGACGGAGAAAAGGCAGCAGCTTGGCGGTGATGGCCCTGAGCAGGAGCGCGGCCTTGGTGGACTTCGAGATCGCAGGCCTGGAGCTGAGCACGTCGTAATTCCGCTGCTCGATGGCTCGCAAAATCTCCATGCCGCCGCGGCTGAAGAGATCGAGGTCGAGCGCCAAATCGCCGTCCGCCATCCCGATCAACGGCAGGCCCTCTTCAAAGAGGCCGCGCGCATACTCGATCTCGCAACGCATCAGGCCGCGAAACTCCGGCGTTGCGACGCCTTTGGCAATGGTCTCATCACTGACGCGAAAGAATTGCATGTCCTTTTGCGGCAGATAAACGCGGCCGCGGGCGAAGTCCGGGCGCACATCCTGCCAGAAATTTGCCAGTTGCAGAGCGGAGCAGGTTGCATCGGAAAGACGGAATCGTTCTTCATCGGCGCCCGCCGCTTGCATAGAGCACCAGCCGGCCCACTGGATTGGCCGAGTAGCGGCAGTATTGCAACACGTCGTCCATGGTCGCGTAGCGCGTAACCATCTGGTCCTGGCGAAAGGCCATGAGCAGATCGGCAAAGGGCCGTTTGGGAATGGAGCAGGCGCTGATGGTCTCGGCCAGCGCAACAAACACAGGATGGCGGGTGCGGCCCTCGTAGCAGGCGTCCAGTTCCCTGCCCCACAGATCGAGCAGAGCCAGGCGATTGCGCCGTATCGCCCACCTCGTCGCCAAGATCGTCGGAGATGCGGCAATAGGCATAGATGGCATGAAAATGAGGGCGCAGAGCTTTGGGAAGAAACCAGGAGGCTACATGGAAATTTTCGTAGTGCGAATCGGCCAGACGCTTGCAATAGGCCCGCGCTTCGTCCAGCGTGGGCGCAACCTCGGGAATGCGATAGCTGGCCGGCAGTGCTGCCCAGCCGCGGGCCAGCAATTCTCCTCGGCGTCGCACGTCGCACTCCGCGCTTCCGCTGCTTGCCGGTTGCTCGGTTGCCAGAGTCATCGGTTCGCCTCAGGGGACAATGGCGGTCTTGATCTCGCTGCTGCGGTTCATCAGCTTCTCAAAGACGCGGTTAAGTTCGTAAAGGTGAGCGTGGCCGGTGATGAAGGCCTGCGCCTGGAAGCGTCCGCCGGCAATCAGATCCAGCGCCTTGCGGCAGATGGCCGGGGTGTGATGGAAGGTAGCGCGCAGCGTGATGTCGCTATAGTGGATGCGATTGGTATCGAGCGTCACATGCGTCCCTGCGGCGCATCCGCCAAAAAAGTTTACCGTGCCGCCCTTGCGCACCAGCTCGACCGCCTCCTGCCATGTTTCCGGCACGCCGACTGCCTCGATAGCAATATCCACGCCGCGATTCTTCGGCGTAAGCGCGCGCGTCTCGGCGATGGCCTTGCGGATGTTGGTGGTCTGCACCACGTGCGCCGCGCCCAACTGGCGAGCTGCTTCCACCTGGCCGTCGTGCTTGACGATGGCGATGACTTCGCAGCCGGCGAGAGCGGCGACGTGCAGAATCATCAATCCCAGCGGGCCGCCGCCGATGACGGCGACGGTATCGCCGGGATGCGGGCGCGAATCCTCAAAGCCGTGCACGGCGCAGGCCAATGGCTCAGTCAGCGCCGCGTGCTCCAGCGGCACATGATCGGGAACGTGAAGCGTATTCTTGGCTACGATGCGAGCGGGAATGCGAATGAACTCGGCATAGGCGCCGTTGTTGAAGAGCAGATCGTCGCAGAGGTTTTCCTGGCCGCGCGCGCAAAAATAGCATTGGCCGCAGGGCGCGGAGTTGAGCGCGACCACGCGATCGCCGGAGGCAAAATCCGTTACTCCTTCGCCGACTTCGACGACCGTTCCGGCCAGCTCGTGGCCAAAGAGCGCCGGGGGCACGATCATGCGCGCATGATAGCCGCGGCGGAAGACCTTCAGATCGGTTCCGCAGGTGAGCGCCGCACCCACGCGCACAATCAACTCGCCCACGCTGCCTCTGGGACGGGCACCTGTTCGATGCGAATATCTTCGCGGCCGTGGAGGACTGCGGCCTTCATGGTGCCGCGCCTGCTGAGAAGCGTGTGCTCGACGGTTTTTCGGCCCAGGCTGACGGCGGATTCGACCGTCTGGCGGCCTTTGCCGACTACCGTCTCGACGGTATTCAGGCCGACTTCGACGACCGTTTCGACTGTATTCAGGCCTCCCTCGACGACGTCCTCAACCTTCTTGCGGCCCTCTTCGACTACGGATTCAACCGTTTTGCGGCCACGGAGGATCGCGTCTTTCACCGTGCTGCCATCGACTCCTCCTAAAGCGCCCCTGCGCCAGGTACAGGCTCAATCATAATCTTCATTGAGTCGGCCTGGGGGTGCGAAGCGAGATCAATTGCATTTGCCGCCTGCTCGAGCGGAAAGCGGTGAGAGATCAGCTGGGTTAAGTCGAAGCCGTTTCGATAACCGCCGAGAACCAGACTCGGTGACCTCATCGAGAATTGCGGCGGAGGCCGAATAGGAGCCGAGCAGCGTTTTTTCGTCCATGCAAACGGCGGCGGGATCGAAATTGGCCTCGCCGTGCTGGGTCTGCGCAAAGAGCATCACCTTGCCGCCGGGCCGCACCGCATCCATCGCGGTCTGGATAAGGGCATCGACGCCTACGGCGAGAATTACGGCGTCGGCGCCGCGGCCTTCAGTGGCGGCCAGGACGCGCTCGACCACGTTTTCACTGCCGGCGTGGATGGGCTCATGGAGGCCGAACCTGGCGGCGATTGCGTGACGCTCAGAGTAAAGATCGGAGGTGAGCACGCGCGCACCGGTGCGGCGAGCGAGCGCCGCATGCATCAGACCGATAGGGCCCTGGCCGATGACCAGTACCGTTTCGTCGGAGGCAAGATTGAGCAGCTTAATGCCCTTGAGAACAGTGTTTATAGGCTCGATGAAGGCTGCCTGCTCAAAGGGCACGCCGTCTGGAATCTTGACCACGCCGCGATTGGCGACGATCCAGTCCATGACGCGAATGTACTCTGCAAAGCCGCCGCCGGAGGGTTCGAAGCCGGCAGTTGCGCCCACCTTTTTGTAGACCGGGCACTGGGCGAAGGTCTGCTTGCGACAGTAGTAGCACTGGCCGCAGGGAACGTGGTGGTGGACCATTACCCGCTCACCGAGAGCGTACTGGGTTACGCCCAAGCCAACTTCGACGATGGTTCCCGCCATTTCGTGGCCGAAGATGCGCGGGGCGGAGTGAGAGCCGGTATGGATTTTCTTGAGATCGGTGCCGCAGATGCCGCAGGAAGCTATTTTGACAAGCAGTTCCCCTGGGCCGATCTACGGCACGGGGACCGTCTCCACGCTGATCTGGTTGATGGCGCGATAGACGGCTGCGCGCATGGTGGCGGGAATTGTTCCCTCGACCCGGCTTTCAGGATTTGAAATTTGGGTTGCCATTACGTTTGTCTATCCGACCTCGATCATTCGAGAAAATCGCGCAGGGACTCGGCGATGCTCTGTGCAGCCTTTCTACTATTTTCGCCCATCCGGATGAGTGCGGGCCACTGCCAGGGCCTGAGGAGGGAAGAAAGAATGAATCGGCCCAGATGAAATTGGCCCTGCGGCAGAGATGAAGCGATTGAAATCAGGTAGTTGGTCATTATAACCGTCGCTGATTCCCTTGATGCAATAAAAGGGAATGCCGCGCATTTGGGCCAGGCGGGCGATCCCGGCGGCTTCCATATCTACGAGGCTGGCCTGGTAGGTTGCAGCGAGACGCTTCTTTTCGTGTGTGTCGGCGACGCGGGAGCTGGTGACCAGCCAGCAATCGCTGGGAGGACAGGCGGTAACGAAGCGCTCCCCGGTGCGGGCATCGATGACGCAGGAGACATCGAAGGCGTGGCCGGTTGCGAGTTCTTCGCGCAAGGCTCCCGCCCAGCCGGTGGAGATAACCGCATCGAGGGCTCCAGACTTTTCCGCTTCGGTAAAAGCGCGTATTGCGGCATCGACGCCGGCTCCGGCGCAGGCGGCGATCCACTCGCGCTGGTCAAATTTATGGCGCCATAGATCGACGCCGTTTGAGCGCTGGTGCTGCCAGCCACGGACCAGTGGCTTCAACTCGCCGGGCATGGCGGCGATGATGGCTAGTTTGGTCATGTTATGGACATTGGAACATGTTACGCAGCAGATGAACGGTGCATGGAGTTGCGGAGCTTGGTTCATCGCGTCCCTACAGGACGCGAACCTCTTAGCTACTGACTATCCCAGGGTTTTCGTCCGCTCTCGCGGACTCGACCCTGGGCTATTCTCATTACCTCCCTACGGGAGGAGTGCGCCGCATTGCGGCGATGATTGCTAGTTTGGTCATACTTCACTCAGGGGATAAAGCCCAGCTTCAATTTGTTTCTTTTCGGCACGACTGAAGTCGTGCCCTGACGCAATGCATGTTTTTAAACACGTTTAGGGCGGTAGAAGGCGATGCTTACTTACATTCCGCTTCGGCGGGCTGGCTTTTGCCGTGCGAGCGGAAAGCGCACTTGCTGGCTTTCTTGTCGAGCTTGATGGTCACGGATGGCTCGTCTGCGGTTAACGAGTAGCGGCAGACTAGAAAAACGTCATGGTTCATGCCGAAGAGATAGGCGATCTCCCAGGTGAGGTAGATATGGTCGCCGCTTCCCTTCTGATCGTCGGGCGCTAAATCCGCATGTTGTGCGGGAGGACCGTCAAAGACAGAGACTCGTGAGAGATGTTGATTGCCTTGAGCGGCGGGGCATTTTGCCTGCTGCGCATGCGCTGCGGCGGCTAGCACAAGGAAGGCTGCGAGGATTGATTTATACAGCGGCATGATTTTCTCCTTCTACGGCGCGTAGCCGTTGGCGCGGTACCACTCAATGGCGGCGCGCATGGCAGGGTAGATGGGCAGGATGCGGAAGCCCAGCTCCTGCTGCGCGCGGGCGCTGGAGGCATACATTTTTTTGCGGCCCATGCGGACTTCTTCAAGCGTTGCCCGCGGTTCGCGTCCGCGGATGCGGCCGGTGATCCACTCCTCGAAAAATGCGTAGGTGGCGGCTACAGCGAACGGAATTTTAACCGTGGGCGAAGGGATGTCGGTGATGGCCGACATTTTGTCGAGGATCTGCTTGAGAGTGAGGTTTTCTCCCCCGAGAATGTAGCGGCGGCCCGGTTTCCCCTTGGTGAGTGCGGTTACGTGGGTACGCGCGACTTCAGAAACATCGACTAGATTTAGGCCGGTATCCATGTAGGCGGGAAATTTGCCGTTGAGAAAGTCGAGAAAGATGCGGCCTGTGGGCGTGGGCTTGGCGTCGTTGGGGCCGATGGGCGAAGTGGGGTTGAGGATGATGATGTGCTGGCCGTCTACAGCGGCGGCGATGGCCTGCCGCTCGGCGAGGAATTTCGAACGCTTGTAGTGGCCCACCATATCCTTGATCGAGACCGGCGTATCTTCGTTGATGACGATCCCATCTGTGCGGAAGTGCATGGTGGCTACCGAGGAGGTATAGACGAAGCGCGGGACCTGGGCTTCGCGGGCCATGCGGAGAAGATCGCGAGTGCCGTCTACGTTGGCGCGGTACATGGCGTCGGGATCTGGAATCCAGAAGCGGTAGTCGGCAGCGACGTGGACTACGGCATCGCAATCGGCGAGAGCGGGACGAATGGTCTCCGGCTGGCTGAGGTCGCCGAGGTGGGTTTCGCCGTCGATGCCTTCGAGATTGGAGAGTTTGCTGGTTTTGCGGACCAGCATTCGCAACTTTGCGCCTTCAGCGGCCAGAGCTTTGGCCACGTGATGGCCTACGAATCCGGTTGCGCCTGTTAGGAAGACTTTCATAGTTGAGCGATCAGAGATCAGGGGTCAGAGATCAGTTTACGCTGCAAGTGATTAGAAAGGCTAAATTCATTGCGAATAATGCAGATTTGCATTACACTATAAGGGAAGGTGATTCAATGGCTATCGTTCGCACAACGTCGCGGGGACAGGTGACCCTCCGGAAGGAAATCTTCCAACACGTTGGGGTCAGGCCTGGGGAGAAATTGGAGATCGAACTGCTGCCGGGAGGCGAATTCCGGGGCCGGGCAGTGCGGAAGAAGGGCAGCATCAGCGATCTCGCGGGATTCCTGAAGGGCAAGACCAATGGCGCAAGGCTGACGATCGAAGAGATCAACGAAGCTATAGCCGAAGCTGCTTCCGCTGAAGTGATGGAGAGTTTTAACCGGTGAAGATCATTGCCGATACTAACCTCCTATTGCGCTTTGTACTGGGTGACGATCCAGTGCAGTACAAACTTGCGCTCGAAATGATGGATCGGGCCGAGGTTGTGGCGGTCACCAACGTTGCCTTGTGTGAGCTTGCATGGGTTCTGCGCAGCCGCTATAGCGTCTCGCGTGAGAATATCTCGGCTACAATTGCCGGGTTTCGCGAGAGCAGGAACATTGTGGTGGACAACGCTGCCGTCGAAGCCGGATTGGCCATGCTCGATGCTGGGGCAGATTTTGCCGACGGCGTGATTGAACATGAGGGCGCATGGCTAGGCGGTGAGACGTTTGTCTCATTCGATAAGAAGGCGGTTGCGGCGGTTGCTAAGCGGGGGATGAAAACCAAGTTACTGGGGTGAATGACGGGTATGAGTTTTGTACTTTCTCAAGTCTCAGAAGCGATAGCTTTGGCACGCGTGATGAACAACAGCACCTACTCCAACGCTTCCGGGACCAGGGCGATGTTCTTTTCGCCGGCGGCTTTCTTTTCGTTGTAGGCTTTGACCCAGTCTTCCCAGTGCTTGCCGGCGGCGCGGTCTTTGCCGGTGAATTCCACGCGGGCGATATCGACGTAGCTTACTTTGCGCTTCTCATTGGAGCTGGGCGTGAAGTATTGCAGGAAAGAATCGGCCAGGGTAGGGCCGGACTGCGAGTTGAAGATGAAGGCTTCGATGCGCTCGCCGTTTTTTAGAGTGAGGGTTATGTCGCCGCGGTAGTCGAGAGCTTTGTCGAGGGCCTGGCGGAGGTCTTCGTCGCTGGCCAGCGTGGGAACCCAGCCTTCAAGTTGCTGTGCTCGGTGCCGGGGGCAAGTTCGAGGGCTTCGACTTGTTCGATGGTGTATTTCGCTACTTCGGCGGTCATGCACCCGTCTCCTCAGGGCTGCCCAATCAGGGTCGCAGCGATCTTGACTAGGGACGCGGGCCGTGGGGCATGGGCTCGTTCAGCAGCTTGAGCGCATGCTCGTCGCGATACATGCTGAAGGTTCCGCGGACCATGCCCCAGAAGCCTTTCAGAGAGCCGAAGCCATCCATAACGGCACTGGGCTCGTAGCCGCAACTGACCATGCAGTTGGCGCACTTGGGGTTGCCGCTGGCTACTCCGTACTCTTCCCATTTGGTGGTTTCGAGCAATTCTTTGAAGGTCTCGGTGTAGCCTTCCTGGAGCAGGTAGCAGGGACGCTGCCAGCCGAAGATGTTGTAGGCGGGCGAACCCCAGGGGTGCACTCGTATTTGCGGTCGCCCATCAGGAACTCAAGAAACAGCGGCGACATATTGAACTTCCAGCTCGGCTTGCGATTCGACAGGATGGCGCGGAAGAGACGGCGCACGCGGGCGCGGCCCAGGAAGCGGTTCTGGTCAGGAGCTTTGTCGTAGCTGTAGCCGGGCGAAAGAACGATGCCCTCGACGCCCATATCCATGACCTCGTCAAAAAATCCGCGAACGCTGTTGGGGTCGGTGCCGTCAAAGAATGTGGCGTTGGTGGTTACGCGGAAGCCGCGCTTGACGGCCTCTTTGATGCCTTCGACGGCGATGTCGTATCCGCCTTCGCGGCAGACGGAAAAATCGTGATGCTCACGCTGGCCATCGAGATGGACTGAGAAGGTGAGGTACTTCGACGGCGTGAACTCGGGCAGGCGGCGCTTGAGTTCAAGCGCGTTGGTGCAGAGGTAGATGTACTTTTTGCGCGCGATGAGGCCGTTGACGATCTCGACGATCTGCGGATGCAGCAGCGGCTCGCCGCCGGGGATGGAGACCATGGGCGCGCCGCACTCTTCGACGGCGGCAAACACTCCTCCGGCGTGAGCTGCTTTTTGAGGATGTGGGGCGGATATTGCACCTTGCCGCAGCCGGCGCAGGCCAGGTTGCAGCGGAAGAGCGGCTCAAGCATGAGCACTAGTGGATAGCGCTTATTGCCGGTGAGCTGCTTCTTCATTACATAGGCTTGCAACCGTCCACATCTGGGAGATTGGAACAGCCATCTTTGGGTTATCCTCCAGCGCCGTTCCGGCGCTTTAATGCTTGTTGCCGGCTTAGCTCGCAAAACGTCCGAAAGCTCGACGCTCACTAGGCTAAGGCTAGCTGCTTTCCGTTCCATGGCCCGCTTGTAGCCGTTCAAGGCCAGCAGCGGGAAGTATTGGCGGTACATTGTCGTAGGCCAGGTAAAAGACTCTGGGGAAGCCTGTTCCAGTGTACAGTGCCTGGCGAGTAATGCCCGTGCCGATGCGACTCGTCCCAACTGCCGTCGGGTAGCTGGCGGGTGAGCAGCCAGCGCACGCCCTTGGCGACGGAGTCGGAGCGGTCGTCGCCGGCGGCAAGCAGACCAAGCAGCGCCCAGGCGGTTTGCGAGGGAGTGCTGGGGCCGATGCCGCGCGTGTTGGGATCGTCGTAGCTGCCGCAGGTTTCGCCCCAGCCGCCGTCGGGATTCTGCACCATGCGAATCCACTCGGCGGCCTGCTGAATCTGCGGCTCGAGATGATCGACGCCGATGGCTTCAAGGCCGCGCAGCACCAGGAAAGTTCCGTAGATGTAGTTGACGCCCCAGCGGCCAAACCAGCTTCCGTCCGGCTCCTGCTCGCTGAAGATGAACTTGATGGCCTTCTCCACGCGCTTGTCGCCGCGCGTGTAGCCGTAGTTGGCCAGCATCTCCAGAATTCTTCCCGTAATGTCGACCGTGGGCGGATCGAGCATGGCGTTGTGATCGGCGAAGGGAATGTACTGGAAGATCATCTTGGTGTTGTCTTTGTCGAAGCTGCCCCAGCCGCCGTTCTTGCACTGCATGGCGAACTCCCAGTCGATGGCGCGCTGGGCAACCTGATGCTGATAGCGCTCGCGGGGATTGTCGACCTTGTTGAGCGCCAGCAGCACCTGCGCGGTGTCGTCGGTGTCGGGATAGAACTCGTTGTTGAACTCGAAGTACCAGCCGCCGGGCTCGGTCGCTGGGCACCTTGACGGCCCAGTCGCCCTTGTGGCGAACTTCCTTGGAGAGCATCCAGTCGGCGGCTTTGATCATGCGCGGATCGTTGCGCGGCACGCCGGCCTCGCCGAGCGCAAAGACGGCCTGCGCGGTATCCCACACCGGGCGAGACGCAGGGCCGCATGCGGAAGGTGGGCTCGGGCAGATCGGCGTTGGCGGGCTCCTCAATGCCGAGCTTCTCAAATTCGTCGCGGGCGCGAATGACCTGCGGATCGTCTTCAGAGTAGCCCAGGCAGCGCAGGGCGATGATGGCGTTGAGCATGGCGGGATAGATTGCGCCCAGACCGTCAGTCATCTCCAGTCGCTCGAGCATCCATTTTTCCGCGCGCTTGAGTGCCAGTGTGCGCAAGGGGCGAATGTGAACGGCCTCAGCCCAATGCGTGATGCGATCGAGGATGAGGAAGAAATTACGCCAGGAGAACAGGGATTTGCGGTTCATGCGCAGGCGCAGAATTGAGTTGGCGCGGCCGCCTACGAAAAGCTCATCGATTCCCTGCTCGGTGGGGATTTTCTTGTAGGGCTTTTTGGCGTAGATGATGGCCAGCGGCACAAGGATGGAGCGCGACCAGGAGGAAATCTCGTAGATATTGAAGTAAAACCAATTGGGAAAGAGGACGATCTCAGGCGGAATGGCGGGGACGGCATCGTAGTCGTACTGGCCGAGCGCGCAGAGATACATTTTGGTGAAGGTGTTGCACTCCACCACGCCGCCGTGGGCGAGAATCCACTCGCGGCATTTGGCCAGGCGGGGATCGTCAGCGCCGATGCCCATCAGCTTGGCAGAAAAGTAGCACTTGACCGAGAGCGAGATGTTGCCGGGGCCGCCGGGATAGATGCTCCAACTGCCGTCTTCGTTCTGGTAGCGCATCATCTCGGTGAATGCGCGCTGCAGCCGGCCGGGATCGCCGCTTTCCAACACTGTGTGCAGAAAGATGTAGTCGGCCTCGAGCATGGAGTCCGCTTCAAGCTCGCCGCACCAGTAGCCATCTGGATGCTGCTGGGAGAGAACGTACTCCCGCGAGCGGACGATGGCCGACTCCACATCTGCCAGGTCCGCATCGAGACGGCCAAATCTTGGCGCCGTGAATCGGCGCCGCGAATTGTGTCTTGCCCTGCTCTGGACTCATGCGGTTTAAATGCCTCAGTTACTAGCTTTCAGCTTTCAGCTTTCAGCTACTTCAGCTTTCAGCTTTCAGCTTTCAGCCTCAGCTTTCAGCTTTCAGATCTCAGCTCTCAGCTCTCAGCTTTCTGTTTTCCGCTTCTGGCTAAAAGCTGATAGCTGGAAGCTGTTCTTAACGTACCGGAACAGGCTCTGCTCCGCCGGCGCTGCCGATGGCCTGAATGATCTCCGGTGGCAGCCCGAAACGGACATTTTCCGGCATCACTTCAACCTCTTCGACGTTGGAAAAGCCGTTTTGGCGCAGGTAGTTCACCACGTCTTCCACCAGTACTTCAGGGGCCGATGCGCCAGCCGTAACTGCAACATTCGTCACGCCTTCGAGCCACTTTGGGTCGATGGCCTGGGAGTTGTCAATAAGGTAGCCGATGGTGCCCAGGTTGCGCGAAACTTCGACCAGACGGTTGGAGTTGGAACTGTTGGTTGAACCCACCACAAGCACCAGCTCGGCATTGTGGGCAACATTGCGAACGGCCACCTGGCGGTTTTCAGTGGCGTAGCAAATGTCCTGCGAGTGAGGGCCAACTATATTGGGAAACTTCAGCTTGAGGGCGTGGATGATGTCCCGCGCCTCGTCGAGGCTGAGGGTTGTCTGGGTGAGATAGGCTACACGATCGGGATCAGGCACACGCAGGGCTTCAACCTCCGCAACGTTTGAAACTACTTGAGTTACCTCGGGAGCTTCGCCCAGGGTGCCTTCGATTTCGTCATGATCGCGGTGGCCAATGAGCACCAGTGAGTAGCCCTGCTTGGCAAATTTGACGGCCTCGATGTGGACCTTGGTGACCAGGGGGCAGGTGGCGTCAATCACCTTCAGGCCGCGGCCCTTGCTGAATTCGCGGACAGCGGGGGAGACGCCGTGGGCGGAGTAGATGACGCGCTGGCCGTCGGGAACATCGTCGATCTCATGGACGAAGATCGCGCCCTTTTCAGCCAACTCATTCACAACATAGCGGTTATGGACGATCTCCCGGCGCACGTAGATGGGGGCGCCGAAGGTTTCAAGTGCGATCCTGACTACATCGATCGCGCGCACCACGCCAGCGCAAAAGCCGCGCGGCTTGAGTAACAACACCCTTTTCTGAGTGGGGGAAGTCTCGGCGTGGGGACCGTTCGAGATGGGTTCAAGCACAGTAGGGGTCACACTGCCAGTATACCAAGTACGGGGATCAGGGGTTAGGGATTAAGGGACTAGGGATTACGGCAGCCTTGTCCAGGTTTCAGTGCGGCCGAAGAGGGAGATGCCTACAAAGCCGCGCATTCCTAGTTTGTCGTTTCCTATGGCCCAGATCTTGCCTTTGTATTCCTTGCCGTTCTCGGGGTCGACTACTGTGCCCTCTACCCAGTCGTCGCCATCGGGATGGAAGTTGCGCATGAAGACCATGCCCAGGATGACCTGGTTTTTGTACTCGCCGGAACACTTTATGCAAACGTCTTTGGGGGTATGGCCGGGGCGCAGCTCGGTTACCTTGCCGAAGAGCTTGCCGTTTATCAGGTAGGTTTCCGCTTTGCCTCCCAGGGCACCGTCACTGTCGATGATCTGCCAATGGCCTACGGCGTTTTGGAGTTTCTGGGAGAGTTGCTGCGCGTGAGATGCGGGTATGGATACCAGCGCGAAGATTGCAATTGCAAAGGCGTAGAAGAATTTGGACAGGGTCGCTTTCATAAGGTCACCCCTTGTGATGGATTGATTATAGGGCGGTGAAGCGAGATGAGGGCGTCTGATGGGTTGAGGCGCACGGCATCCGAGTAGACTGTCGGTAGAGGAGCCGACCAGGTATTGAGACTATGCGCATAGGCCGTCTTGGCGTTTCGCTCATTTCGTCCGCCGTTGGCGTTCTGCTGGGATTCCTGCTTCTGGCAGGGCTTACTCATTTGACGCATGCCGGAATATGGAGTCGGGTCGCCGGGTTCGTGACCGGGCGGACCACTACGATCAACGTCTCATCTCCTACGGTGGTGGAACAGATTCGACAGCTCTCGCGGCTGGAGACGGTTGTTTATTCGCTGGACAAGATTGTGGAGGGCGACCGCGAGAACGCCATTCTGCCTGGATTTCTGGCCGGAGATAAGCTGCTGCTGATTGCCCACGGAGAGGTGATTGCGGGAATCGATCTTGCGCAGCTCAAGGCCAGCGACGTTGAGGTAAAGGGCGACGCGGTTCAGGTTCGGTTGCCGGCGGCGCAGATACTAACCACGCGCATCGATAACGCACGCACGCGGGTCTATTCGCGGACGACCGGGCTGCTGGTTTCTACCGATCCGAACCTGGAGTCGGAGGTGCGGCTGACGGCGGAAAAGCAGATTGCGCAGGCTGCGCTCGATGATGGAATTCTGGATAAAGCGAAGCAGAATGCGCGCAACAGCGTTACCGCTTTGCTATATGGGCTGGGGTTTCGCAAGGTGGATGTGCAGTGAGCATAGATTGGGGAAACTGCATTCAGGGCCGAGGACTTGATTTGTAGTCTCATTGTGACTACAATTGGATCGTACCGCTGGACTTCAGGGAAGGCATCCATGATTACCGCCGATAGCTACGTTCGTGCCCGCATCGACACAAAGACCAAGGAGCGTGCAGCCAACGCGCTGGAGGCGATGGGGCTTTCAATCTCCGACGCCATCCGCCTGCTGATGCTGCGCGTTGCCGACGAACAGAGGCTGCCCTTCGAGATCAAGGTTCCTAACGCTATCACGCGGAAAGCAATTACTGAGTTAGAGTCCGGAAAGAGTAAGCGCTTCCGGAGTGTAAAGGCGATGATGGACGACCTGCATGCGAACGATTGAGCGATCTTCCGTCTTTAAACGAGATTACAAGCGCGAAGCCAAGGGCCAACACCGGAACACACTCGATACAGATTTAGTGCCCGTTCTGATGGCCTTGGCAAACGATCAACCTTTGGAGCCACGGCACCGCGACCATGAATTGAGCGGTGATTGGTGTGGTTATCGCGAGTGTCACGTCAAGCCAGACCTGCTGCTGATTTACCGGAAGCATGATGCGGATATTTTGCGATTTGCGCGTCTTGGGTCGCATAGCGAACTATTCGGTTGATCTGCTGATTTAAGGCACCCTGCATTTTGTGCGAATTATTGATAACTACAAAGACCTGTGACGTTTAATGGATTGAAGCGAGTGTTCAAAAGTGAACGCTCCGTTGGAAACTTTCGACATTCGGCAACATCTTATTTTTCTAACGGGCTTGGAAGATTCGATTTCAATTGGACCCGCGATCTACTCCATTGTTTGTTGCGTTGGTAATTGGCGCCTCCGTTCGATGCCTTCCACTTGGTGGATGGCGCGGCGGAAAGGCAAAACATTTTGCTGACAACAATCAACGAGGAGGATTTATGAAGACACTTAAGTATTTTGCTTTGGCCGCCGTTGCCGTCCTATGCCTGGCGGCAGGAGCCTCAAAATCAGCAGCCCAGGTGTCAGTGGATATTGGTGTTGCACCCGATTGTCCATACGGATACTACGATTACGCGCCATATGCCTGCGCGCCGTATGGATACTACGGTCCGGAATGGTTTACGGGAGGAATCTTTATCGGCGCAGGCCCGTGGTTTCATGGCCCGAAAGGTTTTCACGGCCATGTGAACAACCACTTCGATGTTGCGCACGGCTACAAAGGCCCTGCGCCAGCCCGAGGCGAGAAAGCTGACCCGCACAACAACGTGGCTCATGTTTCGCACTTCAAAGGGAATGAGGTGCATGATGGGCAGGGTCACGTTCGCTAACGCCGGCGGTGTGAAAGACACGGAGCCGGCAAGCGGCTCCGTGTTGCTCATGTCATCTCAGGCTTGTTTGCGGTGTTTTTCGATATACTCGCGCAGTGCAAAATTCATGCGGGTTTGTTAGCCCTGGCCCTGGCGTTGGAACCAGTCAATGATGTCAGCATCCACGCGCAACGAGAGAGGCCGTTTGATGGGACGGTAGAGCGGCCCGCGCACCGCATGGCTCCAATCGGAGATGGGCGGCATTTCTGTTGTGTCGATCTCGCTGTCCGGCATTGCGGCAAGGGCATCCAGTTCTGTCTGTAACTGCGGCGTAAGCGGTATGGGGTTAATCCTCTTCATAATCTCGCCTCTTATGGCTTAGCGCGCTTTTGGCATTCGGCAAAACTAGGCAGCTGTTGATGCGGGGCTCTTGTTGTCAGTCTTCAGGTCTTCAAACTGATTGATGAGAACATCGCCTTCCGGGAAGACGGCGCGAATCTGCAAGTCGCCGCCGATGGCGCGGACATAGCTGCGCAGTGTGCTGATATACATATCGGTGCGGCGCTCGACTTTGGAGACTGCTCCCTGCGAGACATTGAGGACCTGAGCCAATTGCGCCTGCGTCAGTTCCCTTGCGTCTCTTAACCCATCCAGCGGCATGGCCTTGAGGGCTTCCTGTACGCGTTTCTCTACGCGGGCGCGGCGTTCCGGGTCCATCTTTGCGCGAAGTTCTTTGAAGTTGCGAGCCATTTTGTTTTTCCTCCATGGGGAAATTTCGTTACGCGTTTTAAGCGGTCAACTGCCAATTTCTTTCAGGTGCCTTGCATAAATCCTGTCAGCCACGGGAATGAATTCTTCATACCAGTTTGTCTTGCCGGTTTTATCGCCTCCGATCAATAGGATCGCAACGCGCCTAGAATCGAAAGCAAAGAGAATGCGGTAAGGCCTTCCTTCATGCTGACAGCGGAGTTCGCGCATATTCGGAAACCGTGAACCCCGGTTAACCGTATCGGCGTGAGGCCGCTTGAGATGAATTCCCTGCTCTTCCAAAAGGCGGACTGAAAAATCCACGCTCTCCTGTTCATCGGCGTCGAGTGAGTTCCACCACTGCTCGAATTCCTTGGTGAACTCGACCTCGTACGCCATAGATATAATATTCCCTCAAAGTTATATATTCCGTCAAGGTTATTTTTGGGAGAATGTCTGAATCTGTAAATTTAGAGATTTAATCCCAGGTCTCAAAGGCGAGACCCGGGGTACTTGGCTTTCCTTTACCGACTCGCTGTAATCATCTGCGCGGCGTGCTGGAGGCTGGTTTCTGTTACCTTGGCGCCGGAGACCATGCGGGCTACTTCGTGGGTGCGGGCGTTGTCGTCGAGCAGGCGGATCTGCATCTTGGTGCGGCCGTCGGACTCACGCTTTTCAACGACGAAATGCTGATCAGCGAAGGCGGCGATTTGCGGCAGGTGGGTTACGCAGAGTACCTGCTGGCCGCGGCTCAGGGATTTGAGTTTTTGGCCGACGGCTTCCGCGGCGCGACCGCCGATGCCGATATCAATCTCGTCGAAAACCAGTGTGCGGGGAGTGGGGTTCTTCTTTTTGGTTTTGGACGAGGTCTCTTCGACGGCGACCTTGAGGGCCAGCATGACGCGGGACATTTCGCCTCCGGAGGCGATCTCGTGCAGGGGTTTCAGGGGTTCGCCGGGGTTTGTGGCGATGCGATATTCGACCTGGTCCCAGCCGGAGGCGGTCCAGTGGCTCTTCAGGTGAGTTCCCTCAGGGGTAAATGGCGGGTTAAACCCAGCCCTCAGCCCCCTCTGATTTTGCTGAGCTAATGTACGGGCTGGACCAGCCTGTCATCCCGGTTCTCTTCCCGATTGGACTTCAAAGTGGACCTTCATGGCCAGGGAGTTGATCTGGGCTTCGGCTTGCTTGGCCAGTTTTGTTGCGGCGGTTTTGCGCTCGGCGGTCAGCGCGGAGGCGGCGGCGCGGTAGGCGGAGGCGGCTTCTGCCAGTTCTTTGCGCAGGGCTTTGAGGATTTCGTCGCGGTCTTCCACTTCGGCCAGCTTGCGGGCTACCTCTTCGCCAAAGGCAATGACTTCAGTGATGGCCTTGCCATATTTGCGCTTGAGGCGGTCGAGGAGGGCGAGGCGGTCTTCAATTTCGGCGAGGCGTTCGGGCGAGGCGTTGATGCCTTCAGCGTAGTCACGAAGGCTGGCGGCGACGTCGCTGAGAGTGGCGCGGGCTGAGGTGAGCTGCTGCGCGGCCTCAGTGAAGCGCGGGTCATATTGGGCCAGTTCCTCGACATTGCGCAGGGCGGCGCGGAGGGCTACTTCGGCACTGGCTCCGCCTTCGTAAAGCTGGTCGAAGGCTCCCATGGCAGCGGCGTAGAGTTTTTCAGAGTTGGCGAGGACACGCTTTTCAGTTTCGAGGGCTTCGTCTTCGCCGGGGATGAGATTGGCGGTAGTGATTTCCTTGCTCTGGTAGCTCCAGAGATCGACCATGCGGAGGCGGTCCTGCTCGCCCTGGAGCAGATCGTCGAGTTTGTCAGAGGCTGTGCGCCAGCGGGAGTGAGCTTCGGCTATTGCGTCTGTCGAGATGCCGGCGAAGCGGTCGAGGAGAATGCGCTGCTGGGATTGGTCGAAGCTGGTGAGGGTTTCGCTTTGCGCGTGGACCAGGGCCAGTTCAGGAGCGAGCTGTTTGAGAACGGCGACGGTGGCGGGCTGGTTGTTGACGAAGACGCGGCCTTTGCCGGTGGAGAGGATTTCGCGGCGGAGGATTATGTCGTTGCCGGTAGGAGTCGATGCCGTTGGCTTCAAGGATGGTTTCGGCGTTGGGGGTGGACTCAAAGACGCAGGCGACAACGGCCTTGTTAGCGCCGTGACGGACGACTTCAGTGGAGGATTTGCCTCCCATGAGCAGGGCCAGGGCATCGACAAGGATGGATTTGCCTGCGCCGGTTTCGCCAGTGAGCAGGTTGAGGCCGGGGCCGAAGACGGCGATGGCGTGATCGATGACGGCGTAGTTTTCAGCGCGCAGTTCGACGAGCATGATGTTATCTCCGAAGCAATGTTCTGGCATCAGATTCTTAGATCATGTGAGCGATGCATACACCGCGGCATACTATCAATGCGAATCCAGGATTCCGAGCGCAGCATAGCATGAACGGCGGCTGCGGGCCGATCTGGAAGCGGCCGAGGCACCAAGTCGATAACTTGGAGCAGGCCAAGCCGTCTGATAACGTGGATAGTGAGGTGAATTGCGATTTTTATTGCTTCGTTGCTCATGATGTTGCAGGTTGACAGCGGCGCGGCCCCCGTCGGTTCGCCGGTGACGCAGGGTACCAGCGAGGTTGCGGAGATGCTCAGCAACATCGGTCCCATAGCCATGGCCGTGCTGGTGCTGCTGCTGGTGGCCAGTCTCTACTCCTGGACTGTGATCCTGAACAAAATTTCGGTCTTCGGCAAGGCCACCAAAGAGAGCCGGCGGTTTGTCCGCACCTTCCGCAAGGCGACCCGGCTGCAGGAAATCTCCGCGATGACCGCCGACTACAAGTTCAGTCCCCTGGCGCAGGTTTTCGATGAAGTTTACGAGACCT
This sequence comes from uncultured Acidobacteriaceae bacterium, assembly GCA_963780975.1. Taxonomy (GTDB): domain Bacteria; phylum Acidobacteriota; class Terriglobia; order Terriglobales; family Acidobacteriaceae; genus Telmatobacter. The sequence goes on along the minus strand of CAWAEU010000015.1, from coordinate 66,898 downwards.
ATAAGCGGCAGACGGGAGGCTCGGGACCGCCGCGCAATCTGGTTCCGCTGGAGCGCACTGCGCAGACGGCGGCGAGCGAGGCCATCAGCATTCTGGAACGGCGCATGACCTGGCTGGCGACGATCGCGGCCACCAGTCCATTTGTCGGGCTTTTTGGAACGGTTGTGGGCATCATCGACGCCTTCCACGGATTGGGCACGGCGGGCGCGGCTACGCTGCGGGCGGTTGCGCCGGGATCTCAGAGGCACTGATCACCACGGCAGCCGGGCTATTTGTGGCCGTGCCGGCGGTGGTGGCTTATAACCAGTTCATGGCGCGCATCAGGGTCTTTGCCGCGGCAATGCGACGACTTTGCCCGCGAGCTGCTGAATTCGCTGGAAGAGATTCCGGTGCGCGTGCAGCGCCTGCCGCAGCGACCCGCCGAAGCCGGCCCCGAACCGCAACGCGGGAGGTGGATCGTGGCCTTTACAAGTAGCAACGGGCAGACGCGGAGTTCGCTGGCGGAGATCAACATCACGCCGCTGGTGGACGTGGTGCTGGTGCTGCTGATGATCTTCATGATTACCGCGCCGGTGTTGCAGTCGGGGATTGAAGTGGCCGTGCCCAAGACGCGGACAGTGAAGGAGATTACCGAGCAGCGGCTGGTGGTGACCATCGACCGCGACAGCAGGTTTTTCTTGGCGATCAGCCGGTCAATGTTCACGAACTGGCGCGAAGCTGCGCCAGGCCGGCAGTGATCGGCGCAAACAGGTGATCTATCTGCGGGCCGACGAGCGGGTTCCTTTTGGAGCTTTCGCCAGCGTGATGGACGCGGTGAAGCAGGCCGGGATCACCAACATTTCCATCGTGACCCAGCCGCTGGATACGAAGGGCATTGCTGGGAATGGAAACCAAAACTGAAGATAGCAATGGCTAGCCCACGCGCATGATCAGTCTGCTGGAAGAACTCGATCAATTTGAGCGGCCACCGGCGCCGGACCCTATGCGAGCGCCGGCGGCGGGTTCGCTTGCGCTGCATGCGGTTCTGTTCGGATCGCTTTTGCTTTACGGCATCCTCAACGGATTTTTCCATCGCATGATGTGGGGAAATCCGGGATCGGGCGGTGCTATCCAGGTGAGCCTGGTTTCAAATGCCCTGCCCTTGCCCTCGGAGCAGCAGAATCAAAATGTGCTGACCACCGATACTCCAAGCCCAGCGCCAGCCGAGCCAACTCCAAAAGAAAAAGAGGCGGTGGATGAGAAGGCGCTTGCCATCACTGGGAAGCAAGTGAAGCCGCAGCAGAAGAACACACCCAAGACGCAGAAGAACCAGCCTAAGCCGCTGGACAATCGGGCGCAGTATGGTGAGCAGTCAGGCAGCATGATGCCCCGCTCGACTTTGCAGAACGGATCGATTGGGCCGACATCGGTGGCCAATGGCAACTTCGCCAGCCGGTTTGGATGGTATGTGGATGGCATCAACCGCAAAATGTCGATGAATTGGAACAAAATGGAGGTGGACCCGCGCACTCCGAAAGGCACGATCGCGCAGGTATACTTCAAGTGAGCCGCCAGGGCGTACCGTCCGAATTCAAGATCAATAATTCCAGCGGCAGCCCGACGCTTGACCGCTCGTGCCTGCGGGCTTCACAGCGGGTTGATACATTTGGGGCCTTGCCGGGCAGTGCAACGATCAGTGGTTGGATGTGACTTTCGATTGTACGTATTGATGCGTTAAATCCGCGGCGTGTGAAACAGCAAGAGCGCCGTTTACCCTTTTCAACAGGAAGGATTGCTCATCGCATGAAGACTATTTCCCGGATTCTCCCCCTCTCAGCCCTCATTCTGGTTTGTGTTGCGGCCAGCCAACTGCCTGCCCAGGACTGGGTGCATACAGGCACCAACCTGGGCAATGACCGCATCCGCATTGCCGCCGCCGATTTCAGGCCTCTGGGCAACGACCCCCAAAACCCGGCATTGAAGACGGTATTCGACGCGACGCTTTATAGCGACCTGGCGAATGCAGGCATCTTCGATCTGGTCTCAAAGAGCATGGCGCCGCAGGAGGCACCGGGCTCGCCGCAGGAGATTCACCTTAGCGCGTGGTCCGACGCTCCGGCCAACGCGGCCATGGTGGCCTTCGGTTCGCTCTCGGCAAGCAACGGGCGAGTGACTGTTTACGGCTGGCTATTCGATACGCACAATACCGTCAGCCCGCAGGTGCTGGGCAAGCAGTACAACGAAATTGCCAGCCCGGATATGGCGCGCACCATTGCGCACCGTTTTGCGGATGAGATTATTTTGCGGCTGGGCGGCGGCATCAATGGCATTGCCGAAACCAAAATCTACTTTGTCAGCTCGCGCACGGGCACCAAAGAGATTTGGGCCATGGACTACGATGGGCAAAACCAGCACCAGATTACCCACCTGGGCAGCATCTCGCTTTCGCCACGCGTTTCACCTGACAATTCGCGCCTGGCGTTTGCTTCCCTAAACAATTCGGGATGGTCGGTGCGCATGTTCTCTCTGGATCTTGGCCGGACGGTCAGCTTTTCAGCGGGAACGGCCGGCGGGGCCAATCAATCTCCGGCCTGGTCGGGCGATGGCGCCAAGATCGCTTTCTCGTCTTCTCGAACGGGCGATCCGGAGATTTGGGTTTGCGATGCGAGCGGGGCTAATCTGCGCAGGCTGACCAACTTCCGCGGGCCCGATGTTTCACCCACCTGGAATCCACGCACCAATGCCCAGATTGCCTGGGTGAGCGGGCGCACCGGGTTGCCGCAGATTTACATCATGGATGCGGACGGCGCCAACGTTCAGCGCATGACCGACGGCGGCTATGCGATTTCGCCATCGTGGGCGCCCAATGGGCAGTTCCTGACCTTTAGCTGGAATCGCAAGTATGGTCCCGGCGACCCCGGCGGGCAGGATATTTACGTGATGGACATCGCCAGCAAACGCTGGTTGCAGGTGACGCACGAGTCCGGAAGCAACGATTTTCCATCGTGGGCGCCGGATGGGCGGCACATTGTTTTTGAGCGCTCCATTGGCGGCCACGCACAGATTTGGACTATGCTGGCCGATGGCACCGGGCAGCATCAGCTGACCCACTCCGGCAGCAACTTCATGCCCAACTGGAGTTGGAAATAAAGCTGGAGCGGAAAAAGGGTTCGACACGTCTAGTAAGGGGCGGGCCGCGATAAAGATTTGTGCGGTAATCCGCAGCACAAACTACTACGACTTTGATGAACTATAATCCTAGTCGTTGCCAACACATCCCTCGCAGCTGCACCGCCAGGGAAACACTTTCAATCTGGGAAGGAGTCACTCATGAATCTCCGTAGTCATCGCATTCTCGTGCCTGCTGTACTGCTTGTTGCCTTGGTCACCGTCGCAGGTTGCAAGAAAAAGCCACTTCCACCTCCTGAGGAGGCGCCGGCAGCCCTCGCAGCGCCCACCGCAGAGATCACCGCTACACCCAATGCCGTCTCGGCCGGGGACCAGGTTCAGCTTGCCTGGCACACCACCGACGCTACCGGAGCCTCAATTGATGGCTTCGGGGACGTGCCCACATCAGGCGTAAAGACCGTGACGCCAACCGAGTCAACCACCTATCACCTGACAGCACATGGTGCAGGCGGCTCGGCTGAAGCGTCGGCTCGGGTTACCGTCAACGCTCCGCCGGCCGTGGTTGTGCCCACCAATACCATGAGCGCGGAAGAAGAGTTCAAGGCCAACGTGCAGGACGTCTTCTTCGATTACGATGCCTACAGCCTGCGCAGCGATGCACAGTCCACCATCTCGCGTGACGCCTCCTACCTGGTGAGCCATCCTGACGTGAAATTTGTCATCGGCGGCTATTGCGACGAGCGCGGATCCAACGAGTACAACCTGGCGCTGGGACAGAACCGCGCTGATGCAGCCAAGAACGCGCTGGTTACCGCCGGCGTGGCGGCAAGCCGCATTCGTGTGGTCAGCTACGGCAAAGAGAAGCCTTTCTGCACTGAGTCAAACGAGTCGTGCTGGCAGCAGAATCGCCGCGCCGGCTTTTCACTGGACCGGTAACGAAATGCTTGAAGTTGAATGAAGATCGGGTATCCCAGGTCTTCCGCCGCGGCGGAAGACCTGGGAATACTCGAAGGCCCGCAAGCCGAAGCGGCCTCTAATCTCTGATTCCTGATTTTTGTATTTCACAGGTGAAAAATGCTGAAACTGCAAACGCTTCGCAATCGCATCCTCGGCGCGGCTATTGTTGCAATGTTTTTCGCAACCGTGCCCGTCCCCGCACACGCGACCTCGAAGGAGATCATCGAACTGCAAACGCAGGTGCAGCAACTGCTTGACGATATGCAGCGGTTGCAGTCCACAATTGACAGCCGCTTCGGCGTGCTGCAACACCTGGTGGAGCAGAGCTCGGACAACGTCAACCAGATGACAGTTACCGTGAATGCCCTGCAGAAGAAGATCGACGCGCAGAACGAGGCAGGCAACGGCAAACTGGATACCGTCTCCGGACAGGTGCAGTCGTTGAACGACTCGGTTGACGAGTTGAAGTCCCGCATTGCCAAGCTGGATAAATCGTTGCAGGATTTGCAGACCCAGTTGCAAAACGTGCAGAGCCCGCCCGCAGGCGCGCTTTCTGTGACGCCAGGATCGGAGCAGAGTATGCCTCCGTCTGGAGCAGGCGCACCGCCCGCGGCTTATCTCGCAGCCGGCGCACCGGTCTCAGGGCAGGCGCCGCCATTGAAGGAAACCTTCCAGGCCGGAGTACGCGACTACAACGCCGCGCGCTACGATGTGGCCGCAGGCGAGTTTCAGGACGTGGTGCACTACTATCCGCTTGATGACCTGGCCGGCAATGCCCAGTTCTACCTGGGAGAGATCGCCTACCGCCAGCAGAATTACCCCGATGCGATCAAGAATTACAACGCCGTGCTGGAAGGATTCAGCGGCAGCTCAAAGGCTCCGGCCGCGCAATTGCGCAAAGGACTGGCCCTGCTGCTTGAGGGCAAGAAAGATGCGGGCATTCGCGAACTGCGTCTGCTCATCCAGCGCCATCCGCAAACCCCCGAAGCCTCCCAGGCCCGCACCAAGTTAAATGGAATGGGCGTGAGGGTTACGTCGGCACGGTAAGACGGCATTGAACAATAATCCGGCACACTGAGCAAGTTAGGAGTAGATCGAGATGGCAGAACGTGGAAATGAAACAGTGAAGCCGGCGGCGAATGAAGTATTGCTCGTAACCAGCGGAGATTTGCGGCTTTCAGCCAACCAGGCTTGCTGGGCAGCGCAGAAAGAGATGGAAGAGAAGCTGACCGCGGCCTTTGCGCAAAAGGGCATCAAGCTGGTCCGCGCTCATGCTTACAACGAGAAAGAGAAGCACGGATTTATTTCATCGCAGCGCATGGGGATGGACGTTTTCATGAACATTCATCCTGAAGCGAGGCTGGTTTTTGCGACGGCTGCCTGGCAATATAGCCACCATGTTCTGCCCGGCCTGCGCAGTCACCAGGGGCCGATTTTGACGGTGGCAAACTGGTCGGGACAGTGGCCTGGATTGGTGGGACTGCTGAACCTGAACGGATCGCTTATAAAGGCCGGTAAAAAGTTTTCATCAATATGGAGCAAGGATTTCACCGACGATTATTTTCTTGCCGGGCTGACGGAATGGTTGCGCGACGGAAAGATCAGCCACAATCAGTTGCATGTGCATGCGCTGGACAAGAGCAAGCTTCCGAATGAAAGTGCAAAATTAGGCGCAACGCTGGCCGGCGATCTGAAGCGGCGCAAGGCGATTGCGGGAATCTTCGATGAAGGTTGCATGGGAATGTATAACGCCTTCATTGACGACGAAATGCTGAATCCGGCGGGCATCTTCAAAGAGCGGTTGAGCCAATCCGCGCTGGTGGCGAAGATGCGGACGGTGAGCCAGGCGGAGGCTGAGGCCGTTTACAAGTGGCTGGTGGCCAAGGGAGTGAAGTTCGACCTCGGCAAAGACTCGGCTACCGAGCTGACGCTCGAGCAGGTGATCGAGCAATGCAAAATGTATATTGCAGCGGTTCGCATCGCCAAAGATTTTGGCTGCGATGCGATCGGCATTCAGTATCAGCAAGGGTTGAAAGATATGGTGCCCGCATCCGATTTGGCCGAGGGGATGCTGAACAATGCGGAGCGGCCGCCAGTGTTTGCCGAGGGCACAAAAGAGGAGCTTTATGCGGGCGGGCCGGTGGTGCACTTTAACGAAGTGGACGAATGTGCCGGCGTGGATGCGCTGATTACCAATCGTTGCTGGAGCGCGCTGGGGCTTGATCCGTCGACTACGCTGCACGATGTTCGCTGGGGCGAGCACTACAAGGGCGACGGTCTAGACGCGTTTGTATGGCTGCTGCAAATCTCCGGCGCTGCGCCGGCGAATCATTTTGTGGGCGGTTATGCCGGGGCAAGCAGCGAACGGCAGCCGGCCATGTACTTCCCTCTCGGCGGCGGATCGCTGAAAGGCATCGGCAAGCCGGGCGAGATTGTATGGAGCCGCGTGTTTGTTGAGGGCGGCGCGTTGCATGCCGACCTGGGCCGTGGTACTGTCGTCAGCCTGCCTGCGGCAGAGACAGAGCGGCGCTGGAAACAGACGACCTACCAATGGCCGATTGTGAATGCTGTCTTCCACGGCGTCAGCCAGAATCAATTCATGGCTCGGCATCGCGCCAATCATGTGAACGTGGCCTATGCGCCATCAGCCGAGGCCGCCGATAAGGCACTTGCGACCAAGGCCGCGATGCTGGCGGATCTGGGCATCACTGTGCACCTGTGCGGAAGCACGCAGTTAAGCTAGGGCCGCGATAATCTCGTCTGTCGAGCGCACACGCCCGAGGCGGGGAAAGATGCGCTCTATTGCGTTCGCATGGCTCTCCGCTGTGAGACCGGTCATGGCATCCTCCGCAAAAATCATTTCGTAACCGTGTTCATAGGCATCGCGGGCCGTGCTTTCCACGCCAAATTCGGTGGCTATGCCGCAGATCACGATGGTGGTCAGTCCGCGACGGCGCAGTTGCAAGTTGAGGTCCGTGCCGTAAAACGCACCCCACTGACGCTTGAGAATCACAACGTCGCCTGGCTGGCGATCGAGTTCGGAGATGAACTCGCTCCAGTCCGGCGGAAGGTTTCCTGTGGCGCGCATCGGCTGGTCGGTGGGAGTTTTCAACCGGTCGGCTCCATCCAGCGCACCGCCCACATGCACCAGGACGGGTTGCGCTCCCGCCCGACGGGCCGCGACGAGCAGGCGTGCGCTGTTGGCGATGACTGCGGGCTTTGAGTGCGGCGCGCCTCCGGGCATTGTTGCAATTCCCTTTTGCAAATCGATAACCACAACGGCGGTGCGCTGTGGGTCAAGCTTGAGATCGCTCACGCCTGAATTTCCTCCTGTGTGGGTATGATTCCCATCTCCTGATAGATAGGCCGAATGGAGCGACGCATCGCCGGCAACCGCGATGTAAACCATGCCGCTCCCAGCAGAATTGCCGACCCATTCATGACCACCGTCCACGGAGCGCCTACGTTGCTTGCCATGGTGCCTGCCAGCAGGCTGCCGAAGGGCGCCATGCCCATAAAGGCCATGGTGTAGTAACTCATGACGCGCCCGCGCTTGTCGTCGCTGACGATGGTTTGAATAACGGTGTTGCTTGAGGCCATGCCCTGCATCATGCCCATGCCCGCAATTAATACCATGATCATTGAGAGCCAGAACCAGTGTGACAGGCCAAAGCCGATGAGCCCGATGCCGAAGACGGCCGCGGAGATGGGAATCATGCGGACCAGGCCACGCACGCTTTTGCGCGCCGCCAGCGAGAGCGCCGAGATGAGCGCGCCTACGCCCATTGCGCCCATGAGGAAACCTAACGTATGCGGGCCGCCGTGCAGCACCCTGGCGGCAAAGATGGGCATGAGCACTACAAAGGGCATGCCCATGAGGCTGATGACGGCAAAGAGTAGCAGGATGGTGCGGACGGGTATGAATTCAGAGACGTAGGTCCAGCCGGCCTTTAGCTCGGTGAGCATCGAAGTCACCCGCCGTTCAGCTGCCGGCACATGCACGCGCATCATCAACAACGAAGCAATGACGGCCAGGTAACTGATGCCGTCGATGAGGAAGCACCATCCCTCGTTCGAGACCGCGATCAACATGCCGGCCAGCGATGGGCCGATGAGGCGCGCCACATTCACCATGGAAGAGTTGATGGCGATGGCGTTGCCCAGGTCGCGCTTGTCGTCGACCATCTGCACCATGAAAGACTGGCGGCCGGGCATGTCGAATGCGTTAACAATGCCCTGCATCACGCTGAAGGCTAGCAGCAGTGGGATAGAGATCATGTGCGAGAGGGTGAGAGCGGCCAGCGCCAGCGACTGCACCATGGAGAGCGTCTGCGTCCACACCAGCACCTTGCGGCGGTCGAGCCGGTCGATCCATACTCCGGCGAAAGGCGCGAAGAGAAAAGTGGGGATCTGTCCTGCAAAGCTGATGGTACCCAAGAGCAGCGCCGAGCCGGTGAGCCGGTAGACCAGCCAACTGGTGGCGATGCGCGTCATCCAGGTACCGATGAGCGAGATGGTCTGGCCGCCAAAGAAGAGGCGGAAGTTGCGATGGCGCAATGCACGCCACGCATGCGATGAGCCGCTGAATTCGCGCGGCTGCATCGCGCCGGGAGCTTCGGCTGGTTGGGTGCGGATTGTTTGCTCTTCGCTGCTCACACATTCTTCCTGAGCGGCCGAAAACTCTCAGCGAGCTTCTACCGCGTTGCTGTTCAGTTTTCCGCGCCGGGACTTTTGGCCTTCAAAGCTAAGATTCGCTGAAGTTGATCATTTTTGGATTTCTGCGAAAGCCGCGAGTGCTAATACAAAGATAGCTGAGGCCGATGAGGAACCAGAATCCTCCCGCGATTTTGGCCAGCGAATTGAGATTCCACCAGATGAATGCGCAGAATGCGAAACCGAAAAAAGGCAGGATGGTATCGGAAAATATGCGCGGCCGGCGTTCTTTGCGGGCCAGCACGGTGAAGTGCCAAAGGACCGAAAGATTCACGCCCATAAAAGCAAGAAAGGCTCCAAAGTTCAGCAGCTCGGCGGTGTGCTCATATGCGTTGCCTATGTAATTGAGCGTCAGCGCACCGGCGTAAGCCACTGCCCCAATCAGAATCACGTTGTAGGTGGGGGTGTTCGATTCAGGATGGAGATGAGCAAAGAAGCGACGGGGCAGGACGCCGTCGCATCCCATGCCGAAGAGAAGCCGCGCCGCTCCCAGGCCTCCGGTAAGTCCGCTGCCCAGAGTAGCCAGAATCAGGATGATTGCCATGGCCTGAAACAACACCGAACCGCCTACGCGGCTGCACACGTCCATGAATGCGGTTTCTAAATTGGGGAAGGTGTGCCAGTTGGGCCAGATGCGCTGTCCCAGGTAAACTTCAACGCCGCTGATGATGCCGGTGAGGACGCAGACCAGGACTGTTGCCAGCAGCACATTGCGGCGCGGATTTTTTACGTCTTCAGATAGAGTAGTGATTCCATCGAAGCCGATATAGGTGAGGGCCGCAAACGATGTGGCGCCCCAGATGCGATGCGCTTCAAAGGTTTTCGGATCGTAAAAGGGCTGGGTTGAAAAGATTCCTGCCCAGCGGTCCATGTGGAAAAGGTAGCGGACGGCGAGATAAAAGAAAACCGCGATCACCGCGCACATGGCAAACATGAGCAGCTTATTGGTTTTCGCCGAGGTTTTGATGCCGCTCAGATTCAATCCCGTGATGAGGAGGATGACGATGAGGGCGATTACGAAATAAGGAACTCCTTGCAGATAGCGGCTTTCGAGGGCCGTGGAAATCCATACCACGCTGAGCAGCGGCTGCAAGACGTAGTCGAGGATCATCGCCCAGCCGATGAGAAAACCAAGATGAGGGTTGATGACCCTGCCAACGTAGGTATATGCCGATCCCGCCGAGGGATAGATGGCCGCCATCCTGCCGTAGCTGACAGCCGTAACCACCATGGCCAGCATGGCGATCAGGATGACGGTTACAGTGTGGCCGTTGGAGAGTTTTTGCGCGATTCCGAAGAGCGGGATGGGAGCAGTGGGTTGGATGAGCACCAGGCCGTAGAAGATGAGGTCCCACAGGGTGAGGACTTTCTTCAGGCGGAGCGGACTCATGGGCGAAGCTTGAGTGTTCTCGGACATCCGTGTTTGCACTCCCTGAGACCGGCGGTTATGCACCGCTGCGAATTGCCTTCACAGAAATCCCGTAAAGACGCCGATTGCCGCTTGGTTCTTAAGATTTTACAGGTGTTAAGTGCATGCTCTAGTAGAGCCTGAAGTTTACTTCGACCTTAACCACGACTGGTACGGGGCACGCCATTCTTCATGGCAGGTTGGAAGCGATATTGACGGACCGCCTCAATGGCCTTCTCGTCCAGCCCCATACCCAAGGCTCTTTCCACATGCACATTTTGCGGGTTACCTTGTGTATCGACAATCAGAGAGACATAGCATATACCACTGTATTTCGCGCTTTTCGCCTCTTCGCTGAACTCCGCATTTACGGTGTTAACGGCTACGGGAGGTTTGACCTCGCCTCCCACGTTATAAACACCAGGCATACTGACAACAGGTAGCTTCGATGATGATTCTGTCTTTGAAAGAATCACAGATTCTTCTGGAGGTTGCGGTATAGTTCCAAGCGTTTGAACAGGCTGGGACATTAGCCGTAACTTATTAGATTTCTCGCTCTCATCGTCCTTTACCTTTTCAACGCAGGCTTTCAAATTCAATTCCATAGACTCCGAGACGACAACCGGGTCGCCATCATGGGTTCCGGGTTTGAATCGATCCACTTCCACGGTATGTTGAGCCAGTTTGTCAAGCTCATTGTAGAGCGGCTTAATAAACATGATATTGCGCGGATTCCCTGCTTTATCAACGAGGAAAGAAAGCACGACTTTTCCTTTTATCTTTTTCCCGCACATTTTCGTCTGGAATGGTCCCAAGTCAAGCGGCAGCAGTTCAGGAGACGTCACGTCAGGACCAACCGCATAGACTTTGACCCACCCCGGCTTCGCATCTGCAGTGTTAGCAATCGTAGTAGGACTTGTTTGCTGTCCTCTGGAAAATCCTGTAAGCAACAGAAGGAGCAATGCAAAAACAGAGCGATTTCTCATAAACTTGCCTCTTACTCAGCAGAATGCATTCATCATACAACTCCCAGTATGCGGAGCAGGAAGGCGTAGTCGAAGGCTATCTCTTTGAGGTAGTCGTAGCGGCCGCTGGCGCCGCCGTGGCCGGCTTGCATGTTGGTTAGCAACAGCAGCGGGTTGTTATCGGTTTTGAGGGTGCGGAGTTTGGCTATGTATTTTGCCGGCTCCCAGTACATGACCTGGCTGTCGTGGAGCGAGGTTTTTACCAGCATGGCGGGATAACTCGCTGCCTTGAGATTGTCATAGGGCGAGTAACTCAGCATGGTTTTGAAGTAAGTCTTCTTCATTGGGATTGCCCCACTCTTCGTACTCGGGGACGGTGAGGGGAAGGGTGGAGTCGAGCATGGTGTTCATCACGTCGACGAAAGGGACGTGGGAGAGGACGGCGCGGAAGAGATCGGGACGCATGTTTGTGACTGCGCCCATGAGCAGGCCGCCGGCTGAGCCGCCTTCGATGGCTACGCGCGTGGGGTCGCCGTAGCCGGAGGCGGTGAGGTGTTCGACGGCGGCGATGAAGTCAGTGAAGGTGTTGCGCTTGAGGAGCATTTTTCCGGCGTCATGCCAGGGCTCGCCGAGGTCGCCGCCGCCGCGGATGTGAGCGTAAGCCATGACTACTCCACGATCGAGCAGGCTGAGGCGATTGCCGCTGAAACTGAGAGGGAGTGAGTAGCCGTAGGAGCCGTAGCCGTATACGTAGAGGGGATTTGGTGCTGTCGGCTGGCGTTTGTCTTTGCGGTAGACGAGCGAGATGGGGACCTGGACGCCGTCAGGCGCGGTGGCGTGGACACGCTCGCTGGCGTAGAGGGTGCGGTCGAAGTCGCCGGGGATCTCCTGCTGCTTGAGAAGCGTGGAAGCGCCGGTGGCGACGTCGTACTCATAGACCGAACTTGGTGTGACGAGGGATTGATAGGAGTAGCGGAAGGTGGGCATATCGAAGATGCGATTGATGTGGGGATGGGCGCTGTAGGCTGGCTCAGGGAAAGGATTTCGCCGGCCGGCGTAGCTTGGGGGCCGACGCCCGAGAAGCGATGGATGCGCAGGCGGGGAAGGCCGTCCTGGCGCTCGCAGGCTACAAAGAAGTTGGCAAAGAGATCGACGTCTTCAAGCATGATGGCGTCGCGATGGGGAATGAGCTCGGTCCAATGTTTGCGGCCAGGCGTGGCTACGGGAGCGGTGACGAGGCGAAAGTTGCGGCCACGGTCGTTGGTGCGGATGAACCAGAGGCCGTTGCGGTGGTCGATGGAGTATTCCTGATCGTCCTGGCGGGGTGCGATGAGGGTAAATGCGCCTTCGGGTTCATCGGCCGGCAGCACATGGGATTCGCTGGTGATGTGGCTGGCTGATTCGAGTACCAGGAATTTGCCGTCGCGGGTGCGGCCTGCGCCCAGGTTGAAGCGCTCGTCATCGTCCTGATAGACCAGTACGTCTTCGGTGTGCTGGGCGCCAAGCTTGCGGCGCCAAAGCTGGAACTGGCGCTTCTGCTCCTCGTCTTCAACGGTGTAGAAGAGGGTTTGATTGTCGGCGGCCCAGACGATGGAGCCTACTCGCTCAACTTCGCCGGGGAGGGTTTCGCCGGTTTTGAGATCTTTGATGTGCAGGGTGTATTGGCGGAAGCCGGTTGTGTCGGTTGTGTAGGCCAGCCAGCGGCCGTCGTCGGTGATGTCGGTTGCGCCGATGGAAAAAAAGCGTGGCCTTCGGATAGTTGGTTGCCATCGAAGATTACTTGTTCGGGTGTGTCGCTCTGGCGCGGCTTTGCGGGAGTGAATGGAGTACTGTTTGCCCTCTTCGGTGCGGGTGAGGTACCACCAGGCGCCATCGCGGTAGGGGACGGAGACATCGGTCTGCTTGATGTGCGAGAGCATTTCCTTGTAAAGGTCATCGCGGAGGGCGGCTAACGGGGCCATCCAGGCCTCGGCGTAGGTGTTTTCAGCTTCAAGATAAGCGGTGACATCAGGGTTTTGCTTGTCGCGGAGCCAGGCGTAGTCGTCAGTGAGGACGACGCCATGCAATTGGGTCTCAGTGTGCTGCTTGCGGGCAATGGGGAGTGGAGCGGATGGCTGGCTTTGAGTCATTTCATTCCCAGTGTAGTGCAAAGGCAGCTTCTAGCTCTCAGCTATCAGCTTTGTGGCGGAGAGCAATCTTGAAGTTTGCGAATTCAGTGTATTGAGGAACGTGACGCTGAAAGCTGAGAGCTGAAAGCTGGCGCCGAATGTTCAGCCGTGGAACCTTTGGCATGCATTCCGCGTACAATAAAGAGCGATGAAAGGCTTTCGCCGCGCACATTCGATGGTCTTCCGGCTGCTGCTGGCCGTACTGGTGGGTGTTTTCCTGGACGGCTGTGATGGCCGAGGCAGTGAAAGACCTGCCCAAACCCAATGATTATGTAAGCGATTATGCGCACGTGCTTTCGGCTGAGACGATTGCGCGGCTAGACAGCGTTTGCGCGCAACTGGACCACTCCCAGGCCAATGCGCAGTTGGCGATTGTCACCGTCCACAATCTGGATGGAGATGATGCGGCGGATTATGCCAACCAGCTTGAAGACAAGTGGAAGATGGGGCGCAAGGGGTCAGACAAAGGCGGGCTGCTGCTGCTGGCCGTGGACGACCATAAATACCGCATTGATGTGGGCTACGGACTCGAAGGGATTTTGCCTGACGGCAAGGTGGGCGATATCGGGCGGGAGATGGTTCCCTATCTGCGCGCCAACGACTACGACTCGGCGGTTACGGTGGCCGTGGACGAGATGGCACAGGTGATTGCCGCCGATGCCAAGATGACGCTTACCGATGCGCAGGAACCGGCAGGCCAGCCAATGCCGCAGACGCGCCACAGCGATGGGCTCGACAAGCTGCTTTTGTTACTCTTCGTGATTATCTTTTTTGGCGGCTCTTCGATCTTTCGGTTGTTGCTGGGCTTTGGGCTTTTCTCCAGTGTCTTTAACGGACGGAACTGGGGTGGGGGCGGATTTAGCGGTGGCGGAGGAGGCGGCTTCGGCGGTGGTGGAGGCGGCGGTGGTTTTGGCGGTTTTGGAGGAGGCGGCTTTGGAGGCGGTGGAGCCGGGGAAGCTGGTAAATTTCAATTTGTATGAGGTGGTCCGCCGCGGCGGGCCGGAGGAGAATAACACGGTATGAGCAAGGGACTTTGGATTGTGCTAGGAGTGGTGGGTGTGCTGGTGCTGGCAGTGCTGATGGTGTTCAGCAGCTATGTGAGCGCCAGAAACCAGATGGTGGCCAAGGATCAGAACGTGAAAGCCGCGTGGTCAGAGGTTGACGTGCAGATGGAGCGGCGCGCCGACCTGATTCCCAACCTGGTGGAGACCGTGAAGGGCTTTACCAAGGAGGAGAGCACGGTTTTTGGCGATATCGCCAATGCGCGTGCGGGGATGCTGAATGCGCAGGGCCCGGCGGCGAAGATAGCTGCCAACGGGCAACTGGATGGGGCGATCGGGCGCTTGCTGCTGCTGACTGAAAACTATCCGCAGTTGCGTTCGAGCGATCAGTTCATGCGCCTGCAGGATGAGCTTTCAGGGACTGAGAACCGCATCGGCGTGGCGCGCAAGCGTTATAACGACGCGATTCAGGACTACAACACATTCATTCTTCAATTTCCGAATAATATTTGGGCAGGGATGGCGGGATATAAGCAGAATGACGCTTACTTTGCGGCCAGCCCCGAGGCGCGGACTGTGCCTTCAGTGAAGTTTTAGTAGCAAGCAGCGCATAGGCAAAAGAGGCCATCCCGCAATGCGGGGTGGCCTCTTTGCTGGTTCCGGTTGGGCTACGGCGCCAGAGGGGTCTACTTCTTGTAGGAGGCGATGGCGCTTGCCTCATCGTCGTAGATGTCGAAGACGGTGTAGAGCTTGGTCAACTGAAGCAGGTCGTGAACCTTCCTGGTCAGCTTGAGCAGCTTGAGCGCGGCGCCCTGATTCTTGGCAGTGGTATAGGCGCTCACCATCTCGCCCAACCCCGAGCTATCGATATAGTTCACTTCTCCCAAGTCGAGCAGGATACTCTTCGTGCCCTTGCCGATCAGGTCGCGTATGGCATCGCGTATCTGCACGCTGCCTTCGCCCAGGGTGATGCGCCCGTTGAGTTCCAGGATGGTAACGCCGTCCAGTTCTCGGGAAGCAATAGTAAGTGCCACGGAAATTCCTCCTTAAGTTGGTATTACGTTTATAGCATTTTCGCCGGTTACAACGGCGAAAGTCCCAACCTGCCCTACTCGCCTGCTTTGAAGGGTAACCCCGAATCGCCGCCAGGGTTACAAGCGCCGAGCAAGATTCAGTTTATCTCACGCCGGAGCGAGGTGTTTGACCAGAGTGACCTCGGTCCCGGGATGCAGTTGACGAAAGTGTACCTCATCCATGAAAGAACGGATAAGGAAGATGCCGCGGCCTGTGCCGCGCAAAAGATTTTCCGGCGCCAGAGGATCCGGAAGCGTTTCCGGATCGAGATCCTTACCCTGGTCGGCGATGACAAATACCAGCGATTTTCCGTTGTTTTCAAAGCTGACGTCGATGTGCTTGGCAGGGTCATACTCGTTGCCGTGCATAACGGCGTTCACGGCGGCTTCGCGCACCGACATGGTAACGTGAAAGCGCTCCTCCTCACCGAGGCCAGCCTCAATAGCCATCTTCTCGGCGGCAGCTTCAACCTTGCCGACGCTCTCCATGGTAGAACTCAGCGTCAAATTCATCCGCCCTGCCTTGGGTCCGTTCACCGGGTTAGTCTCCGCCTCTTCCGCATCGGGCTGGGCGACGTTCGCCCTCCGCGCCTCAACTACCTTGCTGGAAGTTTCATGGTTGGAAGGGATTGTGTCAAGCTGAACATGCTGTTGAAGATCTAGTTATTATTGTAGCCGTATAAAGGCGAGAAAACGTTCTTGCATTTCATCCGCAGGCGTGTTAATGCGAATCGCCCGGTTTCCCAACCTGATGCATCCACAGGCCTGTAGCGCCCCGGAGGGAATACACTCACCTCATGCAGCCTCGCACCATAGCCCGGGTAAGCCTGACCGCGCTGCTCGGCACGCCGGTTACCGATTCGCAGGGGCATTTGCGCGGACGCCTGAAAGATATAGCCGTGGCCACGGGCGAGGATGCAGGGAAGGTTGCCGGGCTGGTGCTGAAGACCCGCGCCGGACTATGCATTGTGCCTTCGCAGGACGTGATGGAGACGCCCGCGGGCACTCTGGAGCTTAGATCCTCAGGAGAATTGACGCCGCTTAAGGACGATGGCAATTACCTCTATCTGCAGCAGGACCTGGTGGACCGGCAGATCATCGATATTCACGGCCGCAAAGTGGTGCGGGTGAACGATGTGGACCTGGAGTGGCTGGGGCGTGGCGCGGCGCACCTGCTGCGCGTGGCCGAGGTCGAGGTGGGGCTGCGCGGGGCCTTTCGCAGGGTATTCAAAGGCCTGCTGCCAAGGGCTACGTTGGAGACGCTCTCGCGCAAGCTGGCCGCGCACGGCATTCCCTGGCAGTTTGTTGACGTGATTGAGGTGGACCCGGCACGAAGAGTGAAGCTGCGCATCGAGTATGAGCGGCTGGCCGAGATGCACCCATCTGATCTGGCTGAAATTCTTGAAGACCTGGCCCCGGCCGAGCGCGAAGCCGTTTTTACTTCGTTGGATGAAGAGGTAGCCGCCGAAACCCTGGAAGAAGTGGATCCCAAGCTGCAAAAGTCACTGCTGGAGAAGCTGGACGAGGAAAAGATTGCCGACATTGTGGAGGAGATGGATCCAGGCGCGGCAGCCGACCTGTTGGCCGAGCTCTCTGAGGAGCAGTCTGACGCGATTCTCGAAGAGATGGAGCCGGAAGAGCGCCAGGAGGTGGAAGATTTGCTGGAGTTCGACGAGGACTCGGCCGCCGGCGCAATGACCACCGACTTTATTTCCCTGGGGATGGAGGCCACAGTGGCCCAGGCGGTGCAGGCGCTGCGCAATTTCGACGGCGATCCGGAGAGCGTGACCGAGATCTACATGCTGGATGAAAAGCGGGTTCTGCGCGGCGCCATTTCCTTGTCGCGGCTGGTGATGGCGCTGCCGGAGACGCGGTTGGCGGTGCTGGCCGAGCCCCGCGTGCTCTCCTGCCCGGCGGATATGAACCAGGGCGACCTGGCTGAGCTCTTCGACAAATATAACCTGCACGCGCTGCCGGTGGTGGACGCGCAGGGCCGCATGGTGGGCGAGGTGCAAGCCGACCACGTAATCAGCTTTTTGCGCGAAAAGCTTTGATGTTGATTGCAAAGATTCCGCGCAAACAATTCTGATATAGATTGCAATATTCAGATGCTACACTTCCTCCAATTCAGTAATCAATTTGTATTGTGAAATCATCCCGGCTGGCGTTAACCGAACTTAGGTTTGATGACGTGGGACGGGGAATTGGATGAGGAGAGAGAGAATGCCGGATCAGACAAACGGTTCAAAGCCACCACGGATGCATGGGATTACGCATGTTGATATTCCTGCCCAGTACCGGCCCTCTGAAACTCGGCCGCCCAGCAGACGTCCGATTTTGATTTCAATCGTCGCCGTGTACATGCTCATCAAGGCAGTAGTTTCTCTGCTCCTTGCCCTGGTTCCCTGGGGAGATCCGGATTCCGGGATAGCCAGCTTCCTGGTCGCAAACCCCTCGCTTGCCTTCAGCATGCTGCCACGCATGTTTCGGCCGATTCCGGGTATGCCCGCAGCAATGCAGAGCAATTATGTCCAGGGGCTACCGTTTATTTTCTTGTTTGTCGGCGTCCTCTGCGGCCTGCTGGCCTTTAAGCTGTGGACGCTGTCAGACAAGTGGCGCTGGGCAACCGTTTTCTGGGCATCGTATTCGCTGGTCAGCACGGTACGTTTTCTGGTGCTCGATTCGATTATCAGGAGTGAAGTGGCTATCAACTTCCCTCCCATGTCGAATGAATACAAGCTGGCTATTCTTATCAGCATTGCCTGGAATTTGCTGATCTTTTGCTACCTGTCCTTTTATCCCGGCGTTAAAGATGCATTTGAAAGGGGCTATTAGCTGACCTGAAGGCGATCGATTTCTCACGCGAAAAGCTGTAAGTGCTTGTAAACAAGAGCCTGGAATAATTCCCAATGTGATCAATATTGCTCACGTGCAGTACCCTTTGTGGGCCTATGCTGAGAGAAAATCCACACATGTTGCGGATTTGTGAAAGAATCCAGATATGCTCCAGTTCCCAAAAATTATTCAGGGCGGTATGGGTGTGGGCGTGTCGAACTGGCGCCTTGCCAATGCTGTCTCAAAACTCGGCCAGCTAGGCGTAGTCTCCGGCACGGCGCTTGACGCGCTTTTTGTGCGGCGGCTTGCCGATGGCGACGAGGGCGGCCATATGCGCCGCGGACTGGATGCTTTTCCATTTCCCGAGATGGCCAGGCGAATTTGGCAGGAGTATTTTGTTGCCGACGGCAAGCCCGTGGATGCGCCCTATCCGCTGACGCCCGTGCACCAGCGCAAGGACCTGCGCAAGGCGATCGAGCTGTGCATTGTGAGCAACTTTGTTGAGGTGTTCCTGGCAAAAGAAGGCCACAAGAACCCGGTGGGGATCAATTTTCTTGAGAAGGTGCAAATGCCGCATCTGGCTTCGATCTACGGAGCGATGCTGGCCGGCGTTGGTTATGTGCTGATGGGCGCGGGGATTCCGCTGCACATTCCCGGCGTGCTCGATCTGCTGGCCGCCCACCATGCCGCCGAATACAAGCTGAGCGTGACGGGCGCCGTGCAGGGGCAGGATACACAGATGCACTTCAATCCGGCCGACTACGCTGAAGGCCCACTGCCGTTGCTTCATCGTCCAAAATTTCTGGCTATCGTCTCCTCGAACACGCTGGCTACCACCATGCTGCGTCGTGCTACGGGTCGAGTGGATGGGCTGGTGATTGAAAGTCCGACGGCGGGCGGGCACAATGCGCCCCCTCGCGGCAAGCTGCAACTGAACGAAAACGGCGAGCCGATCTACGGCGAGCGGGACCAGGTGAATATCGCTGAGTTGCGAACGCTGGGCGTTCCCTTCTGGCTTGCAGGCGGATATGGCAGCCCCGAGAAGGTGCGTGAGGCGCTCGATCAGGGCGCGGCGGGCGTGCAGGTTGGAACCGCCTTTGCGTTCAGCCAGGAATCAGGGCTGCGCCCCGACCTGAAGAAGTCGCTGTTGACCCATGCGGCCACGGGGACAGGCGAGGTGTTTACCGATCCGCTGGCTTCGCCAACGGGATTTCCATTCAAGGTTGCGCTACTTGACGGCTCATACTCCGATCCTGATGTTGCAGCGGCTCGAACGCGGATTTGCGATCTGGGTTATCTGCGGGAGCCTTATAACGCGCCGGACGGCAATATCGGTTACCGCTGCGCAGCCGAGCCCGTGGCCAACTATGTAGCCAAGGGCGGCAAAATCGAAGAGACCGTGGGA
Source organism: uncultured Acidobacteriaceae bacterium (assembly GCA_963780975.1). Lineage (GTDB taxonomy): Bacteria > Acidobacteriota > Terriglobia > Terriglobales > Acidobacteriaceae > Telmatobacter. The sequence continues at coordinate 47,265 of CAWAEU010000015.1, read as the reverse complement.
AGAAAATGCCTGTGCAATGCGCTGCTGGCCAACATCGGCCACGCGCAGAGGCGTAAGAACGATGTGATTGAGCCTGCGCTGGTGACCATCGGCGACGATCTGAATACAGTGGTGCAGTTTATGGCGCCGGGACACGAAAGCTATAGCGCAGCGGAAGTGGTTGCCTCGCTGCTGAGCAAGGTTGCCGCTGAGTCAGAGGTTGAGGCAAGGCCCGTTACGCTCACTGCCTGAGAAAGACTCCGATCAAATGAAAGGGCACGGCTTTTTGCCGTGCCCTTTTTGCATTACATGTCATTCAGTGATTCTTTAGCTCTTGGGTACGGGCAAGGCTCCCTGTCCGCTGCCCACTGCGAAAATCCTCGGGATCCGATCAGCGGGTGCGGGCAACGCGGGGAAAGCCGCATGCGGCTCGGTCTGGTACCAGTAAGCCGTCGAATAAAAATTATCTGAACGGTGGTTGGCGTGGCCGTGTTCGATGGTCACGCGAATCGACTTCTCAAAGGTGATGGGGCTCTCAATGTGCCAGCGGTAGAGGCACCAGCGGCCGCCCAACCGCTCAGCATTAACAATGTAAGGCGCGCCGTTGTGCATGTAGGCAAAGGCCTGGCCATCAAAGTCCCATGCGCCGTTATAGTAGTCCTCGGTTCCGGTACCGTTGATGGTGGGCAGCGTATCTCCATCGATAAAGATCATGTCGTCGCCCTCGCCGAACCATTGGCCCTGGTTCAGTTCGACGGCATGGGTGACTCCCACAAAATGTCCCTTGCCCGCCGCATCGAGAAAAACGTAATTCCCTTCCCCATTCAGATTTTTTTTGTCGCCAACCGGGGGCTTGTACTCGTTGTCCCAGTCGTTAGTCCAGCCCTTGCAGGGTGCGGCCTGGCGATATTGCGCGTGGAAACGGCCCAGGTTGCCGGGCAGACTGGGCAGGGTCACATAATCAACGGCGAAGTAGAGACTGTGCGTAGGAATATCGCTCTCATTGGTGAGCGTGATGCGGGCAGCTGTTGCAAAGGGCATTTTGAAGTAGGCATTGAGCGCCTTGATAGGCGCCACGGCCAGCAAAGCCGATTGGTAGGTGTAATACTCGCCCAGGCCGAGGCCATAGAAGTCGCCGATGGGGACTTCGACGGATGGCGTGCTCTCGCCATCCCACCATGCGCGCAGAACCAGGTTCTTCAGATGCATAGGGTCCTTTGAGTCAATGGTGAACCAGATATGCGTGACCACGCCGGGGCCGGTGATATCGAGCAAGGTTGCCGTCGCTCCGGCATCCACGCGAACACAGTCCTGGTTGCCACCGGTGCGGTCCCAACTGGAGGAGCGGCGGGTTTTGTAATTACGCAGGCTGGCCAGGGCAAAGAGATCATCCGCTCCGCATGGCTCGTGGCCGGGAGGCTCACTAACAGCGCCGGTGGATGGGCTGGCCGCGGCTCCGGCGGCGTTCAGGCCGAGCAGTGCGGCGGCGGAGACCATGGAACCCAGCAGCTTGCGGCGTGCGGGCAAAACATTCTTTTGACCTGTCGGTTGCATTTCAGAGAATCCTCCCGGATGAAGTGAGTTGAAAGAGTGTTGTAGTCGCGCGAGGTTGGCCGTGTCAAGCAAGGCAGCGGAGAGGGCGATCGTGACTGCCGGAGGTTCGCTTGTTCGGGCTCGGCCTGTTATCTTCAGTGAGGAAACTTACAAATGAATCCACCATAGGACCCCGCGAGCATGTGGAAGCGTTGGCGAATCCGGATATTGCTGTTTCTGGCCGTTCTCGGCCCTGGATTTATTACCGCCAACGTCGATAACGACTCCGGCGGCATCCTCACTTATTCCCAGGCAGGCGCGCAATACGGTTACACGCTGCTGTGGACCATGCTTCCCATCACCATTGCGCTGATCGTGGTGCAGGAGATGTGCGCCCGCATGGGCGTGGTCACCGGCAAGGGCCTCAGCGACCTGATCCGCGAGGAATTTGGGCTGCGGCTCACCTTTGTGCTGATGGTGCTGCTGGTGGTGGTGAACTATACCAACGTAGTTACCGAGTTCATCGGCATTGCGGGGTCGCTGCACCTGTTTCATGTGACCAAGTTCATCTCCGTGCCGTTTTGCGCGTTTCTTGTCTGGTACATGGTGGTGCGCGGCAGTTATAAGAGCACGGAAAAAATCTTCATCGTCGCCTCATTCGTTTACATCTGCTACATCTTTGCCGGGGTGCTCTCGCAACCTAGCTGGCACGATGCGATTCTGGCCACAGTGCGACTGCCGGCCCGCCAAGTGTGGAGCGACAAGGCCTATATGTATATGGCCATCGGCGTTGTAGGCACCACCATCGCTCCGTGGATGCAGTTCTATCTGCAATCGTCGATTGTGGAGAAAGGCATTCGCGTAAAGGATTACGCGGCATCACGGCTTGACGTGATTGTAGGCAGCCTGTTCACCGACATTGTGGCCTGGTTCATTATTGTGGCCTGCGCGGCTACGCTCTACGTGCATGGAATGGGAGCGATCCAGGTGGCCGCGGACGCGGCGGAAGCGATGCGGCCTCTGGCTGGCGATTACGCCTTCATTCTTTTTGCCTTCGGGCTTTTTAACGCTTCCCTCTTTGCGGCTTCGATTCTGCCCATCTCGACAGCTTATACGGTTTGCGAAGGCATGGGGTTTGAATCCGGCGTGGACAAGAGCTTCAAGGAGGCGCCGTTCTTCTACTGGCTCTACTCACTGCTGATCGTGGGCGGCGCGGTTACCGTGCTACTGCTGCCCGACGCGCAACTGATCAACGTGGCCATTCTTTCGCAGGTGCTGAACGGAATTCTGCTGCCGGTGGTCATCATCCTGATGCTGATGCTGATCAATCGCCAGGATTTGATGGGGGAGCATAAAAACTCGCGGCTGTGGAACGTAATTGCGTGGGGGACCAGCATCATAGTGATCGGTATGACGATGGTGATGTTGTGGGGGATGATGCCGGGGCATTGAGTCGGAATCAGTTGCGATGAACCACCCTAAAGCAGTTTGCCGGCGGCCAGGTCACGGATGAGCGCGCGGTCGGCGGCCAGGAATTCGTAGGCGGGAAGATCTTCAAAGCGGACCCAGCGAAACTGGTGGTAGATGCGGTTGGCGATTTCGCCGGTGAACTCGTGGACAGCGAAAAACTGCAGATCGACGGCGCCGCCATGGCGGTAGTTGTGGCGGACGCGGGTGATGCGGGGCCCGATGGTGGCCTTGATGCCCAGTTCTTCGTCCAGCTCGCGAAAAAGTGCCTGCTCAGGGCTTTCTCCGGCTTCGATCTTGCCGCCGGGAAACTCCCACAGCAAAGCCATGGGCTGATCGGGACGGCGCTGGCCGATGAGGACTTCGCCATCGCGTACGATAAACGCCGCCGCTACAAAACGGAGGGCGGGACCGGCCGGCCGGGAGTTGGCTTCTTGCTGCGTCTCTTCCACGGTCTCAGTGTAAACTCGCCAAAAGAATTAGAACATTTAATTAAATTTTTTCGACTATTCCCCTGCAACAGCAGACTCGGCTCCCTCGGCAGACAGGGGGCGGAAGTAGCCCCAGCCATTCTTTGCCGCAGCCTGAAGCAGCGCGGGCGAGGGGTTAACCGGGAAGGCACAGCGGGCGATTTCAAGCATGGCCAGGTCGTGGATGGAGTTGCCGAAGGCCGCATCGGGGCGGTTGAGGCCGATGCGCCGGAGTGTGGTCGCCTTGCCTTCGTCGGTGGGCACGTCGAGGATTTCAGTGGTGATGATGCCGCTTTTGACGCGGACCTCGGCAGCCAGAACGTGATCTTCAGAGATCCCGAAATCGCGCACGCCCTCCGCGACCACCCACTTGTTGGTGGAGCTGACGGCCCAGATCTTGACTCCGGCCTTGCGCAGGGCTGCAACCAGCGAGAGTAGCTCAGGAAATATGCGCTCGCGCACGAACTTTTTCACATAGCGTGCAGCGGCGTCACGCAGCTCCTGATCGCGCAGGCCGGCATAGATCTGCACCATCTCGCCGCAGATATCCAACTCGCTGACATGGCCTTGCTGGTAGGCGCGATGGCGGGTATCGATCCAATCGCTGGTGGAGCGGGAAACCAATCCCTGCTCAAGCGACCAGACCATGAAGCCATAACCCGCGTCGCCGCCCCACAACGTTCCGTCACAATCGAAGACCGCAACCTTGGGATTGCAATCGAGAACCAGCCGCTCAAATTCCTGGGCGGTCCATTTTGGTGTTTCCAACTGCGTAAGCGTCAAGCTTTCCTCAATCCTTCTCGAAAGTTGTCCAATTCTATTTTCTCTTAAACGGACCTGTTTTGCACATGAATGTTTAGAGAAACAAGGCAATACGGCCATTTGATTGTTGCTTTGGGGTAATGAAGTAGGTTCCTTGATGAACGTGGTACGGCAACAATGCTGAGGCGCGTTGAAAGAGGTTTGTGGCGCGGATAATCGGAGATGTGGACAATACGGGCAATTTATCGCTTCTGAAGGACTACCAGGCGTATCTGCGCGTGGAAAAAGGACTGCGGCCGCTTACCTGCGAGGCCTATGACAGTGATTTAAAGACATTTTCAGAGTTCATCGAGGGGCGCCACGGTGTGCTGTTGACGGCAGCGCAGGCGGACGTTTCGGCATTCCTTGAGCATCTGCGCGGACACGGGATCGATTCGCGATCGGCCGCGCGCAAGCTGAGTTGCCTGCGAGGATTCTATAAGTGGCTGCTGCTGGACCGGCGCATTCATCACGATCCGACCGTGAATATTGAATCGCCCAAGGCGTGGAAGGTGCTGCCCAAGTCGCTGGCCGAGCCGGAGGTGACAGAGATGCTGGAGCGGGCCGGCATGGCCGCCGAGCATCCGCAGGCAAAGGCCACGGCGCTGCGCGACCGGGCGATTCTGGAGTTGCTTTACGCAGGCGGGTTGCGGGTTTCAGAGGTGACGGCGCTCTCAACCGGCGATTTGTCGCTGGACGCGGGACGCGTGCAGGTTCGCGGCAAGGGAGACAAGGAACGCATTGTGCCTCTGGGGCGCTCAGCGATCGAGACGCTGGAGACTTATCTGCGCGAGGGAAGGCCGCATTTGGCGCGCATCAGCTCGGCGAGGAAGGCTGGTGCCACGCGGCAGGATGCAACACGGCTGTTTCTCTCCCTGCGCGGCATGCCGCTTACCCGGCAATGGGTGTGGCAGGTGGTGAAGGCGGCCAACGGCACTGCCAGCCCGCACCGGCTGCGGCACAGTTGCGCAACGCATATGGTGGAACACGGCGCAGACCTTCGCAGCGTGCAGATTATGCTGGGCCACGCCGATATTTCTACTACACAGGTTTATACGCACCTGGCGCTGGGGCGATTGAAGGCTGTGCATCGCGAGCATCATCCCCGCGCAACGCGGAAGAGTACGGAGGCTGCGTCGCGCCCTGAGCCGCATGGAGGGTTGCGTCTGGTGTCTCGCGCCAAACCGAATGAGGGGACGGCATGAGCACAACTGCCCAGCCACAAATTGCTTCGCCGCTGGATTCGCTGGTGGCTGAGTATCTGCGCGTGCTGGCCAACGAGCGGGGCGCATCGACGCATACACTGCGCGCTTATCAGCGCGAGTTGCACGGTTTTACAGCTTTTGTCGCCAGGCATTATGGCCAGCAACAGAGCGTGGACAAGATTGAGCACACGCACATCCGCGCCTTTCTGGGCACACTCTACGATCGCGGGCTTTCAAAGGCTTCAGCGGCGCGAGCATTGGCCGCTATTCGCAGTTGGTTCAAGTGGCTGGCGCGCACTGGGCGAGTGGAGCAGAATGCGGCTTCGCTGGTGGCTACGCCAAAACTGCCCAAGCATTTGCCGCGCGTACCCTCTATCGAACAGATGAATCGCCTGATCGATTCCATGGAGGATTCGCCGGGCAAAAACGCTGCGGCGAGCTGGCCGGCGCGCGATGCGGCGATTCTGGAGATGCTTTACGGCTGCGGCATCCGCAATGCGGAGTTGACGGGACTGAATCTGAACGATATTTACTGGGCCAATGAAGCGGTGCTGGTGCGCGGCAAGGGGCAAAAGCAACGCTATGTGCCGCTGGGCGATGCGGCAGCCCAGGCGCTGCGAGCTTATCTTGCGGAGCGGTCGGCGCTGCTGGCGGCGGCCGGCGAGGCCAAGGGATTGAAAACCCCCGCACTATTCGTCAACCTGCAACTGCGCGGGCTGGATAAAAAAGGCGGCCAGGCGCGGCTGACAACGCGCAGCGTGGGGCGCATCGTGAAACGAATTGCAGTTCAGCGCGGGCTCTCAGCCGACGTGCATCCGCATACGCTGCGACATGCTTTCGGAACGCATTTATTGGAAGAGGGCGCCGATCTGCGGGCCATTCAGGAATTGCTTGGCCACGAGCGGCTGTCGACTACGCAGCGGTACACGCAACTGACTACCGCGCAGTTGACGCAGGTTTACGATCGGACGCATCCGAGGGCAAGGTAGAATCTGCTCCCTTTCTATGTGGTAACATTGTTATTACATGGAGGGCAGTATGCTGGCGACGATTCGGCGGTTGGGGAACTCGCAAGGCGTGCTGATTCCCAAGCCTTTGCTGCAACAGGTGGGGCTGGTGGATGAGGCGGAGATGCAGGTGGAGGGGGATGCACTGGTGTTGCGCAGGCCCAAGGCTTCGCCGCGCACCGGATGGGCTGAAGCAAGCAAAAAGCTGGCGGCGGTTGGCGACGATGCGTTGGTGCTTCCCGAGTTTGCTAATGACGGTGATGCGAGGCTGAAGTGGTGAAGCGAGGCGAGATTTGGCTGGTCAATCTCGATCCCACAATTGGCAGCGAGATCAAGAAGACCCGACCGTGCGTGGTAATTTCACCGCCGGAGATGCACGATCACTTGCGCACTGTGATGATTGCTCCTATGACTACAGGCAGCCACCCGGCTCCGTTTCGCATTGCAGTCAGGCACGGTGGTAAGACTGGGCTGATTCTGCTGGACCAGATCCGTGCAGTCGATAAAGCGCGACTGGTAAAGCGATCTGGTACGCTGACCGCAGGTACACTGATTGCGACTCTGACCACATTACGCGAAGCCTTTGAAGAGTAGCGGTTCCAACCTGCGCCAAAAGAATCATCGATCCTATCAATACATTAGCGAAGCTCCAGCACCGGAATTCCCTGCTCCCAGATTGCTTTCTCAAGCGGAATCCTGATCCCTTTGCCGCTGGCGTGGAAAGTAACAGGTTTGCCCGTGGCAAGATGCTTCACCCGATACACCGGGTGGTCGAGTGGCGCAACGATCACTTCCCTTGCCGTCTGTTCCATGACAAAAATAAAAATGCTTGCACTGCGGGCTGTGGCGCGATAGGACGGCTCACCCTGAATGGGGCCGTAGGTGCTGCCATAGATTGCCGCCGCGTTGCGCAGGGTCCATTGGCCTACGGCTTCAAGGCGTTCAACGAATTCCGGCTGGATTTGGCCGTCGGGCTGCGGGCCCACGTCGAGCAGTAGATTGCCGCCGCGACTGATGACCTCAATCAGCGCACGGATCAGGTCGCCAGAGGATTTGAAGTCGCGATCCTTGGACCGGTAAGCCCATGTGTTGTTGATGGTCATGCACGACTCCCAGGGCTGAAAATCTTCGGGCCGCGGCACGGTGATGGGCAGCTTGTCGGCTTCCTTGTGGTTGGGACTATCGAGCCGGACTCCCCTGACCGGAATCGCTTTGGGAATGAACTGTTCGGGCGTGGCAAAGTCGCCGGGAACTCCAATGCGATTGTTGATAAGAGTGGCCGGTTGCAGGCGATGGACCTGGTCAACGAATCGCTGGCCGTCGTAGCGAGCCTGCGCATGGGAGTCGTCGGAGTCAAACCACATTTCCGCTACCGGGCCGTAGTGGGTGAGCAACTCATCGAGTTGCAGGCTCATGTATTCCAGATACAGCGGCCACTCCGGCCGTTCCGTCTCGCCGCGGTAATTGGTGGCAGAGAGCTTTGAGGTGTCGCGAAAGCCGGGGTGGTTCATGTCTGGTGGCGAATAGTAGAAACCCAGCGGCATGGCATCGGCGTGGCATGCATCGGACAATTGCTTCACGATGTCTTTGCCGTAGGGCGTGTTTGTTATTTTGTAACTGGTGTATTCGGAATCGAACATGCAAAAGCCGTCAGTGTGCTTGGTGGTAAAGACCATATAACGCTGTCCGGCGGAGCGGGCGAGCGCAATCCATGCGTGGGGATCGAATTTAGTTGGGTTGAAGCGGGCAGGCAACGCGCGGTACTCAGCCTCTGTAATCTCGCCGTTGGGCGTCATGATGGGCCAGGAGGCCTCAATGCCTGCCACTGAGTAAGGACCCCAGTGGATGAACATGCCGAATTTAGCTTGATGAAACCAACTCATCCGGTTGGCGGCGCCGGATAAGGCGCGAAGCAACGGCATCCGGGCAGCAACAGCCGTGGTTGCCGTGGCGCGAAGAAAATCTCTTCGATTTGAGCGCATTGGTTCTTTTCCTCCTGACAATGGAAGAGGTAGTGTAACGCCGGAAGCGAAGAATGTCTGTGTCGAACCGGCGCCCGAAAACCGAACTTCCGTCGCGGTGCTATTCTGGCGGGACTGAGGAGGAAGATTCCTTTTGCTTTCCGGCAAGTTCTTTCGCGTATTTCTGCCTCTTCTGCTGCTTACCGCGTTTGGTTTTCTGGTGATGGGCTATCACCCTGGCGCGGAAGACGACAGCCTTTATCTCGCGGCCATCAAGGCTGACGTTAATCCAGCACTTTTTCCCCACGACGCTGCCTTTTTTCAGCTTCAGATGCGCACCAGCGTCTTTGCCGCCTGGATGGCGCATTTTGTTTTGGGGACTGGAATACCAGTGGCATGGGCAGTGCTGCTTTGGCAGTGGGTCTGCCTGTTTGTTGCGCTTTGGTCATGCTGGAGCATTGTGGGACGGCTGTTTGAGGAGACCACTGCGCGCTGGGCTGGAGTGGCGATGGTTGCGGCCATGTTTACGCTGCCGGTGGCGGGGACGGGGCTCTACCTGATGGACCAGCACCTGCACCCGCGCAATCCGGCAACAGCTCTGATTCTGTTTGCAATCGCGCGGATCATGGCCGGCAAACGCTGGCAGGCGGTTCCGCTGGTGGCGTTGGCATTCCTGCTGCATCCTCTGATGGGGGCTTTGGGTGCCAGCTTCTGCTGCGTGCTTGCGCTTACGCTCAGTGAGCCTTTGCGCGCGCGACTTCTTTCCTGGGGCGGGCGAAGCAGCGCCGTTAGAACCGCACCTGTGACTGCATTCTTCCCTTTCGCATGGGTCTTCGGCAAACCTTCAGAACCCTGGCTTGAAGCGGTGCGAACGCGGCATATGTTTCTGCTGTACGAATGGACGTGGTACGAATGGCTGGGGGCTATCGGGCCGCTGCTGCTTTTCTGGTTGGTGGCGCGCGTGGCCCGCAAGCGGGGAGAAACCACACTCTTCCTCTTGGCGACGGCGATTCTCATCTACGGCGTCTTTCAGCAAGCGGTGGCGCTGGTGATTCTGAGCCCGGCGGCGCCTATCGGCATGACCACGCTGGAGCCGATGCGCTATTTGCAGTTGGTTTATTTTTTTCTGGCGCTGATTGGTGGCGCAACTCTGGGCCGCTATGTTCTAAAGGCTCGCGTCTGGCGCTGGGCGATCTTTTTGATCGTTATTAATAGCGGCATGTTTGTGGCGCAGCGGCAACTGTTTGCCTCAAGCCCGCACATTGAAATGCCGATGATGGCCAGCGCCAATCCCTGGCTCCAATCCTTCCGCTGGATTAGCCGCAATACTCCTGTAGACGCGTACTTTGCCGTGGACCCGAATTACACTACCGCACCCCAGGAGGACTGCCACGGATTCAGAGCGCTGGCCGAGCGCGGCATGATGGCCGACGCCAACAAGGACACATCCACGGTAACCAAGCAGCCCACGCTGGCCTGGGAATGGAAGCGGGAGGTCACAGCGAGGGATAGCTGGAGCAGCTTTAGGCTGGCGGATTTCGAGCGGCTGAAGACGAATTTTGGCGCGGACTGGGCGCTGGTAAGCTACCCGCCGCCGCCCGGGCTGGACTGCAAGTGGCACAACGATGCGCTCACCGTCTGCCTGATTCCGTAATATAGATAAGACACTCTATTTCGCTACGGAGACCGGGCCATGCTGAACCTGTCGCAGCGTCTAATTCTGGGCTGTGTACTGCTTGCCGGCCTCACGGTGGGGCTGGTGGCGGCGACCCATCGCGCATTGGAGGCGGCAGGACAGATCAGATTGGCATGGGCCTTTGTAGTGGCGGCGCTGCTGATTGAACTGGGAACGGTCTACTTTGTGCTGCGGCCTATTCACAAACTGGCCCGCGATGCCCACCGCATTGCACAGGGTAATCTGGAACACCGGGTGGAGTGGCGCAGCCGCGATGCCTTTGGGATGATTGCCGCTGAACTGAACCGGCTGGCGGTGAGACTGAGGGAGCTGCGCGACTCTGAAGCCGGACGACGACAGATGGAGTTTCAACTCTCCGACGCGGTGTTGCAATCGATCTTTGAACCCATTATTGTGACTGACGGCAAAGGGCACATACTGAAGGTGAACCAGTCTGCCGCCGAGCTGCTGGGCGATGCCGCCGGCGACCGCATGGCGCTGACCAATACGCCGGGCGGGGACAAGATTCTAAGTGCCATCCGAGATGCCGTTTCAATGCAGAAGGCGGTGGCTGCGGAAGGCGATGCGGCGATGCTGCCCATGCGCATCGGCAAGCAGGAGCGCAGCTACCGGCTGCGCACCACGCCCATGCGCGACTCCGAGGGGCGATTGCTGGGCACGGTGACCACCCTGGAAGACGTAACCAGCCTGCAGGATACCGACCGCTTCAAAACGCAATTCATTACCGTGGCCAGCCGCAAGCTGCGCGATCCGCTGCTTCAGTTGCGGCGCGGGCTTTATTCCCTTGGCCAGGGCTTTGGCGGAGAGTTGCAGCCGCTGCAGACGGAACTGGTGGCCGCGGCCAGCCTTGAAGCCGAGAAGCTGGACGACCTGATGGGCGATTTGATCGAAGTGGCGGAACTGGACACCGGCAAGCGCGAGTTCAAATTTGAACGATTACGTCCCTTGCAGGCTCTGGGCGAGGCCCGCGACCGCTACTGCGACGAAGCCGCCCACAAACACATCCGCGTGGAGATACACGCCTACGCCGATCTCTCCGTTGTGAGGGCTGACCGCAGGGCGCTGAATTCGATTCTCAACAACCTGCTGTCAAATGCGATTCGCTATACGCCGGAAGACGGCGAGATACTGCTGGCTGCCGAAGAGATCAAGGATTTTGTCCAGTTCACCGTGCGCGACACTGGCCGCGGCATTGAGGCGGAGAGGCTGAGCACCATCTTCGACCGCTTCAACGCATTCTCAGAGAGCAGCTCCGGGCTTGGCCTGGCGCTGGCGCGGCGGCTGGTGGAGTCGCTGGGCGGGCAGATTGCCGTGGAAAGCAGGCTGGGCCACGGTACCACCTTCAGGTTTACTCTTCCCGTGGCGGCGGTTGAAGAAGTCCGTCATCCAGTAGAGGTGGGATAGCGCATGGCTGAGATTGTCCTTGAAAAAACTCAGGAACCAGCCAAACTGCGCATCTATATTGGCGCGGCGCCGGGCGTGGGCAAAACCTACCACATGCTGAACGACGCCTATGTCATGAAGCACCAGCAAAACATAGACGTGGTGATCGGGCTGGTGGAAACCCATGGCCGCGCAGAGACCGCGGCCCGCATTCGCGACCTGGAAGTGATTCCCGAGCGCGAGATTCCCTACCGCGGCGTCACCCTGAAAGAGATGGACGTGGACGCCATCCTGGCCCGCCATCCAAATACGGTGGTGGTTGACGAGCTGGCACATACCAACGTCCCGGGAAGCAAAAACAAGAAGCGCTACGAAGATGTGCTGGAGTTGCTGGACGCGGGCATCAACGTGATGACGGCGGTGAACATCCAGCACCTTGAGACGCTGAACGACGCCGTCAGCCGCTCGGCCAACACCACCATTCGCGAGACCGTGCCGGATAACTTTTTGAAGCGCGCCGACGAGGTTGTGAACATCGACATCACCGTGGACGAGCTGCGTGGACGCCTGCGCCAGGGCAAGATTTACGCGCCGGAGAAGGTGGAGCAGTCGCTGGCCAACTTTTTCCGCACCGGCAATCTGAATATGCTGCGCGAGCTCGCCCTGCGCACAACCGCGGAGCAGGTGAGCAACCGCGCCTCAGAGTACCGCCGCACGCGGGGACTGGAACAGGCGCCGATTCCTGAGAAGGTGATGGTGTGCCTGAGCACGCGGCCGGGCACTGAGCGGCTGTTGCGCGTGGGTGCGCGCGTGGCCGGACGGCTGGCCAGCAACTGGTATGCCGTTTATGTGATTCGCCCCAAAGACGACAAAGGCCACGGCGATCCCGAGGCCTACCATCGGCTTGAAGAGTACCAGCGCATGGCCCGGGATCTGGGCGCGCAGGTGGTTACGCTGAACGACAATAATGTCTCCGACGCGCTGATCCGTTTTGCGCAGCAGGAGAGTATCTCGCATGTGGTCTTCGGTCAAACGGTGCGCTCACGGTGGGATATTTTTCTGCACGGGTCAGTGCTGAACCGGTTTTTATCAGAGGTTCGCGATGTGACCGTGCAGGTGGTGCCTATGAATAAGCCGTTGCAGCGACGTGCTTGAACCTGCGCCTTTTACCCGGTGTGTGAGTATGAGTGTGAGTGATAGTGTGTGTGACCCAGCTTCGGCACACTCGCACACTCACACTTCAACAATGTTCAACAGGATACAGCCACTCTGGATTCGCTTTAATAATCAGCTTCGATCAGTGTTTATGGAACCCTGAAGGGGCGCAGGCCGTCGTTGGGCGGGAACATGGGAAACAAGCCTGTAGGTCCGGCCGCCGTGGAGGGCTGCTCGCGGAACATGAAACGTAGATAGAACCCCGCAGAGACGCACGCGTAGTTCCGTGAGTTGTTAGCGCTCAGGAATCCTCCTGCGAACCAATGCGGGCTGACTTGGTAGGCGGTCTGGGCACGCACGTCGTAGTTGGGGCCTACGCTGGTGATGGCCGGCAGGGACAGGTTGCTGTAGAGTAGGCCACCAGGAGGCATGTAGTATGTACTACTCTCCAAATTTTGCTCCACAAGGACATTGGTATTGATCGACGGGAACAGAGGCGTCACATTCTCCTGGAAGGCCTGCACGCCCAGGCTGGCAACGACGTTGTAATGCCAGTGCGTGAGGTAGTGACCCGAAAAAGTGATGGGTATGTTGGCCAGGAAGTAAGACTGGGGACTGAAGTAGCCGCCCATGCCGTAGGTGAATGCGTCCTCGTTGTGCGAGTAGTGCATGGCGAAGAAGTTGGCGCCGACGCTCAGGGTGCCGTACTCCGGGAAAGCCTTCACGCGCCAATACCCGCCTCCTGAAGCGTCAATGCGGATATTGTCCTGGACCTGGTAGCCGGTGATGTACTGGCCACCGCCGCCCAGGTAGATTCCGGCCTGTGCGTCGCCTTTCGCGATCTGGATATTGCCCGAGTTGGCAACCACGCCGCCCCAGATTGGTCCCTGGTTGCCGAGGGTGTTGTACTTGGGATCACGCAACCCGGCATAAGAGAGCTGCGAATCCTTGATAGAGTCGCGGAAAAAATTGAAGGTGATGGGGCCGTTCCCTGGTTTCCACATGGCGCGTCCGGTAAAGGTGCCCACGAGGAAGTTGTAAGGCGTGTATCCGCCAGCTAGAGCAAGATGCGGGAAGGCCAACTGCAGCTCGCCTGCAAGCCCTGTTGCGTTCTGCTGCGCAGGTACAGTGGTGGAAGTAGGGATCATGCTGCCGATGGGCTCGGGCATGGAAAGCAAAGTGAGCGGAACACTGGAGCTTGAGGCGCCCTGGACGGTGAGTGTCGCATTGCCATTGGCCTGTCCGGAATCAAGGAAGACCGGCCTGACGACAAATGTGATGCGGGCGTTGTAGCCCATGGGGGCGGATGCCTCAAACGGAGCCTCTAGGTCAGCCAGTTGATTGTATCCGAGGTCACCAGAGCGATAGTTGGCGATGCCGGCAGCGCCCAGCCAGCCACTGTATCCGCTCTCGATGGAGTGCAACTGATTCTCAGCTTCTTCGCGGGGACTGAGGGGATGTTCGTCGCGCTGGATGCGCACCCAGGGTCCGCGTAACGGAGGCAGGTTGCGCTGGATGAGTTCCTGATCAGTGAGCCCGGCGCCGGTGGCAGCTGGCTCGGGCTCGGGCGGAACTTCAGCGGGAGGCTGCGCCTGCTCAGGATAAGGCTGCTCAGCCGGCGTTGTTTCCACAGTTTGTGTTGGCGCGGTTTGCTCGCCCAGCGTGGGAGTGGATTTCTTTTTCTTCTTTGCGTGCCTGGTGTGGTTAATGACCGGTTGCTGTGTGGGGGACGGCTTCGCGGCCTGCGGAGGAGCTTGCTGCGCTACCGGCTGCGGCGTGGTCTGCGCCTGCTTGGGCGCGGAGTATGCGCCTGTGGCCGCCTCCTGGGCGGAGGGCGTGTACTGCGCCATGGTGTATTTGCCTGCAACGTCGGGCGGCGCGCTCGGGCTGGCCGGCGGTTCTGCTGAATTATTGGGTAAGGCGTGAATGATGGATGCGGAACCCTGTGTGAGTTGACTATCTGTCTGCTCGGCAAAAAGGGCCTGTGCTTCGGTTGCAAGGCTGTTCATGGGCTCGGATGAGATCCTCGCCCCTGTGACAGGATGGGAATCGCCGGAGGACCATTCAGCAGGAGGAGGCTTTGAAGCCTGCGCGGGAACGCCGCCGGAGACAGCCGCGGTGGAATCGACGTTTTCTTCTGTGGCAGGCAAATTCATCTGGCCGGTGAAAATGCCGGAGGGATTCTGTGAAGCCCTGGTCGCGGAGTGAGAGGGTTTGCCATTCCGGTTTGCGCTTGTAGCCGGCTGGACAATCTCTTGCTGCACGGCGCTCTGCTGGTAAAAGACCGGCTGGCTTGTCCGTGGGCTCTGCATCATGCTTTGCGGAACGTAGATAGGCGCTGGTGCGGTTGCCGGAGCAGTGGACTGCTGTTGCGTTCCCGGAGTGTATACCGTGGCCGGTGGCAGCGGAAGCGGGTTGGCTGTGGGCGCATCGATCCACTGATTCGCTGGCGGAACGGCTGCCGGCGCGCTATATGTGCCGGGATAGGAAGGCAGCGGCGGTTCCTTGATGGTGCGCGCAGGCGGGTCGTTTTTCGGATCGAGTAGACGCTTCAGATCGCCTGCCACTGGAGCCTGGTAGCCTCCGGGAGGATAAACCAGCCCATAGTCGAGGCTGCGGATGGACGAACCCGGAGGCATGGCCGCCAGCGCGGCACGCCAGAAGTCGGTGGCACGCTGATTATTGCCGCGGGCCTGCTCAAAGCGTGCGGCGAGCGCCAGTATCGCCGGGTCGCTGGGAAAACGCTCGAGAGCCTGGCGAAGCCAGGTTTCAGCCTGGGCCATATCCGTTGCCGCCAATGCCGATCCAATAGCTCCCTGGAAGTCACCTGAACTTGCATCCTGCATGGGGATGGATTTGAAAAGAGTGAGCGCATCCTTTGCGCGGCCAACCCTGGAATAAGCACCGGCCACTGCCCTGCGAACACCCAGGTCGTCTGGGTATTGCTCGGATGCGGCCTGCAAAAGCTCAACGCCACGCAGAAGGTAGCCGTTTTCCATGGCCGTAAAGGCCCGGCGCACGGCCCAACTGGCCCATAGAGTATCCACCTGCACGCGCTGATCGGCGGTGATGTCGCGGCGGATATCAAGGCGCACCATGATGGGATAGAGCGCATGGTCATCCTTGCTGTTATAGAGCAACCATGCGTGCTGGATCTCCAGGCCTGCGGGCGGCGGTGTTCTGCGCAACAGGTAGAAATCTTCTACGCGGCCCATATATTCGAGGGCGCGCGAGTTTTCGCCGAGGGCGGCATAGAGAGTAGCTTCGCCCTGCACGAAGTCGGGATCGACATCGAGCTGCTTGCGCACGTCGGCGGGCATCTTCTCAATTTCTTCAAGCGCTTCCTGGTTGCGACCGCCGGCCATCAATGAGAAAACCAAACCCTTCCATGCATCGGAGGCCATGGAATGAGGTGCGTTGGCGGAGAGCTGCTCTGACTGCGGATCAGTGTATTGAGCCTCAACGAAGCTGTACTGGCTTGACGCATTGCGCAGATGGAGCTCAGGATATTCAGGATCGACCGTGCCGGGTGAGTCAAAGTACTTCACGCTCTGACTGAAGATCTGCGGGTTGGCAGACTGCGCGGCGGGAATGTTTACGATAGCGGGATTGGAGTCCGGCTCGGTGGGCGTCTGGCTCTGGCTGCTGAGCGCATTGGGCGCATTGAACGAGGGAGCTTCCTGCGAAGTGGGCTGCGTGGCCTGCGGCAATGCCTTGCTTGACGGGGTGAGCACGATGGGAGCCGAGCCGTTGTAGGGATCGGGTCCGTAGGCAGGCAAAGGCGGCAGCTTGGTGGTCTTTGAGAAAGGCTCGTAGTCGGGATCGAGCAGTTGCTGCAAGTCGGCCGCGGTTACAGCGCGATGAACTTTCGTATCGTAGTCGGGATAGACCAGGGTGTGGGCCAGCCTGTCAGTAGCCGAATTCATCGGCATGGCGGCAAGCGCGGCGCGATAGTAGTCGGCGGCGCGTTGATTGTCGCCGCGCACCTGCTCAAAGCGGGCGGCAAGAGAAAGAATGGCAGGATCGCGGGGATAGCGATCGAGAGCCTGGCGCAGCCATAGCTCAGCATGACTCCGGTCATTGGCCGCCAAAGCCGCGCCAACGGCGCCCTGGAAGTCGCCTGCGCTTGCGTCCTGCATGGGGATGGTCTTGAAAAGATTAAGCGCCTCTTTGTAACGACCGACGCGCGTAAATCCTCCGGCAACCGCCTTGCGAACGGTCATATTGTCAGGGAATGCCTGAGACGCGGCATCGAGAATATCAACCGCGCGGGTGACGTTGCCGTTGTCCATGGCGATTCCGGCACGGCGCACGCTCCAGTTGGCCCAGATATCCTGGACCGTTTCGCGCTGCACAACGGTCAGATCCTTGCGGCCACCGAGGGCATAAGAGCCGGGTAGAGCGCGCGGTCGTTGCGGGTGTTGAAGAGCAACCACGCGTTCTGCACATCGATATCGGCGGGCGGCAGGGCCTTCAGCTTGGCATAGTGCGTCTCCACGCGATTCATGTAACTGACGGCGCGAGGAATGTCTCCGCTGGCAGCGTAGAGGCTGGCTTCTGTTTGCAGAAAGTCGATATCCGCTTCCAATTGCTTGCGCACCGAGGCGGGAATAAACGAGATCTGCTGGATAGCTTCGGAGTTGCGGTTGGTGGCCAGCAAGGTATCGATCAGGCCCTTCCATGCTTCGACGTCGTCCGGATTGGCCATCAGCACGTTGTGGTAGATTTCGTAGGCCTGGGTGGGAAGGTTGCGCTGCAGATAGATGGCTGCCAATTGTAACTGGAAGGCAACGGTGGGCTTGGTATGCGCGGCGAGTTGGAGCTTTTCAGAGCGTTCCAACATTCCCTGGGCAATTTCAAACTGGTTGGCCTGCTGATAAATGGAGCCAAGCATGGTGAGAAAGCCGGGATTGGCGAGCGCGAGCTCGTAGGTAGCCGGCGGCATCTTCTGAATGTCGGCGATGCACTTGTTGTCTTGCCCGAGTTCATGATGCGCGCTCACCAGGCCCATCCACGCGGGAAGGCTGCCCATATCGGCAGTGAGCACCTGCACATAGAGCCCGGCGGCCTGATCGTAACGCTTGACCTCCATGAGAATGCCGGCGTACTGGAGCTTGGTTTCGTTCTTGAGAGTTGCGCCGTTGTCGGGATAGGGCAGTGTCAAGGCAAGAGCGAGCACGCGTTGAGCATCCGCTGTGCGGTTGAGTGCGTGATAGACACTGGCCAGGGTACGCAGGTATTCGGGGTCAACATTCAGAGCCGTCTTGACCGCGCCGGGCAAACGATTCGCGACGGCCAGCGCCTTCTGGTTCTGGTCCTCGTTGGCGTAGGCAAGGAAGAGTCCGCGCCATGCGTCGGGCGATCCCGGCTTGATTTTGACCAACTGCTCGTAGAGTGCCGGCGGCAGCGGAGTAACGCTGCTGCTTGGTGAGCAGGCCGGCCAGGCCCATGAGAGCCTCAGGGCTGCGCGGACGCATATCCAGAGCGATGCGATACTTATCTCCGGCTACATCGAATTTGTTTTCGTCGAAGGCCTTGGTCGCCTCGCCCATGGTGTACCAGAAGCGCGAAGTGAGCAGCCCATCTTCAACGATCCTGGTTTTGTATCCGTTCTGCTCCGCCTGGGTAAGGTAGCTGATGGCGCCGCCGAAGTTTTTCTGCTGCATGCGCAGAAATCCCATGCCGGCCGCTAACCTGCCGTTGCTGGGATCCTGATCAAGAAGCGCGGTGAAGCGGTTCTGCGCCTCGTCAAGCCGGTGAGCGTTGAGGGCTGCAAAGGCGGCTTTTTCTTCCGGCGTGCGGGCAATGCCGTTTTTCATCTGCGCCAGCTTTTGCTCATCCGCTTTCAGGCGGCCGGTAAGATCGGTGTCCTGGGGATGTTCCTTGAGATATTGGCGCAGTTCGTCGGCCGAGGCCGGATTAGCCGAATCCCAAACTAACGCCTGGCGCAACGCGGCCTGGGCGGCGGGGTCCTGGGCATATTGCTTGAGGATGCGCATGCCTTCAGCGCGGGTTCTGGCATCGTAGGTAAGAACGGTGCCCAGCGCGATGGGAAAACGCGGATCGCCCTCGTTACGCGCAACCTGGGCGCGCAGGCCGGCAACAGCCGCATCCTTGCCTCCGGATGTGCCGGCCAGGGTCTGGTAGTAGGCCAGCGCAATATCACCATCCGGCGGACGATCGCCATAAAGTTCACGGTAGATGCGCATAGCATCGTCGAGCTTGCCTGCGCGTGCCAGATCGCCGGCCTGATGGAGCGCATCGCTCTGCGAACGCATGCTGGCCATGCCCTCAATCTTGGCGATATTGGGATCGTTGGGGCTGATTACGCGCAAGCGGTCCAGCGCATCACTGGATTTATCAGGAGCGCCGGTCAGCTTGTAATCCTTGGCTATACCGGCCAGGGCTTCAGTGTTTTTAGGGTCAGAAAGAAGTATCTGTTGCCATATCTGGATGGCCATGTCGGGCCGTCCGCGCGACTCCAGTGCATGAGCCTTCTGCACCAGAACTGCGCGCGTAGCTTCCACTGAGCCGGAGGTCTTGTTTTGGGCAAGACTCATCTCAAGCGCCAGCAGCAGGCATCCGGCAACGATGAAACTCTTTCTGAAAAACTTGCAGCCTGGCCTCATCAGCGCTTCCATTCTACTTTCAGTTCCCCCTCCGGTCCAAACCGGAATCTACCGTCCAAAAAACCTGTGGCAAACAGGGCAAGATTCTGATCGTAATACGCCAAGTCCTTACCATACAATCCCGTAGACTGATTTCTCTCTGTTCCCATGCGAATTGTCTGCTTGGCGCTAACCCTGCTGAGATTAGGAAAAGCTCTCAGGTAGGGCAGCACGGCCGCCGAAAATCCCACAGGTCCATCTTGCTCCATTGGAATGCCCTGGTCACTTACCTTTTCAGGGGGGGCATCATGGTCGGCAAGGTAGACGCTCATGGCCGGGACGGCGTTCGAGCAGGCGGGCGCGAGTTTTGCCGCCGCCATCGAGCATGCCCGCCCATAGATAAACGCGAATGGCGTCATAGCTGCCTCCGGGAGCATCGGACTCCTTGTTGCCGGGATGCATCTCTGTAGCCGGATAAAAGCCGTCGCCGGGCATGTAATCAACCCAATCCATGGCAAAGCCGTGGCGGGCGCTCTGCTCAAGCATGGCGGGGATGCCGATAGCGATCAGCCCCCACGGACCGGCCGGGTCTACTGCGGCCAGGCGCTGAAAGATGAACAGTGGCATATAGCTTGGATTCAGCGTCCAGAATTTGTCATGCTGAAAGCCTACGGGCGCAGGCATGAGCATGGGTCCAAAACCAGGCAGGTCTGCCACCTCGCTCTTGACGATCTGAACCATCATCTGCCGGCCCAGGCGGGTGTAGTAAGCAGACTTCCACAAACGGCCGGCTTCGACCAGCGTATAGGCCATCCAGACATCGGCATCTGAGGCGGAGTTGGGATCGATGGTTTTCCACTCGCCGTCCTTGTTTCTGCCCCACAGCCACGCTGGCAGATGGGTTTCAAGATTGCCGCTGGCCAGATTGGCCTGGGTCCAGTTCAGCAGGCGCTCAAAGCTGGGGCGGTCATTATCGGCGAGCGAAAAAAACATCGCATAGGCCTCGCCCTCTGAGGTGGTGCGGTCGCCGCCCTGGGGATCGATGACCCGGCCCTGCATATCAATAAAACGCGAGGCGTAGGAGTCCCAAAGCGTCCATGGACCTTGCTTGCAGCCGCCGGTCGCCGAGAGCATCAAGAGGGATGCAATCAGCCACCATCGCTTCCCCAGCCGGGTTGTCAGAAGGCTCATGCGCCGGTTCTCCAACAAGGGGTACAGGCGGCTGGATAAAATGATGCAGCCGGAAAAGAACAACCTGGAAAATTGCTTTAGTCCTCAACCATCTTCAAGCGCGACCTGGCTTTGTTGCGCAGCCATTGCCTTGTCCATATGGCCAGCAAAAATGCCAGAATTATGACCACGACCGCGACCAGCCAGGGAACTTCAGCAAACCACAGAGTGATGCGCGTCCACCACGGCAGCACGCCTACATGATAGACCTCTGCGCCGATGCGGAACGACTGGAATGTGTTTCCATGTAGAACCGCAACCGAGCCGGAGATGTCGCTGGACTGTTGCACCTGCATAAACGTATCCATGAAGGGCGTAAAGACGCTTGCGTCCTTGAGATGGATCGCCACTATGCTGCGGTCGCCGAGTTTGTCATAAGGAGACTTGATGCCTTCAATCACCACATCGGGCGAGCCGCCGGCGGTCAGTTCGCCGGATTCGGTGTGCTCATTGGATTCAAGTTTCCACCAGGCATGATGCAGCAGCGGGACAAAGAAGCCCTGCGTGTCATGCACCTGGACTTGACCGCTATGCAGGGCGACGGAGAGATGGTTGGCCAGCTTTTCAAAGACCGGCTGATCATCGCCGGTGCCAATGATCAGGAAGTCGCTCCTGGCGCCTTGCTGCGCTGCCTCGGGGCCTGCAACGGTAACCCGCAGAGCCGGGAAGCCGGTCTGGCGGCTGAAGTGGCCCATCAGGGTGACAAAGGTTTCAATCTCCGCTTCAGTGGGATTGGGGGGCAGCACCACCGTAGTCTCGCTCAGATCTGCGAGGCGCGTGAACGGGAAACCTGAGTTAGCGAAGGTTTCAAGGTTGGGCAGCGGCGCGTAGTGAGGATAGCCGCGCAGATCCAGGTAGGTATCGCGCAGGATGGCGGCCTGCATGTTGATGGGCGTGGTGTCCTGGCAGCCGCCCTTCTTGAGCAACTGGAAGGTGAAGTCGAAGGAGAGCGAGTTGGAGAACGGGCGCAGGTTCACCACCGGAACCGGCACATCAACCTGCATCTTTTTTGAAACTTCCTGCCCCGGAATCAGCGGAATGGAGCCTAGGAAGGCATTGTTGATGCGCATCTGCGCGCTGGAGATGGGGCCGATGGGAATGGAGTTGTAGCGATAGACGAGCCTGAGGATTGCGTTCGGTTCCCGAGCGCTGTAATAGATGTCCGGCGGGATGCGGAAATAAACCGTCATCGGCGCCGTGCCATCGCCCTGCAACTGCTCGGCAGTGGCGTAATTCCACAAGGGAATAGTTTGATCGGTGCGCGCCCAGCGCGGTGCTCCATCGGGCTGCTGCTTGCTGGGCAGGCGGATGCTATCGATGGTGGCCTGCGCTCCGGCAAGCATGTCGCTATGCAAAGCCACGGCCTGTGCCGCTACCAGCACCTGGTTGGAATCAGCGCCGGCAATAATCAGAATTTTGCTGTAAGGATCGCTGGAGTTGGTACGCATGGCCACAGTCGGCGAATTGACTGTGGGCATATTCAGCCCCGGCGGCATGTTGCCCGAACTATCGGATATGACGATGGCATTGCCCTGCGGGATGGGTCCGATGTGAACTGGAAAACGCACCGGCCGGTTCTCAGAGAGCATGCCGAAGTAGCTGGTAACTACGCCGGCGGCCTGAATGGCTTTGAACGAGGGCGCGGAGGCAAAGACGACCGGGATACTGAGCGGCTGAATGACAGCCGGATCAAGGAAAGGCATGGGCAACTGCTTCACATCGTCGGCCAGGGGAAGCAGGTCGCCATGGATATCAAGATAGGTGGTGCGGTGGACGCGGGCCCACAACGTGGTGTTAGCAGGATCCTCGCAGACCATGGTGTAGTGACCGATGAACTCGATGGTGAGCGTGTTGTTGTGTACAAGCAGATCGGGAGGAACGGTGAAATCTCCCTCGGCATCTTTGCTGTCAGAGCCGCCCGCCTGCCCAGGCGTGGGCTGGACGGTGGCGAAGAGCGTTCCATTCATAAGCAGCTTGAGATGGCTGAGTTGCGGCAGCAAGCTGGGAGAAAACGCGTAAGAGATGTGGATTCTGGCGCTGCGAACCACGTGGGTCTGCGGCAGCGTGAAGTAGATATCGTGCCTGCTGTCGATGCCGTGCAGCTCGATTTGCGGCGAGCCTGCATCGCTCAACGTGAACGAGTCGTGGAACTGGCCTGCGGGAACGGGTGCGTTCTTGTCAGGGGCACCGACCGCCAATGCTCCGGCATAGCCCTGAACTTGTCCGTGCAGATTCATCGCGCCGCCAATGAGAGCCGCTACCAGCAGGATAATTCCCGCGGAATCGGCGATGGAAAGAGAGCTGGTCTTGGCGGCACTCTTTTCCCTCCCGCCAGAGAAGCTGCGGAAGGCCGAGACCAGGCCGTGGAAGGAGATTTGGAAGATGCGCCCGAGACTGCGCAACACGTTATCACTTTCGCGGGACTCTCCCCAGCCTAGCCAGGAGTCCGCTCGGGAATATAGCACCATGGTTAACACTTCCTGTTCAGCAATCGTTAATTCTTCAAAACGCACCCGCAGGATGGACCCTTCAGAGGAAACCACGTAGGCGGGCAATTCAGTAGCCGGCGCGGGCAACGGAAACGATAAAAACACCTGCGTATCCGGCATAAGATCCACGTCTTCGGCGAAACGGATACTGGTGCCGCCGGAAGACATGTCGATGGTTTCTCCGTGGATTGGCCGCACATCAGGCAGCCTGGTTTCGGCCGAGGTCATGGCGTCATAGGATTGAGCCATGATCTGCCGCCCGCCGGGCAGCCTTGCCATCACCGGAGTAACAACATTGATGCGAACGCTGGTGCGCAACTGCCGCATCTCGCGCGCGACGGCGATGCAAACACCCACGATGACGACATTGAAGGCGCACCAGAGCACATTCATGAGCACCGTGCCCGGCCGGTCGCGATCGGAGATGAAGAAGCGCGGAATAGCGGCCAGCAGTCCGGCGATGTTGAGCGCCAGCAGGATGATAAACGGCTGCGCAATTCTGGCGTCAAAGAACGTTTGCCTGACCACTCCGCCTTTGCTGGTGACGTTGAACTTGCCCAGTTTGGGACTGATAAGCGCCATCATGGTGGGCAGCAGAATGTAAGGCGAGAGCACGGTCTCATAGATCTCATTCCAGAAGGAGTGCCGGTGCTCGCCCTGAATGCGCGAGTTGGTGAGGTTTGAAAGCGTAAGGTGAGGCAGCGCGTAAGCCAGAATAGCGGCCCAATAGCCGGGAATATTGGTGTGGTTGAGCAGCAGAAAGATCAACGGCGCAGAGAGGAAGATGAGCCGCGGAACCGCGTAGAGAAAGTGCGCCATGGCGTTGAAGTAGCACAGCCGCTGGGGCAACTTGAGGCCCGGTGCGAAGAGCGGATTCTCAGTGCGCAAAATCTGTACCATGCCCCGAGCCCAGCGAATGCGCTGGCCCACGTGCGCCGAGAGCCGCTCGGTAGCCAGTCCCGCCGCCTGGGGAATGTTGATGTAGGCAGTGCCCCAGCCGCGCATCTGCATGCGCAGCGAAGTGTGCGCATCCTCGGTGACTGTCTCTACGGCAATGCCGCCGATATCGTCCAGAGCCGTGCGCCGCAACACGGCACAGGAGCCGCAAAAATAAGTTGAGTTCCAGAAATCGTTGCCGTCCTGCACGATTCCATAAAACAGCTCGCCCTCGTTGGGCGTTACGCGGAACTGGCCCAGGTTGCGCTCAAACGGGTCGGGAGAATAAAAATGGTGCGGCGTTTGCAGCATGGCCAGCTTGGGATCGCGCATCATCCAGCCCATGGTCATCTGCAGAAAGCTGCGCGTGGGCACGTGATCGCAATCAAAGATGGCCACGTAGGGCGAATTCACGGTCTTGAGGGCGGTGTTGATGTTGCCCGCCTTGGCATGCTTGTTGTCGCCGCGGATTTTGTAGCCGATGTCAGCTTCGAAGGCGAACTGCTCAAAATCCTTGCGCCGGCCGTCGTCAAGTATGTAAACGTGCAGCCTGTCGGCGGGCCAGTCCATGTTGAGCGCGCCCAGTGCGGTGTAGCGCACCATTTCCAGCGGCTCGTTATAGGTGGGAATCAGAACGTCGATGTGCGGCCATTCCTCCGGCGAGTCGGGCAGCGCTACCGGTGCGCGCCGCAATGGCCAAATAGTCTGAAAGTATCCCAGGAAGAGAATGAAGAACGCATATATCTCGGCCAGCAGCAGGCTGAAGATAAAGAACGCATCCATGGCGCCCCAGTGATTGGCCGGGTCCTGAAAAAACCGCACGGTCTGCGTAATGCGCCAGAATCCGTAGCGGAAGGTGCAGAACAGAGACATCATCATCAGGCAGAGGGTGATGAGGTAAGAGTCAGAGGCGCGCGCCAGGGCCAGTGACATCATCAGGGTCAGCAGCCCCAGAACCGCCTGCTGCGGCCAGGTTAGGGGCAGTACGGCCAGAAAATAAAAGACGATTGCCGCCAGAAGCAGGAAGAGCAGGCGGAGAAATCTGGTAAAGACATTTTCACCGGCTCCAATGTCTTGCCAAAGACCCGTTGCGGTCATCGCTCACTCCAGCGCACGCCGCGATAGCTGGAGCTCGCGGGAGCAGAAAGGCCCTTCACCCACCCGGCAAGACTGCCAAAATCCTCGGCTACCGTGGAGTTGGGAGCATAGTCCATTACCGTCATTCCCTCGGCCAGCGCCTCGCTAACGGCAGGGGCGCGGCGCAGGGAAAACGGAAGCAGGCGGTCGCCCAACTGCTCGCGCAAAACCTCGCGGACATCGAGATGCAAGGGAAGTGAGGGATCGAATTGATTGAGCACGTAATAAGGCAGCGCGGCTTGGCGGTTCCGCCGCCGTTGTGCTCAAAGAAAGCGTCGATTGAGCTGACGCTGACCACCGAGTTCATATCTGGAATTACAGGCACCAGAATCAGGGGCGACAACTTCATGACTCTGCGCGTGGTTGCGCCGGAGGCGGTTGCCAGATCAACAATCACACGGCTTACTCCGCGTGTATATTTGCCGATCTCCGTGATGAGTGGCTCCTGACCAGGCGTTTCCGGTCCCAGGGATTCGGGATCGATGGTTACCATTTGAATGGGCGCGTCGCCACTGGCTCCCGGAGGACTGAAGGTTCTCAGCAGGCCGGGACGCTGATCGCGTGCGCCAAAGTAGAAAGGCAGCAAACCGAAGGCTGCGGTATCCACCAGTAGCACCCGCTCGCCACGAGCTGAAAGAGCGCGGCCCAATGTGGCTACAAGACTGGTTTTGCCAACGCCGCCGGCCAGTGAAAAAATGGCCATCGCCGGAGCGCGCGACTGCGCTGGAACAGGAGGCGGCGCTTCAACCGGCGCCTGAACTCCATCGAAAACACTTCTCAATGCGAACCAGCGTGAGGCTACGCGGTCGCGGGAGCCTGCAGCGAGTCCTCAGAAACCTGCTGTAACGGGGCCTGTGGAGCGGTCGTGCTGGGCACGTCTCTACGACGCTCTACCGAGAGCCATGCCGGACGACTGCCGGTTTCCATTGCATCAGGCGCGCCCCAGGGGGAACGGGGAGGCATTTGACTCTCTTCGTGTGCCGGCGAGTATTGCTGCTGGCTCGGCATTGGCCGGGACGCCTGCGCCGGGGTATAGCCCGGATAATCGAACGACTGAGGCTGGGGCGGATAAAACGGTACGGATGCAGATGCTGGGTTGGGCGCCGGAGGCATTGAGAAACGATCGGCCCACGGCTGCCTGACGCTTTGCTGCGCAGCCTCTTGCGCGGCCCGCTGCGCTGCTTCCTGAGCGGCTCTCTGCGCTGCCTCTTGCGCGACTATTTGCGCGGCTTGTTGTGCAGCAAGTTCAGCCTGCCATGCGGCGGCTTGCTGTGCTGCCTGTTGCGCGGCCTGCTGTTCGGCCAGCTGCGCGGCCTTTTCTGCCGCGGCCTGCTGCGCCACTAACTGCGCGGCTTGTTGTGCCGCCATCTGTGCGGCTTGCTGCGCGGCTAACTCAAGTTGACGTGCTGCCGTTTGCCTGGATATCTCCGCGGCGCGTTCTGCTTCGGCGGCGCGCGCTGCTTCTGCCTGTCGAGCAGCTTCAGCCGCCATTGCGGCTTCAGCTTCTTCACGCGCCCGGCGGCGATCCGCATCAATGGCTTCCTGCACACGCTGTCGTGCCTTCTCCCTGGTCTGCGCGCGCGAGGCCGAGAAGTCCCGGTACTTCGCTCCGTGCAGATTGGCCCAGGAATAAAGGGTCGCCACATCTTCCGGCGTTTCGTATTGATCACTCTGCGTATTGCGATCCGTCATTTGCCACCCATTGGCCGTTCGCTAATATGACTCTTTGATCGTCCGCTGCCGTAATCTTGTCTTCGGTGTTTCTACTCCATCCGCTTATCTGGGATCAGCACTATGCACGCATCTTGCGCGAGCAGGGGCAAAGTCTTCCCAACCGGAATCCTAGCCGCAGTACTGTTGTCAGAACAATAACACTTGCACAGTTTCCTTCCTACCACTTTCTTGTCATTCGGAAGGCATAAATCGCTTCATTTTCATTGTTATACGGTGCTTTGCAACTTAGGTAACCTTTTTCAAGATCGCACTGGTTACCATAGTGTTCTCACTTCCGATTATTGAGGTGGGATACGGCTTTCCATGACTCTAAAAGTTGGCTTTCTTGCTTCACCATCAGAAGACGCCGAAGCGGCAAAACTGCCCCCTGTGTTAGTTTTGAAACAGCGGCCTTGAACGAGCTCGTAGCTCAGTTGGTAGAGCAACGCCCTTTTAAGGCGTGGGTCCTGGGTTCGAATCCCAGCGAGCTCACCACCCACCCGGCCGCGGACTATCCAGCTTTTAGCTCTCAGCTTTCAGCTCTCAGGTCTCGGCCCTCAGAGCGCTGCTACCCTATCAACGGACGGATGGATCGACGCGCCCCGGTGTTGCTTGCATCCCGAAGCTACAAGCTAATAGCTAGCAGCTAGAAGCTGCCCTTATGGACCTCTACGAGAAAATCCGCACCCTCCCCACCCAGCCCGGCGTTTACCTCTACAAAAACGCCGAGGGCGAAGTCATCTACGTGGGCAAGGCTAAGAATCTGCGCTCTCGTGTCCGGTCGTATCTTTTTGAAGCCGCGCAGGCCAACGCCAAGACCGGCTCACTGATGCGCGAAGCCGTCGATCTGGACTACATTCTCGTCGCCAATGAGCACGAAGCGCTGGCACTTGAAAACAACCTGATCAAGCAGCGCAAGCCGCGCTTCAACATTCTGCTGCGCGACGACAAGACCTACCCCTACGTCAAGCTGACGCTTGCCGACCGCTTTCCCAAGGTCTTTGTCACCCGCCGCCTGCGCAAGGACGGCGCAGCCTACTACGGCCCATACTTTCCCGGCAACCTGGCCTACCGCATCGTCGAGCTCATCCATCGCAGCTTTCTCATTCCCAGTTGCAAGGTCGATCTCTCCCGCTACCATCCCCGTGCCTGTTTGCAGTACTACATTCACCGCTGCCTGGGCCCGTGTGTTGAAGGCCTCACCACGCCGGAGATTTACGCAAACGCCGTTCGAGATGTGCAGCTCTTCCTTGAAGGCAAGCACGCAGAACTGGAGCGTACGCTCACCGCACGCATGATAGCCGCCGCTGAAGCTGAGCAATTCGAAACCGCCGCGCGCCTGCGTGATCAACTCTCCACAGTCCACCAGTTGCAGGAGAAACAGCGCATTGCCACCGTCGAGCAGGACGACGAAGCCGACGTATTTGGCTATCACTACGAAGACGGCTCTTTGGCCGTAAACCTCTTCCACGTCCGCGCAGGAAAAATCGTCGACCGCCGCGAGTTTTTCTGGGAAGATTTGCCTGATCTACCGGAAGCAACCAAAGAGGAACTCTCCGACACACCACAAAAACTGGGTGCCCCCGGTCCGGGGTCCCCACGGACAGGTCTTGGTGAGATCCCTGCATTTGGGGACCGCAAGAGGTGCCCCCGGTCCCTCGCATTTGGGGACCGGGGATACCACAAGCACCAATCCGTCCCAGACCGAAGCGCCCTTCCACGCCGGCGCAGTCTTCACCGCCCTGCTCAAGCAGCTTTACATCGACCAGCACTACGTCCCGCGCACCATCCTCGTCCCCGTCGATTTCGACGACCGCGAAACCCTCGCCGCCTTGCTCACCGAGCGCACCGGCCATCGCATCGAGCTGGTCGTGCCTCAGCGCGGAGAAAAGCGTTCCCTCGTCGACCTGGCCGGCCAAAACGCCAAACAGTCCTACACGCAGCGATTCCGCGTCCTCGAACCTTCGCGCAAAGCCATCCAGGAGGCGCTCGCCGACACACTCATGCTTCCCGAACTTCCCCGCCGCATCGAGTGCTTTGACATTTCTCACATTCAGGGCGCTGAAACCGTAGCTTCAATGGTCGTCTGGGAAGACGGCAAGATGAACAAGCAGCTCTACCGCAAATTCAAAGTGATGACCGTCCTCGGCGTCGACGACTTCGCTTCCATGCGCGAGGTGGTCACGCGCCGCTACCGCCGCCTGCTCGAAGGAATCAAAACGCCGCAAGGAGTCAACGAAATGCCAGGTAACGCGCTGGAAGCACAGAGCGAAACGCGCCGGAGGCGCAGAGTTTGTTAGCCCCGCGCTTCACGTGGGGAAAAGGAATTCCCCAAATTCATTACAAAGTCCCGTAGGGACGGCGAGGACGCTATTGATGCAGAAACCAATAGCCTTACGATGGCATCAAAAAGATTCCGAGGCTTTAGCCCCTGATGGCAATAACTCTCGCAAGAAGGAGCCAACCACTCTCCCCTCGTTAATCCTCATCGACGGTGGCCTGGGCCAGCTCCACGCCGCCGCCGAAGCCCTCGAATCCCTCGGCCTCACGTCGCAGCCGCTAGCCTCCATCGCCAAGCGCGAAGAAGTAATTTATCTCTACGGCAACGAAGACGAGCCCATCGTCCTCGACCGCCGCTCGCCGGTCCTTCATCTCATCCAGCTCATCCGCGACGAGAGTCACCGCTTCGCCATCGGCTACCATCGCCAGCGCCGCGCCATGCGCGACCGCGACTCCGAGCTACTGAACATCCCCGGCGTAGGCCCGCAAACCCGCCAGCGCCTGCTCACCCACTTCGGCAGCCTCCGCGACGTGCAGCAAGCCACCGCCGAATCGCTGGCCGCCGTAGTCCCCCGCAAAACCGCCGAAACCATCTGGCGGCATTTCCACCAAGTCCAGCCGGTTGATTGATAACACCGTAGAGGTTGCACAAGCATGAAGAATCTTTGGTGCGTTTTGGAACTTGACCTGTTGACGAAAAGCGAAGGTAGAGAGAAGATTGCGAAGAAGGTTTTGAATCGCCATCCCTCTGGATTGGTTCTTGGGAGTGCGTTCACACGCCTATCCATAGTGGTTGCAATTTGCAATTGTGGACAGAGTGTGGTAACTTGCGATAATGGGTTAGTTTGTTCTCTTCTGCTCTGTTGACTCCTGTAGAGGAACGTCTAAGTGGCTAAGTTCAAGTTTCTACTCGACAATGATGTCCGTCACCTCCAATCGGTTCTTCCTGAACGGCAGGCCGTTCAACTAGAGGAAGTCGGCCTGAGCGGTCTATCGTGTGACGATGAGATCGTGGAAGTCGCCTCAGTAAAGAACCTGCTGATAGTGACGAACAACCAACGCGATTTCCAGCAGGAAGTGGTTGCGCGAATCGGCGAAAGCCGGAAGGGTAAGTTTGACTGCACCCAGGTGCACGGACTGGTAATTATTGTGCCGTCTGATGCAATCACTCAGAAGAGAGTGCTGGCAGCTGCGGCCAAGAACCTCATCTTTGAGGGTAAGCCAATCAGCTGGAAGGCAGTTTACGAGCAGTGCCTCAGAGTGGTGATCGAGGCATCCGGCGCTCCCAAGATTACACGGTTGCCACGCTGTCATTGGTGCAAGTTTGATTATCCAAAAGCGTCGTAGCGCAGGAGGAAATTACTATGTCTACTGTTCCAAGCTGGATTCAGAAAGAAAACGATCAGAAAGCCGAGGCCAAGCGCAAGGCTGACGCGGACTTGCAACGGCAACTACAGGCTGGAGAATTTATCCGGCTGCGAGGGCCAGCCTTCTGGGACCAGCTTGCTCTCGCTCTGCATTCCAACGCGCAGGGATTGGAGAAGTTGGAAGGCGAGGAACTCTACGGCAGTGCTCCCAAGTCAGTCAGTGGTGGTGCAGAGCACAACATTTACGTCCGGGTTGAGCGCCGCTCCAACGTGTATGGACCGGAGGCTGCATGGCTGAATCTGTGGTACACCCCCGGGAGTGGCTCGATTCGCTGCTGGTATATGCACCAAGAGAACCCAAATATCGAGCTTATTGTCAGCGGCACGCGGAACGTGGGACGGGAAGTCCACGCACTCTACGACGGTATCCCTCTGACGGCTGATCAGTTGGCCGAGCGGATTATCCGCCAGATGGCCGAGCAGGTGCGTGCGAAGCGGCAGCGGTGAAAGACAAAAGCCTGATTGTCCTCATTAGAAGGTTTCAATGCGAGCCGGATGCCGCATGTCTCGCTTTGGAACATGGGATCCGATCCCCTTTCCGATTTCAATTCTTATAGCCGTTACCGACGTTATAAGAAATATTGTATAATCTTAAAAGCGGGGCAAGATGAGCAAGCCGCTAGTAGATATAGCGTGGGAAGGCGATTCCAAGGAAGTCCTCAGCAGTACAACAGCGGCTGCGCGAAAGATGAAAAATCCAATGACCACCAAGCCGGCCCACATCACCAAAGGCGACGTATTCGACGACCTCGGCTTCACCCGCGCCGAGGCGGCCGCCCTCAAGATCAAGGCTGACCTGCTCGACGCCATCCTCCGCGAGATCGAGAAGCGCGGCTATAGCCAGCGTCAACTCGTGGATCTCCTTGACGAGTACCAACCATCCGTCAGCAACCTGCTTCAGGGAAAAATCGCGAAAGTGAGCATCGAGAAGCTGCTCTATTATTCTGACCGCCTCAACATCCGCGTCAGCCTCTGGACTGAAGCCCGCAAGCAGCCGCGAACTGTCAGCAGGCCCGCTCAATCGCGTCCAGGCAGGAAATTAGCCACAGTATCCGTCTGACAAAGAGGCCGCAAATAGCTCTTAAACAACCTATATCCAGGCCGGAGAACGGGCGCAGGCCGTCATCTCCGCCGACGAGCCACTTCCTCATAAATGGCGGCGTACTCTTTCGCCGGCTTCGCCCAGCCATAATTCCGCGCCATTCCGTTGCGCATCAGCTTGCCCACGCCTTCTTGTCCTGGAACGCTGCCAGGGCGCGGTCGATTGCAGCCAGCAGAGCTTCTGCGCTCGTAGCCTGCAAACTTGAAGCCGGTTCCAGTTCCCTGCTCCGGATTCCACTCTTCGATGGTGTCGTCGAGGCCGCCGGTGGCGTGCACCACGGGCACGGTGCCGTACTTGAGTGAGTACATCTGGTTGAGGCCGCAGGGCTCGTAGCGCGAAGGCATGAGGAAGATGTCAGAGCCGGCTTCGATTTTGTGGGCGAGCGCTTCGTCGTAGCCAATTTGACGGCCACGCTGGCCGGATGGCGGAAGGCCCAGTCGCGGAAGAACTTTTCGTAAGCGGCTCGCCGGTCCCAGCGCCACCACGGCGACTTCGCGCTGGGCCAGCCTGTCGGCAATCTTCGCGACGAGGTCGAAGCCTTTTTGCGCGGCAAAGCGCGAGACGATGCCGATGACCGGCGTCGTCAGTCCGCAACTTTCTCGAGGCCAAAGGCATGCAGCAGGTCGGCGCGGCAGGCCTGCTTGCCGGTCAGATCTTCGGCGTGTAATGGGCGGCGAGATTGCCGTCCGTCGCCGGGTCCCACTGCGCGTAGTCCACGCCGTTGAAAATTCCGCGCAGGTCGGCCGCGCGCTGCCGCAGAACGCCCTCGAGCTTTTCGCCGAACTCGGGGGTCTGAATCTCCTGCGCATATTTGCGGCTGACGGTGGTGAGCATGTCGGAGTAAACCAGACCGCCCTTGAGGAAGTTGAAGCTGTCGAACTGCTCCACCTTGTCCATGGTGAAGATGTCCCAGGGAAAGAGCAGGCGCTCGGTGGTGACAGGCGGAAACCAGCCCTGGTAGCCGGCGTTGTGAATGGTGAGCACGACTGCCGGCGCGGCGCAGCACGGGATCAGTCGCGTAGACGGTGCGCAGATAGACCGGAATCAGCGCGGCCTGCCAGTCGTGGACGTGGAAGACTGTCGGGACGCCGAGCTGCTTGGCGGCTTCAATGACGGCGCGGCAGAACAGGCCAAAGCGCTCCCAGTTGTCGGGATAGTCGCCGCCCTTGGTGCCGTAAAGCTCCTCGCGGTCAAAGAGTTCCGGGCAATCGATAAAGTAATACTGCACCCCGTCGCGCTTGCCGCCGTCGACGATGCCGACGAAGCGGTTGTAGTGCTCGAAAGGGATGGTGATGGAGCGGACGGCGTAGCTTGAGCTCGCCCTCGATGTGCGGCGCACGCCGGCGTAGAGGGGCAGGTAAACAGTGACCTGGTGGCCGAGCTTGACCAGTTCCGGCGGCAGCGCGCCGACCACGTCGGCCAGGCCGCCGGTCTTGGCAAACGGTACGCACTCGGAGGCGGCAAAGACTATGTGCAACGATCGGAATTCTCCCTGGCTGGCGCGACGCGAGGAATCGATGGGCAGATCTGCGCCATCAAAGGGCAAGTCTACTACGGTCAAGTTGGGGCGTGCTCGAACGGGGATCGAGGGCGGCGGCCTGATGGCTGGGCTGAGCGTCATCTACCATCAGCGAGCC
Organism: uncultured Acidobacteriaceae bacterium; assembly: GCA_963780975.1. Lineage (GTDB taxonomy): Bacteria > Acidobacteriota > Terriglobia > Terriglobales > Acidobacteriaceae > Telmatobacter. The sequence goes on along the minus strand of CAWAEU010000015.1, from coordinate 14,049 downwards.
CATGCCCGCCAAACCCAAGCTCGGACAGAATTTCTTGAATCGATGCGACAGGCCGTGAAGCGGATTGCGGCTTCGCTGGGGGATCTGCGCGGCCAACGGTTGTGGAGATTGGGCCGGGCGCGGAGCGATTACCGGGGCGCTGGCTGCGCGGGCAGCGCATGTTGTGGCTGTGGAACTGGACCACGAGCTGGCGGCGCATCTGCGCGCGCAGTTCCCAGCCGAGCGAGTGACGGTGGTGGAAGCAGGATGTGCTGCAGCTTCGACTTTGCGGCGGCTCGGCGGCGGCGGGCGAGCGGCTGGCTGGTGGTGGGCAACCTGCCTTACTGCATCACTTCGCAGATTCTGCTGAAGCTGGCGGCGAGCCACGCGGCGCTGGACCGGGCGGTGCTGATGGTGCAGCGGGAAGTGGCCGACCGCATTACCGCCGAGCCCGGGCTCGCGCGATTACGGGCTGCTCTCAGTGACGGTGCAGATGTTTGGGCCGGCAGAGAAGCTTTTCACGCTGCCGCCGGAGTGCGTTCTCGCCGCCGCCGGACGTGCATTCCACGGTCTTTCGCTGGCGGTTTGCGCCGCGCATTGCGGAACTGGGCGTGGAAGAAATCAGCTTTCTTGCCTTCGTCCGGCAAGTGTTTGCGCAAAAACGCAAGACGCTGGCCAATAATCTTCGAGCAGCGGGAATTTCACCTACAGCGGTTTCAGCCGCGCTGGCCCATGCTGCAATCGATCCCCAGGCGCGCGCTGAAGCTTTGTCCATCGAAGCATTCGCGGCACTCTGGCACAGCCTGAAAGCTGAACAGTCTGCTCCGCACGGAAAAACGATCCACCCTAAGGGATCTTCCGATTAACGGTGCGTTCCGTTATTGCCACTGCTGCTAGATCCGCCGCCACCACCGTGGTAGCCTCCGCCTCCTCCGCCGCTGTGTTCGCCTGAAGAACTATGGCTAACCGGTGCTGTTGAACGCTGGCCGCCGCCGCTTCCAGAACTCCTCGGCGCCGTCGAACCGCTCGAATGATAGCCGCTGGAACCGGACCCGCCGTTGTAGCCTGACCCACTCGAAGTCCTCGGCGCCTGGCCGGTGATGGTATAGCCCGACGAGGTATGAGTGATAAACGCCGAGCCTACTCGGTCGTATTGAGGCCGCGGGCTCAGTGGGCGCAGAGGCTGCACCGTATGCCCGGCAATCACAACCGGAGTGGACCGGTCGCGCACCGGCAGTACATCGGCTCCGCTTGAGGATTGCCGATTCACGGCGATCATCCGCGGCCCGCCACCATTCGCCCCGTTCCCATCGCCGAATGGATGCCGGCGCGGAATCACAGGCGGGCGATAACCGGCATAACCCGTGCCGATGTTGGGACCGCCGTAATGGCCGTTCCTCCACCAGGGCGAGCATCCACCCCTCCCCGGAGACCACCCCCAGCCGAAGTTGCCATAGTAGTTCCACACGCCGCACTGAAAGGGAAGATAGCCCCATCCATAGCCCGAAACCCAGTTGTAGCCAAACAGCGGTGCGGAGATCCAGTAGCCGTTTCCGTAGGGGTCGAAGTCAGGGCTGGCGGCATCGTTCGGCGACCAGATGGCTCCCTGGTCGGGCACGTTGTACCAACTGCCGTTTGCGTCCAGGTCGTTCCAGGCAGGGTTGCTATTATCCTCGAATCCGTTGGCAGCAGTGGTGCGTGACGCGGCTTCGGAGGCCAGATCCTGGTCACGGTCAGAGTTCCACGCGTCCCACGAATCCGGTTCGATGGATTCAGATAGCTGATAGCGTGTAGGGTCGGCGGCATTCATCGCTACACTTTCGCCGCCATGCAGGTCGAGAGTCAGGACGTTGCCGCGCTCAACGTGCGCGTTGCCGGCTATAACCGCAAGATTACCCGGAGGATTATCGAGATTGATGCGCAGCACGCTTAAACCGCTGGCCGTTACCACGCTATCGACAAAGCGGACGCGAATGTTTCCCGCCTGGCCTGAGCCTTGCAACTCAAAGTAGCCCAGCCCCACTTCCATCGTAATCACCGCATCGCCAGAGCCGTCCTGCCCGCGCAAGACCGTCAACGCGAGAGAGCTGTTGGGCGAGAGCCGCGCCACGCTGCCGTCTTCAAACTGAATCTCGGCCCGGCCGTCATCCGCGGTCACCACCTCGGTTCCCTCAAAGAGCGGCATATTCGCAACCGCCTGATCTGTAGCAAGCTGCTTGTTTAGAAATATCTGCACCTGCCCGTCTACGCTGCCCAGCCGCACGGCACGTGCCGGAGACGCATCTTCGGCGCATAGAACAGGCGCCAGAAGAAAAGCTCCCAGGGCAAGAGCCGCCAGACCGGAACACAATCTCTTTCCAGCCAACCCGCTTCGTTTCTCAATGCACTTCATGATGTTCGCTTTCTTATCTAAACGAATACACTCTCTAGGACAGACAGACGCTCGAAAAAGTCACATCAAAACCAACGAGAGAATAAGTTTATTTATCCTTTTTCTCAATACCCTGCTCTTGCAGCATGAGTGTCTGCGCGGTGTGTATGTGGCAGATGGCGATGGCCAGCGCATCGGCAGCATCGGCGGGCTGCGGCGGCTCGGCCAATCCCAGCAAGCGGGCCACCATAAACTGGACCTGCTCTTTTTTCGCCAGCCCATAGCCCACCACGCTGGACTTGATCTTGAGCGGCGCATATTCGGCCACCGCCAGCCCCAGCCTGGCCGCAGCCAACAGCGCCACGCCGCGCACCTGGCCCAGCTTCAGCGCTGATTTTGCGTTGACCGAGTAGAAAACCTCTTCAATTGCCACAGCGTCAGGTTGCGAACTTTCCATCTCAGTGGTCAGCTCACGAAAAACCTGCTCCAGCCGTTGCGAGGTTGAGAGCGCCTTCTTCAGACGGATCGCTCCCATGACTTTCAGCACCAGTTGCGGCTCGCGGCTGGTATCGCAAGACTCCACGACGCCGAATCCCGTGATCTCGGTACCGCAATCGATTCCAAAGACGCGCATCGGGTCCAAGTCTACCGCACAGCTGCGGCTAAAGCACTGCAAACGCAACAACGGCCTGAGCATTATGCCCAGGCCGCTGCCGGTGGACTGTTGGGATTGGACTGGAGGCCTTCGCGCTTCAGGCGAGTGCCAGAGCCGTTGGCGGAACTACCCTCCGCCGGGTCTTATCTGGGGCTGGGGCGCAAGGGCCTCAGGCCTCAGTCACCTCACGTAACGAACAACTGGAATAATCACTCTTCATCAGCTGGATCAACCTCCTTTCCCGTGTACCGCTAAATTAACCTGCCGGGCTTGGCGCGTCAAGTGGAGTGGTTCTGGAGATCAACTCCTTCTCCAGATACTGTCCCCTGTTTTTCACCAGCTATGCAGCCACTCTTCATCGCGCCCTATACGAACCGGCGTGTGGAAGAGCTCGCTCAGTCTCGACTCGGTCAGTAATTCTTCTCGCGGACCGTCGCCCACGATCCGTCCGTCGCGCATCAGAATCACGCGCTCGATCTCGGGCAGAATGTCGCCCAAATGATGGGTCACCAGCACCAGTCCCGTTCCCTCCTGCGCCAGCTTGCGCAGCGTCTCGCGCAATTCACGCTGTGCGGCAAGGTCGAGCGCGTTCGAGGGCTCGTCCAGCAGCAGTTGCCGGGGCCGATGAACCAGCGCGCGGGCGATGAGAATGCGGCGTTTTTCACCGGCTGACATTTCGCCCACCAGGCGGTCAGACAGATGCTTGCCTCCATGCGCTCCAAAGCCTCGACTGCGCGTTCGCGCATTTCGGCAGTCACATGCAGATTGGGCCACAGCGTTGAGGCTGAGAAGAAGCCCGCAATCACCGCGTCGAGGCCAGTGGTGACGGCGGTTCGCTCGCCGGGCAACTCGCGCGCCGCCACCACGCCGAAATGCCTGCGCAACTGGGTCAGGTCCCAGCGCTCGCGCCCGAAGATGCGCACCACCATTCCCGGCCGCACGATGGGATAAATCTGGCAGGTCATGGCCAGGATCAAAGTCGATTTGCCGCACCCGTTCGGCCCCAGGATGGCCACATGCTCCCCAGCGCGAATGCTCAGATTCACATCGTGCAGCACAACACGATCGCCACGCGCCATATTTACCGCGCGCAGCTCAAGAAACTCGCTCTGCTCCGCCAACTCTCCGCGCGCTCCTTCCGCCTCTCTGTCATTGAACCCTCACCTGCTAGATTAAATGGGTTAATCGAAGAATGTCAGACGATCCAAAAACTTTCTCTCCCTCTCGGCTTCCGTTTTGGCGCAGCAAAAGCGGGGCTCAAAGCAAGCGGCCGCGCCGACTTTGCCCTCATTGTGGCCGACGCTCCGGCAAGCGCCGCCGCTGTCTTCACCGCCAACCGCGTTACCGCAGCTCCGTTGATTGTGGATAAAGAACACCTGCGCGCAAGCGGTGGCAAGGTGCGTGTTGCCGCCATCAACGCCGGCAACGCCAACTGCGCCGCTGGGCAGGCCGGGCTGGACGCTGCACGCGCCACTTGCGCAGCCGTCGCAAAGATATTTGGCTGCCCGCCGGAGCAGGTTTTTCCTTCGTCCACTGGCATCATCGGCGTTCCGTTGCCGGCTGAAAAAATTGTCGCGGTGCTTCCCGACCTGGCCACATAACATCGGCGCCGATTCCGATCACTTCCATCAGGCAGCGCAGGCCATTCTCACTACGGACACAGTGGAGAAAATTGCCTTCGCACGAAATTGCAATCGGCGGCAAAGAAGTTCGCATTGCAGCATTCGGCAAGGGCGCAGGGATGATTTTTCCGCAGCTTGTTCCCCATGCCACCATGCTGGTTTACGTGCTCACCGACGCACAGGTCGAACCGGCGATTCTCGACGGCTACCTGCAACATGCGGTTGAGATCAGCTTCAATCGCATCTCGGTAGACGGCGATACTTCCACCAACGACACTGTACTGCTGATGGCTTCAGGAGCCAGCGGCGTGGTCGTCGGCGCGGAGAATGCCGAATTTGCCGCTGCGCTGACCCAAGTGTGCACTTCGCTGGCGCGACAGATTGTGGCCGACGGCGAAGGCATCAGTCATGTTGTGGAGTTGCACATTGAAGGAGCGGCAACGGATGCGGATGCGTTCAAGATAGCCAAGGCCATTGCGCACTCGCCGCTGGTGAAGACAGCGTGGGCAGGGAGCGATCCAAATTGGGGACGTCTGATTGCCGCCGTTGGTTATTCCGGCGCCCAGATCGATCCAAACCGAATCGATATCAGTTTTGGCGAGCTGCCCATCTGCCGCAATGGAGGCCGCGCGGCGGAATTTGATGAGGCCGCTGCTCACGACTACATTACGCAGCGTGAGTTTTCAATTTCGATCCAGCTCCACCAGGGTTCAGGCTCATGTGTCTTCTGGACTACCGACCTGACCGTTGAGTACATCCACATCAACGCCGACTATTCCAGCTAGTCTGTAATTCGGATCACTGGCTCACTGCGAGCCGGTCGATATCTACGCTGCCGTTTCCTGCGTACCTGAACTCAATGGAGTTATCACCCTGCTTTAGATCTACCTGAACCCTCGCGAATCCATAACCAGACCTCGGCAGCTTGAAATCCACCCTTTGACCTTCGTTTACCCGTAGTTGCACAGTCTTGTCTTCATAAATGCTATTGACGTAATTAAGTTTCATCCAATACTTGCCAGCTTGCGGAACGCCAATGTGCGTAAAGGCAAGAGTGCTTACTGAGTAGCCAGGGTCGGAGCCGTGCAATGAAATGGCATAGCCGCGGCTGCAATCGGGGCAAACAATCAGCTCCGCGTTCCCTCCACGAAGATTTCCCGGCCACTCGGCTTCATACACTGCGCCTTTTGACCAGTCATATTCTCCGCTGACCTTCAACAAAACAGAACCGTGCGCGGGAAGATGCGTTGAGTAGCCGCCCGCGATTTTACCAAACTCCTTGTGCGCCCATAGATCGCGGACGTCTACCTTGCCGTTCAGTCCCAGATCGCCCCATTGAACCGTTGCATCCGCCGGCGCGGCATTCAGATTCAGAAGCATCACTACGTTAACGCCGCTGCCGATGCTGCCCAATGGCTTCACCCACACCTCAATGCCATTGTTGGATTCCGCTACTTTTGTAGCTCCTGCGCCCAGCCGGTCCTGATCGATGGCGATGGCTTCAGCGTTTGTGTAAATGGCGCGATCCGCTTCGCTCATCGCGGTAAGATCGTTGCCGGCCCAAAGTGGCGCGGCGGAGATGACCCACATGGAAAAATGAGTCTGCGCTTCAGCGGGCGTCAGACCCTGGTTTCCCACTTCAATCATGTCGGGATCGTTCCAACTGTTGGGAGCGCTGAAGGCTGCGTGAGCGGCGTTCGACTCAAAATTTTTCACCACGCTTGGCCACTCCACATGGTTCTTCACGCCGCTGATATCGTCGTCTGTCCTCCATAACTGGGCTTTGCCTTGCGCCCATGTCCACGGGCGCTCGCTGCCCTGAGAACAGATGTAGAAGATCATCGGGCGGCCGGTCTTCTGGATTGCGTCGGCCATACGCTCATAAACTGAGCGGCCGGTTACGCCCTCGGGGCGATTGCAATAATCCATCTCAACAAAATCCATGCCCCATTCGGCAAAGGTAGCGGCATCCTGTTTCTCATGCTGATAACTGCCTTGATAGGGCGCGCCAGCGCAGGTGTTGACGCCAATATCGGTATAAGTGCCTGCCTTCAGGCCGCGGGAGTGAACATAATCGACCAGCGCTTTCATTCGATGCGGAAACTTCTTAGCGTCCACAATCAGAGAGCCGTCGGCATTGCGTCCCAGTGTGAGGCACTCCTGAATCAGCACATAGCGGTAGCCCAGGTCGCGCATGCCGCTGGAGACGAGCGCGTCTGCCTGATCGCGGATGGATTGGTCGTTGTAGTCGCAGAAATAATGGTTCCAGCTTGCCCATCCCATAGGCGGCGTGGGAGCCAGGCCGGGCTGGGAAACGGCGCCGGTTTGAGAGAAAGCAAGACTGCAACCGGCAACCAGGAAAAGCAGCAAGGCAAAGGCCGCGAATGGAGATGAATGCGCTCTGATTTTCATAAAGATAATCATAGTCCGACAATTCACTCGACGGATGGTACGAAGGGTTGCGGGCTGTGCTAAGGTTCAAACCGTGAAAGTTGGAGCAGAAGAACGTGTAAATACGGTGCAGGCAGCGAAGCGTGGGCGATTGTTGCCGGGGCTCAAGGTGAAGGAGGGATTTACCCGGCATCCCTTTGACCTGGAGTTTGGAACCAGAACCAGCGGGCTGATTGCAGGACGGCACCTGAAAAGCGGGCACCGGAACGACCGGCATAGTACGGCTTACTACGCGGTTGCGCCTTCAGTGATGCGGGAGCTGGTGGTGCGCTGGCGTCGCAGCCGGCCAGTTGCGCCGATTGACGAGTTTACCTTTGTTGACCTGGGCGCGGGGATGGGGCGTGCGATGCTGCTGGCCTCGGAGTATCGGTTTCGCTCGGTGGTGGGAGTGGAGCTGAATCCAACCCTGGCGCGCATCGCACGGAAAAATACAGCGCTTTGGCGGGCGACAGGGCGCGCGCTGGCGCCGATGCGCGTGGTTTGCAGGGATGCGGTGGAGTTCAAATTTCCGGCGGGGCCGTGCGTGGCCTTTCTCTTTAATCCTTTCAACGCGCAGGTGATGCGGCGGTTACTAGACTCGCTGGCGACGAGCTTTGCGGGGCGTCCGGGGCAACTGGATATTTTGTATGCCAACAACGAGCAGGAGAAGGTTCTGGAGCGGCAGGCGGGATTTGTGCGGCTGTTCAAAGGCCAGGTGAGCCGGTCACGGGCAGATGCGATTGCGGATCACAAAATTTTGGCCAACCAGCCTGAGGGGGAGTATGCTTCGTCGAATTGGGAAGATTGCTCGGTTTGGCGATGGGTGTGAGATAGAGGTTAGGGAGCACGACTATGAAAGAACCTCGTCTGATTTTGGGTTTGGGCGAACTGCTGTGGGATGTGTTGCCGGAGGGGCCAAGACTGAGTGGGGTCCCCATCGACAGGTCCTCGTCGATGGGGTTATTGGGCGGCGCGCCGGCAAATTTCGCCGTGATGGCGGGTCAACTGGGTAATCATGCAGCTCTGTTGAGCCGCATCGGGCGCGACGATCCGGGGCGGTCAACGGTTGACAGGCTTGACCCGCTGCCTGTGGATGCGAGCCTGTTGCAGGTGGACCCGGCGCATGAGACGGGACGCGTAACGGTCTACTTTGAAGGCGGACAGCCGCGATATACGATTCACCAGCCGTCGGCGTGGGATTTTCTTGAGCTTACCGACGAGTGGGTGCGGCTGGCTGAGCGGGCAGATGCGCTTTGCTTCGGGTCGCTGGCCCAGCGCTGCCTGGAATCGCGGCAGACGATTCAAACGCTGGTGGCACAGAGTTCTTCGGCTTGCATTCGTGTCTTCGATGTCAATCTGCGGCCGCCGTTCTACTCCGGCGAGGTGATTCAGGAGTCACTGGAGCTGGCCACCGTGGTGAAGATGAATGATGCTGAAGCGCCTCTGTTGCTGGGATTGATGGGACTCCAGGCCAGCGAAGGGTTGGCAGAGGAGGCGTTACGCGTGGACGCGGAACGGCTGCTTGCCGAGTTTCCATCGCTGGAGATGGTTGCTGTAACGCGCGGTGCAATGGGGAGCTTGCTGGTGACGCGGGATGAGTGGCACGCGCACGCCGGGATCAAGGTAAAGGTGGCCGATACAATCGGAGCGGGCGACGCATTTACGGCGGCGCTGACGCATTACCTGCTGCGCGGGGCAGACCTGGCTACGCTGAACGAGGCTGGGAATCGCTGGGGTGCGTGGGTGGCTTCGCAGGTAGGCGCAATGCCTGCTCTGCCGGACGATGTGCGGGATTCGATGGCGGGAGAGATCGAGGGGTAAAGCACCTGGCATGCCATCAATTAGAGTTAGATTATTGTGATTGTTAACCTCGCCAGGCGCGCGCACGATCATAACTGGGAACTGGATCCGATTACGCGCTCGCTGCTCGATACGGATTTCTATAAGCTGCTGATGCTGCAGTTTATCTGGAAGCATTTTCCAGCCGTCCATGCTTCGTTTACACTGCTCAATCGCACGGAATCGGTGCGGCTGGGCGAGATTGTCAACGTTGATCAGTTGCGCGAGCAATTGGAAGCGACGAGAAAACTGCGCTTCCACAAGTCAGAATTGATCTGGCTGGCGGGCAACACGTTCTATGGAAAGCGCGGCATCTTTGAGCCGGCGTTTCTTGAGTGGCTGGAGCGTGATTTCCGGCTCTCCGATTACGATCTGTCGGTTCGGGATGGGCAGATTTCGCTTAGTTTCCACGGTCTGTGGGCTGAGACAACGATGTGGGAGATCTATGCGCTTTCGGTCATTGACGAGCTGAAGACGCGCGCCAGTTTGAAGCGTCTGAGCGAGTTTGAACTGGACCTTCTTTATGCGCGGGCCAAGACCCGGCTATGGGAAAAGATGGAGCGGCTGCGCGGAGTCCCAAAGCTGAACGTAAGCGACTTTGGGACGCGGCGCAGGCACAGTTTTCTGTGGCATGAGTACGTGGTCAAGGCCATGAGCGATGTGCTGGGCGCAAGCTTTGCCGGCAGCTCGAATACCTACCTGGCCTACAAGCACGATTTGGAGGCGATCGGCACCAACGGGCACGAGCTTCCCATGGCATTGGCGGCGATGGCGAACAGCGATGAGGAGTTGCGTTCAGCGCAATACAGGCTGCTGGAGTTGTGGCAGCAAACCTACCAGGGCGAGTTGCTGATTCTGCTGCCGGATACATTCGGGACAACGCAGTTTCTTGAGCATGCGCCGGAGTGGGTTGCCGACTGGACCGGCCAGCGCATGGACAGCAAGGATCCTTACGTGGCCGGCGACGAATATATCGCCTGGCTAGAGCAGGGCGGGCGCGACCCACGCCAAAAGCGGCTCATCGCCTCTGACGCGCTCGACGTCCAGGAGATTCTTGGCCTCCATGCCTACTTTGGCGGAACGCTGCTGAATGGGGCGAAGCCGGAGGATTTTGAGCGGGCCAGCGACTTTGAGGATGAGCTCAAGTGGAAGCCGGGACGGCGGATTCGTTTCAGCGGCGGATGGGGCACATATTTGACCAACGATTTTCGCAACTGCAATCCACTTGGAGATGAGAGCTTCAATCCGTTGAGCCTGGTGTGCAAGCTCACCGATGTTGAGGGCAGGCCAGCCGTCAAGCTCTCAGACAATTACGCGAAGGCGCTGGGAAAGCCGAGCGAGGTGGAGCGGTACCGGCGGGTCTTTGGGACGGCTGGGGTGGCCAATACCCCAGTTTTAATCTGAAAAAGAAACGCAGAAAAAAGCTTGCATTGCTGACGGGTTTGCCTTACCATATAAATGAGTGACCACGCGCTCATCATAGCCACACTGTGAGGGTCTATGTCACGGCCAAAAAGCGAACAAAAGCGCCAGGCGATTCTCGATGCGGCGCTGCGTATTTTTGCTGAGCGAGGAGTCGCGGCTTCACCGACATCGGCCATTTCCCTGTCTGCGGGCGTCGCTGAAGGCACCCTGTTTACCTACTTCAAGACCAAGGAAGAGCTGATGCTTGAGCTCTATCTTGAGTTGAGAAATGCTTTCAGCCGGAACATGCACGACTTTCCTCATGCTGAGGATGCGCGCACACGGATGAGGTATATCTGGGACAAATTCCTGGGATTTGGAGCGGAAAACCCGAGACATATGTTTGTTCAAACGCAGTTGCGGGCTTCCGGCAAGCTCTACAAAGAGAACGAAACTCCAACGTTAGCGGTTGTTGAAGCGTTGCGAGTCGCGCGAGAGGTCGCTGGAGGCACTGAGCTCCGCCACGCTCCACCTGAGTTCCTGGTACTACTAATGCGCGCACAGGCGGAGACTACCCTGGAATTCATTACCGCTCACCCCGAATATGCGGAGGTCTGCAAGGAGCTCGGATTCAAGGCACTTTGGAGAGGGCTGGGCGGAAAGTAGTTTTTTTTGAAATTATTATTGAGTGACTAGTCAGTCATTTAGTAAGCGAAAGCGTAAAGGTAACCGATTTGGACAAGCCTAAAAGTGTGCCCCTCCCCTTCCCCGGATGGGCAAACAACAATCTTCCCCCCAAGACAAGAAGGCTGGCTGTAGTCACCGGCGCTGCCCGTGGCCTTGGATTCACCATCGCCCGGACACTGGTGAAGGATGGCGTGGATGTAATCATCGCCGACAAAAATGAGCAGCACGGACACGAGGCAGTAAGGAATATTCGTCCGCTCACTCTGAATGCCCAGGCTCGGTTTGAGTGGCTGGACGTGGCGAATCTGAATTCCGTTTCTGCATTTGCATGTCGCCTGGCCCGGGAAGGCCGGCCGCTCGATTTGCTCATTAACGCCGCGACATTGCATGCGCTGCCCGAACGGCGTATTACCGCAAACGGTTTTGAGATGCAATTCGTAGCCAACTACCTGGGCCACTATCCCTCACCGCACAGTTGCTGCCGTTGCTTATTCGCAGCTCGCAGCCCAGAACAGTGCAGATCAGCAGTCTGACTTACCGCTTTGGCTCCATCCGCTTTGACGATTTGCAAGGCGAGCGCAGATATAAACCATGGGCGGCCTACTTCCAGTCCAAGCTGGCCATGATTCTTTTCGCGCTTGAGCTGCAGAGGCAAAGCGACGCACATGGCTGGAAGTTGATGAGCAATGCCGCGCATCCGAGATTTCCACAAACGGAGCTGAACGCGATTGATCTGGATGACAGCAGAATGCTTTCACGGCTGAAACGCCTGCTGGTGACCAGCACATACCATTCTGATTTTCAGGGCGCTCAGCCTGCCTTGTTTGCCGCGAATTCTGAAGACGCCATGCCCGGTGGATTTTACGGGCCCGGGGAGTTTCTTGAGTTCAACGGCCCGCCTGCAAAGGCCTATCTTTCCCCGCGAGCGCGCAATCAGGAAGCTGCACATAAACTTTGGCAGGTCTCAGAGCAGCTGACTGGCGTCAGCTGGCAAGTCGAATCAACCTGAATTATCAATAATGGCCATATTGATCGAACGGCTGCCCAGGGAGTGACTTCTGCTGCGTAGCCGTTTTAGTACGACGAAATAAGGTTGAGTGAATCTTCAGCTTGGCCAGAAACAGGCTTAAACTGGTAGGTTTATATAGAAGGATCTCTTTCCGAAGATGGCCTCAAATCCTTATTTTTCTCTGACAGTTCTATTTGTCGCGGCACTGGGCTTTGGACTGGCCCCTTTGGGGCTGGCCTGGCTCTGGGGCAAGATCTTTTCGCCGGCCAAGCCAAACGCCATCAAGAACGCAATTTACGAGTGCGGACTGGTGTCAAAGGGCGACGCCTGGATGCAGTTCCGCTCCGCCTACTACCTCTATGCCATCATTTTTCTGATCTTTGACGTGGAGGCGGTGTTTCTGCTGCCCTTTGCGGTTGCGTTTACCGGGTTGGGCGTGGCGGCCTGCGTGGCCATGCTGGTGTTTGTGCTGATGCTGATTGAGGGGCTGGCCTGGGCCTGGGCCAAGGGCGTGCTGACCTGGGCGTGAAGACAGTGATCAGTCGATCAGTCTTACAGCGCTAGTCAGACAGTTAAAAAACTGCGGCACTGGCTGAGAACGGAGACAACTGAAAACTTTTAGCTGTATAACTGACAACTGGAGCAAAGCGACCATGGTTGAAGAAGGTTTGAAGATCGAACTCGGCAAGCAGGGCGTCTTCGTTACGACCATCGAGGAGCTCTACAACTGGGGACGGCGGAGCTCAATCTGGCCGATGCAGTTTGGGTTGGCTTGCTGCGCGATCGAGATGATTGCCACCACCATGGCGCGCTACGACATGGCGCGCTTTGGTGCGGAGGTCTTCAGGCCGTCGCCGCGGCAGGCTGACCTGATGATCATCTCCGGAACGGTGACCAAGAAGATGGCGCCGCAGGTGGTGCGGCTCTATAACCAGATGGCGGAGCCGAAGTATGTGATTGCGATGGGGGCATGCGCCATTTCAGGCGGCCCGTTCAAGCAGGGATATAACGTGCTGAAAGGAATCGACCGGTATATACCCGTGGACGTGCATATTCCCGGCTGTCCGCCGCGGCCCGAGGCTCTGCTGCAGGCCTTCATGACGCTGCAAAAGAAGATTGACGGGCAGCATTTGACCGGGGAGGATCGACCACGGTTTCTGGATGCTAAGGCGCAGGGCGAGTTTCCGGTGCCTGAGCAGGGTGAGCACGATTTGGAGCCTTCTTCAAACAAGGGTGTGTGGCCGGTACCGGTGGTGATTCGGTAATGATGACGGTAGAAGGAATCAAGATGGCAATCGATGCGGCCCTGCCGGGTTCGGGGGTGGAAATTGTGCCCAACCCGAGCGTTAGCGGGCAGCACTCGCTGCGTCTTGACCCGAGAATGCGCTCGCTGTGGCAATATTTCTGCGCGACGACGATGAGCTGGCCCTCGATTTCCTGTCGAATGCGACCGGCGTGGACTGGCCGGACAAGGAAATTACCGAAAAAGTGAAAGTGACGAAGCCCGTAACCAAGACCGTGGACGGCGTGGAGCAAACCGCCGAAGAAACGGTGGAAGAGACACGCAAGCGTGTGGAACCGGGCTGCCTTGAGGCTGTGTATCACTTGTACTCAGTTGCGAAAAAGCACGGGCCGGTAATCCTCCGGATGAAGACGGTGAACCGCACCGATCCCGTTTTTCTGCCGTCGCTGACTCCCAGTTCGGCGATCGGCGGAGTTTCAGGAGCGGGAGATCTTCGACCTCTTCGGAATCATGTTTAACCGGCATCCCGACCTACGACGCCTGCTGATGTGGCCTGCGTTGAAAGACCACCCCATGCGGCGGGATTACGTTGACCCGGACGACTTCGAATACGAGCCCACGGCGCACGACCATGTGCTGAGCCCGGGCTGAAGCGCATCGGGCTGCGCTAGCCGCGAGGAAGGGCGGGTCCGCCGGGCAATGACTGTGACTGGATTGGTGCACGAGAAGCGCAAGCCGGAAGGTTGGAACCGGCCGCCGTTATGAAGCCGGACGGCGATGGGGAGCTGCTTGAAGTGGCTATGGGGCCGC